>JBBIOV010000026.1:0-2622 GCA_037443185.1 bacterium | reverse complement strand
CCATTTTTTGATTTTTGGCGATTTTAAAGCTAGTTCTTTTGCTTCAGTTTCTGAAAGTCCGGTTTTGGCTTCAATAACATCTCTGGTTTTACCATTTATTTGGATAACTAATTTGAAAGCATCTTCTCTAATCAATTTTGAGTCGTATTTGGGCCATTTTTGCTCAAAAATCGATTTAAATTGTTTTGATTTTTGATTTTGGGCCTTGGCTTTAAGCACTTGATAAAGTTCTTCGCTAATATGAGGTGCAAAAGGCGCAAGTAGCAGTAGTAAAGTTTTTATATGTTTTAGTGACAAAATTTTAAGATTTTCTTGAAGCGTATTTTGATAAATCATAAGTTGAGAAATGGCGGTATTATATTGTAAATTTTCTATATCTTCGGTTACTTTTTTTATTGTTTGATGCATTAACTTGTCTAATTTTGAATTTTTATTTTTTAATTTTTGATCTTGAATCTTAATTTCTTGAACTAATTGCCAGACTCTATTTAAAAATCGCCATATACCAACAATTCCCTCATCTCTGAAATCCCCGCCCTGTTCAAAAGGTCCTAAAAACATAAGGTACATTCTTAAAGTATCGGCTCCATATTTTTTTATATATTCATCTGGATTGACAACATTGCCTTTTGATTTTGACATTTTAGCTCCCTGAGAAATTAAAAGACCATGAGCGCGGAATTTTTTAAATGGCTCTTCAAAATCAACAAAGCCCAAGTCATATAAAACCATTGAGATAAATCTTGCGTACATTAAATGCAATACCGAATGTTCGGCTCCGCCAATGTACATATCAACCGGAAGCCATTTTTTAGTAATTTTTTTATCCCAGGGCAAATTTTTATTGTTCGCGCTTGGATAGCGCAAAAAATACCAAGCAGAATCTAAAAAAGTATCTAAAACATCAGTTTCGCGCCGTGCAAGACCTTTACAAATAGGACATTTTGTTTTGTAAAATTTTGGATAATTTGCCAAAGGCGATTTCCCCGTGCCTAAAGGTTTGAAATTTTTAATATAAGGCAGTTTGATTGGTAAATCTTTTTCTGGTACTGGAACTGTCCCGCATTTATCACAATATATTATAGGTATAGGAGGTCCCCAATATCTTTGCCGAGAAATTAACCAATCTCTCAAATGATAAGAAACCGCTTTTTGAGCTACGCCTTTTTCTTTTAACCAATTTAAAATTTTTTCTTTTGCTTTTTGAGATTTTAAACCATTAAATTGAGCAGAATTAATCAGGATCCCCTCGCCTTCGTAAGCTTTGTCTAAAATATTTTTTTCATTATTCAAATCAGGAACTTGAATAACTTGTAATATAGGCAAATTATATTTTTTAGCAAATTCAAAATCTCTCTGATCATGAGCGGGAACTGCCATAATAGCGCCTGTGCCATAACTTGCTAAAACATAATCAGAAATCCAAATAGGAATTTTTTTGTTTGTGGCTGGATTTATCGCATATAGACCGGAAAAAACGCCGGTTTTTTCGTCTTTGATTTCTTTTTTTGTTTTTTTAAGAGTCTCTTTGATATATTCTTTTGCCTCTGGCAAAATCGCAAGGTCATTTTTCCTGATTAGTTCATAAAAAGGAGACAAAACTAAAAAAGTTGCTCCAAAAATAGTGTCAATTCGCGTTGTAAAAATTTTTATAGAAGGCAGGCAAATATTTAAAACTTCTGGTTCTTTTTTAAAACGAAAATGAGGCTTTTGACCTATTGCTTTTATTAACTGAGCGCTAAGTTCTTTTGCAAAAGACTCGCCGTCGCTTAAAGGCACTACATCGTCTTTTAAATCATATAAAAGTAAGATGTTCCGGCAGTTTTCTTTGATAATTTTAAAATTGAACCCTTTTTTTAAAGCCGTTGAAACAGATGGCCTTTTTTTATGGTCTAAAAATTTGTCAGTTCTTGGCGTAGCAACTAAAATTAAACCTTTTAATTTTATGCCTTTTTCAAGCAGTCTTAAAGCAACGATTCCGCCAAAAGAATGACCAAGCACTATTGTGTTTTCATCAAGATTACAATTTTTTAAAACATATTCTGTTTGTTTTACATCGTTTGGTTCAAAAGAGTTAGGTAGTTTTGGAACCTCAACTTCAAAGCCGGCTTTTTTAAGTTCTGATTTGAGCCAGAGATAAAAATTATCTTTTGGAGAAGCTCCTTTGCCATGTAAAATTACAAATCTTTTTACTTGAGGTAAAAACAATCTAAAATCAATTTCTGCGCCCTCGCTTTTTCCTATCCAATTTTTTTGAGCAATTTTTACTTTTAATGACCAATCTAATTTTTCTAAATTTCTCAAAAGCCTAGGAGCGTATTGAGTAATTTTGAAAAACCATTGCTTTAAAAATTTTATTTCAATTTCAGCACCGCATCTTTCGCACTTTCCTTGAATTACTTGCTCGTCAGCTAAAACTGTTTTACAAGAAGGACAAAAATTAGCTGGTGCTTCTTTTTGGTAAGCTAATCCTGCTTTAAAAAGTTTTAAAAAAAACCATTGCGTCCATTTGTAATAATTTGGATTATAAGTTTCTAATTTGTTTTTCCAGGCGTAAGCGTTTCCAGTTTGTTTAAGTTGGCGGTAAAAATTTTTTTGGGTTATTTTTGCCATTTCTAAAGG
>JBBIOV010000025.1:0-2474 GCA_037443185.1 bacterium | reverse complement strand
CCATAAAGTAAAATCAAAGAAGCTGTCTTTTCACCAATACCGCGAGGTGGAACATTTATAATTCTTTTTAAACTTAAAGAATCAGCTGGGTTATGGAGAATTTTTAAATAAGCCACAATATCTTTTACTTCTTTGCGTTGATAAAAGTTTACATCTCCTATTAAATTATAAGGTAATCCTTCTCTTAAAAAAGCCTCTTCCAGAGCACGAGACTGAGCGTTAGTTCGATATAAAATGGCAATTTCGTTTGACTGAAAGTTTTCTTCAGATATCAATCTTCTTATGTTCCAAACTATTTGAGCTGCTTCTTCTTTTTCATTCTCAAATTCTCTTAAAAAAATCGCTTCACCAGCTTTCTTGTTTGTCCATAAGTTTTTTTTCATTCTAAATTGATTGTTGTTAATAAGATGGCTCGATGCTTCAACTATAGTTTTTGTTGAACGGTAATTTTGTCCAAGCTCTATTACTTTTGCGCCAGGGAAATCTTTTTCAAAATTTAGAATATTCCGATAATCAGCCATTCTAAAAGAATAAATAGATTGATCCTCGTCTCCCACAACTGTTAAATTTTGATGTTTTTGAACTAACATTTTAACTAAAAAGTATTGAGAATAATTAGTATCCTGATATTCATCAACTAAAATATATTGATATTTATCTTGCCAAAATTGCAGCGCTTCCGGATGTGAAATGAAATATTGAATAGTTTTCATTATTAAATCTTCAAAATCATAGGCATTATTTTGTTTAAGAAGTCGTTCATAAATATCATAAATTTTATAAATTATCTCATCTAAATGACTTTGAATATTTTGGCTAAATTCTTGAGGAGTTAAGAGATTGACTTTGGCTTTTAAGATAGCATTATGTATTGCTTGGAGGGAGTAATCTTCTTTTGATACATCGGATGCTTTGAATGCTTCTTTAATTAAAGCTAAAGAATCATTTTGATCATATATGACAAAATATTTATTTCTGCCTTGAAATGAACCACTATGGCGTAAAATCATTGTGCCGAAACTATGGAAAGTTCCTATAGTTAGCCCTTTTATACCATCTAAATTAGCTGTTTTTTTCAATAAATTGAAAATTCTCTGCCGCATTTCTTCAGCTGCTTTATTAGTAAAAGTTAAAGCTAAAATATAATCTGGCTTTATTCCTTGTGCTATTAAATATGCTATTTTGTGAGTGATTGTTTTAGTTTTTCCCGATCCAGGTCCTGCTAAAATTAAAAGTGGGCCTTTAAGATGCAATACCGCTTCTTTTTGGCTTAAATTTAAATCTTTTAAAATTTGATCATCAGATTCCTTTGGCATAATTTTGATTAAAGAAGGTTCGATCTTGATAGTTTAATTCATAAAGTAGTATATTGACATAAAAAACAAAATAGAGTATAATATACTATACTATAAAATTCGCTGTTTGAGAAGAGAGAGGAAAAAGCACAACAGCGGCTAATAATTAACTTTTACTCCTATTAGTAAATTCAGTGTTAAAAAAATATTATCTTTTCTTTATTTATTTATTATTGTAGGATTAGCCGTGGAAGTTAACGGCCAATTTTCTTTTACGACACTTTCAGCTATTTATAATCCGCTTCCAAAAGCGGTTAACTTTTTTTCAAATGGCAAAGGTGGGCTGGACACTATTATTTATTTAACAATGGATGACAGCAGTTTTTTTGCTGTTCATTCTCCTTTTACTGGCAATTTATCTAATAATTCACGATATACTTATAAGAAAGACTTGATTACTTATATAGTTGAAGAAGGAGACACTCTTTCGACAATAGCTGAGAAATTTAACGTGTCATTAAATACAATTTTGTGGGCAAATAACTTAACAGCACGAAGCATTATTAAGCCCGGAGATAAATTAACAATACTGCCAGTAAACGGTCTTTTACACAAAGTAAAAGAAGGTGAAACAGTTATTGGAATCGCCTTAACTTACGAGGCCAGTGAAGAAGATATTATTGATTTTAATAATTTAGATGAAGATGGATTGATTATCACAGGGCAAATTTTGATTATTCCAGGTGGGAAAAAACCTTCGCCGCCTGTATATAAACCTCCTAAAAATGGCAAAACTACTGCTCAATTCGCTTCAATTAAAGGTTATTTTATAATGCCAACTACCGGAAAATTTACTCAGGGATTGCATTCTTATAATGCAGTAGATATCGGAAACTCTTGCGGTACGCCAATTTATGCAGCAGCGTCAGGAACTGTTTTAGTTTCTAAATCATCTGGTTGGAATAAAGGATATGGAAAATACATTCAAATTCAACATCCTAACGGTACCCAGACTTTATATGCGCATTTAAGCCAAGTTAATGTTAGCGCCGGTCATAATGTTGATAAGGGTGAAGTTATAGGCTTGATGGGCACAACCGGAAGATCAAGTGGTTGCCATTTACATTTTGAGGTAAGAGGAGCGCCTAATCCTTTTGCATATTAGTTATTATTTAAAAT
>JBBIOV010000024.1:0-2551 GCA_037443185.1 bacterium | reverse complement strand
AAAAATATGAGAAGTGGCTATCATTACAAGCGCAAGAATTGCGAAGGGATAGTCAAAATAGAAATAGTAAGAGATAGCGAAAAAGCGATAGAGCCAGCTATAGAATTTTGCCCTTTTTGCGGAATGTCTAATTTTTTATCCGCAAGAAAAGGAAATGGTAAAAAGCAATGAATCTTCTAATTTAAAGTAGTTATGCCTAAAATAAATGATTTAAATTTAAAGAATTGGAAAGAATATCAGGATATTATAACTGATAGTTTGTGGATTATTGGCGAACGAGACAAGTCGGGCTCGCATAAGGGCGATTATCACGGAAATTTTATTCCTCAAATTCCAAACCAACTGATGAGAAGATTTACTAAAAAAGGAGATGTTGTTTTAGATACTTTTTTGGGAAGTGGAACAACCTTAATTGAATGTAAAAGGTTAAGTCGAAACGGCATTGGGATTGAACTTTTACCAAAAGTTGCAGAAATAGCAAAACAAAGAATTAGTCAGGAAACATTGTTTGATTCTAAAGAAAAACTTTTTTCTACAATTTTAATTGCTGATAGTACTAAAGAAACCACAAGGAAAAAAGTTGAAGAAGTATTAAGAAATCATGGCAGACAAAATGTACAGTTAATTATAATGCACCCGCCATATCACGACATTATCAAATTTAGCGATAGAGCTGACGACTTAAGTAATGCTAAATCCGTAAAAGATTTTCTAAAACTTTTTGGTGATGTTGTTTCTAATTTTTTAGATTTACTTGAAAGGAAACATTATTTAGTGGTAGTAATCGGCGATAAGTACGCAAATTCCGAATGGGTGCCTTTAGGATTTATGACTATGCAAGAAGTACTACAGCGAGGAGGAAACAATTTAATATTGAAGAGTATTTTAGTTAAAAATATGGTTAATAATCGTGCCAAAAGAAATCAGGAACACTTATGGCGTTATAGAGCCTTGGTCGGAGGCTTCTATATTTTCAGACACGAATACATTTTATTATTTCAAAAAAAATAATTATGTTAGTTTCAAAAAAAGAATTAACAAATCTAAAATTAAGGTCTATTAAATCCGATGACTTAAAAGAGTTAGCGGGAACTTTAGGCATTGATGCAAGAGGCACTGCTTCAAATCTTATTAAGAAACTCATTGATATTCCACAAAATAAAATTGATGAATTCATCAAAAGAAAATATCAAACACAAGTTAAGGAAAGGCAAAAACTTATATCTGATGAAGCATTAAAACAGGAAGTATTAAAGGTTCAAGAATTTAGATGGGTCGTTGTTCAAGGACAATTGGACCAAAAAATCCAAACTGAATATGTTCGCCGATTTGTTAGGTATGACGATTTAATTCAAGGAATAAAAAGCAAATTGCACGATGACATAACGCATTATGTAATTGCCACTTGGTATAATCACTGGACAACAGTTTTGATTGAAGACCATATTAGCCAGCATCCTCCAGCATCCTAAAGTAATTCCGACGCTCAAAAATAATTTTGGCGTTGATATTTTCTTTGATAATCAGCCATTTGACCTAAAAATTACATATCTACCAAAAGACTTTACACTTGAACAGGTCTTGAAAAATCCGAAGGGTTTGGTTATTTGGCTTTACGAAAACCAAGGAGCGCAGAGGTTTGGTGCTGACAATAGATTTTTTGTAGTTTTAGCTAGTAAAGATAATTTAGAGGAAAGCTGGAAAATTAAAAGAAATTTTGACTTTATATTTAGCGAAATTGATAAATTTCTTGATAACGCTTCAGTATCAACAAAAGATGAAATTGTCTTCAGTTTCAAAAAGAAAACTTATACAACAATTTCTAAAATCTTGATTATTACTAAATAATAAAATATAGAGACTATCCTAAGATTAAGCCAGCGGGTTATGCTTTTATAACTCAAATAATAAACGAAAGAAAAAATCAAGAAACAACTCACAGAAAATTTACTGAAAAATATGGGGAAAAGTTTTTTATGTAATTTCTGTTAAAGAAGGCGATAAAAAGAAAATTTATAATACTGAAATTATTGAAGAAATAAAGCAGGAGATAGAAAGATTAAAAAATTTATAAAGAATTTACCGCCAAAGAAAAACTTGAATTGTTAAAGAATACTGCGAGGTAGAAAATTCGTTCGAGCTATTTCAATATACACCGCCAATTTACCAATTTCGAAATTTTAAGAAGTTATTTCTTATCCTGGAAGGTTAAATTTTAACAATTGAGCTATTTTTTAGATAAGATCAGAGCTTTTTTAACAAAATCCAGACGCTAACTGAGCTTACTCACCAAAAACAAACAATTAAAAAATCGCCAAAAAATCACCGGCTAATGAAAAAAGCAAACAAAAATTCATTAGGGGATGACGTTTAACCCTTTTTTTTGCTTGCCTCCTAAATTGTTTACTTTAGGGGCACGGCGGTTAAAAAAATCAGGGAGTATCAACTACAATATAGATTTTTCCGTCAATTTTTTCAATTTCCAGGTTCGCAAAATTTCCTTTTTTACTTCGCCATTCGTTTGAAAACCCCCAACCATTCCATTTCCAAA
>JBBIOV010000023.1:0-2556 GCA_037443185.1 bacterium | reverse complement strand
CCCAGCCGGCTGACCGCAACCTGCTCCTAAAGTCGCCAAAAGCGCAAACGCTCCTAAAATTGCAAAAAACTTTTTATTCATTGTTTTATTCTATTAATATTAGTAAACGCTCATGCCGCAAAGTGATGTTCTCATTACAACGCGACTCATTTCTTTGCTTTGCTAATTTCTCTAACCATCTTACACTAAAAATATTTATTCCAATTTTTACTCGTTACCCGTTACTGGTTACTCGTTACTTCAACCAATCATCTCCTCAACTTTTCTTTCTTGCCTCGTAGTAAACCGAAGGTTTTACTTCGGGGTTGCTTCTTTTTAATAATTCTTTCGGTTTTCTCTTTCGGCTTTCGCATAGCCAAAAATTATAATTTACCAATATGCAATAACCTCTAATCCCTCTTCTTCATCTACTTCAATAGTGTCTCCAACTTTATTTCCGTTCCATTCAAATTTAACAATAATGTTATTGAAATCTTTAAAATCAAGACGAGTTTGTTTCCCAGCCGCTGAATCATACCAAAATGAAACACCGTGATATTTCCCGTCATCGCGCGGTGTATTTTCCCAAATAATTTTAGTAACAAAATACCTTAGCTCTCCCTTTTCATTATAAAGAACAGGTTGCTCAGGATCAATTTCCAAATTGCTAAGGCCGGTTATTTCACTAATTTTTTGGATAATTTTCTCCGGTGTCATTTTTTCTTTTTCCATCGGCAGTTCACCTCCTCGTTCCTTTTGTTCAGTCATATATTTTACTAAAAATATTTATTCCAATTTTAACTTTTGCTTCCTTTTTAATTCTCTATTCAAATAAAATGTCCAAAATTGAATAGCACGAAGCAATGGATATGAAGACTCATTTATACCATAATTCCAAGGATCCAGCTTGGAAAGCTCTGACGCAATAGAAACAACAAAATTAGGAACTAGAAAAACCTTAATATCACTACCGAAGTCCATCTTTTTTTCTGCGTTATGCCGTGGCCACGAAAAAACAGTAATCGCTATTTTTTGTAATTTTTCTTTCTTGAAGGGAAAAATTTTATCATAATACACAGCTGTATTTTTAAATTTTTTCGCAAAAACCTCTTTTTTCTGTTCCCAGCCCCAAGCATCAGTGGAGCATTTAATATGTACGAACTCTCTTGTTATCGGATGGAAAGCTACAACATCCATTTCTCCGATATGTCCGCCGTGGCTAGGTTTACCAAACCTAATATTTGTTCAACAAAAGTAACCCCTATACTCATATCACTCCGCAACTAGTTGTTCCAAAAAATTCATAAATTATTTTTTATAAAACACTAAATTTTTTTATCAAATCTGGTGACACATAAACCCTGTTAGATTTACTAGGCCTTACTTTTTTAGCCGGTATTTTCAGTAATCGCACAAGATCCCAATTATTACCAAACTCAATATAAACTAAAAAATCAACTTTGGAAAGCTGATTTTTTCTAGCCGGAAAAAGGCTAGGCTTGTTCCAAGACGTGGCCTTGCGCGCCTTTATCTCATATCTCCTGCCATTTTTGTCTATCGCATCATACCCCTTATTAGTGGGGTTGTCTACTAATTTTAACTTTAATTTTTTCGACACAATATATTCGCCGTAATCGGCAACGACTTTTCCGGTTCTAATCACTCCCATATTTTTTAGCTCTTCAACAATATGGGTATACTGGCCTAATAATTTTTTCACCTTTTTAATATTCATTTTATTTTTCAATCATCTCCTCAACTTTTCTTTTTGCTTATTTAATTACTTTCTCTATAATTTCATCAATCTTGTTTCTTTCTGCTTCTATCTGTCTTTTTATCTCCTCTTGTTTATCAAGTTCTGCTTTGATTTCATCAACGATTTTTTGTTGTTCGGATAAAGGAATGTTTGGGATTTGGAAATTTGAAATTTGTTCCCAATACAAATGAATTTGGTTTGTAGCACCTGTATAATCTCTTTCAATTTGAAAATAGCCTAAAATACTTCTAAAATAATAAGTAAAAAATAGTGGATTGTAATTTTTATTCAATCTTAATATATAATTATCAACTGTTGTAATAGATTCTTGCTCGTAATTATAAAAATCAATTTTACCCAATGATATTTTGCCAGTAGCACAAATAATAATATCATTTTCTTTTAATTTCTTTATTTCATCTAAATTGTTGTAATAATCTACAGTAATGAATTCGGTTTCAGAAAAATCGATGTATCCATTTTTTAAGTTTGCAATTTTTACAACCGGAATTTCACCATCTGGATTATATTTTGGCTGTATTCCTTTTTCAAAACTTTCAATAACATCTTTCACTTGCAAAGTTTTAATACTATCTAAAAAGCCCATTAACTTTTTTGTCGGTGGATTATGAAATCTTGTAGAAAATCTTAATATTTTACTCCTTGATATTTCTTCAAAATCAGTTTCAAAAACTCTTAAAGTTCTGTTTTGAGCGATTTGTGTTCCCGCGGTCATTCCTTTGCCGAATTCATTAAATAAATTTTCATCAAAACCAAACTCTCTTGCAAAAACTTCATTAATTATTGTCTGCGGTTCTTTG
>JBBIOV010000022.1:0-2744 GCA_037443185.1 bacterium | reverse complement strand
AAAGGACAATATCTTACACATCCGAATATAGTTGATTTTATCCTGTATGCTCTAAGATTAGATGAATTAACTTTAAACTTAATAAACAATGAAACGAGATTGCCTTATATTATTGACCCCGCATGCGGCTCCGGGACATTTTTAATTCACGCTATGAAACTAATTGATAAAGTTAAGGAGGAAGCAGAAAAGGATGGCAAAATTAAAAAAGATTACGCAACACAAGAATTTTTAGATAAAAATTTTCAAAGATTAAGAAGAAATGCATGGGCTGATGAATATATCTATGGCATTGAAATAAACTCTGATTTGGCAATGGCATCAAAAGTAAATATGGTTGGTCATGGGGATGGCTCGGCCCATATTGAGCCACAAGATGGTTTAGTAGATTTTAATACTTATCACGATAAACTAGCTATCAAAAAAGAAAGTAAAATATACTCTTTTCCGGTTAATGAACAATTTGATATAGTTGTTTCTAATCCTCCTTTTAGCGTCACTGTAGATAGAGATACAGCAAAACAATTCCCAAAGCTTTATTTGAGAGGAGAAAAAATTGCTAAGACATTAAAAAATAACAAAGAATTAGAAGTTGATACTGAGAACCTTTTTATTGAAAGATGGTATCAATTATTAAGAGAGGGCGGTCGAATGGGTGTTGTTCTCCCCGAAAGCTTTTTTGATACTACCAGCAACAGAGATATTCGACTCTTTCTTTATAAATATTTTTGGATTAGGGCGATTGTTTCATTACCTCATTTAGCTTTCGCACCTTATACTCAAACAAAAACGAGTTTGCTTTTCGCACAAAAGAAAACCACAAAAGAAGTAGAAGAATCGAATAAATTGTGGTCCAAATATGAAGATGAATACAAAGAGTTGGATTCTGAAATAAAAAAATTATTAAAATCAGGGAAAGAAGAAAACAAAAAGAAATTTATAGAACTCCTAATTCAACTTTTAGGGAAGGAAAATTTTGACTCAGAAGATACAAAATTATCGTTCAAGGAATTGAAAGAGAAATATGAAGAGGACATAAAAGAAGCTGACCTTGAATGGTGGGTATTTAA
Organism: bacterium; assembly: GCA_037443185.1. Lineage (GTDB taxonomy): Bacteria > Patescibacteriota > Minisyncoccia > 2-01-FULL-47-10 > JBBIMT01 > JBBIMT01. The sequence goes on along the minus strand of JBBIOV010000022.1, from coordinate 1,674 downwards.
AAATGTATCTATAGAACAAGATTACCCGATATTTATGGCTCATGCAGAAGAAATTGGTTATAAACGAGGGGTGCGTAAAGAAGAAAAACGTCCTAATCAACTTTTTAATTCGGAAGGAGAGTATTCCGATAGAATAATTTACATTGATACCAAAAATCCAAAAACTATTTTAGATCATTTAAGGAAATATGTAATATGGAAATAAATTTTTTTCAAACTTCTTTAGCAGATTTAAATAAAGAAAAGACTTTACGCTTCGATGTAAAGTTCCACGATATCTTTACTAAAATCATTGAAGTAAAAGATGCAAGGTCTATTTTTGATTTTTTTGAACTGGCAGAAAAGAAATCTGATGAATATGATTTAAACAGAATAAAATATGTGGAGATAGGTTCCATAACCACTAAAGAAGAAATAAAAGAAGAAATAAATCCTTTTGATCTATCAAATGATAAAGAAATAGACATAATTGAAAAAGAAAGATTGATAAAGAAAATTGAGAATGGAGATATTTTTAAACCAGATGAAGGTAGTCTATTGATAGCATCTGTTAGGCCAAATTTAAAAAAATTTCTTGCAATTACGAAGTCCGACGCTGATTTACATTTTACAAAAGCATTTATTTGCTTACGACCAAAGCAAGATTTAATCGATAACAGATTATTGAAATATCTACTTAGAACAGTTTTGTTTAAGCGTTTAGTTGGTTTAAGTCGGGAAGGAAAGGGATACCCAACATTGAAAGAGAATGATCTTAAATTTTTTTTTATTGAAAACGAACTTATTGAAAAAATAAAAACAAATAGAAAGAAATTACTTAAAAAAATAGACGAGAATGAGCAAACTATTTTACAAGTAAAACCTAAAATAGAATCATTTCAAGATATCATTGATAACGTTTTTGTTAAATATAAAGTAAAAAGCCAAAAATTTACTGATGGGAGCGGGGAACATTTTTTTATTAACTCTCAAAAAATAGGCGAGAATTTATTTTTCAGATTAGGTGCACAATACTATGCTTTTTTTGAGGTTCATAAGGGATTGCTCTTTGACGAAAATGGAGCATATAACCAGGTCCCTTTGAAACAACTTATTAGAAAACATAAAGTTAAGGTTTTGAAAAAAGGCATATTAGATCAACCCTATATTCTTTTAGATTTAGAACAATTAGAGGCAAAAACTGGAAGGATAATTGACGAAACTAACGAAGTGGAAGAAATTGGCTCGGATAAAGTTTTATTTGGAGATGCTGATATTATTATTTCAAAACTTCGACCATACTTATCTTATGTCTTTATTAACGATAAAAATAAGGATTATATTGGCACAACAGAATTAATACCATTTATGGTTATCAATAAGAATGTAAAACCCGAATATATCAAGTATTGTTTGTTATCTAATGAATATATTAAAAAATCAGAACTCTTAATGTATGGCAAAGAGCATCCCAGAATTGATATCAGGGATTTACTCGCAATAAAAATTCCTCTACCAGATTTAGAAATTCAACATAGAATTATTTCAGAGATACAACAACGAGAAGAAAAAAGCAATCAATACAAAGAACAAATCAAAAAATTAAGAGAAGAAATTGATAATTTAATTTATGAGAGTTTAAAAAATGGTTAGTAAATACGATGACTTAAAATTTTTAAATATTGAAGGACCTAC
>JBBIOV010000021.1:0-2982 GCA_037443185.1 bacterium | reverse complement strand
GCAAACCGCCAAAGAACCCGAAAAAATGTCGGCTCGAACTTTATTTTGGCCAGAAGCGGGCTTTTCTTTTTCTTGATTGTTTGACTTTTATTTGTTATCATATACTTGTATAGAATTATAGCAAAACAATTTAATGTTATCAAATTATGGAAAATAATCAAGGAAATAAATTAGGAAAGAAAATAAAGGCATTACGCCTTAAACTTGAACTTTCGCAAGATGAATTCGCAAGAAAAGCAGATATTCCCTATACTACCCTTACTAAAATCGAAACCGGTGTAATTAAAAAACCATCTGTTTTTGTGATGGCGAAAATTGCTAAAGCCTTAAATATAACTGTGGACGAGTTAATAAAATAATTATGGATAATTACATACAAGTAAAAATTTACGCGAAAAATATCAAACAAGATGACGCTACGCTTCATCGGTTGTTTTCTCTGTATCCAAAAGAAGATATTTTTTTTGAATCAACTAATAACGGCTTAATGGTATATCTAAGAGAGTTAGATTTCTTTAATTTCAAAAGGAATATTCAATCATTGGCAAAAAATTCAAATAGTGATACTGCTAAATTATTAAATTCAGTACTTTACAATATTGAAAAAATAAAAAGTTATGGCTTAAAGGGAAGAAAAAGATTATATGTTGGTTATGACAGAGAAAGGAAAGTAAAAAACCGAAAAGAAAAAGAAAAAATAAGGGGCACTTACTACTACGCCAGAGATAATAATTTTTCTCGACAGAACAATAAAATTCCGGAGCAATTTATAAATAAAATAATTACCGGCGATAGCGAGGAAGTCTTAAAGCAATTTCCTGAAAATTGTATAGATTTAATTTTTACTTCGCCGCCATACAATTTTGGGCTTGAATACGAAAATCATAAAGACGGTATAAATTGGAATGAATATTTTGATAAATTGTTTGCGATATTTAAAGAATGTATAAGAGTCTTGAAATATGGCGGTAGAATTGTAGTTAATGTTCAGCCATTATTTTCGGATTATATACCTATACACCATATGATTTCTGACTTCTTCATTAAAAATAAGTTGATTTGGAAGGGTGAAATTTTATGGGATAAACACAACTACAACTGCAAATATACTGCTTGGGGTAGCTGGAAAAGTCCAAGTAATCCTTATTTAAAATACACATGGGAGTTTCTTGAGATTTTTTGCAAGGGCGATCTAAAACATCCCGGCTCTTGGAAAATGGCAGATATAACTGGTGATGAATTTAAAAAATGGGTCTATGCAAGATGGGATATTGCGCCGGAATACAATATGAAAAAATATGGACACCCTGCCATGTTCCCTGAGCCATTGGTCGAAAGGGTATTAAAATTATTTAGCTTTAAGGGCGATAATGTGCTTGATCCCTTTAATGGGGTTGGGACGACAACTGCGGTAGCTAAAAGGTTGTCGCGAAATTATATTGGAATAGATATTTCTGATGAATATTGTAAAAAGGCAGAAGAAAGACTTAAAAATACGCAAGTCAATACTAGTTTATTTTAAAAATATGGATAAAAAATTTTCAAAAGACATACAATCTCTTATTAACGCCTATGAGTTTTTAGTTAAAGGCATTGATACAAAAGCCAAAGAATCAGAAGACAGGGCTTATGGTGGGATTATTAGAGCCGGCAAGGGAATGCTTGTTGAGAGTTTAGCAAAAAGTCTAATTGAAATAGCATGGAAAGAATTGGGTAGAGATCCAGCGAGATTATCTCTTGAAAAAGAAACAGTAAAAATTCCGATTAAGAAAGAATACATCGAGCGAATTAAAAGTCCGGAAGTAAAAAAGTTCATCAAGGACCACATCAAAGATTTTTACTATCCCCTGAGAACAGATGTTCATGCACATGTTGACGGAAAATTTAAGATCGCGATGGAGTGTAAAGCATATACCGAGAATGCGATGTTAAAAAGAATTTTAGTTGACTTTACGCTATTCAAACAAGTTTTTCCCGATCTTGCCTTTGTATTATTTCAATTAGAAAGCCAGCTTGGTGGAGATTATTCTACGGCTAATCATATTAAGTATGGTAGTCCCTCTACCCATACTTTACTTTCGTATTTTGATATTGATCTAAATATAATTACCTTACTTGAAGGCGAGAGAAAAGTTGATAGACCAATTCATAAACCGGAGTATTATAAATCTTTAAGGGCAGAAAGTTTGCTAACAGCATTGGAAGTATTTAAAAATTTATTAAGATGAAAAATTTATAAATACCAAATTATGACCGAGGAAGAAATCATAAAATTAATAAAATCAAAGTCTCAAGCCATAAGTGAAAACCTGCTTTTGTCTACAGAGCTTACCGAAATTAAAAATGAGATTGAAAAATTTTTAGACCAAAACTTGAAGGGGGATAGTTTGTTGTCTTTGCGCTATCGAAAATTTAAACTCTCAAGTAAACCAAGAACATTATGGTCTGACACAAGCGTTTTTCCAATGAACGGGCAAGAGTGGATAAAACCATATATAGATTTTTTCGAACAATACATTACTGAAAAGAAAATTATAAGTCACCTTGAAAGTGAAAATCTGTGGGTAGAATCAAGAACGCAAGGGAATGAGCAGCATTTATTAGTTGGTGAGAAACAAAACAAAGAGCAAAAAATTCATCTGATTTTTGGAGAAACTGGCGAAATCCGAATTGATAAAAAAGATCAATCCCCAGCCGAAATTTTTAGAAAAGTAGAATCAATTTTGACAAAAGCAGATGGTAGCATGATAAAATCTACGTTGGAGTTTTTTAAAGAAAAAGTTGAATAGAATTTGCCGCCAAGCTCGGCCAAGCCGAGCAATTCGCCAAAGGAGGATTAGAAAAACTTGAAATCGTCCTTTTCGCTTCCGCTTTCGGGCGAGGCGGGCGGAAGGGGGGTTCGGGGGGAATTCCGCCTGCCGAGCCCGTTAATAAAGTCGGTTCGGATTTTTTCAAATACACACCGCCAGTTGGAAAAGAGGT
>JBBIOV010000020.1:0-4948 GCA_037443185.1 bacterium | reverse complement strand
ATCAATGCACCGCAGGCGATACATACCAATTTACCTTTAATAAAACTGGAACCTGGAAATATCACAATCATTTAAGCCCATCAGATTCAGGAACAATTATAGTAAAATAAATTATAGACTTTTTTTATTCTTATAAAATAAAAGATTAAGCTTTTTAGGCTTAATCTTTTTTTAATAAAAATAATTTCTAAAAATTTTAACTTGTACTTTGAATAAAAACTTGTCAAACTTTTACTCTTATTTTACAAATTTAATGTATAAATCCAAGAAACAGGTTCCAAAAAAGTAAAGTGGTAAAGAAGCAAAAATTTTATCCGATAATTAAGAAAATTTAATTCTCTCTCATAAATCAAAGTTCAACAAAAACCGCCATTTTGACGGTCCTTGCAGCAACAGTTATGTGTCAAAAATTTTATTTTCCAAAAAGCAAAATCGTCAATCAATTTTTTCCCAAAAAGAAACAATACAAATTCCTCGACAAGTAAAGTGAAACAATCCTTTAATATTGGCTTTTTCGCTGATGCCCCCACGAGGAATCGAACCTCGATCAACTGCTTAAAAGGCAGCTGCTTTACCACTAAGCTATGGGGGCCCATTGAAACTACCGGTATCGAATATCTTAAAAATCAAAAGAATGAAAATATTATATCTCACTTTCCAATTGTTTCAAGAGCGCCTTGGCTTTAGTTGATACTTTAGTAGGAACTACAATATTAACTGTCACAATATGATCGCCCCAACCGCGAAGTTTAGGCATTCCTTTACCTCTTAAAAGGAATTGAGTTTGATTTTGAGTTCCAGGCGGAATGTGTAAAATAACTGTACCGCCTATTGTTTTTACCTCAACTTTACCCCCAAGCACAGCTTTTACAAAAGAAATATTAACTGTTGAATAAATATTGGCTCCTTTTCTTATAAAAACAGGATGCGGTTTTATTTTTATTTTCACAAGCAAATCTCCCGCACCTAAATCTGGATAAAGATTTCCTTTTCCTCTTAACTTTATTATTGCTCCATCTTCGATACCAGGAGGAATAGAAATAGAGACATTTTCTTTTATACTCTTCACTCCGCTTCCATTACAGCTGCTACATTCTTTCTCGGGAATTTGACCGCGACCGTGACAAAAATCACATCTTGAAACTGAAGAAAAACTACCAAACAAAATTCTTTGGGTTTTTGTTATCTTCCCTTTTCCTTTGCAAACAGAACAGGTCTTAAAACCATACTTTGAATCTGCTCCCTGCCCGTTACAAATCGTACAAATAATATCTCGATTATAAGAAAAGTCAAAAGTTTTACCAGTATAAGCTTCTTGAAGATCAATTTCTATCTCTATGAAAATATCTAAATTAGCCCGGGTGCGTTTTTCTCTTGTATCAAATCCTCCAAAAATATCTCTGAAAAGATCTTCAAAACCACTGTCGCGAAAACGCGAAAAGACATCATCGAAATCTTCGCTCCCCCATACATTTTGATAAAAACCGGAATGAGAGGCGCTATCAAAAGAATGTCCAAAGGCATCATACTGTTTTCTTTTTTCAGGATCTGACAAAACTTGATAAGCCTCATTTATTTCTTTGAACTTTTCAGCATCACCGCCTTTATCAGGATGATATTGATGCGCCAATTTGCGGTATGCTTTTTTAATTTCATCCAATGAGGCATTTTTAGAAACTCCTAAAATTTCATAATAATCGCGTTTCATTCTTAAAAAAGGTTTTTCATTTCCCAAAGTTTAAAAAGTTTACTTCGGCATTGAAAACCATAAAAACTTAACTTAAGCATCTCCTATGGAGCTAATGGGCTAAAAATTAATCGCAAGCCTTTTTACTGAAATAATTTCATCTTTTATACTTATCGATTTGAAATAGATGAAAATTTTTAAGATTAAAGCAACAACAAAAGCAACAAGTGGTACTATTAAAAAATTAAATGTTCTTAAGACAAAAAACAATCCCACAGCAAAAATAAAAGTAATATGATTTTTAAAATTCGCTACAAAATGTCTTAATTGTCGATTAACAAAATCAAAGAAATCATCTGAAATAACAACATTTTCTTTTGGCAATAACCCTTCTTCTTTTAAAAATGATTGCGCAAACATCGTGGCTCTTTCGATAATCGGTTTAGGAATGGAAATGTTTGAAGTGGCTATATTTAATGTTGGAGAAAGGTAATAGAAAGTGATGATTAAAATAAAAATTCCGCTTAAAATATAAGTAACTCCTGAATAACAAATAGCATAGACATCAATATTTATCCTTTCGCGCAACTCATTACGAATCGACTTAAAGCCCAAAAGAAACATCAACGCAAACGCTATCAATCCAAGCAAAATAATCAAATGAAAAGGTATAGTCAAAAAAATAGGAAATATTCCTAGTAAACCAATGACTAAAAGATATCTCCAGCTTGGAAATAAAATGAATGACAGACAATAAAAAGCGACATAAAAAAGCAGATCTAAAAAAAGGTAAAAATAATCAAATACAATCTGAACCCCCCCCTTTCCGTTAAAAAATATATTCTTCAGTGACAACCAAAAAATAGACCCGGTAATTAGAGTAAATAAACAAATTACTAAAAAAACTTTATTTTTTTTAAAAAAATTTATCATTATTTTTCTTCAAATTTTCCTTCTTGCGGCCCTTTATCTTTAGACTCTCCAGAATCAGAGGGAGGATTATTAGCTGAATTGGGGTTGCCATAAATTATACTGCCAATTTTTTGTAGTGAAGCTTCAAGTTCTTTCATTGCATTTTCTATAATAGATTTATCGTTTTTTGGCAAAACATCTTTCAGATTTTTAATTTTCTCCTCTATTTCTCCTTTTGCTTGAGCAGGAATTTTATCTTTATATTCATTCAACGATTTTTCCGCAGAGTAGATTAAGGCGTCAGCCCGATTTCGTGTTTCAATTAATTCTTTTTTAAGACGATCTTCTTGGGCATGAATTTCAGCTTCTTTTTTCATTCTTTCGATTTCTTCTTGAGTTAAACCTGACGAGCTCTCAATTCTAATTGATTGAGATTTACCTGTTTTTAAATCTTTTGCCGTCACATTTAAAATACCGTTGGCATCTATATCATAAGTTACTTCTATTTGCGGAACACCGCGGGGCGCTGGAGCGATACCGTCTAAAATAAATCTTCCTAAAGTTTTATTATCAGCTGCCATTGGTCTTTCACCTTGTAAAATGTGAATTTCAACGGAAGTTTGATTATCAGCAGCAGTAGTAAAAATCTGACTCTTCTTAAAAGGAATCGTTGTGTGTCTTTCAATTATAGGAGTCATCACGCCACCAAGCGTTTCTATGCCTAAAGTCAAAGGAGTAACATCCAGCAATAGTATATCCCTGACTTCTCCGGTTAATATCCCGGCTTGAATAGCCGCGCCAATGGCGACAACTTCATCAGGGTTTATGTCTTTATGGGCTTTTTTACCAAATAATTCTTCAACTTTCTTTTGAATTAAAGGCATCTTCGTTTGACCTCCGACCAGTACCACTTCATTTATATCATTAACGGTTAATTTAGCCGCTTTTAGTGCTCTTTTTGTAATGTCAATGGATTTATCAATTAAATGTCCGACTAAATTTTCTAAAGTTGCGCGAGTAAGTTTTAAAAGTAAATGCTTAGGCCCAGAAGCATCAGAAGTAATAAAGGGAAGATTTATCTCAGTCTCCAAGGCTGACGAAAGTTCAATTTTAGCTTTTTCCGCTGCCTCGCGAACTCGTTGAATAGCCAGCGTATCCTTTGATAAATCTATACCACTTTGGCGCAAATATTCTTTCACAATCCATTCCGAAATGATTTTATCAAAATCGTCTCCCCCCAAATGCGTATCTCCATCAATTGCTTTAACTTCAATGGTATTTTCAGAAACTTCCAAAATAGAAATATCAAAAGTACCTCCTCCGAAATCATAAACGATTATCTTTTCTTCTTTTTTCTTATCAAGTCCATAAGCTAAAGCTGCTGCTGTTGGTTCATTTAAAATTCTTTCTACTTTAAAACCAGCTATTTCCCCAGCGTCTTTAGTTGCTTTTCGTTGGGAATCATCAAAATAAGCTGGTACCGTAATGACTGCCCGATCAATTTTTTCTCCCAATTTATCTTCGCAATCGTGTTTGATTTTCTGTAAAATCATAGCCGAAATCTCCTGAGGCGTATACCATCTATCCCCCATTTTTACTTCAACCCCACCATTTGACGCTTCTTGAATTTGATAAGGCAACCATTTTAAATCTTTTTGAATCTCAGGATCAGTGTATCTCCTTCCAATAAGACGTTTTATCGAAAAAATAGTATTTTCCGGATTAGTTACTGCTTGTCTTTTCGCTAATGTACCGATTAATCTTTCGCCAGTTTTAGTTAAAGCAACCACTGAAGGAGTGAGACGATTCGCCTCTGCATTTTCAATAACGCGAGGTCGCGACCCTTCCATAACGGCCGCCACTGAATTAGTAGTACCTAAATCTATTCCTATTATTTTTCCTGGAGTATTCATATTAATTATTCTTATTTTGCTTTTAGTTTTAAGTAAATAAAACTAAAAACAAATAATTAAGATTTATTGGGGTGATCTTCTTTAGATTTATTAAAATTATTCCCTTTTTGATATTGGGCAATAACCACTTTAGCCGGTCGCAATACTATATCATCTAATTTAAAACCATATCCCGCCATTTTGACAATTTTTCCATCTTGTTCTTTTTTAGTGGTCTTTTCCACCGCAATTGCCTCATGCAAAGATGGATCAAAAATTTCCCCTTCTGCTCCAAATTGCACAAGACCATTTTTTTTTAAAAAATCGTCAAGGCGCGCTTTGATTTGATAAATACCACTAATAAAAGGATTATCTTTTTTTTCTCTTGGTACCAGGGATAAAGCCAGATAAAAACTGTCTACTACATCGAAAATACTAGAAAGAATCTCTTTTTTAA
>JBBIOV010000019.1:0-5077 GCA_037443185.1 bacterium | reverse complement strand
AATTAAAGGGATTGGCTTGGCAAAAGCCGCTCAAATAAAAGCCGTGTTTGAAATTAGCCGGCGGCTTTCTACTCAAGCTCCAACCTACAAAAGCAAAGAGCTTACCGATCCCGAAAAAGTTTATCGCTTGATAAAAAGCAAACTCAAAGATTATCACAAAGAACATTTTTATATTATTGCCCTTAATAGTAGAGGCCATTCAATCGCTGAGGTTTCAGTTGGCAGTCTAAATGCGAGCGTTGTTCATCCGCGCGAAGTATTTGCGGAAGCAATTAAAAATAAAGCCGCTTCGGTTGTATTTGTTCACAACCACCCATCAGGCGACCCTGAGCCGTCAGAAGATGATTTATTATTAACCAAAAAATTAGTGGAGTCCGGCAAGATTTTAGGTATAGAGGTGACAGACCATATCATTGTAGCTAAAGATGATTTCTTTAGTTTCAAAAATAAGGGGATAATTTAGAACTATGGCAAAAAACAATAAAAAATCAGAAGTTGAAAAATTAAAAGCCGAAATTGAGCGGTTGAAAAAGGAATTGAAGAAAAAGAAGAAATATGGACTTGTTTGGGAGCCAAAAGATGAAGAGGTAGTTGAGATGTGCAAGGAAAAACTGCCGGTACTGAAAGAGGTAAAGAACAAAGAAATCATCACCGATAAAAACAAGCCGGTAAATTTATTGATTGAAGGCGACAATTACCACGCTCTTTCGGTTTTGAATTATACTCACGCAGGAAAAGTTGACGTAATTTATATTGATCCGCCGTATAACACGGGCAACAAGGATTTTATTTTCAACGACCGCTATGTTGATAAAGAAGACGCCTACCGCCACTCCAAATGGCTTTCTTTTATGGAGAAAAGATTAAAATTGGCAAAGAATTTATTAAAGGATACAGGGGTGATTTTTATATCAATTGATGATAATGAATTAGCGCAATTAAAGTTATTAATGGATGATATATTTGGCGAAAAGAATTTCGTTAATAATATAGTTTGGAAAAAAACAAATAGTCCAAAAGCTCAATCCGTAGGATTAGGCAATCAACACGAGTATATTTTGATGTATGTAAAAGATATCAGCAGATTATTAATTAATAAAAAAATTGGAATAATTGATAAAAAGTATCTAAAAATGTTTTCTCAAGATGATAACAATGGTAAAGGTCCCTATAGAACTATTGAAATAGAAGCTCATGGTTTACAAAAAATAAAAGGTAGAAAAGAATTTGTTTTTAGGGGTAGAAAGGCGCCGTGGTTATACTCACTTGATACTTTAGAAAAATGGTGGAAAGAAGGTAAGATATATATTAGTAAATCAGGTAGGTATAGAAAAAAAGAATATTTAAGTGAAATTTCTGGCAGGTTATTATCAGACCTTTGGGTAGATGAAGAAATAAAACCGCTTCAAGGCGGATCAATGGAATATTTAAATTTTCCAACACAAAAGCCAATTAGTTTAATTAAAAGAATTATAAAATTATACCCCAATAAAAACTTGCTTATGTTAGATTTTTTTGCCGGATCGGGTACTACAGGTGAAGCATTATTAGAAGTGAATAAAGAAGATGGGGGGGATAGAAAGTTTATTTTATGTACTTTTAATGAAGAAAATGAAAACGGTAAAATTATTGATGAATATTGTTATCCAAGATTAAGAAATGCAATTTTAAATAAAGGACTTCAGAGTAATCTAAAATACTTAAAAACCGAATTTGTTGATGCGGAGCCTAGTGATAGAAATAAAATAAAACTTACAAAACAAGCAACAGAAATGCTTTGTGTTAAAGAAGGAACTTTTGAGAAAATGATAGACAACGAAAGATTTAAAATTTTCAAAAATTCAAATCATTACACCGGTATTATTTGGGACCAAACAGCAATTCCGGCTTTCAAAAAAGCAATAAAAGACATAAAAGGAAAATTCAGCGTCTATGTGTTTTCTTTAGGTGATGAAACCTTTGACGACGAGTTCAAGGATGTAAAACAAAAAGTCCAATTGTCGCCAATACCCGAAGCGATTTTGCGGGTGTATAGGAGGATTTTTAAGTAGAAAATATGAATAAAAGAGAATATAAAAAATCTTTAAAAAATTTAGATAAATTAAATAAATCTCGCCTAAGAGAATTGTTAAGAAGTGTTCAGGAAGATTTAGAAGTGAAAGATAAAGAGTTTAAAAACTGGTTATCCGAAAATTTTTTAGAAAGATTTATTAAAAAATTATTTCAAGAAAAATGGTTCCAGGAAATAACTGAGATTGTCAATCATCTTTCAGAAGATCAAATGATTATAAGTGATTCTGTATTCGAAATAGCATATTCATTCAGTGAAATTGGCAACATAGATAAAGCCGAATATTATTATAATTTTTATTTAAATATCTATGGTGAGTCTCTAGCTGTGCTAAATAACTTAGGGGTAATTTACGAAAAGCGAGGTAATTTAGAGAAAGCCTTGGATTTTTTTAGCAGAGCCAAAAATCTAGATTCCTCAGAAGTGCTTTGTCAGAAAAATTTTGAGCGTGTTAATAATAAAATTATTGAAGAAAATGAATTAAAAAAATCATTTGAGAGGGCGTTAGAATTATTTAAAAAAGAAAATCCATATATTCAAAACAAATTTTTATCCTTTTGTAGTCATAGAAATGAAGAAGGGTTAGTCGTGTGTCCCTATAGACAACTACCCCAATTTTTACAAATATCTGCTCAGAAAGCACCAGATATAATTAAAGATTGGATGGATAAAAAATACGTCCAAAAAATTACTAGCCCCGATCCAAATATAAGCAGTAGTGTTTATAAAATAAATCCTCATCTTGAGCAACATTTATCAGAAATACAAAAGGGATTGGAAAAAGAAAGAGAACTTTTGGAAATATGTCAGAACTTAAACATGAAATCTCTAGATTTAATTGGATATAATGAAATACTAGAAAAACAACTAGAAACTATAATTTCAAATAAGGATTTAAAAGAAATGTTAAAACGAGATCTAAAAGAAAATGCAATTGCTATAATTACAAAATCTTATAAATCAGCGTTAGTTTTAAGTGGAAGTATCATCGAAGCAGTGTTATTAGAAAAACTAAAATCTTTAAATATAAAAAGTTTTGAAGTTAAAAAAGGAAATAGAAAAGTTAGGAAAAAATTAGAAAATCTTGATTTAAATGAATTATTAGAAATGGCAAAAGAAAATGATTTAATTGATGAGACGCTATTGCATTTGGCTCATGGAGTTAGGGGTTTTAGAAATTTAATTCACCCTGGTGTAGAGTATAGAAAAAAGAGTATGAAGGTTTCAGAAGAAAACGTTTCTTTAGCATGGACGATTGTAAAGAAAATATTATTTGAAATAAAGCAATAACTATGCAACTAAAAATTTACCAACAAAATGCAATAGATGAGTTGTTAGAAAAAGCGAAGAAGCTTTTGGGTTACAGCGGTAATAAGAAACTAGTTTTTAAAGCGCCGACTGGTTCAGGGAAAACAATAATGATGGCGGAGTTTTTGAAGCGGTTGGTTGATGATAAAGAAATTAGGCAATCATTGAGTTTTATTTGGACGGCTCCAAGGCAACTTCATATTCAAAGCCGAGAAAAGTTAGAAAATTATTTTGAAACAACTCGAGCGTTAAAGTGTTCCTATTTTGAAAATTTAGACGACAGAAGAATAAGCGAAAATGAAATTTTGTTTTTCAACTGGGAAAGTATCAATAAGGCAGATAATGTCTATATTCGCGATAATGAACAGGATTTTAACTTATCTACCGTCTTGGGAAGAACAAAAGAAGAAGGACGACAGATAATCTTAGTAATTGACGAAGCGCATCATCATGCTACCAGCGAAATTTCGCAAGGTTTAATACAGATGATTGGTCCAAAATTAACTATTGAGGTTTCGGCAACGCCGGTTCTAAAAGACCCCGACGATATGGTTTCTGTTGATATTGAAGAAGTGAAAAGAGAAGGAATGATTAAAAAAGGAGTAATTTTAAACGATGATTTTGAAAATTTTATAAAACAAGGAAAAATCCAGACACAAAAATTAAGCAGTGGTAGTGAAGAATTAGTTATAGACGCGGCGATGAAAAAGAGACAGGAATTGGTAAAGGAATTTCAGAAAGAAGGAGTTAATGTCAACCCTTTGGTTTTAATTCAATTGCCTGACAGAAAAACAAGTTTGGAAGACAGAATAAGGGAACGGGTGGAAAGTATTTTGAAAAGCAAATATAAAATATCAACAGAAAAAGGCAACAATAGGTTAGCAATTTGGCTTTCGGGCGAGCATATCAATAAAGAAAATGTTGAAAAGCAAGACAGCGAAGTTGAAGTTTTGATTTTCAAGCAGGCAATTGCTTTGGGTTGGGATTGCCCGAGAGCGCAGATTTTAGTTTTGTTTAGGGAGTGGCACAGTCCGATTTTTTCAATCCAGACGGTCGGTAGAATTATGCGTATGCCCGAGCCGGACAAGGGCCATTACGGAAACGAAATTTTGAATTACGGCTATGTTTATACCAATTTGGATAATATAGAGATTAAAGAAGACATCGCCAAAGATTACATTACAATTTACACAAGCAAGAGAACTTTTGACCCTAAATTAAATTTGCTTTCTTGCTATCCAAAAAGACACCGCGAGAAAACAAGGTTGTCGCCGCTTTTTATAGAGATATTTTTGAAGCAGGCAAAAGAATACAATTTAAAGAAACAGATTGATACTAAAGCAAAAAAATTTGACCTAAAAATTATCTCTGATTACAAAGCCGAAGATGTTGACGCTTTGGCAGGCGCAAAAATTGTCGGGGATAAAGCAATAAAAGTTGGCGGTTTTGATTTGCAGAAGTTATTTGATTTTTGGGTGAGAAATAATTTAACCCCCTTTTATCCCGAGGATAGGTCGGTAGGAAGAGTGAAGGAATCAATCTATAAATTTTTTGAGCAAGAATTAAAAATGTGGTACGGCGATGTTTGGGAAGAGATTGTCCAGATAGTTTTGAGCGACAAAAATTCTCGGCATTTCGTCAATGTTTTAGACAGGACCAAAGAAAAATATAAAGAAGAAGTTGAGAAAAGAGAAAGCG
>JBBIOV010000018.1:0-6096 GCA_037443185.1 bacterium | reverse complement strand
TTATCTCCTGAAAGACTCATTATTTTTTTATTTACTGAAGGAGCATCACGAGGTCGAGCCTTAAAGCAAGGTTGGACCTTGAGTTCTTTAAGTTTTTCTAATCCCGCTTCTTTAGGGATTGTTTTACTTTGTCTAGCTTGGCGGTAAATTCTTTTTATTTTTCTTCAAAATAATCGGAATCAATTTTTTTAATATCATAGCTAGAGCTACCTTAGATACTCCCACATCATTTTCTATCATTATTGTGTAAGCGTTTCACCATCAATTAAAATAACCTTATGAGAAATTGTTTTTACATACTCTAAAGCGTCTTTGGTAAAATTCGCAGTAGTTTAAAATACACTTTTACTTGCTTTTTGCCCCGCAAGAGCTCCGACAAAATTTCTAATTTCTTTGGATCCAACAACATTTTCCTATCTTTTTGCCTGAATATAAATAACATCTAACCCAAGTTTATCTTCATTAATAATTCCGTCTATACCACCATCGCCACTTTGTCCAATCGCTTTTCCTGCGTCTTTCAATGAACCACCATAACCCATTATTTTTGTTAACAACTCAACTACTAATTTTTCAAAAAAGCGCGGCGATGCTTTTTTAATAAGAGACAATAATTCAGAGGCTAAATCTTTTTTGATTCTTTGATAGCCATATTCTTAAAAGCTCTTGAGGAGTTTGTTTTAAATTTTCCTCTTCTTTTGTTTTTTTTCTTTTTCTCTGCGAAGATTCTTAAATTCAATAAATTGAGGGAATTGTTCTAGAAATTTTACATTGATTTCTTTCGGATTTTTCTGCAAAACCTCTAGTCCTAAATCAGTTATTTTAAAGTATGATCTTTTGGTTGATTCTAACGACCCCGCTTTTTTGAGATATGTTCTTGCCCAATCCACCCGATGATCAATTATGTATTGTTGATCACTCGGCAAAACTTCTTTTCGTTCTTTTTCACTAAGGTTAAAAACATTAGCTATATATTCAATAGCTTCTCTTTTATTGAGTGTTCTTTTTTATCTCCTGCGAATTTCAGGAGAGGAAGTATTATTGTTTAATAATCTGGTAGTGGCATAGTGATTTGCTATAAATTTACTTTGGGACTGGTAACCCTAATTTTTGTAATGGTAAATATTGAAAATAATATTGACAACCAACTGAAATTACATAATCCAAAACATCTTTGTACTCTGGTTTACGAAACCAGTCGCTCAGTATATAAATATACTCCACTTCTATATTAAGAGGAGCCATTAATTTTTTATACTGTTTTTTCTTGAAATCGCAGGTTTGCAATTTTTCATCAACCGATCCGGTTACTTCTTGATATTTCATTTCAATCACAAATAATGTGTTTCTCACAATAACATACAAAGCCTCATCGGGTAACAATTTTTTTGAAATTATTTTTTTGTAATCAATTCCTTGAGATTCTAGAAATTTATAAAGCCCGTATTTACGATAACTTCTTGCTACTTCTTTGCCAAGATAAAAAACGACATTCCCCTTTACGGAATACCCTTTAGCATTACTAAGAATAGACAAAATATCTCTGCCTCTTTCAAATTTTAAACCGGTAATTGTATTTCCTCCACCAGAGCCTTTTTTCTTCATAGATTTTTATGGTCTAATTTATTTCTTAAGTTTTGTTCTAATTCCTCAAATCGTTTTATTGATAAATCTAAATATTTTTTTTCTGTATCTATTCCTATAAATCTTCTCTTAAAAAGATATGCGGCTATACCAGTAGTTGAACTTCCTGTAAATGGATCTAAAATCAAATCCCCTTTCTTGGTAGATGCAAGAACGATTCGTTTTAATAATTCTTCTGGTTTTTGAGTAGGATGTTTACCAAATCTTTTTTCTATTGCTTTTGGGGTACTGATTGCCCATACCGAACGCATCTGTGAATTCGGCTTTTTAAGAAAATCTTCTGGCCAGTTTCCCTCTTTCATTAATTTGTAATTGAAAAAATGCTTAGCATTTTTATCTTTTTTTGCCCAAATAAGTGTTTCGTGGCTTGCTGTAAAATAACGACAACTTAAATTAGGCGAAGCATTTGGTTTAAACCAAGAAATATCATTAAGAATATGATAACCAGCGAGTTGAAGCGCAAAACCGCATTGATAAATAGAATGGTATGTCCCGCTAACCCAAAGTGTTCCATGTGGTTTTAGTACACGCCTTATTGCTTTGATCCATTTGAGATGAAATTCAAAATCTTTTTCTACGCCATTGCTTTTGTCCCACTCCCCCTTATTAACACTAACCCTTCTTCCAGCATGTACAGTAAACCCGCCATTTGAAAGTAAGTAAGGAGGATCGGCAAAAACCATATCAATAGAATTTTCCGGAAGTTCTGCAAGAATGTTTAAACAATCAGCATGATAAAGAATAAACCCCGGTTTTGCATAATACGGTTTATGTTTAAATTTGCTTCTTTTTTGATATTTTTTTTGCACAATTGTTAAATTTTGCATATCATTTTATTAACTCCTCAATATTAACTCTAACGTTTTAACAATTTTAGCCATTACTAAAACAGAAGGTTTTTTTATAACTCCACTTTTGATTTTGGTTAGGGTAGTGTATTTGACGCTAGATTTTTTGGCAAAATCTTCCTGCGACAAACCTTGTTTTGTGCGGTATTTCTTTATATTTTCTCCAATATTATTTTCTCTTGCCATATTTTCAATAATTTGATAGTATGTTATTTTAAAATTAACAACCCTAACTTTCAATATAATTGATAATAAATAAATTAAAATCAAGCAAGGCAAATAAAACAATGAAAACTCGCTTTTAGCGTTTTGCTTTATAAAAAAGACGGAACATTCACTTTTGTGTCTGAAATTGGCTGGAGCGCATTTGGCGTTCTTGTAGAGGTCAAGCTAGTAACCTTTTGTCCCAACTGGCGGTGGGAGAGGGATTCGAACCCCCGATTCCGCTTAGCGGAATACCGCATTTCGAGTGCGGCCCGTTCGTCCACTCCGGCATCCCACCATAATTTTAAATATTTTTCAAAGTTAAATTTTGATAAAGACAAATTTTGGACCTGGGGAGAATCGAACTCCCGCCTCAGCAATGCGAATGCTGCGTAATACCACTTTACTACAGGCCCCTTATGATATAATAATGTATCACATATTAAGAAAATCTCAATAAGTAAAAAATTTGATTATATTTTTTAAAAAACTTTATGGGGTATTATTTTTTAGAACATACCGCTGATGTGCGAATGAGAGTTAAAGGGAGGAATTTGAAAGAACTTTTTCAAAATGCACTTGAAGGAATGTTTGCGTTTTTAAATCCTCAAATTTCTCAGGATACTAAAATGGTTGAGAGAAAAATAAACCTAAAAGCTCCAGACAAAACCGTTCTTTTAATTGATTTTTTAAACGAAATACTGTATCTTGCAAATACGAATAAAGAATATTATTATAAAATCAATTTCGAAAAATTAACTAAAAAAAACATAAAGGCGACAATATTAGGTAAAAAAATTTTAAATTTTTCAGATGACATTAAAGCAGTCACTTATCATGAAGCAGAAATAAAAAAATTAAAAAATAAAGTATTGGAAACTATTATTATCTTTGACATTTGATTTTTGTATAACAAAATCAAAATCAAATTATGAATGTAGAATGACGAATTAACGATTTGACAATTTTACAATTTATACAATTGCAACATCTTTACATCTCCCATATTTACTTGTATGCATCATAGAATTTTCATTGCTTTAAATATATCTGATAATTTAAAAAGTGAAATAGATAAATGGAAGGAAAAATTCAAAAAAAACTTTACTGTCACTTTTAATAAAATTCGCTGGATAAAAAATGAAAATTTACATATTACTTTAATTCCTCCTTTTTATGCTTCAGAAACCGATTTTCAAAATTTAATCGAAGTAATTGAAGAAGTTGTTTCGAGATTTTCTTCATTTGATATAAATTTTTATAATATCTCTTACGGACCAAATTTATTTAATCCAAGATTAATTTGGATTACCGCAAACGCGACAAAAGAGATTTTTATTTTAAAAGATGCTTTGATTGACAATATGGCAAAGTTAGGCTTCTTGAAGAAGTCTGACCTTAGGTTAAGGCGCGATTTTTTGCCGCATTTGACGATTGCGCGCTTTAACCAGTTCGATTTTAAATATTTTAATGTTAAAAAGATTGATGAGGAATTTGAATTTAAAGAAAGATTAAATGAGGTAATTTTGTTTGAATCTATTTTAAAAAAAGAAGGTGCAGAATATAAAATATTAAAAAAATTTAATTTAAAAAAGTGAAAACTATGATTAATTTAGAAAATTTAAAAAAAATCGACGACTATTTATACGAAATTCCTCAAACTTTTCGATCCGATATGAAAGTTCCGGCGCGAGTTTACGCCACGGAAAAAATGTTAAGAGAAATATCAAAAGATCGATCACTTAATCAGCTTGTTAATGTTGCGACTTTACCCGGGATTCAGAATTATGCTCTTTCAATGCCTGATATTCATGAAGGCTATGGGTTTCCAATCGGCGGTGTAGCAGCTTTTGATTTAAACATAGGTATTATCTCTCCCGGTGGAATTGGATATGATATTAATTGCGGTGTAAGATTGTTAAAATCTAAGGCGAATATTTTACAGATTCAACCTTTTCTTAAAAATTTAAGTGCAATGATTTATAAAGAAGTGCCATCAGGTGTTGGTCGGGGAGGGATGTTGAATTTAAACAATCATCAAATCGATCAGATTTTATTAAATGGTGCGCAGGCGGTTATTAATATGGGCTACGGCAAGCCAGAAGATTTAAATCATATTGAGTCAAATGGGAAAATTGAAGGCGCTGATCCGGCATTAGTGTCACCCCAGGCAAAAGCACGTGGCCGTGATCAATTAGGGACAATGGGTGCAGGAAATCACTTCGTTGAAGTCGATATCGTTGAAAATGTCTTCGATGAGGAAATAGCAAAAAAAATCGGCTTATTTAAGGAACAGGTAGTGATTTTAATTCATACTGGTTCTCGCGGACTTGGTCATCAAGTTGCGACAGATTATATTCGTTTAATGATGCGTGTTATGTCAAAGTATAATATTTCGCTTCCCGATCGCGAACTTGCTTGTGTGCCTTTTAAATCGTCAGAAGGTCAAAATTATTTTAAAGCTATGTCAGCAGCAGCAAACTTTGCGTTTGCTAATCGACAAATGATAACTTTTGAAGTCAGAAATGCCTGGAAAAAAGTCATTGGCTCGACTTTCGGTGAACTGGAAATTGTTTATGATGTAGCGCATAATATTGCTAAAATTGAAGAATATGAGATTAACAACCAGTTGCAGAAATTAATAATTCATCGCAAAGGAGCAACTCGAGCTTTTCCGGGTCAAATTGTTTTAATTCCTGGAAGTATGGGCACCGCTTCTTATGTTTTACTGGGCCAAGAAAAATCTTTAAAACAAAGTTTCGGATCAACTTGTCATGGAGCAGGAAGAAAAATGTCACGATCTCAAGCTAAAAGAGAAATTCACGGTGGAAAATTAAAATTGATTTTGGAAAATAAAGGTATCGCTGTAAGTGCCGGTTCTTTGTCTGGTTTATCAGAAGAAGCGCCTCATGCTTACAAAAATGTAGACGAAGTTGTAGAAGTTGTTCATCAGGCAGGTATCGCCAAAAAAATTGTTCGTTTAAAACCAATAGCTGTTATTAAAGGTTGAAAAATGAATAAATAATTGATATGATTTTTATATGCCCTTGTAGTTCAATGGCTAGAACTTCTCACTCCTAAGGAGAAAATGCAGGTTCGATTCCTGCCAAGGGCATTTTGGGCCTGTAGCTCAGTTGGTAGAGCGCATCTATGGCATAGATGAGGTCAGCGGTTCAAATCCGCTCAGGTCCACCATATTGAATTAGCCGTCTCGCTCGGGGGCTCAATCCTCGCTTCGGCAGGTAGTTTTGCGAGGAAATTAAAGGGCTTTTTGAAATCAATTGAAAGTTTTTGCTGGCTGATTTGGCGGTTCAAGCCGATTTTTTTGAGAAAATTTTTCATCTCTGAAAAATTTTCTTGCAAAGCGAGATTTTTGATTGATTGGCTTTAATTATCCAGT
>JBBIOV010000017.1:0-7989 GCA_037443185.1 bacterium | reverse complement strand
AATATCACCTCCTTTATTTGGTCATCTAACTATATTATAACCTCTTTGACTTAAAAATGCAATAATACGAAGACGAGGTCCGGCCTTTATAAAGTTAAGTCGGACCTCTTTTATAGATTTTAATTTTTTACTCAGATTTAACCTTTAGCTTTTTTTTGGTTTCAATTTCAGTTTTTGGCAAAGTAATTGTTAGGACGCCATTTTTTATAACCGCTTCTGATTGATCAGTATTGATTTTTGCCGGCAGCGGAAATTCTCTTCTAAATTCACCAAATTCACGTTCAAAGCGATAAAACTTTTTATCTTTTTCTTCAGTTTCTTTTTCTATTTTACCACTTAAAACTATTGAGTCTTCACCAATCTCAATTTCAATTTTGTCTGGATCTACGCCAGGAACATTAGCGGTGATTTTTATTTCTTTTTCAGTTTCGGCGATATCTACTTTAGGGAATAATTTAGAGCCTGTGACCATTTCCATTGGAAAGCTGCTAAATTCAAAAGGATCCAAAATACTTTCATCAAATAAACGATTTATCGCTTCTCTTAACGACATAAATGGTCTATCGAAATCAAATTTTTCTATAGCTGTTGGTGAATTTTGAGACTTCCTTTTTAAGATTCTCATACGATATTCATCAGTGACTTGTCCAATTTCTTGGACCTGTCACTTAAAATTAATTATTATCAAAGTATCTCAATATCAATTATACTCATATTAGCAGTCAAGTCAAGAGATTGCTAATAAATTTTTTAAAATAATAGCAATTACAAAATAATGAAAATTGAAAATTAATATGAGATTGGGCAGTTTTTTATTTTTTATAATGAAATTTCCCCCTAAAAAGTTTTATAACTGATAAACATTTTAGGATTTTTTTTACAGATATACTTTTTTAAGGATAGAGTGAATTTTTGCTTATTTTATTTTTCCAAATTAATCATCTATTAACAGATAAAAATTTTTTTACAGGAGTTTTCGTGTTTATTCAGTTTTAGATCAATTTTCATCAATTTAAATTTAAAGTCTGTCTTTATATTTTGCATTATTTTGCATATTATTTTATCTTGCCAATACTTAAAAACAGTTTTAATAAAATTTTACTTAATTTTGCTAAATGGCGGTGCCTTTTAAATAAAATTCAAACCTATTTTAAGTAAAATCCCGACGCTGATTTTTGACTTGTGGTCGCCTTCAGCGACGCGCACTCGTCACCTAAAACGGCGACGGGCAAAAATTCCTTTCCTTAAAACCTCTTCCTTTTTGCCTGCCTGTATTATCCGCTTTGCTGGCGCGCCGATGATTTTTAATTATAATATCAAATCAATCCAATTTTCAAAAAAGTTATCCTTAAAATCCTTGCTTGCCCCTCGTTGAATTCAACCAATCGCTCGCTCAGCCGTTTATCTTTTGGTAAATCGTGAATAGTAAATTATGCATTAAAATTTTTGGTGTGAAAATGAACAAATTGCTTTGCAATTATGCGGGGCAAGCGAGAAGGATGAGGCAAGGGCGACCATACGAAATGTTTTGTTCCCGCCTTTATTTAAAAAATGCTTTAAGGTTTTCAGCAGGCGGCCCCCTGAAGGAAAGTACGAAGTACTTCCTACGGAGCAAGCAAAAAAATTTTTGTTTATAAAACAAAGCTAAATTATCGCTATACAAGAAAATTCCGAACAGGTCGGGATTTTTTTTAAAAAAGAAAGATGGGTTCGCACTTCCGCTTGAGTGGGCAGAAATTATTTTTGGATTTCAAAAATCCCTTCAAAATCACAACAAAAAATAAAGCCCCGCCTTTGGTGGGGCAAGGTGGAAAATTTGTGGTGTATAAACTGGCGGAGGCGGAGGGATTCGAACCCCCGATACCGTTGCCGGTATAACGGTTTTCAAGACCGTCCCTTTCAACCACTCAGGCACGCCTCCAATTTTATTGCCTTTTATCAATTTTTAATTTACCAAAATGCTTAATTATTTATTATTTTTGTCTGCCTTAAATTGTATGCGCCCATGAGGACTCGAACCTCAATTACGGGATCCGCAATCCCGTGTCCTATCCATTGAACGATGGGCGCATAATTTATTTTTAGAAATTTTTCACAAACAAAAACAAAATTAAAAACCTAAAAATCTAGCAATTAAATCTGAAATGGGATAGCGATGAAGCTCTTCTTTTAAATACTTTTTTAAAAAATTCTGAACAATAATATAATTTTGATTGCCAAGCGGTAAATGAAAATGAGGAAATATTGAATGTTTTTTTAAAAAAGAAATTTCCTGAATTGGTGGTTCATGAAAAATATAAAAAGAACTAAAATCCTCATAAGGATGAAAATCATCATCAACATAAATGCCTTTTTCGGTTAAAGTAAAAGTCCTAATTGGGGGTTTTTTATGGCCAAGTAAAAAAACAAGTAGCCCTGCCAGTGCAATAATTATAGATAATGTAAAATCATTTCGCCAAACACGCCAAATAAATAGCAAACCAAAAACAATAGCAACGGTTATGTTAAAACCTTTCCCTTTTTCTATATATTCGTATTCCGGAGCTTTCCAACTGATTTTTTCCATTTTGATGAATATCTTTTTTAATCTGTTTTTTAGCGCCAACGGGATTTGAACCCGTGTTACCGGCTTGAAAAGCCGATGTCCTAGACCAGGCTAGACGATGGCGCCTTTTTGGGTTAACCTCTTTTTAAAACCGCTTTGTTATATAATGAATGCTTTCTTTGTTGTTATAATGCGTAAAAGTTTCTTGTTATTCATTCATTTTTTTATGCGGAAGGGGTGGGATTCGAACCCACGGGCCCGTTGCCAGGCCAACAACTTAGCAGGTTGCTGCTTTAGACCACTCAGCCACCCTTCCATAAATTTTTTTATATATTAAAAAGTTTACTCTATAAAATCTTATTGGTCAACCATTTTCATTTACAGGTAATTAGATAATACTTTTTAAAGGCAAATTATAGAGGGATAAAGTTTTCATAGTTATTTTTATGCATTTTGTTTGATTTTTAGTGGTTTTTATAATATACTCTAATTTATGAAAAAAAAAGACATTACCCAAATTCAAAATGAATTATTAAATTTCGGTATTGCACCGCAAGTTGTTTCTAAATTAAAAAAACTTGGTATTGAAACCCTTCAAGATTTAATTTTCCATTTACCTTTTCGATACGAAGATTATTCCAAAATTGTAAAAATTAACAAAGTCAAAACCGATCAAAATGTTACCTTAAAAGGCAAAATTTTGCAAATAGGCACAAGGCGAACTTTTCGAAAAAAAATGTTATTAACCGAAGCGATAATCAGTGATGATACTGGAGCTTTAAAAGTAGTTTGGTTTAATCAGCCATTTTTAACAAAATCTTTTAAAAAAAACACTTTAGTTTCTTTGGCTGGTAAAATTACATTAGATGAAAGAGGAGAGTTTATAATGTCTAATCCTATCATTGAGGTTGAAGGAAAAAATGTTCAGACCGGGAGAATAGTGCCAGTTTATCCTGAAACCTATGGATTGACTTCAAAATGGTTTAGACAAAAGATACAATCTTTAAGAAGTTATATTCAAAATCTAAAAGATTACTTTCCTAATGATATTTTAAAAAAATTTTCTTTACTTCCACTACCTGAAGCGCTTTTGAAAATTCACTTTCCAAAAAATTTTCAAGAAATTGAAAAAGCTAAAGAAAGATTAATTTTTGAGCAAATTTTCCCCATTCAGTTTAAAGTATTAATTGAAAAAAAAATTCAAGAAAATGAAAGGGCAATGGTCTTAAAAATAGAAGAACATAAAATAAAGGAGATTTTAAATTCATTAGATTTTAAATTAACTGATGATCAATTAAAAGCTTTTAACGATATTTTAGCTGATTTGAAAAAGGGTTATCCAATGAATAGATTGCTTGAAGGCGATGTTGGCACCGGTAAAACTTTAGTGGCTATTTTATCGTCTTGGTTTGTTGCTTTAAAAGGATTTCAAGTGGCTATTTTAGCTCCTACTGAAACTTTAGCAATTCAACATTTTGAAAATTTTCATAAGATTATTAAAGATGATTTTATAAATATTGCGCTTTTAACAAGTTCATTTTCTAAATTAAGTCACACTCAAGAAGGATTAATTTTTGCAGGCATCAAAACTATTAGTACTTTAGGTAAAGATTCTTTAATTAATAAAATAAAAGATGGTGGCATTCAGATTGTTATTGGAACTCATTCACTCATTGAACAAAAAGTTAACTTCAATAATTTAGCTTTAGTAGTTGTTGATGAACAGCATCGTTTCGGAGTTAGGCAGCGATCCTATCTTTTAATAAATAGTTACCAAAAAAATAGCCATCAAAAAATTCGTCCTCATTTACTTTCAATGACTGCGACACCAATCCCGCGAACTTTGGCTTTGACTCTTTATAGTAATTTAAGTTTATCTATTTTAAGCCAATTTCCTATGGGAAAAAGAGAAGTTTTGACTAAAGTAGTTCCTCAAGCTAAAAGAAAAAAAATGTATGATTTTATTAAAAAAGAAATCAGCAAAGGAGCTCAAGTTTTTTTTGTTTGTCCATTAATAGAGGAGTCTGAAATTTTGCAATCAAAAGCCGCAACAACTGAATTTAATAAGTTGAAAAAGATTTTTAAGGGCATTGAGATCGGTTTAGTGCATGGTCGTTTAAAAGCAGCAGAAAAAGATAGGATTATCAAAGATTTTGAACAGGGAAAATTAAAAATTTTAGTGGCTACTCCAGTGATTGAGGTTGGTATTGATATTCCTAACGCGTCGATAATGGTGATTGAAGGAGCAGAAAGATTTGGCCTTGCACAAATTCATCAATTACGGGGCAGAGTAGGTAGAAAAGGACAAAAAAGCTATTGTTTCTTGCTAACTGATTCTACGGCAAAAAATACTCATCGTCGTCTTGCGGCGCTTGAAAAAATTAATGACGGGTTTAAATTAGCTGAAATTGATTTAAGAATTCGAGGTCCAGGACAATTTATTGGTGTTATGCAATCAGGCGAAGCTGATT
Organism: bacterium; assembly: GCA_037443185.1. Lineage (GTDB taxonomy): Bacteria > Patescibacteriota > Minisyncoccia > 2-01-FULL-47-10 > JBBIMT01 > JBBIMT01. The sequence continues at coordinate 2,973 of JBBIOV010000017.1, read as the reverse complement.
TAGCAATGGAAAATTTAGATAATATTGCTTTAATCAAAAAATCAATCAAAGTTGCCCGTTATATTAATGAAATTGATCCGGAGCTTCAGAAATTTCCTTTACTCAAAGAAAAGATCTCACAATTTAATCAACGAGCGCATTTAGAATAAAAAATTTTAGTAATTTTTAATGACATCGGGATTTATAAAGTAGTAAATTGTTGATTAATATTGAAGTTGTCTATGGTTTTTTAAGTTTTTTAGAATGAAAGCAAAAAAATTAGATTTATAAATTTAAAATTATACCCGCAATTTACATTTTTTTAGCAAGTTTTTTTAATTATGATTCAAAAAATTTTTAACTTTTTATTTACGCCAAATTGCATCAATTGTGGTTCAGATCAAAGCGCAATCTTAAATCCTCATCCAAAAAAAAGGTTTTTAGAGTTTAATCTTAAAGAACCTCTAGTTTATGCTTATCTTTGTATGAGTTGTTTTTTAAAAGTGAAAAGAAAAAGCTTAAAATGTCCTTTATGTGGCAAGTTAAACGATAACGGGGCTAATTGCTTTAGTTGTGCTAAAAAAAGTTATCTTGATAGATTGTTATATTTTGGCGATAAAGACGATCCCATTTTAAAGCGAGCAATTCATTATTTCAAATATCAAGGCAATATAAAAATAGCGCCAGCGCTTGGGCAATATATGATAGAAGTTTTAAGTGAAGCGCTTGTATATCAAAATAATTACCAAGGGGTATTTACTTTTATTCCGTTACATTTTAAACGCCAAAGAGCTAGAGGTTTTAATCAGGCTGAAATTTTATCACATTTAATAGCAGATTATTTTCATTTACCAGTTTTGAGTTTGCTTGCGCGCCAGAAATTCACTATTCCTCAAGTGATGATTGAAGACGAGAAATACCGAAAAGAAAATATTAAAAATGCTTTTGTTTTAAATATCAAAAAAAATCAGCTACCTAAAACTCGAATATTTTTAGTTGACGATGTTTGCACTACCGGAAGCACATTGCAGGAAGCAGCTAAAATTTTAAAAAGAACAGGCGCATTGGAAATTTGGGGGATAACGATTGCTGGCTAATTAAAAAATATAACATAGAATTAACCAAATTAGCAATCGCTTGATTTGTTTGCTAATTAGTTGACTTCTTTAGGAAAAGATTATAAAATTGAATATTATGGATATTCTTCCTGAAAATTTTGAGAAAAAATTCACTGAACGCGCATATAATGTTATTGCTCAATTTCGTAATGTTGCTAATTTTTATTTAGCTGATTTTTTGTCGGCTCTTTATAAGCAAAAAGGGTCTTTAGCAAGCAATTTTTTGGGGGTTTTTGGTTTTACTTTTGCGGATTTTAAGTTTTTGAAAAAAGAAGAAATGAAAAATAAGAAAACAAAATCAATTGAAAATATTATTGAGGGGGCTTTGCTAGAAGCTGTTAGATATAAACACAATCTTGTGGGAACGCAGCATCTTTTGTCTGCGGCAATTTACGAAATTGAAGCTTCAAAATGTAAAAATTTCATCATTTATTGTCGAAAAAACAATAAATCACTTTCTGCGTTTAAAAAATATATCAACGAAATTTTAAATATGGCTCCATTTCCAATACCACCAATTAATCCTTTATCTATTTCTCGTTTTTCCGGAAGTCAAAAATCACAATCTCGGCGGGGAACAGTTGGTTCAACCGCTGCCCTTGATCAATTTGGAGTTAATTTGACTTTAAAAGCAGCGCGGGGTGAATTAGAGCCGATAATTGGACGAGAAGCTGAATTACAAAGAATTATTCAAATATTAGCAAGAAAAACAAAGTTTAATCCTATATTAATAGGGGAGCCAGGAGTTGGAAAAACAGCAATAGTTTATAAATTAGCCCAAAAAATAGCCTCTAAAGAAGTGCCTTATGAGCTTTCCCAGAAGCAGATTTACGAGATTAGACTTTCTTCTATAGTGGCTGGATCAATGTTTAGGGGCGATTTTGAAGCTCGACTTGAGACTGTTATCAATGAAGCGTTAAGCTCCGGTGCTATTTTGTTTATTGATGAAATTCATAATGTAATTGGAGCAGGTTCAGCTATGGGTTCGCTTGATGCGGCAAATATTTTAAAGCCTATTCTTTCTCAAGGCACCCTTCAAATTATCGGGGCTACTACTTTAGATGAATATAGAAAATATATAGAAAGAGATAAGGCACTGGAGCGGCGATTTCAGCCTGTTTATATTCCTGAACCTTCCACTAATGAAACAAAGGAAATTATTATGGGACTTAAGATCCACTTCGAAAATCATCACGGCGTTATTATTCCTGAAGAAACAGTAGATACTGCTATTAAAAATGCCCAAAGATATATTCCTGAAAGATTTATGCCAGATAAAGTAATAGATATCATTGATGAAACAGCAGCTTATGTAAGATCACAAATTAAGGGCAATGAAGCTTTAAATACACTTCAAAAAACTAAACAGGAATTAGAGGAAGTTATTAGACAAAAAGACGATAAAGTCAAAAGACAGCAGTTTGACGAAGCGCTTGAACTTAAAAAACAAGAAACAGAACTTAAAAATCGTCTAATAGAACTGGAATCAAAATTTAGTCAAATTAAAAATGAAAATAAAATAATTATTTCTCCTAATGATATTTTATCAGTTGTTTCGCGAATGACCGGTGTCCCGCTTAATTCTTTAACTGAAACTGAAAATGAAAAACTAAAGAGGCTGGAGAAAGATTTAAAAGATAAAATCATCGGGCAAAACGAAGCAATTGAAGCTTTGTCGCATGCCATTTTACGATCTCGGGCCGGCATGTCTAATGCAAACAGACCTTTAGGATCGTTTTTATTTATGGGTCCTACAGGAGTAGGCAAAACTGAACTTGCAAAAGTTTTGTCTCAAGAAGTTTTTGGGGAGAAATCTTTAATAAAATTTGATATGTCGGAATTTTCTGAACCGCACACAATCTCACGACTAATCGGA
>JBBIOV010000016.1:0-9074 GCA_037443185.1 bacterium | reverse complement strand
GAACAGGATTTAGGGTTTTACCTGCTAAATTAGATTTGTGTTTTGAACACAGAGAAAAAATATTATAACTAAATTAATAAATGTAATATGCCCACACAACGAGAAAAAATAGTTAAAAAAGCTAGAGATTTTAGGAAATCGACCAAACGGAATTAGATATTCTGAATTATTTCGCGAAATAAAAAACCAATTACCCGAAGTGCCAGAAAATACGATACATAGCACTATTTGGGATTTAGATAAAAAAATTCGCGAAATAGGAAAACCAGAAAGAGGCATTTTTGTCTTAAAGAAATATCTAAAAGAAGGTATAGAGACAAAATTAAAAGAAGTAGAAAGAACCATCAAAGGGATAAATGAAACTGTTTTTTATAATTCATTTGCCGACTATTTAGTTAAAGACTTGGGAGAATGTACAAAAGCAATCCCATTAGGAGGAAATAAATTTGGTGATAGATGGGGCACGCCTGATGTTCTGGGAGTATATAAGTTTTCAGAGATTGATCCAATACGACCACCGATTGAAATTATCAGTGCAGAAATAAGAATTGATACTAACTAACCAGCTTGTTACTGCTTTTGGCCAAGTGTGCTCATACAAACTTTTTAGCCATAAAGTTTATCTCGTTGTTCCAAATGAAGCAGAACGAGATATTGGAAGGATTGAGTCACTTTGTTCAAGATTTGGTATAGGACTTATACTTTTTGATAAAGATAATCCTTAAGATCCAAATTTTGAAATAAGGACTAGAGCTACCAAAAGCGAACCCGGATTATTTTTATGTAAATAAATATTTAAGAAGATTAGGCGAGGACTCAAGGGAATTATTTTAAAAGAATTTGTCGCCAAAGAAAAAACTCGAAATTGTTTTTTTGCTTCCGCTTTCGGGTAAGGGAAATAAAAAAAGGTTTAGTCTTTGTTCTTTTGTCAGATAAAGCTTGATGATAAATTAAAGCTGGTTGGCCTTGTTTATCTTTTTGATAAATTTTAAAGTGAAAGTTTTCAGATTTTTTCAAGAATTATCTATCAAAATTTTTTTTTGATAATTTACAGAAAATTTTTATCTTGTTATTGGTTTTAAATCTAAAGGATTTGTTGGTAAGGCATCTTAGTTAAACTTTATATCGATTTTAAACTATGAGGACAAAATTTTGTATATTATAAAAAAAGGAAAAAAATTTTAGATATTTGAAAAAACGCTATATCATCGAAGGAGATTAATATCAATGAACTTAAAGAAAGAAGTGAAACTTAAATTTTAAAATGTAAAATTGAATTATTATTAAAATATTTTTCTTTACAATATTAAAATTTATTGCTTTTTTTAAAAAAAAGAGTACTATATTATTAATTGTGTTAGCAATTTTGATGGCGATTTCAGTTTTACAATTACATTTTAAGATTCAGCCAATAATGTTTTCCAACAAAACATCTCGCTTATTTTTAAGCCAATAGAATTTTCGTCCTAGTATAAAACTATCGAAGTTTAATCTCAATAGTTAATTATCTCATTATTTCCAAAGTGCTTTCTCCTGTTGACGAAATAAAAGCAAAGCTTAATATTTTAGATATTGTCCAGGCTTATATTCAAGTCCAAAAAGCGGGCAATAATTACCGAGCGCTGTGTCCTTTTCATAACGAAAAAACCCCGTCTTTATTTATTTCTCCTGATAAACAAGTTTGGCATTGTTTTGGTTGCGGTAAAGGCGGTTCAATTTTTCAATTTGTAATGGAAATAGAAGGAATAGATTTTTCAGAGGCTTTGAGAATGTTAGCACAAAAAGCGGGAGTAGAGTTAAAAAAATATGATAAAAATTTTTACACCAAAAGATCAAAAATATTAGAAATAAATCAAATAGCTTTAAATTTCTATGTAAACGCTCTTTATAATACAAAAGGAGGAGAAGCAGCTTTAACATATTTAATCAATCGAGGTTTAAGTGAGGAAACTATAAAAGATTTTCAAATCGGATACGCGCCAAATAATTGGAGAGCTTTAACTTATCTTCTAAAAAAAAGAAAAATTGCTGATAAGGATATCATCATTTCTGGGTTTGGAATTAAATCGCCAAATAAAAACGGGGATTTAATTGATCGATTTCGCGGTCGTATAATGTTCCCGATCTTTTCAGCAAACGACGAGATTATTGCCTTTAGCGGTCGTATCTTGCCTCAATTAGAAATAAAAAAAGACGGCACCAAAGAAGCTAAATATGTCAACACTCCAAACACTGTTCTTTACGAAAAAAGCGCTACTTTGTATAATTTAAATAAAGCACGAGATTTTATTAAAAAAGAAAAATTTGCTATTTTAGTAGAAGGAAATCTTGATATGATTTTATCATATCAAGCTGGCATTAAAAATGTAATTGCGCCTTGTGGTACGGCGTTAACTTTGGATCATTTAAAAATTTTAAAAAGATATGTCCAAAAATTATATTTAGCTTTTGACAGTGACGAAGCTGGTATCGAAGCAGCCAAAAGAGCAGTTCAATTATGCGTTGCCAATGATGTGTCAGTGAAATTAATTTTGATCACCGAAGGAAAAGACCCGGCTGATTTAATTAAAAAGAATCCTTCTTTATGGAGTCTTGCTGTAGAGCAAGCGGTGGATGCTATAGAATTTTATTTCAATATTGCCGCCAAAAAATTTCCTGATGATAATTTAGATAATAAAAAAAAGATTATTGAAGATTTGGCCTGGTTTATAAATGCAATCAAAAATCCAATAGATAAATCATATTGGATAAAGATTCTTTCTGAAAAAATTAACTTGCCACAAGAAGCAATTTCTGATATGATTGAATTTTATGGGGAAAATAAAGCACAGGTTTTAAGGATTGAAGAAAAAATTTCTTCCTCCAATTTAAAAACCATTAAGCGTAGCAATATTGAAGATAATGTTATTTCTATATTTTTAAAATATACAGATTTGTTAAGAAAATGGAAAGATGTCTTAAACGGAGATAGTTTATTTAAAGATCATCTAAATAAAAAAATTTTAAGTTGTCTCATTAATAATCTTCCTTGCGATGATGTAAAAGATGATATTAATCGATTTCTTTTAAGGGCTGAATATTTATTTCCAGATAAATTTTTAGCGGAGAAAGAATTAAGCTTGGCAATTGTTCATTTGCAAAAAAGGAATTTAAAAGAAAAAGTAAAAGAGATAAGCGCAAAAATCAAAGAAGCCGAGAAAAAAGGCGATCAAGAAGCTGTTTTTAATTTGCAAGATATTTTAAATAAAATATTAAAAAATAATAAAATTTGATTCGTTTTTTACTATGAAAAAAAATATCAGAAAAAAAAAGAAATTAAAAAAGAAAAACATCAAAGCAAAAAAAACTCCGCAAAAAAAATTAAAACGGAGAAAGTCAATCTCCGTAAGGCAATCTATTTCTTCTAAAAAAAATCGCCGTCTTAAATCATCAAAAAAGAAAAGCTCAAAAATTAAAAATTCTATAGAGACCCATCGAAAGGAACAGATGGAACTTTTAATAACAAGGGGACGGCAAAGAGGGTTTTTAACTTATCAAGAGATTATCGAAGCGCTGCCTCAAATTGAACAAGATATTGATGCTTATGAAAATTTTTTACGGGATTTAGAAGCTTTTTCTATTAAGATTATTGATCAAAAAAATCCTTTCGAATTTGAAGAGCTCCACAAAGAAGAACAGAAACTTGAAAATATAGCAGAAAAAAAATTGGAAAGTTCTGAAAATGCTGTTGTTTTAGTTCCAGTGCAAATTTATCTTCGTGATATCGGCAAATATAAACTTTTATCAAGGCGAGAAGAAATTGAGCTTTCAAAGCGACTGGAGAAGGGAGATGAAGAAGCAAGACAAAAATTAATTAATTCTAACTTACGCCTTGTTGTTTCTATTGCTAAAAAATATGCTTATCGCACACCACATCTATCTCTGTTAGATTTAATCCAGGAAGGGAATCTTGGACTCTTTCGTGCTGTAGAGAAATTCAATTATAAAAAAGGCTTTAAATTTTCTACCTACGCGACATGGTGGATTAGACAAGCAATTACACGCGCTATTGCCGATCAAGGAAGAACAATCAGAATTCCGGTTCATATGGTGGAAACTATTTCTAAATACCTACAAGTGCGTCGTAAATTAGCTCAAGTTTTAGGTCGTGAGCCTATGGCTGAAGAAATTGGCGCCGAAATGGGGCTTGATGTTGATAAAATTAACCAGGTGAAACAAATTTCGCAAAAAACTATCTCTCTTGAAACTCCTGTTGGTGAAGAAGATGAAGAATCGACTTTAGAACAATTTATTGAAGATGAAAAATCGCCATCCCCTGATAAGGAAACAGCGCGCAATTTGCTTCATGAGCATATCAATGAAGTGTTAGCTACATTAAAACCACGCGAAAGAAAAATTTTAGAAATGAGATTTGGATTAGCAGATGGAGAATCCTATACTTTGGAAGAAGTTGGTTTAAAATTTGGTGTTACTCGAGAAAGAATTAGACAAATAGAAGCCAAAGCGCTTCAACGAATTCGAGAGTCGCCTTTAATTAAAAAACTGTGCGATTATGAAGGTATTATTTTAGAGCAATTTAAGAAAGATGTTGAAGAAAACAAAAACAAAGATTTAAACTTAAACGAATCAGAAAAATCAAAATAATAGACTTAAAATTTTTAGTCTCTTTCTATTAGATTTTCTTTTTGCTCGTTTTTTGCTATTTTCTTGAAGTTTTCTTTTGTCCAAGGTGTGGATTTGATTATTTCTGAAATCCATTTGGCTCCAATATAATGTGGCAGCATTACATAATCTGCTCCGATGTTATAAAGATCTTCTCTTTCAAATAAATAATAAGCACTGACAATAACTATTATATTTTTATTTAATTTCTTTAGATGCGAAATTAAATTTTTTTGATCTTCTAATGAGGGAATGGTTGAAATCACCATTTTTGCCCCACTAAAAGGTATATCGTTTAAAAATTCAATATCTGATATATCTCCAAAATAGCAAGGAATCTTTTTTGAGCGGAGGGATTTAACGATAGTTGGATTATAATCTATTACCGCAAAATTTATCCCCTTTTCTTTTAAGGTCTTTGCTACAATTGAGCCAATGCGATGGTGGCCGATTAACCAAACTTCATACATTGGAGGAATTTTTTCTTTTGACCGATATTTATCAGGCCCGAAAATATTAAATAAAGGTAAAAGCAAATTATAAATTTTATCACCATAAGTAATCAAATAAGAAGAAACGAAAATTGTCGTTATGGCTACAAAAGTAAAGATTGACAATTCTAAACCATCTAAGTAATTTGATTGTCGAGCGACAAATAAAAGCACAAATCCAAATTCACTGACTTGAGCGGCAGTAAGTCCAGCTAAAAAACTGTTGCGTCTGGTAAATTTAAGAGCTCTGAATAATATATACAATATTAAAGGATTTCCTATTAAAATAAATAAAGAAAGTGCAATTCCAAATATCAAGATGGCTTCCAAATTTTCAAGGTACATCTCACTGCCTAAAATGATAAAGAATATTACAAGAAAAAAGTCTCGTAAGGGTTTAATACGACTGGCTATCTCTAGTTGATAAGGCGATGAGCTAAGAGCAATTCCTGCTACGATGGCGCCTAATTCTATAGAAAAACCGCTTATTTGAAAAATAGTTGCTAAACTTAAACACCAAGCTACTGTAAAGAGAAATAAAAGTTCGCTTGAATAAGAGATCTTATCTAATATTTTTGGCAAGAGACGAGCTGAAATTAAAAAGAGCGTAAACCCTATAAAAAATGCTTTTAAAATCAAAAAAGCAATTGATTCTATTTGGTTAAAGTTATTATCCTTTAAAATACCCAGTATCACTAAAATTATTATAGCTATTATATCCTGCACTAGCATTAGTCCTATGGTATATTTGCCATAAACTTTATCTGTATCTTTTTTATCAGATAGAAGTTTCATAATAATAATAGTGCTTGAAAAAGTCATTGCTATTGCTAAATAAAAAGAACTCAAAAGAGGAAATCCAAAAGATTGTAAAATTAAAACGCCAAAAATAACTGTAAAAATAAATTGACCAATACCGCTAATAAAAGAAACTCGAGCGATATTTTTTAAATGGCGAAAATTAAGATTGATACCGATGATAAAAAGTAAAAGTACCACTCCAAATTGAGCGAAGACTTCAAACACTTCTTTTTTCAAATGTAATAAATTTAAAAACATCGGACCAGCAATAAGTCCGACTATCAAATAAGCGATAATAATAGGTTGACGCAAAAGCCTTAAAATAAATGCGACAAAAACAGTTATCGCTAAAAGAAAAGTTATTTGAAAGAAAGCCTCGTTCATAAAATTAAAGCCATTATATCATTTTCTTTTTAAATTGTCAGTAATATATAAAGAAAATAATAAAGAAAATATAAAGAATAATATAATATAAAGAATATAAAGAAATAATGCAAAGAAATTACATCTTTTTAAACTCGTTTTTTTAAAAATTTACCATAACTATCGAGGTCCGACTTCGATAGTTACTCAATAGTTATGGTATCAAGGTGCGTTAAATTATCTAACTATTGAAGTTCGACCTCAAATAGCCAAAACCACTGACTTTTTCTTTAATTTTGGTATAGTAGAATTATCAAAATAGCTCTTTAAAATTATGATTCAGAATAATGAGGTAAGCGTTTTGTCTGACTAAAACGAAAAGGTATTATGCCATGACAAACATGATAAGACAAATAGACCAACGTATTATATCGCTGTTGCGAAAATATAAATTTTTGAAGAAGCCGGAAACATCAGAACTCGATGGCGAGCTCGCCCAAAAAGTCATCGACTCAAAGTAAAACTACCTTGCCGCGAAAGTGGTTAAGTTGATTTACAACGGTGTCTTTAAGTCAACGACCACCCAGAAGTGTGTCCGAGAAATTACGGGCAATAATTTTTTGGTGTCGAGGAAGCAATCGAACATTTCAAGGTTAATTCCTGGCCTCATCAAATGGTTGCTCTTTCAAATATTCCGTTTTCTGAAAGCATACTCGAGCGATCGAAGGACACTTATGTCCTCTTAGCGGTCTATCCGCTCTCGATTCTCGAGATACGTGTCAGAGTCAAGCGCTCGCTCTTTTTCAGATGCCAGTATGCTTTATATGTGTCTGACAAACAATTTTTTGCCAAAAAAGTGGCGAATCCTTAGTAACTGGTTCGCAAGATACCAGTGGACGGTTTGATCTTAAAGAACCGGGAAAAAGAGCGGGTTTTCATCGGCAAAGACGACGAAGTGCCCAGTGCCCAAGTAATGGTTTACACCATTATCGGACACTATCTCGCCAGCGGCGAACGACTATTCGAACACATCTATGTTTACACATCCTCTGTGTCTTGGCTGAACTTGTGTGCGCGTTGGCTGCTTTAATCCAAACAGCCTCAAAGTTGAATGCTACTGGTGAGCTGACTTCTGCCACCACGACTTGGGTGTTTTGTTTGCTCGGAATTTCTGAATAGGTCTTAAGAACCTGTCTTTCTTGACACCTTTGAGCCTGCGGTGAAATTTTTTCGCAGGAAGCTTTTTTTTTAAAATATCCTATAAAATATAAATATTTGCTAATGTAGGTGTGGTCAAAGCTTCACCTAGCAGGCGTCTCTTCTTTAAGACTTCATCAGAATATCGTTGTTTCCGGATAAAGATAGCTCGTGATAAAAGATAGAGATAGAACTTCTTGTTTGTCCTTAGTGGAGATGTTTTGATATTATGTCAAAACTGGTCTTGAATAAAATACAGGAAAAATTAGAAAATTACATTTAAGAAATTTGAAGCAAATTTTTGTTGATGAAAACTTATATTAAAAATCCTGTTTTCCGTTTAAATCACAGCTTAAATGCACACAGCCGCTATGGCTTACTAACTAACACAGTCATGCTCTGAATTTTTGCCAGAAGGGGTCTCCTCTAGCTTAAAATATTTTTTTTCTAGCTTTGTCAAAAAAAAAGGAATTAAAAAAGGTTCTTTTGGCTAAAAAATTTATCATAAAATTCTTTATTTTAAAGAAAATATTAAAATTTTTTTATTTTATTCAGAAGACCTCAAAAATTTTTCGGCAAAAAATAACCTTCTCCGGCGATAGCCGGGTGGGACTTCGGCGCGAAGCGCCTGTAAGGAAAATATAATTTCTTCTAAAAACAATCAGTTCGTAGCTAACAATATGGCTCAAGAGCTGAAATTCCTCAAACTTTCACCATCATTTTACCAAATTTAATCCACAAATCAAAGAAGAAAAATCTCAAAAAATGAGAAAGGCAGGCAGGCGGCGGAGCCGCCTGCCTGCCAAAAAGCTCGCCTTTTGCTGGACAGGAAAAATCTTTTGACTCGCCCCGTTAGAAAATTCACATCACAGGCATTCAAAGCAAAGTATTATTTTTGCTACTTTCTAACAGGGCTCGTGTTGAAACATTTTTAGGGAATGAAAATGAAAATAAAAAACGCAATAAAGCTGCAAAAACTTTCACAGTATTAATTTTCAACCTTTTAAATACTTTTTTACAAACAACGGGTTTTCGAAATTTCATGTAACGGCTGTTAGTAGACCTGATCGAAGCAAAGGCGAGCTAACAAAGTTGCCGAAGAGTGTGAAGGCGAGCAGATTGTTTAGTATTGAGTATTAGCCATCTTAGTCAGTTGTCCATAACCTTTTAGTCTTCTTTCCCTACAAAGACTTTTATTGGATAATCAAACCCACAATAATTATTAAAATTGGTATGGCTAAATTTTTCATATATCAAAGAATGCACGAGCCCATTTTTTTTTACTCCATAATAAACCCACTTCCTTGACAGGTTGGACATGTTTCCTTAACTTTTATATTTCCGATATACCATCATCTTCCTTCGCATTTCGGGCAACTTGTAAAATCAAGGGCCTCAGGAATCGTTCTTTTTAATATCGCATCATCCTTAAAGCCAGTCCCTCGACACCAATTACAGGGCGGTAAACTTTCATATTCAGCATTTGTTAAGGGTCCCGTCAATCCCATCCCTATTGCCGTCTCGGTGCTTTTACCGGTCCCTCCGCAATGTGGACATCTT
>JBBIOV010000015.1:0-11167 GCA_037443185.1 bacterium | reverse complement strand
AACAAAAGTTCTTTGGCGGCTAACTCAGCTTTAGCTAAATCTAATGTTTTTCCCATTTTCATCACAATAAAACTCTTTGTCTTATATTATAAGGAGTCTAATGGGAAATTATAGCGTTACCCCTAGCTTTTTACAACTATAGGGACTATTTAATGCCAGTAGCTGACCGATATGTTTTAATGTTATTTCTGGAAATTCCAAAATGTCTAACCAGTTGGCTAACCTAAAATCGTTCCATTTGTCCAGCCAGTTTGTAAAGTTTGCGTTTCCCGCCTCGCTCGGGGCTTTGCCCCTCGCCTCGGCAGACGAATTTTCAAGCAATTTCCAAGGGTTTTTGTATTCTACAAAAACCGTCCGCTCCCGCAGGAGCGGGTTCGAGCCAATCCTTTTGAGGAAATTTTACTTTTCGGAAAAATTTCCCTGCAAAGCGGCAATTTGAGCTTGATTAGCCGTTAAAATGAAGTTCCGGCAAAGTTCAAGCCAGCGATTGCTTTTTCGCTCAAAGTCTTTCAGTTTTTCGAAAATCTCAATTTTTTGTTTGAGAATTTTTTGTTTTTTAGCTGTATATTCTTCGGTAAAAATCACCCCCGATAATTGAAGATCTAAAAGTTTATCCAATTTTTCGTTAAGCTCGGCAATTTGAGATTTTAGATTTTGAGCGAAAGCCCTGTCGGCTTGGACATTTTCTTCGTTTTCTTCGTCCAGTTTGGCAATCATCTTTTTGGTCCAAGCCGACGGCAAAGAAACCTTTTGAATTATCTTTGAAATCTGCTCGGCCAAGAATTCCTCGTGAATATATCTTTGCGAACACTTGCCTTTCTTTTTGGTACATCGGTAATAGTTATGTCCTTTGTGAGTTTCCGAGGTTATGGAACAGCCGCACTCGCCGCACTTCAAAAGCGAGCGGAAAACATATCCCGTTTTGCCTCGCTTGGTTTTGTGGGCTTTTTGCGCCATAACTTCTTGACATTTATCAAAAAGTTTCTTGGCAATCGCTGGCTTATGAATTCCTTGATGTAATTCACCATTAAAATAAAAAGCCCTGTAATAAAACGGATTTTTCAAGATAGCTTGTATATTTGAAACCGTAAGAACTTTGCCGGTTCGGCTGGTCAATCTCAACGAAGTCATTTTGTCTCTCAATTCTTTCAGAGAATATTCGCCGGTGGCGTAAAATTCAAAAAGTTTTTTGACAAGATGAAATCTCTCGGGATCAGGAACAATTATATGATTTAGTTTGTCGTTAAGATAACCGGTTGGAGCCACGCCCGATTGTTCGCCTCGTCTCACTTTTTGTCTTAAACCTCTTTTTACATTTTCCGAAAGATTATCAACATAATATTTTGACTGCCCAAAAGCGATATTAAGCATAAATTTTCCCTGCGGGGTTGGATCAAACCGAAATGTCGGGAATTTTAGCGAGAGAATTTTTTCTGTGTCTATGAGATAAATTAGCTGTCCACCGTCTATGGAATTTCTTGCCAATCTGTCGGGGTGCTACGCTAAAATTCCCTCGGCCTCGCCGGACTCAATCCGTTTTATCATTTCGTTAAAAATCGGACGGCCCGGAACTTTGGCGGTCTGGGATTCAATAAATATATCTTTGATTTCCAAATTTTCTCGTTTGGCAAATTCCTTCAATTCTGTTATCTGGGCTTCAATGAAAAGAATTTGTCTGTCCGGCTCGTCCGTTGATTTTCTGGCGTAGAGAAAGTATTTCATATTGTTTTACATTTTAGTTTGTAATCGCTTTTGGGCAATCCGCCTTCGGCGGATAAATTGCCGCTTTGCTTTCGCCCTTCGGGCGAAAAAGGATTGACTTGTTTGGAAATTGCTTGAAAATTCGTTTGCCGAGGCGAGGGGCGAAGCCCCGAGCGAAGCGAGAAACGCAAACTTTACAAACTGGCTGCCGGGCTTGGATTCGAACCAAGATTAACGGCTCCAAAGGCCGCTGTCCTACCATTAGACGACCCGGCAATTTGTGTATCTACAATCAGCAGCCAAAAATAGGGGGTCAAGTATTACAAATTTTCATTATTATAAAATCTTAAGCCACACATTATTTTTAATTTAATATTTTTATTACTGCAATCTCAAGTGCCATCTGTTCTATTGGGTATTTATCACAATTTTGATAAGCTATTAACAATTCATCCATTATAGTTAAAATTTTCGCCAAATCAAAATATTCAGCTTGTCTTATAATAACTTGAATTTCCTCTTCAGTCAATTCATCAGAGAAAATTTCCTTTAAATTTTTATCAGTTTTGACAAGGGCTATTTTTCGCAGATAATGAATTAAGTTTTTTATAAATTCTTTAAAATCAATCCCTAAATCTCCTATTTTATTAATAAAATTTAATGCTTCTTTTTTGTCTTTCTTCCCTATTATTTCAACCAACTTCATTAAAGCGCTATCGTCAGAAAATCCCAGATATTCTTGAAGAATTTTAAAATCAATCTTTTTTTTACCAAGAGAAAAAATTTTGCCAAGCAAACTTTCACCATCACGAATTGACCCTTTTGCCGCAATAGCTATCGCCTTTAAAGATTTTTCATCAATCTCGAATCCTTCTTTTTGGGCAATGTCGCTTAATTTTTGAATTATATCACGCAATGACAGTTTAGAAAAAATTAATCTTTGACAACGAGAATAAATCGTTGGAATTATTTTCTGGATTTCGGTTGTCACTAAAATAAAAATTGTTCTTAATGGCGGTTCTTCTAAACTTTTCAGTAAAGCGTTGGAAGCGTCTTTGGTTAACATATGCGCCTCGTCTAAAATGATTATTTTGTATTTGAAATACCTCGGTCCAAAACGAATTTCTTCTTTGAGATTGCGGATTTCGTCGATACCACGGTTACTGGCTGCATCAATTTCAATCAAATCGAACGATTTTCCTTCGTTAATTTGTTTACAAAAAGAACACTCGTTGCAAGGATTAAATTCTTTATCTGGTATTTGGCAATTTAGGGCTTTAGCAAAAATGCGCGCTAGCGAAGTTTTACCAGTTCCACGAGGTCCTGAAAAAAGATAAGCATGAGCAACACGATTTGTTTTAATAGCGTTAATTAAAGTTTGACAAATATGATGTTGATTAATAACTTCGCTGAAGGTCTTTGGGCGATACTTACGATAAAGGGTAGTGGTAAGCATAATTAATCAATATAAATTGGCTTATAAAAATAACCTATTAGATCAAAAAATATTAAACAATAGATGTTCTAAAGTAGGGGTTATTTTAGTTTGTAGAATATTTTGTTGCCAATGCGTAAGTCTATATATTCTAATTTTTTTCTTTCGTTTTCTGAAAGGTTATTATAAACTTTTAAAAAATAATTAAAAGAGTTTTCACAATCCTCATCGGAACTTATCTTTAAATAAAAGCCTTCATTTAAAAAAATATTGGCATCGCTTTGGCTAATGACTTCAGAATATTGTGGGAAAAATTTTTTTTTGAGAAGTAAATCATTAAATTTTTTCAAACAAAAATAAACAGCCAAATCCTTTAAGGATTTACCTTCGTTGGGAAGCAGTTGATTTTCACTTTCAATAATTAAAAAAGGAGCTCCTTCTAAAAAAGCAACTTTTCGCGAAACAAAATCATTATCATCAATTGCAAAACACAAATTTCTTTCTTTATTGCACCAAATTGTTCGTTCATTTCTTATTTTGGGTTTTAAAATAACTATTTTCTTAAAAAAATCAATCTCTATATCTCCATCATAAAATTCTACATTCTGTAAAAAAATATCTTTTTTATCTTTTAAAATCCATGCCAGAAAAATATTATTGTTGATTGATTGAATATACGAAAGCCTTAATTTATCGGCTACATCTGAAAGATTTTCAGGCACTTTTACTATAACTTCTTTAATTTCTGAAATTTTCAAAATGAAAATTCCATAATAAACCCCAAAAAACAATCCAATTAACAAAACAGTGATAAAAATAAAACGCAATGAAGGCAGTTTTATTCTTTTTGTTTTTTTAATTACTACTACTTTCTTACGCATGACCTTCTTTGCCACCTAAAAAAGGGTACTGATGATAAATTTTAAAAAATCAATCAACTAATATCCTTGGGACTAAAGGATTAATTGTTGTTAAAATTTCTCGCGGATTACCATATTGTAGTTTTGAAGCTAATTCTTTTGCAGAAATTTCTTCCTCTCTTTGTTTGCCTATGAGAACAACTTCTTTTTCTATTTTTGGCTTTTTGACATCAGTAATATCGACAACCATCATATCCATAGCCACTCTCCCTAAAATTTTGCATCTTACTCCATCAATTAAAACCTCTCCAAAACGGGAAAGTGAAATATGATAACCATGCCAATAACCTACTGGCAAAATTGCAATAAGGCTATCGCGATGAACTTTTTCTATTAAGTCATATCCTATTGCGGTATTTTTTTTGACTTTTTTGATTTGAGCAATGACTGTTTTCCAACTTAATACTGGAATGTACTTTTTACCTGAGATTTTCACTGGAGAAATACCATATAAACCAGCACCAATTCTTACCATATCAAAATGACTTTGAGGAATTAAAATTGCGGCAGCAGTATTTGCACAATGAATAATGGGGTCAAAATTATAACTTTTTATTAAAGCAACTGCCTTTTGAAATTCGTGAATCTGGTTTAGGGTGAAATCATAAAAATCAGCTTTATCACTAGCGGCAAAATGGGTATAAACTCCTTCTATGATAATATTTTGGTTTTTTTGAATAATTTTAAGCACCCTTGAAAGTTCCTTTAAAAGAAGTCCTTGCCGATAAAAACCAGTTTCAATTTTTAGATGAATCTTAGCTTGAAAACTACTTTTTTTTAAAACAGCTATAACTTTTTTAAGCGCTTCAAAAGAACCAACTGTTATTGATATATCGTGAGCAAATGCTTCAACAAGCCGCGTATTTAAGATGTACCCTAAAACTAAAATTGGTTTTTTAAGTCCAGCTTTTCTTAAAGATAAAGCTTCTGGTAAAGTGTCAACACCAAAAAAATCAACATCTTCTTTAGCCAATATTTCCGACACTTGCCATAGACCATGCCCATAAGCGTTGCTTTTTACGACTGCCATTATTTTAACTTTTTTAGGTAAAAAATTGCGAAAAATCTTTAAGTTATAGCACAGAGCTGATTTTGAAATTTCTACCCAAGTTCGGTACATACGAAAATTGAAATATTGAAAAAATTTTTAGCTTTTAGGTCGCATAAATGGAAATAAAATAACATCGCGAATTGATGGTTGATTGGTAAGAAGCATTGTTAATCTATCAATACCCATTCCAAATCCAGCTGCCGGCGGCATCCCATATTTTAGAGCTTCAATAAAGTCTTTATCGAATGAATGAGCTTCCTTATCTCCCTTTTTTAAATTTTGCGCTTGGTCAAAAAATCTTTCTTCTTGATCAAGGGGATCATTTAATTCTGAAAAAGCATTTACCAACTCCATTCCAGCGACAATGACCTGAAAACGGGCAGTTAAAGTAGGGTCTTCAGGAAGTTTTTTGGCCAAAGGCGAAACTTCAACAGGGTGATTGATAATAAATGTTGGATTAAATATTTCGGGACGACATTTTTTCTTAAAAATCTCGTCCGCTATTTTTCCTTTGCTTAAATAAGGCTCTACTTCCACTCCTATTTTTTTTGCTTTTACTAAAAGTTCATCACGAGTCATTTTTTTATAATCAAGACTAGTTTTTTCTTGAATAATTTCAATAAATCCTTTCATTGGCCAGGGCGGTGACCAGTCAATTTTTTTTACCCCGAAATCAGTTTGAAGGGAGCCATTAAGTGATATAATGATTTCACAAATTAAATCTTCGGTAAATTTTCTCAATTTTTTATCGTCTTGATAAGCCCAGTAAAACTCAATCATTGTAAATTCCGGATTATGTTCAGCATCAATTCCTTCATTTCTAAAATTGCGACCTATTTCATAAACTTTTTCATAGCCGCCAACGAGCAATCTTTTTAAATAAAGTTCAGGCGCTATTCGTAAAAATAACTCAATATTTAAAGCATTTAAAAATGTTTTAAAAGGACGCGCCAAAGCACCTCCTGCCAGGTTTTGCAATATTGGCGTTTCCACCTCAAGAAATCCTTCTCTATCCAAAATTTCGCGCAATTTTTTTATGATTGCAGATCTTTTAAGAAAAACTTTTTTTACATCTGGATTTAAAATTAAATCTAAATATCGTTTACGATAACGGGTCTCTTTATTTTTCAACCCATGCCATTTTGATGGTAGGGGCAGTAGCGATTTGGAAAGAAAATAAATATTTTTGGCTTTAATTGTCTTTTGATTAGTATTAGTCAAAAACAAAGTTCCTGCTGCTTCGATAATATCTCCTTCATCTAAAGCCTTATCTAAAAGTTTAAAATTTTCCGTCCCAACTTCTAGTTGACTTAAAAGAACTTGCATCTTTCCTGAAGAGTCTTCAATGTCAATAAACTGAACTTTGCCGTGTTTTCTGATGCTTCTTACTCTTCCGACTAATGCGATTATTCTATTTTCTTTTGATAAAAACTCAAAGTTCTTTAAAGCTTCTGAAATCAAAAAATCCCTCTTTGTAATCCCAGGATAAGGATCTATATGATTTTCTCTTAAAAACCGTAGTTTCTCAACCCTTGAAGCCTTAATATTTTTAAGCGATAATTTTTCTTTCTTCATTGAATTGAGATTATTTTATAAGTTAATTCATCTCCCTTAGGAGTAAAAACGGAAATTATATCTCCGCCTTTCTTGCCGATTAATGCTTTTGCTAATGGAGAATTGACGGAAATTTTATTTGTTTTGTAATCAACTTGACTTTGATCAACTATTGTATATTCAATAATACGACCATTTCTTTCGAGCGTTACTTTCGCTCCAATAAATATTTTTGATTCTTGACTATGTGAATTATTAACAATTTTGGCGTTTTTTATTAAACGCTCCAACTTTTGAATTCGTGATTCGTTTAGCGCTTCTGCTTCGCGAGCCGCTTTATAAGCTGCATTCTCAGACAAATCGCCAAATTCTTTCGCTTCTTTTATTTGAGCAGTGATTTCTTTGCGTTTCACTGTTTTTAAATATTTCAATTCTTCCTTTAATTTTTTTAATGATTCTTTTGTGTAAATTATTTCGCCCATAATTTTTTCATTTTAACAGAAAAAATAAAAAAATAAAGACTAAATTTAAATCATTGCTTTGTCAAATTTTTACAAAAAATAAGATAACTTTACCTAAATTAATTTTTAAAGTAACGCAATGTTTTTGCAATAAAGATTTCAAGTCTTCTAAAGTAAATTTTCCGTTATGAAATATTATTTAGAAAAATACCATTTTAAAAAATCTCTAATTATAGGTAATGCCATTTTAGAGCCTTCACCACCTTCTTCAACAATAACAGTAATTACTAGCTGTGGATTATCATAAGGAGCAAAAGCCGAAGACCAGGAATGAGGTTCTCTTTCAATGCCACTTTGAGCTGTGCCTGTTTTTGCCGCTACTGTAACAGGCAAATCAAAAAGCAAATGAGCCGAGCCCTCTAAAACCGCCATTTTTAATCCTTGACGCACTATTTCCAAATCATTTTTGTCAATATTAAGAGTTTGTGCTGCCGCGGTTTGACATTTTTGTTGAAAATCAACGCATTTTGTTTGCAACAAATGTGGTCTATATAATACTCCTTTATTGGCAATAAACTGATTTAAAAATGCTATTTGTAATGGAGAAACTTTTAAATCTCCTTGACCAATAGAAAGATTATAAGTATCGCCTTTATACCACTTTTGTTTTTTGGTTTTCTCTTTCCATTGGGGATCAGGCACTAAACCTGAAGCTTCTCCGGGTAAATCAATTCCCGTTTTTGACCCAAAATTGAACATTTTTAAGTATTTTGCCAATCTTTCAATCCCTAAACCTTCAATATCTCCAAAGCCGCCACCAATTGTATAAAAATAAACATTAGAGGAAACCGCTAAAGCTCGCTCCATATCGACATATCCATGCGCTTTCCAGTCTTTGAAAATATATTTTATTTGGGGATTAAATTGACTTGGCACTGAAATTGAACCTGAAACATAAATATTCTTTTTAGGGCTTATGATGTTTTCATTTAAAGCAGCCAAAGCCACTGCTGGTTTAATTACTGAACCTGAAGAGTACTGTCCAGAAATAGCTCGATTAAAAAAAGGTTCGTCTGGATTATTCAAATATTCAGCAATATTGTTATTATCAAATCTAGGGAAACTTGCTAAAGCAATAATACTTCCATCACGAGGATTAAGCACTATAGCGGCTCCCTTTTTTTTATTATTTTTTTTCAAATGTTCTTCAAAAATATCCTCCAATTTCTTTTGCGCTTCAATATCAATTGTTAAGTAAATATCTTTGCCATTTTGAGCAGAGGTTTGATTAACTTGAGAGATAATATTGCCTTTAGCATCTATGCGAAAAATTTCCTTTCCCACCTGTCCTTCTAATATTGCATCCATAGTCATTTCAATCCCATCTTTACCTTCTTTTTCGAATTCTTTCTTTTGTATCGTATAGCCTAAAATATGGGAAGCATAGGGGGAATAGGGGTAATATCTTTTAAAATTTTCGACTACTTCAATACCGGGGATATCTTTTATTTTTGATTGGATTAATTGCGCTTTAACAATATCATCGGTTTGGTATAAAAGAATTCTTTTTGTTAAAAAAAGATTTTGATTGAATAAAAGTTCTTTTATTTTTTCAGCACTTATAGGTAAAATTGCAGTAACTTCCATTATCCATTTTTCAAGTCCATCTGAATTTTTAGGTAAAAAGTTAGGAATAGCATAAACATCATAATTTAATTTGTTGGTTGCCAAAACCTTACCATTTTTATCAAAAATTATACCGCGAGCAGAAGGTCGATAAAGGATTTTGTTTTGAATTAAAAAAGCGCGATTTAAATTTTCTTCATGCTTAAAAATGCTGAAATTAAAGGTTTGAAAAACTAATATTAAAAATGAAAAAATTACTATTAATAGAAAAAAAGTAGGCCTATCCCCTAAAAAATTAAAACTTGGCGCCGATGATTTAAATATTTTTTCAGAAAGATAAATATCTTCAGGCGTTATAAAATTGGGACTAAATCTTTTAATTATTTTTTTATTGCTAAAAAAATTCATAAAACTTAAACATATTAAACTGGATAAATCTTAAATAACTTAAAAACAATCGCCGTGATAATAAAAGTTAAAATAAAATTCCCTAATAAAAGAAAAAAATTTAAAGGAGAAAAAATGAAAACACCGGATAAAACAATTAAAAAAATTATTAAAAAAACATTCTTTTTATTAAAAATATGATAAACAAAAAGAGCCACAAACAAAAAAAATAAAATTTTCAAGGCTTGCTCAAAAGAGGTTAAAAAATATAAAATCATCGCTAAAAAAATAAAAAGGTAGATTATTTTTTTTCTGTCTAAAATAAAAAGACCGATCGCCCCTAAAGCTGTTATGAAGATGGGTCTAAATATAAAAGGACTATAAGCTACATCTGCCAATAAAGATAAAATGGAAAAAATAAAATATATTAGAGTCTTCATATGCTTAAAAATTTACAATCACGAAGATATCGTTTATTTCCTCTTTGTTAATAAAGGGCTTTACATTGACCTTATAAATATTTATCTTTTTATCTTCAAATAAGGAAATAACGGTACCTAAAACTAATCGAGGAGGTATCAAGGGATCGCCATTACCACTGAAAACTATCTTACCAGGAAAAATCTTTAACGCTTCTAAATTACTGTTGATTGAAACTATAATAGAGGAGCCATCGCCTTTAGCGACAGCATTGATGTTTAATCCTTCAAAAACAACTGGGCTGACAAAATTTTCGTCTGTGGTGAAAATGATTTCTGATTTATTATCGTAAACTTTAGAAACTTTTCCAATTAACACTGCATCTCCAAAGACTATTGGCATTCCTTCTTTGATATTATCTTTAACACCAAGATTAATGTAGGCTTTATTTTTATTATCAATGGCATAAAACAAAATTCTACCAAGGATAAGTCTACCTTTAAAATCACTTAACTTCAAACTATTTCTTAAAAAAATATTTTCTTCTTTAGTGGCTAAAGTTTCCGCAAGTCTTTTTTTAAGTTCACTATTTTCTTTTTTTAAATTTTCAATCTCCCTTGAAGCAAAGAAAATGTTTTTTACTCCAAAAGTGGGGTAATAAATTATTCGGCTTAAAAAATTGCTTACATAAGATAATGATAAATAATTTTTTTGAATAAAAAAAGTTAATAAGAAAAAAATCGCCACAATTAAGAAAAAATTGCCAAGATAATATCTTTTGTTTTTTTTATTTATTTTAAAAGATTTTTTTTGTAGTAATCCCATTTTTCCACCACAGCTCCACAGCCCCGAGCCACCGCAGTTAACGGATCATCAACGACTAATACTGGCAAATTAACACTTTTTGAAATTAACATTGCCAAACCGTCAATTAAACTGCCTCCTCCTGAAAAAATAATAGAACTATTTAATAAATCTGATAAGATATCCGGCGGCGTTTGTTCAATAATCGATCTAATACTCTGAACGATTCTCAAAATAGATGGCATAATAGCATTTTTAATATCGGCTCTGGAAATTATTATTTCCTGCGGCAGTCCTGTTATTAAATCTCTACCGCGAATTCTTGAAATTTCAATTTCATTGGTGGGCTTATTGGAGACTGTTCCTAATTTAATTTTTAAATTTTCAGCCGCGCTTTGGCTAATTAATAAATGATGTTCTTGTCTAATATATTGAATAATGTCATTATCTAATGTTTCGCCGGCAATAGGAATTGTTTTGCCAATTACAATTCCTCCTAGCGAAATCACTGAAATGTCTGTGGTTCCGCCTCCCATATCTACTACCATTGCTCCATTGGACTCCATAATATCTAAATTTGCACCCAGAGCTGACGCGATTGTTTCAGGAATTAAAAAAACATCTCTAATGCCAGCCGAAATTGCCGCATCTTTTAAAGCCTCCGTTTCCACTTCATTAAGATTTGAAGGTACGCCAATTACCGCACGAGGCCTAACGAATGGCTTAAATAATGATTTTTGATGCACTGTCTCAACAAAATATTGAAAAAAACTTTCCGCCACTTCAAAATCTGAGATTACACCGGCAA
>JBBIOV010000014.1:0-12250 GCA_037443185.1 bacterium | reverse complement strand
TCAATCAGAAGCGGTTATAAAAAATGGCGTCCTAACAATTACTTTGCCAAAAACTGAAATTGAAACCAAAAAAAAGCTAAAGGTTAAATCTGAGTAAAAAATTAAAATCTATAAAAGAGGTCCGACCTTAACTTTATAAAGGCCGGACCTTGTCTTCGTATTATTGTATTTTTAAGTCAAAGAGGTTATAATATAGTTAGATGACCAAATAAAGGAGGTGATATTTATGACAAAGCAAAAAATTATTACAATTTCAGTGATTGCGCTTTTTTTTATCTCTTTCATTGTAATGATTTTTACTTTAAAAAATGCTTCCTTTCCCCCTACTCCTCCTCAGGTTATAAATAATGAACTTACTCCTCAAACTGAAATTGATAGAGAAATTGACTCTTTAGTTCAAGATGAAGAGTATTTAAATGAGATTGATAATGCAATAGAGGAAGTAGGTAATATCCAAGAGACAAACACTGAGGATTTAAAATCATCACCAAACAACTTAAATTTAAACAATCAAATTTTTGATATCAATGATATAAATAAAGAATTTCAATCCTTCCAAAATGAAAATGAGCTAAATAATCTTTTAGAAGAAGAAAATGTTTTAAAAGAAATAAATTTATAATTATTAATAATGGCGGTTGCTTAAAAAAGCAATTTCGCAAATATATAAAAATATGAAAAAAATACTTTTATTTTTAATGGTTTTGGACTTATTGCTTCCGATTTTACTTTTTGCCCAGACAACGCAAGACTCTCAAGGAAATACTCAACCTACAGAGGAGTTAAATGCACCACCAACTCCAACTCAGGGAAGCCCGACTTCTTTGCAAAGACTCCGTTTTAATGACCTGTTAAATCAATTTAGAGATATTAAAAAGCAACTTCGAGATACTCAGGGTAAATTAAAAAGCGAAGCTAAAGAAAAGAGGGCTCAAATCCAACAAACTATCATTGAAAAAAGAAAAGAACATCTTTTAAAAGCAATAGAGGTTTTAATTGCCCACTCTGAAAATCTTAAAGAACGAATTTCAAAAAATAAAACGATATATGGGGAATTGGAGCAATCCATTATTTCTGAAATTGACAACGATATTACAAGATTAAACGAATTGAAAAATCAAGTCAGCAATGCTAAAACCGCTGAAGAGTTATCTCAAATCGCCCAACAAATAAAAAACCAGCGGAAAGATGTATATAACTTAAAAATCAGGAGGTTGCTTTTGATTGCAAATATCGTTCATTTTGAAAAAGCGATTGTCAATAATGCTGAAAATAGAGCTAAAAGAATTTTCGAAAAAATTGCCATTTTAAAAAATTCTGGCAAAGATGTCGCATCACTTGAAAATCTTTTAAATCAAGCTCAAGAAAAGGTTCAACAGGCTAAAAATGCCCTAAATGAACTTAGAAATGAGGTAAATTCTCAAGAAATAACAGATATAAAAACAGAGGAAATTAGAAGAAAATTGAATGATGTTAAAGATATCATAAAAGCAGTTTATGGTTTGTTTCGCCAAATAGCTACTTCAGGCAATAGTTTGTGAAATTCAAAAATATTTTCCATTGCCTAAAATTTTCAAATTTAAAAAACTTAAAACCGCGATTTTCAAAAAGCTCGGATAAAATCGAGCTTTTAATTAAAAAGTCAAATTTTATTAATTGAACCCATTTAAGACAGATATTTTATTTTTGAAATAATAATGATATAATTATAATTAAGTAATTTTAATAATAAACTTATTTTTTTATTAAAAATCATTTTTGAGGTTAAAAAGTTTATCATTTATGGAGATTAATTATTCTGAAAAAGAACTGGAAAATTTTAGAAAAAAGAAAGCTGATAAAAACAAAAGCCAAAATTCATTAAATTCTTCAAAAGTCAACAATCTACAAAGTTTCTTTCAAAATCGTATCCATACTCCTTCTCAAATCAAAGCTATCCCGCCACAGACACCAAAAAAAGAAATAACCCCTCCCATGAATTTACCAAAAATTAATCCTCCTTTTAAAGAACCGTCTTTTAAAAATTTCGCTTTTTTAAAATTTCCATTAAAAAATCTTTCTTTGAAAAATTTTTCAAAATTTTTATCTTTTAAATCTTTTATTATTGGAGGAACAATTTTTATAACTATTACTTTTTTGGCTTTCTTTGCGCTAAATTTTTATTTTGGCATCAAAAACAATTATGAAAACCTTAAAAAAGCACTTTTCCTCCAAAACCTTAAAAAAGCACTTTTTAATTTAAACTACCCTGATTCAGTACATCTAAAAACTGAAATCTTTATTAAATCAAAAGCGCAAAAAAAAACTTCCTTTTATAAAAACTTTCTTTCTTATTTAACCGCTCAAGTCATTCCCCCACCACCCCCCGCTTTCAACCCGCCATCACCAAATCTCCAAGAATCATCAAACTATTTTTCAGAAACAACAGTCCCTCCAGTGGAGCAAAATCAAGCTTCAGAATATTCAGAATACTGGGAAAAAATAACAAATAAAGCGCAATTAACACCTTATTCAAAAGAAAATGAAAAAAATTTTAATCCATCTATTAATGCCTTGCCTGAAAACTTTGAATTTAAATTAACTATTGATGCTTATCAAAAAAGCTCTCCTGATAAAAACAATATAGAAAAATTAAAAGCAAAAGTTGATTTTCAATCTAAAATTGATTTGATATCTTTTTTTGAATCTGGTCAGATTTTATTTTTAAATGACAGTGTGTATTTTAAAATTGACCGAGGAACTCTGCTTAATTTATTTTTACCTGATATTATTCAAAAATGGATAAAAGTTGATTATAAAAGCTTTTTTGAAAATCCGACTGTAACTGATTTTAAACAGGTATTTCCAAATCTCTTCCAGGGTAACGAAGTTCTGGTAAAAAAACTGGCTTCATTTTTTAGTGGCGCTAAAATACAAGATATATTTGTTATTCAGAAATCAAAACAGGAACAAATTAATAACATTGATACCTATTATTATAAATTGACCTTCAAGAAAGAATTTTTTTCAAAAATAATAATGGAGGTTGTAAAAATTTTATCTGAAGAAGTAGTTTTACAAAATACTGAACTCGATTTTAGCAAAAATTTAGCAACTTTTATCAATGAATTGAAAAATAATCAAGAAAAAATGGGAAAAACCACTGATAATATTTCCCAAATTCCCTTTGAAGTTTGGTTTGGTAAAAACGATAATTTAATCTATCAATTTAAAGTTGACATTGGGGAGCTTATCTCTAAAATAGGGGAGCCACCTTCATCAACAATAGATATGCATAATTATATCCAAAATATAGTTCAAAAACCCCAAATAGAAGGTTACTTGCAAATCCAATACAGCGATTACGGTAAAGATTTTTCTATAGAAGAACCTACAGAATATGAAAATATTGAAGCAATACTATCAAAGATGGGATTAGGCAATCAAGGTGAAGATGAAAATTTAAAAATAAAAAAAATTCGCAATGATAAACGGCTTGGTGATATAAAAGCAATAAGTTTAGCTTTAGAGTTATATCACAATGATTACAAAAAATATCCAGTTGCTTCAAAATGGACACGCTTGGATAAACCTAATAATCCTCTCTGGAGTATTCTATCCAGCACAAAATACCTTCCAGAGATTCCTAAAGATCCCCTATCGCCTGACTTCTATTATGCTTATAAATCTGACGGCAGAAAATATGAATTAAGCGCTCGGTTAGAATATTATCCCGAAATTCAAAATATGTGCGACCCAAGCACCAATCAAATTTGTCTTTATATTATAAAAGGCGGCATAAATAAAAAATTTTAAAAAAATCTTTAAAATTAGTTTAGCTTTCCTTAAAATATTAGTATTTTAGTGCAACAGTAGTTGTGATATGGAAAAAAACTATAATCACCAATTAGAATCCCAAATCTATCACAAGTGGGAGGTTTCTGGTTTTTTTAATCCGGATTATTTACCAAGCGCTAAATCTAAAAAGGGCTCAAAAAAATATTTTTCAATTATAATGCCTCCCCCAAATGCCAACGGCTCTTTGCATATGGGTCATGCGGTTTTTATTGCTTTGCAAGATATTTTAATCCGTTATCATCGAATGCTAGGTTATATAACCCTATGGCTTCCTGGTACTGATCATGCTGGGTTTGAAACTCAGGTTGTTTTTGATAAAAAACTTGAAAAAGAAGGTCGTAATCGTTTTAAAATTCCCAAAGAGAAACTTTATCAAGAAATGCTTGAATTTACATTAAATAATAAAGAAAAAATGAAAAATCAGCTTAAAATACTCGGAGCTTCATGCGACTGGTCGCGAGAAAAATTTACTTTAGATAAGGATATTATAGATATTGTTTATCAAACTTTCGAAAAATTAAAAAAAGACGGCTTGATTTACAAAAGCGAAAGAATAATTAATTGGTGCACCAAACACCAAACTTCTCTTTCAGATTTAGAGATTAAATATGAAGAAAGGACAGATCCTTTGTATTATATAAAATATGGTCCTTTGGAAGTAGCCACAGTAAGACCTGAAACAACATTTGGAGATATTGCTCTTGCAGTCCATCCTGATGATAAAAGGTATAAAAATTTCATTGGCAAAATCATTGATATTGAAACAGTTTTAGGAAAAGCACAAATCAAAGTCATATCTGATAGAACTGTTAATCAGGAATTTGGTACTGGGATAGTTAAGGTTACACCAGCGCATGATTTAGTTGATTTTGAAATTTGGCAAAGGCATAAAAATGAAATTCCTCCACCTCGTCAAGTTATTGATAATTATGGCAAAATGAACGATTTAGCTGGTCCTTATAAGGGATTAAATGTCAAAGAAGCGCGCAAAAAAATTTGTGAAGCAATGATAAAAAAAGGTTTACTTAATCCTCAAAAAACAGATAACCAATACAAACATAATGTCGCTCTTTGTTATAAATGCAAAACGATTATTGAACCATTAATTTTAAAAAATCAATACTTTATTAAAATGACTCAAAAGCCAAAAAGTGGTCGCTTATCACTTCGCGATACGGCAATACAAGCTGTACAAAAAGGAGAAATTAAATTTTATCCAAAAAGATTTACGAAAATTTTTTTAAACTGGATGAAAAATTTGAAAGATTGGAATATATCGCGCCAAATTCCCTGGGGCATTAAAATACCTGAGGCTGACACAGATGATGTTTTTGATACCTGGTTTTCTTCAGCCCAATGGCCTTTTGCGACCTTACTTGCAACAACCAATGGCCTTTTGCGACCTTACTTGCAACAAGCCAATCAAAAACGAAAAATTTTTATTCAAAAATAAATTCTCTTAAAAAGAATAAGCAGATAAAAATATCAAGTGATTTTGAAAAGTTTTACCCGACTTCAGTTATGGAAACAGCTTGGGATATTTTATTTTTTTGGGTAGCTAGAATGATAATGTTAGGTTTATATGTTACTAAAAAAGTTCCTTTTAAAGATATAGTTTTACATGGCTTAGTTAGAGACGACAAAGGGCAAAAAATGTCAAAATCTAAGGGAAATGTTATTGACCCCATAGAAATGGCAAATAAATATGGCGCTGACGCTGTTAGAGTTTCGCTTGTTTTGGGAACGGCTCTTGGCAATGATCAAAGTATAAGTGAAGAGAAGATAAAAAGTGCACGAAACTTTGTAAATAAAATTTGGAACATTGGAAGATTTTTAAAATATAAAAATCTAACTATTTTTAATGAAAAAGAAAGTTTAATTAATACTGAAAAATTAAGTTTAGCGGATAAATGGATATTGACTTTATTTTATAAAACACTCAAAGATTGCCAAAAATATTTAAAGAATTATAAGTTTAATCAAGTTTTGGAAAAAATGTATAATTTTATATGGCACGAATTCGCTGATTGGTATATTGAAATAAGTAAATCAGACAAATTTAATGTCCGACCTGAAATTTTAAGGTATGTGTTTACTGAGGTAATAAAAATTCTTCATCCTTTTTTACCGTTCGTAACTGAAAAATTATGGGGAGACCTTAGCGGTCAAGGATTACTTATAATCGCTCAAATAAGAAAACCTGATAAAAAATTATACTTTAAAAGAGAAACGGCGCAATTTGAAAAGATAAAACAAAAAATTATTGATATCAGAAAAAAAGAGCCAACAAAAAGCATTAAAGTAATTTTTGAAGAATTAAATGAAGTGTAAAAAACAACTTACTTTTTAGTATTTTTAATAAACTTAGAAAATATGCTATATCTTAAAATAACCGAAATTATTATTTTAACCTTGCTGCCTACTTTTTTATGGCTGCAATTTTTCAAAGGCAAAGATTATAATCAAGAACCCAATTATATATTGCGTCGTATATTTATTTTAAGTTTTTTGTTTACCCCTTTAGTTGGTTTATTTCAATTCTGTGCTAACGAAAATCTAAAGACTGCCTTAGGCTATTTATCTTTTTTAAATTTCAATTGCTCTTTTATAAACAAATCTTTTTTTTCTTTAGATATACCCTTTGTAATAACAAATCTTTTTTTTCTTTAGATATACCCTTTGTAATTATAGTAATGTTTTTTATAGCGGCGGGAATTGAAGAATCGTATAAATTTTTCACTATGAGACTTTCGCTTTGGGGAAAGGCTAAAAAAGAATTTGACGAACCAGTAGACGCAATGGTATATTTAATAACAGCTGCTTTAGGATTTTCGGCAGCTGAAAATTTATTGTATGCATTGGATATTGCTTTTAAAAACGGTTTTTTAGTCCAGGACTCTTTTTTAAATTATCAATTTGAAATCATCGGTTTCATTTTTATGCGGTCATTATTTAGCACATTTTTACATATTTCAGCTTCGGGAATTTTTGGTTATTTTTTTGCGAAAGCTTACTTTCACTTTAAGAATACCCGATTTTATTATGTAAAATCTGTTTTGGTTGGTCTAATGTTTTCTACTTTGATTCATACAAATTTTAATTTAAACATACAACTAACCTTTTCGCAAAACGAGATTACAAATTACAGCATTAAAATCTTTCTCCTTTTGCTTTTATTATTTTTTTCGTATATAATAGTTGATAAAGAATTTAAAAAACTGCAAAAAATAATTAGTCAATAAACTTGTTGATTTTAAATGCGATGTCCTTAAAAAATTCGACAAAAATTTAAACAAATTCCGCAAAGTAGTATCCTTATTTTAT
Source organism: bacterium (assembly GCA_037443185.1). GTDB lineage: Bacteria > Patescibacteriota > Minisyncoccia > 2-01-FULL-47-10 > JBBIMT01 > JBBIMT01. Next base: position 5,089 of record JBBIOV010000014.1, on the reverse strand, counting down.
CGGATCACTGCGCGGAGTAAAAAAAATATGAATAATAAGAAAAAACCAACATTTTTTGAATTATTAACCGGGTCTTTCACTTCAGACGCCAAAAAAGAACACCCAATAGAAACAAAAAACGACTCCCAAGAAATTCAAACTAAACAAATTAGCAAACAAAACCAACAAGAAACTACACCAAGCGACCAAAACATTCCAGAAGAAGAAGGTCAATTAACAATAGATGTCTATCAAACTGCTTCAGAGATAGTGATTAAATCTCCTGTTGCCGGAGTGAGACCAGAAGATTTAGATGTTTCTATCTCCAACGATATGATTACTATAAAAGGTAGGCGTTCAAACGATGAACCTGTTTCGCAAGAAGATTATTATTTCCAAGAGCTTTACTGGGGCCCCTTTTCCCGATCAATTATTTTACCTCAAGAAGTAGAAATTAATAAAATTAGAGCTTCCCTTAAAAACGGAATTTTAACTATTCGTCTACCTAAAATTAAAAAGGAAACAGCCAGAAAAATTGCTATTGAAATTGAGTGATTTAAGAGCTTGTTTAAATTAAAAATCCTCAATATAATAGTAAGACCTTAAAAAAAGTCGCGGTTGTTTTTTTAACTTAATGAAATGATGAAAAAGCCAAAGGGTAATCTTATTTTTTTAAAAAAAATCAACATTTCACTGATCATCTTTTTTATTTTTTTCATCAGCATTTTTATTTTATTTGAAATTTGGGCAAACAGCCATTTTATTAATGTTTTTTTAGGCCATTTTATTAATGTTTTTTTAGCCGGTGAAAATATTAATTTTTTTAATTTCGCAAAAGCAAAAAAATTATTTTTAAACGAAGTCGATGTTTATTTATCTCAAGATTTCCGTTTTAAAATAAAAGACCAAGAAATTTTATCTAAATTAAAAGATATAGGACTAAATATCAATGTTGAACAAACTTTAGTTGATATTTTAAAGAAACAGAACTTTTCAGAAAAATTTTATTTTAATTTCATAAATCAAATAAAAAGTTTTTTTGTGCCAAAATATTATGATTTAATGGTTTCTTTAGATTTTAATAAATTCAATAAATTTATTGATGAAAAATTAAATGTTTTTATAGACCAGCCCCAAAACGCTTTTGTTGAAAAGATTAACGGTGAATTCATATTACACAAATCAAAAGATGGATCAAAGATAGATACTGAATCCTTAAAAAAAGAAGTTATATCCGCTTCAGCTAAATTACAAAATAAAGAATTTGATGTCAAAACTTTAAAAACAAAACCTAACATTGAAGATTTCGAGGCACAAAAGGCGATAGATGATGCTTTGGCTTTAGTAAGTAAAAAAAATTTTAAATTAAAATATAAAGATGAAACCTGGCCAGTACCAAAGGAAGTTATTTATGATATCATTTCCTTTAAAATCGAAGAATCTTCAATCAATATATTGCCCAGCACAGAAGAAATCGAAAACTTTTTAAATCAAATAGCGCCTCAAATTGCTAAAAAACCAGAAAACGCGATACTTTCTTTTAATGATAACAAAAATGTTGTTATAAGACAAAAAGACATAAGCGGTAGAGAAATTGAAATTCAGAAAACTTTAAATGAGTTCGTAAAATCTTTCAATGAACGCAATGAAATAATAGAAATAAAAATTAGAGAAATTCCTGCTGCTTTGCGAGAAGATAATTATTTAGAATTAGGCATAAACTCTCTCCTAGCGCAAGGCAAAACAAATTTTTCAGGTTCAGCCGCTTCAAGAGTGCATAATATAAAAGTTGGTGCTGCAAAATTCAACGGGATATTAATTGCTCCCCAGGAAGAATTTTCTTTCAATAAAAACTTAGGTGAGATAAGTCCGGAGCAAGGATATTTGCCAGGACTTGTCATCAAGGATAACAAAACTATTCCGGAATATGGTGGGGGTCTATGCCAAGTTTCAACAACTTTATTTCAAGCGGTTGTTAAAGCTGGACTGAAAATCACTGAACGTTCACCCCATGCTTATCCAGTAGCCTTTTATAATCCTCCAGGATTTGACGCCACGATTTATTCGCCATATACTGATTTAAAGTTTGTAAACATTACAAATGGCTACATTTATATTCAAAGTGAAATCAAAGGGAATGATATAATTTTTAGTGTTTTTGGTCTAAATGAAGGAAGACAGATCAAATTAAAAGGACCAATTATCTACGAAACAAAGAATGATGGATCAATGAAGACTGTTTTAACAATGAAGACTGTTTTAACACAAGAAGTTTACGATAAAGACAATAATCTTTTGTTAAAAAAAAGTTTTTATTCAAATTATAAATCGCCAAGTTTATACCCGATATTGAGAAATCCTCTTGAATAAATGAAAAGATTAACGATTTGCCTCACTTGGCAAGGGTCAAGACAATATAAAAATTTAGAGAGTTTTTATAATTAGAAATTATAAATCAAGAATGATGAATCAATGAAAATTAAATTTTTCGGATATTGATAGTTGGCGCTTGGCGGTTCAATTAAAACGCGGATGTGGCGGAATTGGCAGACGCACAGGGCTTAGGACCCTGTGAGGGATTACCCTCTTGGAGGTTCGAATCCTCTCATCCGCATTTTATAAAAATTTAAAAAGGTAGGCAGAACAAACCTACCTTTTTAAATTTTTATAAATTTTTTATTAATCCAATATTAATCCAAAAGTTGTTGTCCTTCACATTCTACATTAAAATCTACGCCGGTTAAACTTCCTAAAACTCTAACAAAAGCAAAAGCCAAAGCAACAATAACTATTCCAACTGCGGCAAATCCAATGGTTTTGCCTGCCTGCCCCGCTTTTGCAGAATCACCTCCTGCTGTTAAAAAACTAATCCCACCAAAAATAATCACAACTACTCCAATTAACAAACCGATAATCAAAATCCATTTAATCATATCACTTAAAAATTTCAGAAAACTACACCAATCCTTAAATGGAGGTTCTCCGATATTTGCTTGTTTCCAAGTTCCCTCTTCCTGTGCTAAAGCTAAAGGACTAAAAAAATAAAAAAAAGAAATTAAATAAGTCAAAAAAGTTACGCCCCACAATATATTGTAAAAAAATTTTTTTTGTCTCATTTATTTCACCTCCTTTACTTTTTAAAATTTAATTAATAACTATTAAGATTAATTCCGATATAAAGATTAGTTTTTGATATTTAATTATACCTCAAACGCAATTTTTGTGCAACAATTTATTTTTCATAAAGAACAGGAAAAATCAATCCGCCAGCTGCTATCTATACCCTATTAAATCCATTATAACATTGACAAGGCCAAATGACAATAAAATAATAACAAATCCTATAGCCGCCCAAAGCATCATTTTTGAAGCAGTTTTTACTCTTTCAGGATTACCTCCAGAGACAAGATACATAATTCCAGCAATAATAAATATAGCCGGAGCTAAAATAATTGCTAACCACTGCAAAAAAGTGCCAATTCGTCTAATTAACTCAAGTAAAGTGGAATCGCATAAAGGATTAGGAATTATAATTTCGCCTTCTTTAGGTTCAGGCATTGGGGAACAAAAATTTTTTTTCTTGCCGTCACCTCCACCTGTTTCAGAGTCTTTGGGCACACAGATAGCATTTCCTTTCCCATCATCTACGCATTTTTCTGTTTTTGCATCGCATTTAGAGATATTTTCTGGACTTAAACAAGGATTTGTTAAAACCGGCGGCAAAATATCACTGCCCATACTTACACATTTTCCGCTTACACATTTTTTCCCAAAATCACTACAACAGGCTAAAAGAGCGGGTGTGCATATATTATCTGGATTATAATAAATTGAACAATCATTGAAAATATTTTCAGGCATACACTTTAAAAACTTACCATCTTGGTCTTTCAAGCATCTCCCACTTGAACAAATAGTCGTTAGACAATTTTCATCGATTTGAGTTTCTTCGACGCATTCTAATAATTTCCCATTTTGATCTCTTAAACACATACCGCTTGAACAACTATCACTACAATTTTCATCAAATATTTTTTCGCTATTATTGCTTCCCCCAACATTACCACCTAAAGGCGGACTAGCGTTTTTTTCTTGTCCAGGATCAAATGTCCCTTGCGCAGACAATAAAGAACCAAACGCCCAAGTCTTATACTCAACTTGTCCGCTTTTATTTATCAAAGACGTAAAAGTGCATTTCTCATATTCCTTTAAATCGCCACCTTGAATGATTTGCCATTTACAATAACTATCAATTCCTGCATTAAATTCATAATTTAAATTATTTCCTTGTTCGCCTAAATTTTTATAACCTACATTTAAATCCCCTAAAGTAGTAGCCTGCTTCAAACCAGAAACAAAAGCCGCATAATGGTTATAAATATTTTCCACTGCTACTGGAAAAAGAGCAATCGCTGTTTTTACATCATCATTACCAGGTGCGTTTAAAAGATTAGCTATAAAATTATAAATCATGTCACCTGTAAAGTTTTTCAGTTTAACCAAAGTAGAAGCTAAATTAGCAATTTCAATTAAATGTCGAGCCGGCTCGATTAATCCATGAAGTTCTTTTGGATAATTTGATGGAGAATCAAAATTCCCTCCTTGAGACAAAATCGCTCTGGTTTGCGATAGCGCACGTTTATCAAAAAATTCAAATTTTGTTCCAGTTGCCTTAAACCAATCGTTAACATCTCTAAAATCGACAAGTCCTCTTAAAAAACCCATTAAACAACGAAAAACCGAAAGTCCAAAATCAACTTTTTTAAACATATCACTACTTTGTTTAATATCTGCAGGTACATTGTTGATTTTCTCTAAAAAGCATTTTGCATTATTTATTACTTCCCGGCTGCTTTTTTTCAAATCTATATTCATTGCTTTTAAGTAATAATCTATTGCATCTTGTATGAAGCCTGCAATGGAAACAATATAAAGCACCCCCACTTCTTCACCTAAAACTCCAGTAAAATCCTCTTTAAGGTCAGGATATTTTTCGCTTAAGAATTTCTCATACAATTTAGTGAAATTTGAGTATTTTTCCTTTGTAAAATTATTGATCTCAATATCTATTCTATTGCCCGAAACATTGGGTACAAAAGTATGGCCATAA
>JBBIOV010000013.1:0-15012 GCA_037443185.1 bacterium | reverse complement strand
AGGTTAAAGTAGCATTATTTAAAGTAAGATTTTTAAAGATATAATCTTGAGAATATAAAGGAGTAATAGTGGAGACTCTGGTAGGATTAGAAATGATTAGATCTCCAGGTTCAGTTAAGGGGGTATCATTATCATTTGAGCAAAGTCCAGTGCTGTCACAGACTCTTGCCCAGTAATTACCTGTAAGATATTGACAATTTGAAGTTTGATAATTAGCTTGAGGGTTTGTGCTGTAAAAATCATTAGAATAAGTCCAGCAATTGGAAGTATTATTAGGACCACAGTTTAAACAACTTGGGTCTTTGCAGATATATAATTTTATTTGATCTCCATTTAAATCATAAGCTTGAGAAGAAAAAGAGATTATCTCTCCAGCTCTTTGAACTAAAGGAAAATGAGAGACAGAATTTAAGATAGGTCTTAGATTTCGCTTTTTTTGTTTATATATAGTCCCTGGAGCGCCATATAGTTCATCATATAGATATGATCGACCTCCATAAGCAGTGATTAAACCTGTGAAGGTGTCAGAATTAAAATATATAGCAATTCTACCTCCGCCTCCGCCTCCTCCTTGTAAACCCCAACCAGCCCTTCCTCCGTTTGCTTCAATTTTACCTGAACCTGTGAAGGTATAAGCTTCAATCCAAATAGAGCCTCCTGAGCCACCACCGCTATAATAATTATTACTCCTATTTTCACCATTGGCTAAGATAGAACCATTGATGGTAACTGTTTGGGAAACTTGAATTTTAACTTTTCCTCCTCCAGCACCTCCTGGATCACCAAAAATAGAACTATCATATCGTCCACCATATGCTCCACCTGAACCTAAATCTTGAGGTTGAGTTAATGAGCCATAAGCTCGACCGCCTAAAACTAAAAAAAAATACCTATCACCATATCCTCCATTACCACCATAACCACCACCACCTCCAAAATAATAATAACCAACATGAACAGGACTTCCTCCTCCTGGACCTTGGCCATAAGGTCGAGAATAAGTTCCGCCTGGATAACCTTTAGATGAGAGATCAATTGAGGAGTTTTTCTCTAAAGTAAGATTAGTGGCTTTAAGTTCTCCAATGTTGCCTGTGATGCGACCGCCATTTTGAATGATCACATCACCTTCTAAATTATAAAATGATTCAAGATTTGAGTTTAAAGTTAATTCTCCGCCACTTTGAATAATTAAACTACCTGCGCCTCTGATTACTTCTTGATTAGAGAGTGTTTTTTTGGTGTTGACATAGCAAGTAGTGTTTAAATCTCCTTGGTCACAAGAGAAAGCGGCAAAAGAAAGATGAGGTAAAAAAAAGAAAATAAAAATGGCGCTAAATAAAAATAAAGTAAAGAAATTTCTTTTTTGTTTTTGAAAAAGTGTTTTCTTTATAAAAAGAATATAAATATAAAAAAGATTGTTTAAAGTTTTATCTGAAACATGAACGCTCATATAAATTTTCTAAAAGATTTTGATGGGTGGTTTGTTTTTTTAAAAAAAGATATTGGGTTTGAAAAAATATATTATCTGACAGACATTACTCCTTTTTGTTTGTCTTTGGAGGAAACTTTACCGCACCAAAAAGAATAATCTCCTTTTTGAAAAGGAGCTTGAAACATTATACCTCTTGGTTCTTGACCATCAATGATGATTTTGACTAACTCTAAAGCTTCATCTTCAAAATCAATGATGTTTTGGTCTGTTTCAGAAGAACGTAAAATTAAAATCACTCTCTCCCCTGCTTTCACTTGAAAATTGTTTGGCTGGCATTGATTATTTTGAACAAATATCTTGATAGCTTGGTGAGGAATTTCATTTTCTTTTAAAGGTCTGGTATAAAAAGGGAAATTAGGGTTCATTGTTTGCCAGGGGTCTTTACTTAAAATAGCATTATCATCTACTTTGCTTTTTAAAAAATAAATGAGTATTAAAATAAAAGAAATAACAATAATAAAAATCAAGAATCTGATAAATTTTATCTTCATGGATCTTATTTAAAAAAATAAACTAAACAATGAATAAAAAAAATAATTTATTAAAATTATACCATATTTTTTAAAAATTATACAATATTTTGGTTTTGGAAGTGATAAAATATTGCTCAATAGAGATTATACAGTCAATTCATTTTTAAAAAAAATTAATAAAAAACCTTTAAAATCCTTTTTACTCCTTTATAGCTGCCAGTGGCAGTAATAGCTGTTAGTCCGGCGCCTCGGTTAAAATTATATTGATACGCTGGGGAGTTACAAGCTGAAAAATTATTGCCAGGATAAATGTTACCACTACTAATACAATAAACATAATTGGCATATTGTTTTGATTGATTCATTAATACTCCTTGGAAATTGAAATTATCTATTTCTTCAGGAGTCCAAAGACTTGCCAGCGCTACTCTATCTTGATAAAGCGCTTCTTCTATACCCGAGTCAGCTGCAGCAAATGATTGCAAAGTTATTGCTATTTGTTTTGAAAGATTAAGTTGATTTAAAAAAATAGCGCTTAAGGTAAGGGAAATAGTTAGCCCCATTGTTAATATAATAAGGGTCATTACCAAAGCTGAACCGCGTTCCTCTTGACTTATTAAATTATCATTCATAATTTTTTATTATCTTCACTATTAAGGCTTTGCCTCAATAGCAAGAATTATTGCACATCAAGTTCTCGCTGAGAAACAGTAGTTTGAATCTGGTAGATTTGTTGATTTTGAAAGTCAGTGGCTTGAGCTTGAAAAGAGATGACCACCTTTGGTTGTTTATTATCCCCTATTGCGTCTCCTAAAATATTACCTGCTCCATCAGAAGCAAATTTGAATGTCAAAATTTTTACTTTAGATGGGGTAGTTATTTTTCCTGATTGTTCAGGAACGCCGTCAAAGGGAGCAATATCAATTTCTCTAATAATTGCATTTGCTTCAACACCGCTTCCCAGTTTGTAAGTTACACAATTGCCTGAATAATTTATTAAACTTAACTGCGACTCGCCTATTAAATTAAAATTTTTTCCATTTGGCACACATATACCACCTGGATCGTTAGAGGAAGATGATTTTTGGGTTAGTCTTATTTCTCGCGCCATCATTTCAATAGCAAAACGGGTATTTTCTTGCATCTCTTGAATAATGATACCTCTTTTTTGAGCCTTTGAAAGATCAATAACTATAGATATTAAAGTTGATGAAATTAAGACAAAAATTGCGCTTGCAATAAGAAGTTCAATCAAGGTAAAGCCATTTTGCTTAACATTTAAATCAAATGGCGAATCTGAATTTGATATATAAAAAGTTAACATAAATTATTTACTCTATCAAAGATAAACCCCGCAAAAATAATTATTTCCAATTATAAAGTAAATTTTCTAAAGTTAAACTTTTAATTTCACCTCGTTCTTCCCAGGCAACCTTCACAGTGACTTTCATTTGATTGCTCTGAGGTGTTGATATGCACATAACTCTCTTAAATTTTGTGTCCGAACCGCTTTCATAATTATAAAAACCATTTGCGTCTATTTTTAAAAATGGTTCGTTAGTCAAAGAGGTACCGCAATCATTAATTGCAAGATTTAAACTTAAGTCATTGTAATCAGCTCTATAATTTCCATCGACTAAAGAAACAGTTCCTGGCTTTAATGGATCTTGAATGCGCCATTTTGTTGTATCATCGTTGATAAGCCAATTTGTATCTCTAAAGTTACGGACTATCTCGTATCCTTCTTGCGCTAAAGTAGCCGCTAAAAAAGTATTTTGCGCGCTTTCTGAAGCTAAAAGGTTATTAATGGCAACATTAAAAATAACAGTTAATCCCATAAGAATAACCCCAACCACTATAACCATTTCCAAGAAGGTAAAACCATTTTGCTTAACATTTAAATTAGAGGGCGAATCTGAATTTGATATATAAAAAGTTAACATAAATTATTCACTACAAAGGTTAAATCTTAAGGGTCGGAAACTTTAAGATAATTTTAAAACTTATCGTATTTCTATGTTATTTGAAGTTTCAATTCTGACAGTTTTTGAAAATATTACATCGCCAACTGATTTAGTAACAACTAAATCAATATAACTAATGCTATCATTTTGATTAATTCTTACAGTCGGAATTGGCGCTTTGTAAACCACTGAAAATGAACGAGGGTTAAGCTCAGGAATATTTGTTTGAAAAATACTAAAAGCGACATTTTTAGGCAAGACTATTTTTTTTATAAGCTCAAAATTATTTTCATCATAATGATCGTTTAAAGGATAAGAAGGAGGATTATTTCTGTCTTCAAATAAGATATATTCATTATTTTTATCTAAAGTAAAATATAATCCATAAACCCCAGAACTATTTAAGCTATCAGGAGATAAAGATTTTCCCTGCATAAGGCGAATATTGGAGACTAAATACTGAACTGCGCTATCTAAGTCAAGTCGTCTGTTAGCAGCATTTAAACTTATAAAAAGAATAGCTGATAAAATCACTAAAACAATTGATGCCACTAAAAGTTCAATCAAAGTAAATCCGGCTTGTTTCCTGTCTTGTTTTAAAAAAGCAAAAATATTGAATGATTTAGAATATTGAGCCAATATGACCATACTGAAATAGTTGAAAATTTTAAAAGCGTTAAGATAAATAAAAATTCAAATATTTGATTCGATCAAAAAGTCAAAAAATGAAATTTAGATTTTAAATTTTAGATTAGAAATTTTACAATCTAAAATCTAACCATTTAACGATTTTTTTAATGGAATATTTAAAAGATTAAGTTTGCGATTTCCGGGAATAAGAAAGTTATTATTGCTCCAATTGACATAAACGGACCAAAAGGAATTTGAGTTTTGCGATTTGCTTTTTTTAAAGATAATAATATTATACCAAAAAACCCTCCTAAAATAAATGATAACATAATCGCTGAAATATTTAAAGGAAAAGGAAGAAAAATTCCAATTAAAAAACCAAGTTTTGCATCCCCAAAACCCATTGCTTCCCCTTTAGAAAAAAAATATAAAAAAAAGAAAAAAAGAAAAATAACAAATGCGGATATAATGTTATAAAAAATTAAGCTTTTCAAATTGTTGTAGATATCAAAAAAAAAGTTTAAAGATTGAAATATCAAAGTGATAATGGTTGCTGGAAATATAAGAATATCCGGGATCAGAAAAGTTTTAAAATCAATAACGGCAACAGCGATAAAAACGCTTATAATATAAAAAAAGTATAAAAGATAAATTAAAAAATAAAAAATATTTGTCGCCAAATAGTTAGTCGGCAACATAATTAAATTATCAGAAATTAAAAAAGCGTTTAGTTTTTGAAAAACCATTAAAAATAAAACTCCAGTGAAAATCTCTATAATGATATATTGAAAAGATATTAAAGCTTTGCAGTAGCGGCATCTACCTTTTTGCATCAAAAAACTAACCACTGGAATAAGTTCAAACCAAGAAAGAATTTTATTACATTTTGGGCAATGGGAGCGTTTTTTTATAATATCTTCTTTATAGGGCAAACGATAAATTAAAACATTTATAAAACTGCCTATTATAAGACCAAAGATAAAAATAATTACCTCTATCATAGATTAATTATATCACAATCAATCTAATCATCAATGTTGCACTTTTTGGATACATTAATAACTGTTGACTATAAAGGTCAAGCTTTGATAATCATTAAAAGGAAAAGACCTCTTGTTTGACCAAAAATTTACGAGGCACTTCGTGCTTTTAGCGCTCGCAATCTTTGAAACAAGAGGTCTAATCCTAATCCATCGCGATGAACTAATAACCTTTAATTAGATATACAATAAATTCCCGCATTTGAGTTACAGTTCAGTGCAGGCGTATAAGTACTAAAGTTTTCAGTAGAGGATCCTGCTGGACGAGTACCTTCAAGACAAGCAGCAATGTAGTATCTTGTCGGTGAAGTTGTTGAATTGACCCCATAAGCATAATCGTCATCAAATAAAGTACTACCACAATTTGTCGAGCCATCTGCATATCTTGGGTCTTTTGGAACAGCTTGAATATAGTCAGGCACTAAACTACTAAGAGATGTCGGATAAACTTGATTTTCACTAAAGTAAAGTTCAACTGCCAGTCTTAAAGAATTTAAATCACCTATTCTTTTTGTATCTCTTGCTTTGATAGTGGGCTTACCTGAAATTGAAACAAACAAAATTGAACCCAGTATTCCTAAAATTGCGATTACAATAAGTAATTCGATGATGGTGAAACCTTTATTTTTGTTTTTTCGCATTTTTTTCACCTCCTTTCAGAAATTAATTTTTTAAAAATTTTATAACTTTTTTTAAAAAAATCAAATATCTTAAATCACTTTTTGCGTTTTGATTATTTTCGATTATTTTTTAAATAAATGAGGTCATCGCACTATACATCGGAACCAAAATGGCAGCTAAGAGAAAAAAAACACCAATTCCTAAAATGACAATTAAAATTGGCTCGATTAAAGATGAGAGTTTAGTAACTGTTCTGTCAATTTCCATAGAATAAAATTCAGCTGTTTTTTTAAGTATAGACTCCAATTTACCTGAGCGTTCTCCGACAGCAATCATCTCAACTATCAACGGATCAAATTCTTCTTTTTTACTTAAAACAGATTCAATGGTATTACCAATTTTTACTGCTTTGGCAACATCTTCGATAATTTCTTGATAAACGATATTGCCAACAACATCCCCCGTGATTTTTAGTCCCTGCAAAATAGGTAGACCGCCTTTTATGAGAGTGCTTAAATTTTCACAAAAACGCGCTTGGTAAATATTTTTAAAAAGCTTGCCAAAAATTGGGAGTTTTAGTTGAGTCTGATGCCATATTTTTTTACCTTCGGTTGTGCGTAAAAAATAAATTAAAAACCCCAGTCCACCTAAGATAATCGCCAAAACCGTAAACATCATTGTGGCCGAAGAATTAGAAATACTTAAGAGTAACTTTGTGAAAAAAGGTAAATTTTCTTGCGGCAAAGTAGCAATAATTTTAGTAAGATTCGGAATTACGAAAAAAAACATCACAAAGCCCACAATGATAAAAACTCCTATAATAAAAGCCGGGTAAGCCAGTGCAGCTCGAATTTTAGATTGAAGATTAAATTCCTTCTCCAAATATTCTGATAAATACGACAAAGTATTTTGGAGATTACCAGAAACTTCTCCAGTTTTTATCATACTGATATAAAATTGTGAAAAAACTTTTTTATGCTGTGCTAGCGCCTTTGAGAAAGCAAGACCTGAATTTACATCTTCGGCAATTTGGCTTATTATTTCTTTAAACTTTAGATTGGTATTTTGTTCCGCCAAAGTTCTTAAAGCCTCGACCAGAGGAACCCCAGCATCAAAAAGCGCTGCTAAAGATCGAGAAAAAATTACCAAATCTTTACCTTTTACTCCTCCTAAAGTAATTTGCTTACTTAAAATACCTTCTTGTTTAACTTCTTCAATTGAAAGAGGAATTAAATTATGCCTTTGCAAAACGGTTAAAGCCATATCTTGCGTTGAAGCTTCAACTGTCCCATATTGCATTTGCCCTTGTGAATTCTTAGCACGATATTTAAAAAGCATTTTAAGTTAAATGAAAATAAAAATATTTAATTTTAAAAATTTAATCCTTAAAAAATTTTTCTGTTGAGTATATTTTGAATTTTTTTATAAACTTTTAATTTTCCGAATTAAATATAAATATTTTACATTAATTTAAGTTTGAAGCAAGGTTTTTAAATTTTTGCGGTTTAAGGCGTACATTTCGCCATTTTCTAAAGTAATTTTACCAGCTTTAATTAAATTTGCTAAAGATTTATCGAGTGAAATCATCCCTTCAGCTGAACTTGTTGAAATAACGAGATCTATTTCATGAGTTTTTCCTTCGCGAATTAAATTTTTTATAGCTGGATTTGCCACTAAAATTTCTACAGCTGGAATCAGTCCACCATCAACCTTTGGTATTAACCTTTGGGAAATGATGCCCAGTAGCGCACCGGCAAGTTGAGTCCTTACTTGAGATTGCTGATGACCAGGAAAAGAATCAATAATCCGATCAATAGTTTGCGCTGCTGAATTAGTATGTAAAGTTGTGAAAACCAAATGACCAGTTTCTGCAGCGGTTAAAGCAATACTAATTGTTTCTAAATCTCTCATCTCCCCTATCATTATCACATCCGGATCTTGCCTGAAAATATGTTTTAAAGCGGCGCTAAAACTTTTAGTATCTTGATTAACTTCTCTCTGATTAATTAAACAACGGTTCTGTTCAAAAAGATATTCTATCGGGTCTTCAATTGTAATAATATGGTCGTTGCGCGTATTGTTGATTATATCAATTAAAGCCGCTAAAGTGGTAGATTTTCCGTGTCCAGTGGGCCCAACCACTAAAACTAAACCCTGAGAATATCTAGTAAAATCAGCCAGCGTTGGAGGTAAATTTAAATCCTCCAGTGTCCTTATCTTTTTTGAAATATATCTCAAAGCAATTGCCACATATCCTCTTTCTCGGTAAATATTAACACGAAATCTCGCTTTTCCCTTGAAATCGTAAGATAAATCGATTTCAAGATTCTTTTTAAATATTTCATACTGCGCTTCATCTAATATAATCTGAGCTAATTCTTCAGTATCTCGCGGAGATAAAACATCTTTTTTAACTAAAGGAACAAGAGTTCCATCTATTCTTAAAGTTGGATTTTTGCCAACAACCAAATGTAAATCTGATGCTTCCTGTTCGGCGCAGAGAGTGAGTAAATCCTCAAGCTGATATTTTCTTGATATTTCCGGCATTGCTTCATTTTATTTCATTGAAAATTTTTTTAACTTTCTCAACGACTTCACTTGGAGTAAAATGAGCTTTAACGATATAATCTAAAGCGCCCATCTGTAATCCCTTTTTAATATTTTCTTTTTGTCCTAAATTTGTTAGAAGCACCACGGGAATAGAAGAAAGATTAGGATCTGTTTTTATTTTTTGTAATATTTCAAATCCATCAATTTTAGGCAAGATAATATCTAATAAAACTAAATCTGGTTTATATTCATTTAATTTTTTCAACCCTATCTCGCCGTCTTGAGCAATATCAAAATCATATTCATTTTTAAATTTTATAGCGTACATCTCTGCTATAAAAGGATCGTCTTCAATTAGCAAAATTTTTTTCTTTTCCATAGTTCAAACAAAAATTAAAATATTTATTATTGACAGTTTAATATTTAGAATTCATTTCTTATAACTTTGTTCTGTTGTTTTTATAACCTCCTCAAAGGATACTATTCCTTTTAAAGCCTTTAAGATGCCATCTTGACGCATTGTTACCATCCCTTGATTTCTGGCTTCTTGTTGTAAATCTTCGGTGGTGATTTTTTTAATAATGATATTTTCAAGTTCTTTTGTCATAAAAAGCGTCTCAAAAATACCTATTCTGCCTTTTGTACCTTTATTACCGCATTCAGCGCAACCCTGAGACTTATATAAACTTAAACTATTTTCCTTAAGTGCTGTTTGCACTTTTTTTCCTAAAGAAGGAGGCATTACTGAGGCTTCATATTCTATAATTTTTTTGATTTGTTCTGGAACTTCTATTTTAATTTTACAAGATGGACATAACTTTTTAACAAGTCTTTGTGCAACACCAAGCTTTAAACTTGAAGGAAGTAAATAATCTTCTACTCCCATATCATTTAATCTCGGAATAATGCCAATAGCATCATTAGTGTGTAAAGTTGAAAAAACGAGATGACCTGTTAAAGCAGCATGTGTCGCTAATTGAGCAGTTTCAGAATCGCGAATCTCACCGACCATTATTACATCTGGATCTTGTCGCAATATGTGTCTTAAACCGGTGGCAAAAGTATAACCAATTTCTGGACGAATCTGAGATTGATTTACTCCTTCTATATAATATTCTACAGGATCCTCCAAGGTAATAATATTAGTGTCTTCTTGATTTAAAATACTTAAAATGGCGTAGAGTGTAGTTGATTTTCCGGATCCAGTAGGGCCGGTAATAAGTATTGCTCCAAAAGGTAAATCCATCGCTTTTTTTACATCCTCCAAACTTTTTCCTTCAAGTCCTAAATCTTCCAACGTTAAGGTTCCCTTTGAAGTATCCAAAACTCGCATTACTATTTTTTCTCCTTCAGCGACCGGAAATGTTGAAATACGGTAATCGATTAATCTATTATCAATTAATTGATGAATTCTTCCATCTTGCGGAATTCTTGTTTCATCTATCCTCAAATTTGATAATATTTTTATCCTTGTAACTATTGCGGCTAAAATATTTTTGGGCAAAAAAATAGACGCATGCAAAACTCCATCGATTCTAAATCGCACTCTTATTTGATCGATTAATGGTTCAATATGAATATCTGATGCCTTTAAATCAACAGAATATTTTAAAATAACATCAACAACTTTGGTAATTGGAGCCTGTTCGGCTAATTTTTGAAATTTCTCAACGTTTAAATTGTAAGTCTGTTCAATTTTTTTTTCGTCAGTCTTATATTCTTCTTTAATGCCTTCAAGTGCTTCCTTAATTTCAGTTTTTAAAGAAGAGTGTTGTTTTTGAATTTTTTCGAAATCATCTAAGCTAATAACAAATTTTTCAATAGGGATTTTCTTTGATACAGCAATGAAATCAACAGCTTCTTCCGCCTCTACATCTTCTGGATAAACCATTCCGACCTTCAATTTCCCTTCGCTATTTTTTCCAATTGGAATTACTTTATAACTTGATACGATTTTTGGAGGTATAATATTTAAAATCTCATTAGAAATACCTACATCGGAAACTGTTTCAAAAGGAAGTTTTAATATTTGAGCTTTAATTTTGGCAATTGATTTTGCATTTAGAACTCCTTTATTAATCAAAATTGAGTCAAATGAAATACGTCTGGCTACAGATTCTTTGAAGTATTTTTTTAGTGTCTCTAGTGAAACTTTCGTTTGACTGCTAATTTCTTTTAAAAAATCCTGCAAAAACATAGAATAATGTTTAAAGTTTAAAAAGGAACAAATGGATTCACTCTTCCACCCTGACCTTCAGAAACAGGAACATTGCCATATTTCTTCAATAATTCAATTTTTTTGAAAATTTGGTCTAACTCTAAATTATCAATGCGATTTATTTTTTCAAGTAATATTGCCGCTTCGCTTTTTTCTGATTTAGATGATTCTGATTTTTTGTTTGCTATTAACAAAAAATAAATCCCCCAAGATATTAAGGCCAGTAATAAAACAAAAATGATGATTGTTTGATATTTTTTCATAAAGCTATTCTTGTTAAAATTTTAACACCGTATTTAAAAGAATTTGCCCCGTCGACTATACCAGAAGAATCTATTGAAAATTCTGAAATCTCAAGTGGTGTAATATTGTTTCTAATAGATTTTAAAAAATTGATAAAATCACTATAAGGTCCACTTAAGTTTAAAGAAATAACTATGTCTTGTAATTCGCTCCCACTTGATACTGAATCTTGATTAATATCAACGCTTTCAAGCAATAGACCACTGCTTCTGACTAAAGAACTAATTGATTCAATATAAAAATCTTCATTAAAATTTATTGGCAATATAAGTTTCAATTTTTCCAACTTGTTCATTATTGCATCATTTATTATTTCCTTTGATATTAAGGAATTTTCTATTTTTTGATAAATATCATAGTCGGCGCGGGCATCTTTTATTTGACTTTGAAGCGTATAATAATTATCAATTTCAGAAGATACGAAATTTTTAAAGATTAAAATAGCTGAAAGCACAAATAAGATTGTAAGTAATTTTTGATTTCTCATTATTGAGCCAATAAATAATTAGGATTAATCACTATGTCCATAGTAAAAGAAACTCTGCCATCTTGAGTTAAATTTAACATCCCTACCGTAATATTTTCGACCGTTTCTTCATTTTGATTCATAAAAGGTTTTCTAATAGCTTTTTTGAAAGTAACAATTTGCTTAGCTACTGTATTGAAATCAACAGTTTCACCTTCTATTCTGAAAGACTCACCAACAGATAGTTTTTGGGCTAAATTATTTGCTAAATTAACTATTTCATTAGCTAAATTTCTTGTCTCATCGCTTTCGAGCGGATTTTTTTCTTTATCTTGCAAATCAGCTAAAATAGCTTTTACAAGCTCAATCAAATTTTTCTTGGGCAAACCAGAGACTTCTGTTAATTTACCATAAAGAGTATCTAACGAAGATGCTAATGAATTATTTTTAATCATATCTTTTAAATCAGTTATTTTCTTTTTTAAATTATCAAATTCTTTTTTAATCGTTGGCGCTGTTTTTATTCTTCCTGAAATAAATTGAGCTTTCTTATAATAAACAGTGGGTAAAGTATATGTCTGTAAAAATTCCAACAAAGCATAAGCATTTGTATGGGTTTCAAGAATAAGACTTGCAAGTGATATTCTTTTATCAATATCGTTGATAAATTTAATAGCTTTTTTCATCTCACCATCTTGATTCATTTTAGCATAAATAGAGGAAGCTTTACTTTTATAAAATTCTAAAGAAGATTTTAAATTCGCATTTAAAAAGATTAAAGCCCCCCATCCTCCTAAAATAAAAATTAAGAAAAATAAGCTTAAAAGTAAACTTAAAGAGAGCCTTGAAAAAATTTTTACTAATTTACCTTCTTCACTTTCAGATGGCGCCCCGAAAACGAAAGTGGTTTTATCCATAATGCTTTTAGTTTTTAATGATTTTTCTATTAAAATTTTATAAAATCCTTGTTGATTTACACCGTTTTATCGAAAAACTAAAACTTCAAATTTCACTTTTTCATTAGATAATAATATTATATCACTTTGTTATTTTTAATGCAATCTTTTATTTATTTTTTAATTTAAAATAATCCCCTGCAAAGATTAAAACAATCACAAAAGAGCCAACCCTACCGCAACTGCAAAAGAAGGTCCAATTCTATTTAAAGATTGTTCTAAATTTTTAGGATAAATTAATTTTAGCCAAGGGTTAACATTTTTTATTGGATATCCTAATTGTCTTTCTAAATAATCATTAAGTCCATTTAAACGACTTGAACCACCACTTAAAATGATTTCTCTTATATCTCTATTTTCTCGCAATTGATAAGTTGAAACCACGCGATCAATTTCAACAATAATTTTATCTATTAAAGGGTAGAGAAATTTTGTCAATTCTTCTTCGCCTCTTTGGGCAATCAATCCTTGTTCTGTTTTTAATTTTTCCGCTCTATCCCAATCAATATTTAAACCCTTGGCGATAACAGAAGTAAAGTTTTCTCCCCCAAGTTCAAGGTTTCGATTAAGACGTAAATATTTATTTGCAACAACTGTCATATTGGTATTTTTAGCTCCGATATCCACTATTAAATAAACATCACTATCTGCGATGCAGCTTCTAGCTAAAGAAAAAGTTTCAATCTCAAGGCCTTTTAAACGGAGCTTTAAGTTTTTTGAGATTGTTTGGTAGCGCTCAACGATATTTTTAGGCGCTGCCGCTAAAAGAACTTTGGTTTTATTGCTTTGCGCAATTTGAGTTTTTGATTGTATTTGATTTTCTTCAACATTGTTTTGTAATTTCTCTATTTCTGGCTCATTAATAATCTGCCAAGAGATTGAAACTTCTTCCAAAGGCACTGGAATATGTTGTTTTGCCTGAAATTCTACAGATGCCGCAACTTCTTCAGGAGACATTGGCGGCAAAAAAAGTTCAGTAATAAAACTTTGGGAAACAGGTAAAGAAAAAGCAACCTGAATATCTGGCTTAATTTTCATTTTTATTAAAAGCTGTTTCAAAAGAGCGATAATTTCCTCATCAGTAAAATCTTTTTTACCCTTCACTGAACTTTTTAAATATCCATAATTTTTTAAAATATTACCTTTTGTGGTTTTTTCAATTAAAACCGCCTTAAGAGAGAATGCTCCAAGGTCAATGCCAAGATGTAAAGAATTTTTTTTAAAAAACATAATAAAATTAGATTCAGAAACTGTAAAAAATAATTAAAAAAAGTTAAGTTGCGCTTTATAAGGTTGAAAAGACAACAAGTATTTATGCCTTCAACAACAAAATCATAACATTAAAACAAAGATTTATTTTGCTTGCTTACTTAAATTTTTCTATTTCGATTTTACCTTTTTTTATTTTTAAGATGACCTCATTACCCTCTTTGATTTCTCCTTGGATTAATTTTTCAGCAATAAGATCTTCAATGTATTTTTGAATGGTTTTTCTCACAAGACGCGCCCCTTGATAGGGCTCAAAAGATTTCTCAGTAATAAAATCTAACACAGCTTTATCGTAAGAAATTTTTATTTTTTTAAATTCTAAAGAATTTTGTACAAATTCTTTCATTTGTTTTTTGACGATTTCTTTAATTTGTTTCTTGGCTAAGGGATTAAAAACGATAATTTCATCTAAACGATTTAAAAATTCAGGTCTCATTACTTCTTTTAATTCTTCAAGAGCTTCTTCTTTTATTTGGGTAAATTTTGCGTCGATATCTTTTTTCTTTGAGCTATCTTCTTCAAAGCCAATTGCCGCTGCCTGTGTAAATCTATCAGTGCCTAAATTGGATGTTAAAATAATAATGGTATTTTTAAAATCAGCTACCCTGCCCATTTGATCAGTTAATTTTCCTTCTTCCAACACTTGCAGTAGTAAATTAAAAAGTGAAGGATGGGCTTTTTCTATTTCATCAAAAAGAACAACTGAATAAGGCTTATGGCGAACTTTCTCAGTTAACTGGCCACCCTCCCCATAACCAACATATCCTGCGGGAGCTCCGATTAGTCGTGAGATTGTGTGCGGTTCAGAAAATTCCGACATATCAAATTTTATTAAAGATTTCTCCCCAAAAACTTCTTGAGACAAAACTTTTGCAAGTTCAGTTTTGCCTACTCCTGTAGGGCCCATAAATAAAAACGATCCTAAAGGTCTGTTTGCATTAGACATGCCGGCCCGAGATCGTAAAATGGCATGCGACAAAGCTTCAATCGCTTCGTTTTGCCCGATGATTTTATCTTTTAAATCTTTCTC
>JBBIOV010000012.1:0-17145 GCA_037443185.1 bacterium | reverse complement strand
TAGTATCAATTCTTATTTCTGCACTGATAATTTCAATCGGTGGTCGTATTGGATCAATCTCTGAAAACTTATATACTCCCAGAACATCAGGCGTGCCCCCATCTATCACCAAATTTATTTCCTCCTAATGGGATTGCTTTTGTACATTCTCCCAAGCAAGGAAGCTCTTAAAATCTTTTTCACTAAAATTTTATCCCTAATTCTTTACAATATTCTTTGTAAATTTCTTTTATTTTTTTGCAATTTCTCATCTCCTCCATACAATATGGCTGTTAATATTGTGTTTTTCATACATTTCTAAAATATCAACGCAAAATCTTAAAAGTTCCTCATTATTCTCCTTTTTGGCTAATTCGTATAATCTGATAAACATCTTTTTGCCTGTTTCTGTTTGCTTTAAAGTTTTCTTTATAAAATTATGTCGGGCACACAAAGTTTGCCCATTTTCTATCGTTGATTCTCCACCAAGATATTTTGGTTTAATATGATCAACATGCAATTCAACACCTTCTTTTTTACCTCGTCCACAAATGACACATTTATAACCGTCTCTTTTTAAGATCGCTTCTTTTTGTTCTGGCGTAAAATCTTCTAATTCTCTTTGCTTTACTGCGTTAGGATCATAACGATAAACTCCTTTTTTAACTTTTATTAAAAAACCAGTTTCATGCAGGTTTCTAATTGACCGCCAAGTATCTCGTGGTTTTTTGTTATAAAGTCTTTTATATCTCGCTTCAACCCAATCGACAACAGGGCCATGTGGCATATCTTTATTTGGATGCGCCTTAAAATATTCGATTAACAAATCTCTAATTGTTTTCCTCTTTTTCATATTTTTCATAGTGATTGTGATTTAAGTTAAAAAACTTTGTTGATTAATTTTTGCTTCTTGTTGTAAGCGCTTTATTGCCAAATCGCAGTATTCTTTATCTATCTCTACTCCTATTCCTTTTCTATTATTAAGAAATGAGGCGATTAAAGTTGTACCACTGCCTAAAAAGGGATCAAGAACTGTGTCTCCAACAAAGCTAAATAATTTAATACATCGACGCGGTAATTCCACCGGAAAAGGGGCGGGGTGACCCACTCTTTTTTTGCTTTCGCCGCTAAAATTCCAAACACCACTAGTCCATTGCATAAATTCTGCTTTAGTTATATCTGATTTTCTACTTCCACTTGTTTTCTTCCAATTTTTTTTATACAGAACCACAATTAGTTCTACTGGCGCAATAACATAGGGAGCAGTGGCTGACATAAAAGACCCCCAAGCCGTTCGTCTTGAAATATTACCTTCGTTCCAAATAATTGTGGAATGATACTTCCAGCCAACATCCTTTGCGATTTTTGTAATATCAGCACCTACAGATTGTTGACCGCCTTTATTTTTATCCAAAGGAATATTTAAACACAAACGGCCATCATCTTTTGATAATTCATAACATTTGACAATCCATTTCCTAGAAAATTCTAAATAATCTTCATATAGCAAATCATCTTTATGGCTGTTATAGTGAATATCAACATTATAAGGTGGCGAGGTAACAATTAAATCAATGGAAGATTTAGGGATAGCAGTAATTTTTAAAAAATCTGCTTTGTAGATAGTGATCTTATCATCTTGTCTAAAATACAGCTTTTCATTTTCCATATTTCCGCCCTTTTTATTTTGGTTTGTCATTGTTAAATTTTGCATATCATTCTATTAACTCTTCAATGTTTACTCCTAACGCCTTGGCTATTTTTGCCATAACAAACAGAAATAAACTTTTTAATTAAACTTATATCAATTTTTATGAGGGGGCAATTTAACACTGAATTGTTGCAAAGTCTTTTTTACGACAAGCTCAGTTTTACTCCATATTTCTTAATACCTCCCCCAATATTATTTTTTTATCATATTTTTTTCAATAATCTGATGATATATTGTTTGTAGTATTAACAATTCCTGCTTTTAATATAATGATACTAAATAAATAAAAATCAAGTAAAGGAAATTCAATAATTAAAAACTCGCTTTTGATTTTTTGCGTTTGACGAGGCGAAAACAAAAAATTCAATTTTGCCTCTAAAATCGGCTAAAGCACACTTTGTGCTTTAAGCCAAAAACCAGCCACCAAGAATTTTATTAACTAACGGAGGCGGTGAGATTCGAACTCACGATCCCTTGCGGGATATCCGCTCTCCAAGCGGACGCACTAGACCACTATGCGACGCCTCCAATTTTTAAAAACTGCATCACTTGATAAATTAATTTAAATAGATTTTTTATGTAATAATTAAAAAAGTGCTAAATAAAAACCGCTGTCTTATTTTTGGATTTTTTATTTTTAAATATTATATGAAAATTAAACTTCAATCCCTCTTAATGCTTTTATTCTTTCTTCAATTGGCGGATGAGTTTGGAAAAGATTTAAAAGCCAAAAGCCAGTACTTTTACGATTGGACTTTAATGGATCATCAAAAAATAAATGTGCTGTTGCTGTTGAAGTTCTTTGCATTGGACGCAAAAATTTCCCTATCTTTTCTAAAGCGCTTGCCAGTCCTTCAGGATATCTTGTCAACAGCGCACCTGAAGCATCAGCTAAAAATTCCCTTTTTCTAGAAATAGCAAGTTGAATTAATAAAGCGGCAATTTTGGCTCCAATTAATGCTATTATCAAAAAAACTGGAGATTGACGACTTTTGTTGCGTTGCCGACCGGAATAGAAACTCATTCTCAAAAATAAATCTGAAAGCATTGCCACTATACCATATAAAGTAACCGCAATCGTTGATACCAACATATCATAATTTCCAATATGCGATAATTCGTGAGCGATAACACCTTCTAGTTCAGAGCGATCTAAAAGTTCAAGCAACCCAGTTGTTACCGCAATAGCGGAGTTTTTAGGATTCCGACCAGTCGCAAAAGCATTTGGCTGAGGATCATTAATGATATAAATTTTGGGTATTGGAAGTCCGGCGCTGATACAAAGATTTTCTACAATATTATAAAGTTCACGATAATTCTCGCGGGATACAGGCTTTGCTCCAGTCATTGCAATTACCATCTTATCAGAATAAAAATAAGAAATCCAAGACATTAAGATACTAAAAATGGTTAATCCGTAAAAAATTATTGGATCTTGATAAACCTGACTAAAAATCCAACCAAGCGATATTACAAAAATCAAAAATATCGCCATCAAAAACCAAGTTTTCCGGATGTTTTTTTCTTTAAGAGTGTATAGAGTAGGCATCTTGCGATAAATGTTTCTTAATTTTAAAAAGTAAAATTAAGAAAATAAAATTTTATTACTTCTCTATTAATCGAATAATTTTTTATTAAAAGGCGATTTAAGATTTAAAATCCACTTTGGGAACCTCTTTTTCTCCTTCGTCCATATCAAAAAATTCAGCTTTTTGGAAATTAAATATTGATGCAATAATGTTTGTTGGAAAAGAATCTATAGCTATATTATAATCTCTAACATTAGCATTATAAAATCTCCTAGAAGCTTGAATTTTATTTTCGGTATCTGTAAGTTCGCGCTGAAATTCAAGAAAATTAGCGTTTGCTTTTAATTCAGGGTAATTTTCGGCAACCGCAAAAAGAGTTTTTAATGTTTGGGAAAGCATATTTTCCGCTTGCGCTTTTTCATGCATTGAATGCGCTCCAATAGCTTGCGCGCGCGCTTGAGTTACATTTTCAAACACAGTTTTTTCGTGCGCAGCATAACCCTTAACAGTTTCGATCAAATTAGGTATAAGATCATGCCTTCTTTTTAGCTGAACTTCAATGTCTGACTCCCCTTCTTTTACTCTAAACCTCATTTTCACTAAAGAGTTGTATAGATAAATAATATATAAGATAAGGAGGACTAAAATTCCTATAAAAATATATGTGAGATTGGTCATAATAACCATAATATTAATTATTAATAATTATATTTAATTTTAATACTTTCTTATCAAAAAGCAATAAACTATAAACTATTGAGGTCGGACTTTAATATAAAGCCCGACCTCTTTTTATAAGGTAAAAATCCAAGCGAAAATTTACATCTCCGGCATTTCTGGAGCGCTTTCTTTTTCTTTCTTTTCTGGTAAATCAGCGACTACAGCTTCCATCGTCAATAACATAGAAGCCGCTGACGCAGCATTTTGCAAGGCTGACCGGGTTACCTTTTTAGGATCGATAATACCAGCTTCAATTAAATCGCAAAATTCTCCAGTAGCGGCATTATAGCCAAAAGAAACTTTATCTTTCTCTTTGATTTTTTCAACAATTACTGATCCTTCGACTCCGGCATTGAAAGCAATTTGTTTTATAGGTTCCTCTAAAGCCTTTCTAACAATTTCCACTCCGACAGCTTCGTCGTTTTTTAATTTCAGTTGATCTAGGGCTTTTTGAGCACGAAGCAAAGCGACTCCACCGCCTGGCACAATGCCTTCTTCAACAGCAGCCCTTGTTGCTTGAATAGCATCTTCTACACGATGTTGTTTTTCTTTTTGTTCAACTTCAGTCGCTGCTCCCACTTTGATAATAGCCACACCACCTGAAAGTCTAGCTAATCTTTCTTGGGTTTTTTCTTTATCAAATTCTGATTCTAAGGTTTTTAATTGTTCTTTAATTTGAGCAATTCGCTTTTGAATTGCATCTTTTGAACCTCTTCCGTCGACAATTGTAGTGCTTTCTTTAGTAACAATAACTCTACCGGCTTCGCCTAACATATTTAAGTCTGTATTCTCCAATTTCAAACCTTTCTCTGATGAAATTACTTCTCCTCCAGTCAATACTGCAATATCTTCTAAATTAGCTTTTTTCCGATCTCCAAATCCTGGCGCTTTAACTGCCACAGCATTAAAGACACCGCGGATTTTATTGACTACCAATGTTGCCAGTGCTTCTCCTTCAACATCGTCTGCAATGATAAGCATATCTTTTTTGCCGCTTGCTACAATTTTCTCAAGTAAGGGCAAAATATCTTTGATAGAAGAAATTTTTTGATCTGTAATCAAAATATATGGCTCCTTTAATTCCGCTTTCATTTTTTCTGGGTCTGTAATCATATAAGGAGAAACATATCCTTCATCGAATTTCATTCCTTCAACTAATTGCTTATCTAATCCAAAAGTTTTAGATTCTTCCACAGTAATAACGCCTTCCTCGCCTACTTTTTCCATCAATTCAGCTATTAATTTACCAACTTTTTCATCTTGAGCGGAAATAGTGGCTACCTGCGTTATTTTCTCGGAATCACCTTTAATTTTTATTGCGATTTTATCCAATGCATCAACAACTTTTGCTACCGCCTTTTCAATTCCTTTTTTAATTTCCATTGGATTTGCTCCAGCAGCTATATTTTTAAAACCCTCTCGGGTGATAGCATGAGCCAAAATAGTAGCGGTTGTTGTACCATCACCGGCAATATCGTTGGTTTTTGAAGCCACTTCTTTAATAACTTCCGCGCCAAGATTCTCTAATTTATCTTTTAATTCAATTTCTTTAGCGATTGTTACGCCGTCGTTGGTAATTGTTGGTACGCCAAAGCCTTTATCCAACAATACATTACGACCCTTCGGGCCTAAAGTAACGCGCACGGCGTTAGCTAACTTTTCAACGCCTTTGAAAATTTTTTGACGCGCGGTTTCATGAAAAATTACTTGTTTAGGCATATTTTAATTTTTTCCAATTTTTAATTATATCTTTAAAACCATAATAATTAAAAATTGGAAAATAATTTTTTTAATTTTTATCTTTTATTCTTCAATAATTGCTAATATATCTTCTTGTCTAGCAATTAAATACTCTTTTTCTCCGACCTTTATTTCGTTTGGTCCATACTTTGTAAATAAAACCTTATCTCCCTTTTTCACTTCCATTGGGATTCTTTTCCCATCTTTATCAAACCTTCCAGGGCCAACAGCTATTACCTTTCCCTGTTCTGGTTTTTCTTTTGCAGTATCTGGTAAATAAATACCGGACTTTGTTTTCTCCCCTTCATTTAAGGGCTCTATAATCAGCCTATCTTCAAGCGGTCTTAATTTCATTGCCTCAAATTCGTTGACTATTCAAAATTTAAAATTGAACAGTCAACTTAAAAGTTAATTATTATTTATTATAAAGAGTAAAAACTGATTTTTAAAACTATTTATTCAATTAAGCCTATATTGCATCTATCTTTTTTTATTTATTTTTTCATTTTTCACCTTAATTAGCAATTCATACATCTAATTGCTAATTTTAGTCATAAAAAAAAAACTGTCAAGAGTCTTTTTAAAGTATCATAACTTAAAAAATTTTATCAAACAAAGCGGCAAATTTTATTAGATAAAACTAACAAAGTCGCAATAAAATAAACAATAAATTAAAAAATTTATTTTTGTTTCATTTTATCTAAAATTTAGTGAACAAATTCTCGGTAATATATTTTTTAATAAAAATTTCTCCTGTGGATAACTTGCAGTCACCTTTTATTGACTTTTAAAAAAATAGGGATATAATTTAAGTTACAATTTAATCACTTAAATAAGGAGGTGATTAGCAAGTTGCTCTTTAAATTTTTTGAGTAGGAGGTGAGATATCGAATAACGGACGGATATCAAAAAGGAGGAGGAAAAGATGAGTAAGGTTATTTTTTTTGTCGCGGTAGCGTTAATTTTACTTGCGCCTTTGTTGGCACGAAGTCTACTTATGATCGCAAGAAGCGATAATTTTTGCAACCAAGAAAGGTATGAAGCAAAAACAAGTGCAACAAGCGCAAGTAAAATAACAACGCCAGCGACAGGGAGTAGGGAGATGCGATTGGCTCTTCCGATGAGAGCCAATCCTATTTAAAGTTAAAGCCGATTTTTTTTAGTTGTTTTATAGTGAAAAGTCTTTATTGGGGGCTGGTTAGTATAACAGCCCCTTTTTGTTTTCTAAAAAAATTTATTTAATTAAACCAGAATCAGTTTCGCAAAAAGATTTATCGAAATTAAACTCTATGATTTTTTTATTATAATTTTCAATTATGTCTTTTTCTTTAGAATTTGGGTGGAACTCAAGCATTTGATCGTTGAAAATAATTCTACCGCCGCTTTGATAAGTTTTAGGATTTCTTTTGATGAGCCAAGTTTGGATTCTTTTGATCAAACTGCCAAAAAAAAAGTCAAAAATTCCAAACCACATCTCAAAAATTTTTTTAAAAAAAGGAATTTTTTCATTTCCTTTAAAAGCAGCTTCTATGCTTTCCATAAATATTTCATAATTGATTAAATAATTTTTAATCCATTGATTTTTTTTATAAAATTTTTCGAAATAATTACCTTCATCATAAAGCGGTAAAAGTCTCGCGTAAATTTGAGCAGTGTAAATACTTTGAAAAGGAATCGAAAGCGATTCCGTAGTAATAAAATGATTTAAGCATATTTTATCCTTATATTTAGAAAGTTCATCAGGCATTCTTTTGATACCAAATAAAAAAGTAACACCTGCTGTCATTGCTCTAACTAACCAGATTCTTCTATTTTTAGCCACTATCAAAACATCCAAATCGCTTCTTTCAGTGGCATATCCCATTGCCACCGACCCAGATAAAAAAATGGCTCTAACAAAGGGAAGATATTTTATTAAATTTATATAACGCCTAATTTTTTTTATTTTTTGCGCGCAAATCTTTTGAATCTTTATACCATAATGAAAAAAGTCATCACTTCGATATTTTAAAAAATAAAAACCATTTCTTTGGCTTATTAAATTATTCAAATATATTGATTTTTCAAGCGTATCAATGACATCAAATAAAGAGCATTTAGGCATTTGCTCAAAATTGTCTAAAGTGCGAAGACTACTGGGTTTAATTAAATATTTCCAAATTTCAAAGCTGGTCAGAGGTTTATTTAATAAATCGTAATAGATAATTGTAAGTAATATTAATCGTTCTAATATGGTTGAATTTACCATAAAAAAATTGTATAATAACACAATTTTGTAATATTTATTTTAATATTATCATGGAACATATAAAAATCAAAGGAGCAAAAGTCCATAATTTAAAAAACATTTCTCTTAAAATCCCCAAATTCAAGTTGGTTGTAATCACGGGAGTTTCTGGTTCCGGAAAAAGTTCTTTGGCTTTTGATACTTTATACGCTGAAGGACAAAGAAGATATATTGAAAGCTTATCCTCTTACGCTCGGCAGTTTTTGGGTCAATTAGAAAGACCTGATGTAGAGTCAATAGAGGGTCTTTCACCGGCAATTGCCATTGAACAGAAAACGCTTTCGGCAAATCCACGCTCGACCGTAGGCACAGTTACTGAAATTTACGATTATTTAAGACTTTTATTTGCTAGAGTTGGTAAGCCTCATTGTTACAATTGTAGGCGTCTTGTTACCAAACTAACTGTAGATCAAATAGTTGACTCAATCTTCCAAGAAAAATCTGGAAATAAAATAATGATTTTAGCTCCAATTGTGGTTTATCAAAAAGGCCAACATCGCGAAATCCTTCAAGAAGTAAAAAATCAAGGATTTATTAGAGTTCGCATTGATAAAAAAATTTATTTAATTGAAGAGGCACTTAAACTTCGCCTGGAACGATATAAATTACATAATATTGAGATAATAGTTGATCGCTGGATTGTTCCGCCACCAAAAATATCTCAATCAGCTTTAAAGGAAGAAAAAACACGCATAACTGATTCGGTAGAGATAGCACTGAAAGCAGGCAATGGCGTTTTAGTGACTATAATAGATTCTGGCCAAAATCAAATAGAAAAAATTTATTCAAGCAAATTAAGTTGCCATTTTTGTAAAATTAGCATACCGGAAATTGAACCTCGTTCATTTTCTTTTAATAATCCTCAAGGCGCCTGTCCTGCCTGTAATGGACTTGGATTTAAGTTAGAATTTGATGAAAAGATGATTATTCCAGATCAATCTTTATCTTTGATGAACGGCGCAATCAAACCTTTATCTGATTTTGCTTCGCCAATTAAAAAACAATCTTGGTTTTGGTATCAATTACAAAAGCTCTCAACGAGATTAAATTTTTCCCTTAATATACCTTTTAAAAAACTTAAAGATGAATTTAAAAAAATAATTCTGTATGGCAATGAGGATTTTGAAGGCATTATTCCTTATTTGCAGAAAAGATATTTTGAAACAGATTCTCCCTATATTAAGGAAGAAATTGCTAATTATTTAATTGAGAAAAAATGCTCCTTATGCGATGGTAAACGGTTGAAAAAAGAGTTTTTAGCGGTTAAATTTTTGGATTACTCTATCGCCGATATAGCCGCAATGGATATTGCTACCTGTTATCAATTTTTTAAAAAAGTCAAAAAGGAGATTAATATTTTTACTCATCAAGAAAAAGAAATTTTAAAACCTATTTTAAGTGAAATTATAAAAAGACTTGAATTCTTAAATGAGGTTGGAGTAGGATATTTAACTTTAGATAGAATGTCAAAAACTTTATCTGGAGGCGAGGGGCAAAGAATCAATTTAGCTACTCAAATTGGCTCGGGTCTTACAGGGGTTTTATATATTTTAGATGAGCCCTCTATCGGACTTCACCAAATTGACCAAGAACGATTGATAAAAACATTGTTTCGTTTACGGGATTTGAAAAACACCGTCATGGTAGTTGAACATGATCGTCAGACCATTGAATCAGCTGATTGGATTGTTGAGCTTGGACCTGAAGGCGGTAAAAAAGGGGGACAAGT
The DNA here is from genome assembly GCA_037443185.1 of bacterium. Classification (GTDB taxonomy): domain Bacteria; phylum Patescibacteriota; class Minisyncoccia; order 2-01-FULL-47-10; family JBBIMT01; genus JBBIMT01. The sequence goes on along the minus strand of JBBIOV010000012.1, from coordinate 7,450 downwards.
TGTCTTTGAAGGTACTTTAGATCAAATTAAAAAATCAAATTGTTTAACTGGACTACATTTAAAGGACAAATTTTTAATATTTAGATCAATTTCAAATTTCAAAAAAAAGTATGTTTACAACAGCCGCAATGAAAAATTTTTAACGATCATTGGCGCCGCTCAAAATAATTTAAAAAATATCAATGTGAAAATACCTTTAGGAAAACTCGTATGCGTTACAGGCATCTCCGGTTCTGGCAAAAGTTCCTTAGTTAATGATATTTTAGCTAAAGCAATCTTAAAAAAATTTTACCACGCTAAAGAAAATCCTGGAAAACATAAAGAAATTAAAGGACTTGAAAACATTGATCGTGCCGTTATTGTAGATCAATCACCTATTGGCAAAACCTCAAGGTCAAATCCGGCAACATATACCGGAGTGTTTAATTATATCAGAGAAATTTTCGCAAATACCACCGAAGCGCGCGCACGAGGCTATAAAGCCGGTCGCTTTAGTTTCAATACCAACGAGGGACAATGTGAAGCTTGTCAAGGACAAGGAGAAATAAAAGTAGAAATGCAGTTTTTGCCAGATATTTATGTCGTCTGTGATGTTTGTCATGGGAAAAGATATAAAAGAGAAGTGCTCGAAATTTATTATAAAGATAAAAATATAGCCGATATATTAAATATGACAGTTGCCGAGGCACGCGAATTTTTTAGAAATATTCCACCTTTAAAGAAACGGCTTGATGTTCTTTTTGAAATTGGACTTGATTATTTAACTTTAGGTCAAAGAGCACCTTCACTTTCCGGAGGAGAATCTCAGAGAATTAAATTAGCCAAAGAATTAACTTCCTATACAGGACATCATACATTATATATATTAGATGAGCCGACTACTGGCTTGCATTTTGAAGATATAAAAAAACTTTTAATCATTTTGTACAAATTAGTCGCTCAAGGAAATACAGTGTTGGTTATTGAACATAATTTAGATGTCATTGCTTGCGCTGACTATATTATTGACTTAGGTCCTGAAGGTGGCAATTTAGGGGGGCAGATAGTAGTTCAAGGCACTCCAAAAGAAGTGGCTTTTTCAAACAAAGGTTATACTGCCAGATTCTTAAAAGATTATTTCCAATCATTATAATTTAAAATTTAAGTTGCTCTTTATCCTTTTTTTAATCGATAAATAATTATAGATATTTTCATTTTGCAAAAATAAAGCCCAAATTTCATAACATTGGTTTAAAAATTATTTTGATAAAAATTATGAGATCTTTAGCCTCCAAAGTTTTAATAGTTAACTAAAAGATAACTTGACTTTTTTAAAAAATATTTTAAAATAAAATTTATGGCTAATTTGTTTTTTAAATCTAATTTTGCAAAAAAATTTTGGACAGGAGTGTTAATTTTAGGCGTTTTTTTGTTGTTTGTTTCTGGAATATTTTTTAAAAAAACAAGCAACCCTCAATATCAAACTTATAAAGTGAAAAAAGCAGATATTATCCAGGAAGTGTATGTTACAGGACAAATCAAAACTCCAGAGATTTATAATTTAGCTTTCGAAAAAGGTGGTAAAATCATAAAAATTAATGTGAAAGTAGGAGATACAGTATCAAAAGGCAAAATTTTAGCTGAACTTGATTCAAGTGAACTTTTGGCGCAATTACAACAGGAACAAGCCAATTTAGAAGTTCAAGAGATAAAATTAAAGGAAATTAAAAGAGGGGCTCTTCCAGAAGAAATTGCACTTGCTCAAGTTAAAGTCCAAAACGCAGATATCGCCCTAAAGCAAGCTGAACAAAATTTACTTGATGAATTGCAAAGAACTTTCGATAATAGTGATGATGTGATAAGGTCTAAACTGGATAGTCTTTTTTTAAATCCAAACGGCGCTAATCCTCAATTGATATTTCCCGTCAATGATTTAAGTTTAAAATATTCTGTAGAAGAAAAAAGGAAAAATATCGCCTTAAGCTTTGATTTATGGAAAAAAAATACTTTTGATTTCGATATATCTAAAAACAATTTAATAATTATTCGAGAATTTTTAGATGATATGGCTTTAGTAGTAAGCTCTTTAACTCCTTCTGCGTCTTTAAGCCAAAATACAATCGAAACCTACAAAACGAACATTTCTGCTGGTAGAAATATTATAAATAATGCTGTAATTTCGCTTAATAACGCCAAAGAAAAACTACAAAGCGCTAAATCTTCTTTTGAAATCGCCCAAAAAGAATTTGAGCTAAAAAAAGCAAGCGCCACAGAAGAACAAATAGCAGCGCAGGAAGCTTTAATTAAACAAGTCAGAGCTAAAATTTCTTCAATCCAAGCCCAAATTGATAAAAATAGTTTGCGATCTCCTGTAGCTGGAACTGTTGCCAAAATAAATATTCAAGTTGGTGAAATAGCCAGAGCTAACGAAAATATAATATCAATTTTACCTAACGCACCATTGCAAATTGAAGCCAATATCCCAGAGATTGATATAGGTAAAATTGCTTTAGGCAACTTGGTTAAAATTACTATTGATGCCTATCCAGGAGAGATTTTTGAGGGATTTGTTTCTTATATTGAACCTTCGGAAACTATTGTTGAAGGAGTTGTGAATTATAAAACGATTGTTTCTTTTAAAAATTTAGCCAAAAAAATAAAAAGTGGTCTCAGCGCTAATTTATCAATAGAAACTTTGCGCAAAAATGAAGTTTTGGCAATTCCAAATTACGCTTACATCGAACGCCAAAACAACTTTTATGCTAAAAAACTGACAGATGGTTCAATCCAGGAAGTTAAGATTGGTTTAGGCATTAAAGGTCAAAATGGCTTGGTTGAAGTTTTATCGGGATTAAACGAAGGTGATGAAATAATAAATGTTGGATTAATAAACGAAAAATAAAAAATTTATAAAACTTACTTTTTTTTATTTTTTATTTTTGATTTTTTTTTAAAAAAAAATTGTAGCCAAAAAATTGCATTGATTTATTGATAGTGGCTTATTAGATTTAGTGATTATCAAAAGAAAAATTTTATCAAAACTTATTTCAGGGGAAAATTTTTTTAGATATAAAAAATTTAATTTTTAAAGAGCTTGTAATTAATATTTATTATGATTATCGTAAAAAATCTTATCAAAGATTTTTTTGTAGATGGAATTATTACTCGCGCTCTAAATGATATTTCATTAGAAATAAAAAAAGGTGAGTTTGTGGCCATTATGGGCCCTTCAGGTTCTGGCAAGTCAACCTTGCTGCATATTTTAAGTTTTTTAGATAGACCAACTGAGGGCGAATATTTTTTTTATGATAAAAGCGTAGATGATTTAACCGATAAAGATCTTGCTTATATCAGAAATAAAGAAATGGGCTTTGTGTTTCAATCATTTAATTTACTTGGCAAATCAACTGTTTATGAAAATGTAGAATTACCACTTCTTTATTCATTAAATAATATAAGTTATAAAAAAAGAAAGTCATTAATAAAAGCAACTGTTGCGGCGGTAGGTCTTGAACAAAAATTGTTCGTCCAAGCAAACCGATTATCAGGCGGTCAGAAACAACGCGTTGCTATTGCACGTGCTTTAATTAATAATCCTAATATCATTTTTGCTGATGAACCAACAGGAAATTTAGACTCAAAATCAGGATCTCAAATTATGGCAATTTTAAAAAATTTAAACCAAAAGGGCAAAACAATTATATTAGTTACTCACGATAGACAAATCGCCTCTTACGCTAAAAGACTTATTATTTTAAAAGATGGGGAGATTGAAAGCGATACAATAATTTAATACAAAAAAATTATCAAAATACAAAATGACAATCAATTTCAAAAATCTATTTAAAAATGTTAAATATCAAATAAAATAACAAGTCTTTAAAATTTCAAAAATTGGATTGAATTTCAAAGATAAAAATTAAATCTCTGGCTCCTATATAGATATACAAAAACAAAATTTTTTATTTAAAAATTATGAGAATCGTTGACTCACTTAAAACTTCATACAAAGGACTGCTATATGCCAAAACGCGTTCTCTTTTGACGGTTTTGGGTATTGTGATTGGTATTACTTCAGTAATTTTACTTATGTCTTTAGGCCAATCAGTTCAAACACTGGTTTTAAATCAGATTCAAAGTGCCGGTTCAAATTTTATCTATATTATTCCTGGCGCCAATAAAAGCTCCCGTTTTGCCGCTCCTCCCGCTACCCAAGGCATTGTCATTAAGACTTTAGTTAAACGCGATGTTGATGCTATTAAAAGAGAGGCTGTTTTTGTTCGTGTCGCTCCGGAGGTAAGAGGACAAGCGCGAATAATTTATGAAAATAATGATGTTAATGTTTTATTTGAGGGCACGACAGAAGATTTTTTTTATATTAGAAATTTCAAAACTATTTTGGGGACCATTTTTACAGATAGCGATGTAAATTCATTTAATCGTGTAGCAGTACTTGGTAGTGAAATTAAAAAAACTTTATTTGGCGAAAAAAATCCTTTGGGAGAGATAGTGCGTTTAAAAAATATTCCTTTTAAAGTTATCGGGATTTTAGAAAAAAAAGGACTTGGCCCTTTAGGTATTGATCAAGACAATTTGGTCATTATTCCAATATCAGTGGCTCAAAAACAACTCCTTGGTATTAATTATTACAACTCCATAGCGGTTGAAATTGATCCTTCTTACAAAATGGATTATGCTAAAGGGCGACTTGAATCGATTTTAAGGCAAAACCATAATATTACTGACCCAAACAAAGATGATTTTACAATTAGAACTCAGCAAGAAGTGTTAAATATTTTAAATAATATCACTTTTATTCTAAAAGTTTTTTTAACAACTATCGCTTCTATTTCTTTGCTCGTTGGAGGCATAGGCATAATGAATATTATGTTTGTCTCAGTCACTGAACGGACTCAAGAGATAGGGTTAAGAAAAGCGTTAGGGGCTACAAACTTAGACATCTTACAGCAATTTTTAATTGAATCTATAATACTTACTTTAAGCGGTGGCATTATTGGAGTTGCGCTAGGCAGTTTTTTGACTTATTCGGCATCAATCATTTTAGAAAAAATTTTAGAAACTGGCTGGGTTTTTATTTTACCCTTGGAAGCAATAATTTTGGCTGTATCAGTCGCAATTTTTATTGGGATAATATTTGGCATCTATCCAGCCAAAAAAGCGGCTTCACTCAACCCGGTTGAGGCATTAAGATACGAATAAAAAAATGTCAATTTTTTTAAAAACAAATAAAATATTGGCAATATATAAACCAAAAGGACCAACTTCAAACGACCTGGTACAGATGATAAAAAAAATTACCAATGAAAAAGTTGGTCATGGCGGGACTCTTGATCCACTTGCGTCAGGCGTTTTGGTTGTTGGTATAGGCAAAGAAGCGACAAAAAAATTGAAAGAGATAATTAAACAAGAAAAGGAATATATCACTACAATTAAACTGGGCGTAATTAGCGAGACAGATGACGAGGAAGGCAAGAAAAAGGAAGTGGAACTTCCCTTTTATGGAATTCCTACTTCCCTAAACGAAATAAAAAAAGCAGTAAAAAGCTTCGTTGGTAAAATTAAGCAAATTCCCCCACTTTATAGCGCTGTTAAAATTAAAGGAAAGGAGGCATATAAATATGCTCGTAAAGGCCAAAAAATCAATTTAAAGCCGCGTGAAGTTGAAATAAAAAGTATTGAAATTTTAGATTACAAATGGCCTTTTTTAAAAATAAAAGTTATCACAGGCCCTGGAGTCTATATTAGGGCTTTAGCGCGCGATATAGGAGAAAAATTAAAGGTAGGGGGTTATTTAGCTGATTTAGAACGTATACGGGTTGGCAATTTTACTAAAGAAAATTCATTAACATTAGAACAAATTTTAAAACTTAAGCAAATAAATTTTTAACATAGTTATAAAACTTATAAAATATCAACATCTTATCTACTAATTTATCCACAAAAGATTAAATTTAAAATAATTAAACTTAGTATAAATATACAATTTTATATGCTTTCAAGATTTAAATTATTGACAAAAACGTAATCGTTGCGGATTTTTTTTAAATAATGATGAGTTAAAAGTTCATCAAGGCAATTTTAAAGATAGTTAAATGTTGGTATGCTTTAATTTTAAAGAAAAAAAGGAAAATATTAATAAAATAATTTTAAAAGATAATGTCAAAATATTATAATCGCAATAGAAAGAAAAATATATTTGATCCAAAATCAAAAAAGCCATTTTTGCTTAGTCGCTTGAAATTAGATTTATTTTTAAATTGTCCACGATGTTTTTATTTAGATTGTCGTTTGGGAATCACCCAACCCTCAAGTTTTCCTTTGAGTTTAAACGCTGCAGTAGACAAACTGCTAAAAAAAGAATTTGATATTCATCGAGCAAAAAACACGCCGCATTCTTTAATGAAAACTTATAAGATTAAAGCGGTTCCTTATAGCCACGAAATGATAAATGTTTGGCGAAACGCAAAAAAAAGGAGGAATAAAATATCACCATAAAGAGACCAACCTTGTGGTTTATGGGGCGGTTGATGATATATGGATAAACGATAAAAATCAATTAATAATCGTTGATTATAAAGCCACTTCAAAAGCAAGTGAAGTTAACATAGAGCTAAGTGGCAGATAGGGTATAAAAGACAAATGGAAATTTACCAGTGGCTTTTTAGAAAAATAATTTCGAAGTCTCTGATATTGGATATTTTATCTATTATAATAGCGATACCAATAAAGAAGCTTTTGATGGAAAATTAGGATTTAATGTAAAAATAATCCCCTATCAAGGCAATTGTGACTGGGTAGAAAATACTTTAAAAGAAATTAAAGGATGCTTAATGAATGAAGAACTTCCTCTTAGCAAATAAGGATTGCGATTTTTGCCAATATCGACAAGCCGCTTTTCAATTTGAAGTAAAACAAAATCGCCAAAGCCAAAAAGTGAAAAAATCTAACAAAAAAAGTAAAGATTCAAATCAGCCAAAATTAATTTATTGATGTTGTAAGGTTATACTTCTAGAAAACGATCCGATATCTTATCAGTATAAATATTGGATATTAACAACATAAAAGCAAGCTTTTATACTGTTACTTTCGCAGACATTATCTAATCTCTTACTAATTTGAGCTAGATATAATTTACTTTCCGATTCTTTCACTTGACGTTTTAATTCATTGATAAAATATGGATCTATTTTTCTTTTATCAAAAATCAAACCAATCCACCCACCATCGTACCTATTAGTCCTATTAGTGGTATCGACCCATACAACTTTAAATTCCACAGATTGATCGTTTTCAATTATTTGAGCACCATGAATATAACCAGTTGAGTAAAATTCTATTATTTCATTAGACGCTACAGGAAACGATATCTCAGCTCCTTCGCATTTTGGCGGCTTTTGAGACCAAAGATCCCAAAAATCTGACCTTGTATAAATGGCACATTTAATATTCA
>JBBIOV010000011.1:0-17777 GCA_037443185.1 bacterium | reverse complement strand
GTAAAACAATCCCTAAAGAAGCGGGATTAGAAAAACTTAAAGAACTCAAGGTCCAACCTTGCTTTAAGGCTCGACCTCGTGATGCTCCTTCAGTAAATAAAAAAATAATGAGTCTTTCAGGAGATAAAAAAAGTCGCTCTTTCAGGAGCGATTTTGTTTTGAAATAAAATTTCAATTTAATTAGTATCTTTTATTATATTGCCCAAAAATAAGAATCAAAAGATAACACTCCCCCACCAAGAAGCATTAAAGCAATAGCGCTAGCAAGAAGCGCTAAATCGAGTTCATATCCGTTTATGAGCCCCTGTTTTAATTTTAATTTAAAAATTGCAACAATCATTACTACAGCAAGAATTAAAGCTGCAAACTGAGTAAAAAGGCCAATAAAAACCAATCCTCCGCCGATTAACTCTGAAAGTGTTAAAACCCAAGCCCAAAAAACTTTTGGCTCAAATCCTAAACTCCCGAGAAAATCAGCAGTCTGAGGAATCCCTCCTTTAAATTTTTGGAGACCATGGGCCAAAAATATTACACCTAATGCAATTCTTAAAACCAACGGGGCCCAGTCATTATATAATAATAAATTTTCCAAAACTGACATAGTAACTTAAGAATGCTAATTATTATTTTTTATTTATATTAAGACATTTTATTTAAATATTCAACTGCAGCCAGTGCGGCAATAACCCCTTGTCCGGCACTTATGGCGATTTGTTTATAAGGAATATCGGTAACATCTCCAGCGGCAAAAAGCCCGGGAATTGAGGTCTCACATTTTTTTGATACTATTATTTCGCCAAAAGGATTTTTTTCTACTTCAGGCACAATATGACTATTGGGCACCATTCCAATATGCACGAAAACCCCTTGGATTTCTAATTTCTTTTCTTCTTTAGATTGAATATCTTCATATATTAATCCAGTTACAAAATTGTCTCCGAGAATTTCTTTTGTTAAGGCATTATAGATTATTTCGACATTTTTACTGCTTAAAACTTTATCGATTAAAACTGCTTCCCCTTTAAAGTTAGGATTTTTATTTATAATAAAAATTTTTTTTGCTATATTAGACAACATTAAAGCTGCTTCCAAAGCGGCGTTTCCACCACCAATTACTGCAACTATTTTGCTTCCAAAAAGCGGGCCATCGCAAGTTGTGCAATAACTCAATCCTTTATGTAAAAATTTCTGTTCACCAGGAACATCAAGTTTGCGCGGATGAACTCCTGTCGCAACAATTACAGTCTTTGCTCGATACTCTAAAGATTCCATGCCATCGGTTTTCTTTTGCGCTTTAATCAAAAATATTTCTCCTTCTTTTTTTATCTCCAAAACTTCAACGAATTCTTCTATCGACGCGCCATAATACTTTAGATGTTTTATCAAATTCTTTGCTAAAGTAATGCCGTCAGTTCTTATAATACCAGGCCAATTTTCTATAATTCCAGAAATTGCTACTTCCCCACCTAAATTTAGGGTAATGATTTTAAAATTTAATTTTCGCCTTGCCGCATAAATTCCCGCAGCAGAAGCCGCAACTGAACCACCGACAATAATTAAATCAAAAACCATGATCAAGGATAATAAATTTAGGTAATTTTATTTGACTTTTAAATCACTAAATTGCTTAATACGCATTATCCAATTTTAATAATAACGCATTTTACTTTTTGGTATTTTTTCACTACTTCTAAAAATTTCAAATTTTTTCAGTCATTTTATCATAGTTTCAATAAATTTGCAAAAATGTTATAATTAAAAACAGCGTAAAATTAAAAAAAATTATGCGCATTACAGAAAAACAAATTAAAGAATTTATTATCTCCAGCGGAATTTTAGAAAAAAATATTGTTGAAAAAGTTTTCGCTGACGCAAAAAAAGGGGGAATCGCTTTTGAAGAGTTATTGGTCAAGCAAAATTTAATCACTCAAGAACGCTTAGGCAAAATCAGAGCTTATTTATTGGGAGTTCCATTTGTAAATTTAGAAAACGAAAAAATTCCTCCTGAATTTTTGGAATTAATTCCGGAATCAATCGCGCGGCGTCATCATATTGTTCCTTATCGGAAAAAAGATGAAACTTTAGAAGTAGCGATGCTTGACCCAGAAGATCTTCAAACAATAGAATTTATCAAGAAAAAAACAGGTCTGAAAATAGAACCTCGACTTACTTCTTTAGAATCATTGCAAAATATTTATAAACAATATCAAAAGACTTTAGAAGTTGAATTTAGCGAAATTGTTCCTATCAAAGATCGCGAAAGTTCTACATTATCTGTTGCTGAATTGACAAAAACCGCCACAGAATTTCCAGTGGTTAAAATTGTAGATACGATTATCAAGCACGCCGTTTTGGAAGATGCCAGCGACATTCATATTGAACCTATGGAAGATCAAGTCTTAGTAAGATATCGCATTGATGGCCTTTTAAGAGATGCTACTTCCCTTCCACTTACTTCAGCGGCAGCGGTAGTAGCAAGAATAAAAATCCTATCAAATTTAAAACTTGATGAACATCGTTTACCCCAAGATGGTCGTTTTAAAATTAAAATCGGCGACCAAGAAATTTCCTTGAGAGTTTCTATTTTGCCTGTCTACAATGGCGAAAAAGTTGTTATGAGGCTTTTAAAAGAATCAACAGGAAAAACGCTTACTTTAGAAAATTTAGGATTTTGGGGCAGTAATTTAGAAAAAGTTTTAAAAAATATAAAAAAACCTTACGGAATGATATTAGTGACCGGCCCTACCGGCTCTGGGAAAACCACTACTCTTTATACTATTTTAAATATGTTGAATAAACCTGAAGTGAATATTTCAACGATAGAAGATCCTATAGAATATCGAATACCGCGTATTAACCAAACTCAAGTAAAACCCGAAATCGGACTTACCTTTGCCAATGGCTTAAGAGCTTTGCTACGACAAGACCCAAATATTATTATGGTAGGAGAAATTAGAGATAATGAGACTGCAACACTGGCAATTCATGCCGCTTTAACTGGGCATCTTGTTTTATCCACTCTACATACCACTTCAGCCGCCGGGGCTTTTGCTAGGCTTTTGGATATGAAAATTGAAGGATTTTTATTGGCTTCGACTATTAATCTTGTAATTGCCCAAAGACTCGTAAGAAAGTTATGTCCGACAACTAAAGAGAAACATCAAATCACCAATGAAGAGTTGAATAAATTAAAAAGTGAGTTTCCAATAGAAGAATCTTTAAAAATCCTTCAGAATCAAAAAGCCATTAAAAAAAGTTTGAGGCTCGAAGAGTTAATTTTTTACAAGCCTTCAGCTTCTTCAGATTGTCCTGATGGTTTTAAAGGAAGAACTGGTATTTATGAGGTTATTGAAGTTGATGATCAAATCAGAAAATTAATCATTGAAGGAGCTGATACCCAAAAAATTGCACAAATGGCAAAACAAAACGGAGCCTTAACAATGTTAGAAGATGGGCTTTATAAATCAATTCAGGGGATAACTACTATTGAAACAGTTTTGAGTGTGATAAAGCAATAAATTTTGTGATTTTATTTTATGCTAAATTTAAGTTTTTTATCGCAAAGAGCTCGTAAATATAATTTAATTATATTTACGAGAAATTTAAGCTTAATGATAAAAGCAGGCCTTTCGCTTGCTCCCTCGCTTGAAGCTTTAGCCGAACAAAGCGGAAATAAAGTTTTTAAAAATATACTTTTAGAAATTGCTAATGAAATAAAAAAAGGCAAGCCTCTTTCTGAAAAATTAATAGATTATCCTAATGTCTTTGACGATTTATTCATTTATATGATTAAAGCTGGTGAGGTCGGAGGCAATTTAAGTGAGGTTCTTTTTCTTATCTCGACTCAACTTAAAAAAGATTATGAATTTAGAACAAAAATTCTTGGCGCAATGGTCTATCCGGTATTTATTTTATTAGTGATGATACTACTTGGAATTTTTATGATGATTTTTGTAGTGCCAAAATTAACAAAAGTGTTAATTGATATGAAAGTCGCTTTACCATTTTCTACTCAGATTATCATTAATATTAGTTCTTTTATAGCAAATTATCCTTTGTTTATATTTGGTTTTTTGATTTTTGGAAGTATAGCACTTTATAAAGTCTTAAAAATACCATCGGTTAAAGAGAGGAAAGATAAATTAATATTAAAACTTCCTATTTTAAAAAAAATTGTTCGTGAAATAAACATCGCCCGTTTTTTCAGGGTTTTGTCTTCTTTATTATCAAGTGGCGTTCCTATCGTAAATTCAATTGATATAGCTTCAAAAACTTTAAGTAATTCGGTTTATAAAAAAGCGCTTGGTCAAACAATGGTTAATATTCAAAAAGGCGAACGACTATCGCAGAATTTAATAAATTATAGCCATCTTTTTCCGCCAATGGTCGCGGAAATGATAACAGTAGGAGAAGAAACTGGACAAACTATTGATATATTAAAAACTTTAGCTGAATTTTATGAAGAATCCGTTGAAAACTTTACAAAAAATTTTGCCACTATTATTGAGCCAGCTTTGATGATATTGATAGGAGGAGCAGTTGGTTTTTTTATTTTAGCAATGATTCAACCTATGTTCTCAGTATACTCAGCTTTTTAAATAAAATTTACTTTAAATTTTAATAACTTTGAGGTTTAAAAAAATGCTTAGTCTCCATCAAAATGAATCGCTTTTAAATTTTAAATCAGGTTTTAGTTTACTTGAAGTGATGCTGGTGCTTTTTATTATTTCTGTTGGATTTATCTTTTATATATCTGCTTCTCAAACAACAATCATCAATAGTAGCATTAACCATAAAACAATCGCTCATCAAATAATTACCAAAAAAATAGAAAGTCTCAAGGCTACCACTCCTTCAAATTGGCCTCAAAATGGTTCTTTTTCTGATGCTCTATTAGATTTATTACCCCAAGGACAAGCAACTCTTAATATCTCTAACTTTGACTCTGGTGAAAAATTAAAAAAAATAAAAGTAGATATACTTTGGAATGAACGCGGTCAATCAAAACAACATACAGAAGAAACATTAATATATGTGCCTTAAAAATTAAAGAAATGTTAAAATGTCAATTTTGAATAAAAAAATAATCAGCAGTAAATCAGGTTTTACCATAACAGAGATATTAATCGCTATCGGCATTTTAGGTCTTTTAACGATTTTAATTGCCGCAATTTTTTTAACTCAAAATCAATACTTTAATGAACAACAAATTAGACTCTTGCTTGAAAGTTATATAAATTCCGCTTTCGTTTCGATGAAAAGTCTGATTATAGAATCAAATGCTATTTTAAGTTCTTATAATATTGATGGAGATAATTATTCAAGTGGCGCGGAAACCTTGGTTTTAAAAATACCCTCAATTGATACAAATAAAAAAGCTATTTTTGGTCAGTTTGATTATGGAGTTATTTTTAAATCAGGAACAGATTTAAAAATTATTTTATCACCAGGAAGTCAAAGCTTTAGAACGGCTCAAAATCGCATTATCGCTCAAGAAGTAGCTTCTTTCAATATTAATTATAATGGTGTTGAACCATATCTTGCCAAAACAGTTATTATTTCAATGACTTTAACTAAAACAACGCCCAATGGCAAAACTGTAATAATTACAAGAAACTTTCAGGCAACATTAAGAAATCAATGAATCTGATATCTGACATTCAATATTCAATATCCAAAAATGGCTACATTGCAATTTTAGCTTTATTTATTATTGGCATTATTTCCTTTCTTGGCGTTTCTTTAACTAGCCATACAATAAATCAAGCAGACTTGCAAAACAGAGAAATTATTTCAGCTAAAGCTTTAGAGCTATCTGAAGCAGGATTACAAAAGGCAATAAATGAATTAAATAGAAATCCTTTATATTCTGGAGAAGAAAATTTTTCTTTTGGTGGTGGAACTATATCAATATCTATTACAAATATTGATGCGCAAAACAAATATGTTGAATCTACAGGCACAATCTCTGAAGGCAAATTTAATATTACACGAAAAGTTGGAGCCAAAGTTAAAACCAGTACAGATAATGTTTCTTTTTTCTATGGCGCGCAAGTTGGTCAAGGGGGTTTAATAATGTCTAATAATTCTATAGTAAGTGGCTCAGTATATTCTAATGGCTCTGTTATAGGTTCTGCTGGAGCTCAGGTAACAGGCGACCTTTGGGTCGCTGACACAGGTACTTTAAACATTCAAGCTCAAAATACTGAGTATGTAAACGGGTTAAATGTTGGCGCAATTCCATTTGGACAAAAAATAGGACAAGAATTTTATGCTATCGCTACTGAAAGACTTGCTAAAATCAGTTTTTATATTAAAAAAAGAGGCTCTCCCCCTAACGCTACAGTCACTATTCGCAACAGCCACTCCTCTGGTTGGCCAATTGGTACGATCATTGCCCAAGGTACTCTGCAGTCTAATTTAGTTGGGACTGATTATTCTTGGGTAGATGTAACTTTTGATAATAATCCTCTTTTAATTCAAGGTACAGGTTACTGGCTTACTTTAGAGATGCCTTCTACCTCTCATTCTCAATACTATACTATCGGCTTTTCTGGGAATCTTTATGACGAAGGTATTGCTGTGATTTATTTTCCTCCGGAGTGGGTTGAAGGTGATTTAGATTTTAATTTTAAAGTTTATAGTGGTTTGTCAGGACAAACAAAAATTGATAATGTTATTATTGGCGGTGATGCACATGCATCTTTAATATTAAATTCAACAATTTCAGGAGGCGCATATTATCAAACTATTCAAAATTCTACCGCTGGCAGCTACCATCCTAATTCACCAGATCCACCATTACAAAATTTTCCAATATCAGCTGGCCAGATTCAGGATTGGATTTCAGAAGCTCAATCTGGAGGCGTTATTGAAGGTGACTACTCCCCCACTACCTCTATTTCGCTTGGTCCCAAAAAGATAAATGGCAACTTCACGTTCACAAATGGCAAAACCCTAACTATCACTGGGACTATCTATGTAACAGGCAATATCAATTTTAGCAATAATGTTACCATTTTACTGGACTCCTCTTATGGCAATAATAGTGGTATAATTATAGCTGATGGTAAAATAAATTTGGGCAACGGAGTGATTGTGCGTAAAATTAACGATACTGGATATGTGATGTTAATCTCTCAATATAATCAACTCAACGATGAAGCAATAGAGATTGACAACAACATCAGTGGTGGAATTTATTTTGCTCCTTATGGAAAATTAGAGATTAATAACAATGCCAATATTACCGAAGTGAGCGCTTACCAAATAAATTTAGCTAACAATGTCGCCATCTCCTATGAAATCGGGCTAGCTAATATTAATTTCTCTTCAGGAGCTGGCGCCTCTTGGCAAATAGAGAAAGGTTCCTGGAGTATACTCGAATGAAAATAAAATTATTTGATTTCAATTTTGAATCTTATCTTAAAAAAAATGCTTTAGCGCTAGAAATAAGTGATAGCGAAGTTACTATTTTATCTCTTAAAAACAATGGAGATAAATATTTTCCTGAAACTTGGGGAAATTGGACAATACCATCGGGAATAATCGAAAAAGGAAGGATTAAAAATCAAAAAGCCCTTTTGGCTTTAATACTAAATTGGTTTAAAAAAATTGATGATAAGGTAATTTTTCATCGGCCGGCTATAGTATCAATTCCAGAAGAAACCTTTTTTTCAAGAGTTACTCATATCTCTGAGAATCCTTCAACATCAGACACTTTTGAAAAAATTATTGAAAAAGAAATAGAAGATCATTTTCCATTATATCCATCAGAAGTTTATTATGATTATAATGTTCTTAACACAAATCCAAAAAAGCATATTGATATTTTTTTAGGAGCTAGTCCTAAAACTGTCATTAATGAATATGTTAATTTAATCAAAAGCTTAAATTTATATCCTTTTATATTTGAAGGGGAATCTTTAGCAATTTCAAGAGCAATAATAAATTTTGACAAATTAAAAATAGAAAAGCCAACTTTATTCATAAATATTGGCAATAATAAAGCTATCTTTATCATCTATTTTAAAGAAGCACCTCGTTTTACAGCTGTTTTATATTTTTCTTTTTCAGAAAATACAAATAAAAAACAAAAGTTTAGTTTAGACAATAAACTTCAGGAAGGATTTCTTGATGAAATTGATAGATATTTATCTTTTTACGAGGCTCATCCTCTCCATGAACATACAGCCTATAAAGCAGTCTCTAAAGTTATTATATCAGGATGTAAAGACGAAATTATTGATAATTTAAGCGCTTCAATAGCCAAAAAACTGACCGTACCAGTGGAAATTTGTCACGTAAATAATATGTTGCGACTTTACGGAGTTTCACAACTTTCTCCTGTTGTTGTGGGTTTGGCTTTTCGCGCTATTGAAAAATGAATATCCCGCTACTTAATTTATTACCCACACAAGAAAAGCAAGCGCTTTTAAATAAAATAGCCAATGAAAAAGCGATTCATTTTATTATTTTAATCACTTTTCTTTTTATCCTTTTTTTGTTATTTTTGTTTGGTCTTAAACTTTCTTTAAAAGAAAATAAAAATATCATCTTAAAACAAATTAAAGCAATAGAATCAAATAGCTTTATTACAAAGATAAAAAATAACGAAAATAAAATAACTACTTTCAATAAAATATTAAATAAAATATCCACCATCAATTTAAATAGTTCAATCTTAATAGAACATCTTTATCAGTTAGCCTCAATAACGCCAGAGGGTATCGTATTTGAATCATTATCAATTAGTGACAAAAAAGTAAATCTTACTGGATTAGCCAAGTCAAGACAGATTTTAAAAGATTTTAAAACATTGATAGAGAAAAATCTTGCTGCGAAAGACAAAGAAATTATGTTCCCCTTAAGCAATTTCGAAGCGCCAGAAGACATTAATTTTTCGATAAGTTATTTTTTTGATTGACTATAATAGATATTAACGATATTTAAAAATAATAGCAATGAATTCGTTTAAAAAAAATCTTAGGTATACTTTTTTCATTACGCTTTTACTTTTAGCAATTGTATTTTTTTTAATCATTCCTGTAATTTTTAATATTTATTTAGAGAAACAGGATTATGTTCAGCAAAAGAATTTTTTAGACTTTATGAAAAAAAATTTAGAACAGCGACTAAATAATCAAAAGTTAAATTCAGAAATAGAGGAGGTTGAATTTGAGATTAATGCCCTTCAAGGTTTACTTATAAAAAAAGAAGTCGTCGAAGATATCATTGAATCTTTAGAAAAATCAGCAAAAGAATATGATTTAACATCAAAAATAAAAATACAAGAAAACCAAGAAAGTGTTATTATCTTAAATTTAAGTTTAGAAGGAGATTTTTACGGAATTTATAATTTTTTGAGAAACATTGAGGCTTTGCCATATGCTTTGAACATTGAGTTTATTGAATTGAAAAGAAATATTTCTCTTACCGGAGCTTCTTTTTTATCTCAATTGTTTGAACTGCCCATAAAAAATAGCAAAATCAAAGGAAATATTCAACTAAAAATATATACTGAAGAAATTTTGAAAGATAGTTTAAAAGAAAATCACAAAGACAATTAATTTTTTTGAAAATGAATCAATATTCTTTAAAAAATAATTTAGTTCCGTTATTTTTAAAACTATATCGTATTTTAAATATTATGGCGATTGTAATTTTTTTATTGTCAGTTGCACTATTTTATTTTTGGTTTTTAAAATTAGATAAAACCAGAGAAAATATTTCTTTAAATGAAAAAAAATATACGCCTGTTGAATTAGACAAAAAAAATTACCAAAAAATAAAAAATTTTTTAAATCAAAAAAGGTTTCAAAGCCTTTTTCCTAAGGAAAATTTGGATTTACCATCTAAAGATCCTTTTAATTTTTTAAAAAATTAGCGCTTATTTTTATCAAGAATTTTTTTCGCAGACGAATGTTTTGGGGTGTAATTTCAATAAGTTCGTCGTTGCCAATATATTCAAGCGCAAAATCAAGAGTTATTTTTTTAATGGGATTAAGTTTAATCAATTGATCAGTAGCGGTTGCTCGGAAATTAGTCAAATTTTTAACTCGACAGACATTTACATTAATATCTTCATCTTTTGCATTTTTGCCTACTATCATTCCTTCATAAACTTTTTCTCCCGGATTAATAAACAAACTCCCCTTTCTTGCGCTTTTGATATGCCATAAGCGGTAGCTTCTCCATTTTCCCATGATATTAATGATCCTTTGGAATTATTTTTATCTTCTGAAATTGAAATTGGCCGGTAGTCATAAAAAATATGATGTAAAATAATATTACCTTGGGTTTTAGCAATTAATTCATTTTTCAAACCAATTAAATTACGCGTTGGAATTAAATATTCAAAATAGCCTTTTTTTTGAGTAGTCGACATCATATTTTGTAATAAACCACCCCTAGCACCAAGTACTTCAATGACTACTCCTTGGTAATCTAACAAGGTTGAGATTGTTAAAAATTCGTAAGGCTCATATCTTACGCCATTTATTTCACGAATAATAACTTCAGGACGTGAAACTTGAAATTCGTATCCTTCACGCCGCATCGTTTCAATTAAAACTGTTAAATGTAGCTCTCCTCTTCCAGAAACTATAAAAGAATCAGGGCTTTGAGTCTCTTTTACATTTAAAGAGATATTTGTCTCCATTTCTTTAAATAGACGGTCCCTCAAATTTCTTGAAGTGACATACTTTCTTTTTTGTCCAGCAAAAGGGCTTGTATTCACCGAAAACTCCATTTTAACTGTTGGCTCTTCAATTACTATTGGGTCAAGCGCCATAGGTTTTTCAGCATCAGCGACTGTATCTCCTACCTGGATGTTATCAAAACCAGCCAAAGCAACAATACCCCTGCCAAAGCTTCTTCAATTTCTTTTCTGTTTAAGCCTTTAAATGATAATATTGCGCTTATTTTAGATTTAATGATTTGTCCTTTTGAATTAATAAAGCGCTGCCATTTGATTTTTTTGTATTTTACCTGCATATATCCTACCTATCCCCAATTTACCAATAAAATTATCGTAATCTAAAGCCACAATAAGTATTTGTAAAGGATTTTCTAAATTTACAATTGGTCTAGGAATTTCTTTAATAATAGTTTCAAAAAGCTGAAAAATATCTTTAGTTTCTGTTTGAAGATTTAAAGTAGCAATTCCCTTTATGGCAGAAAGTGTAAACGACTGGAAAATTTAATTGCTCTTTAGAAGCTCCAAGCTCAATGAATAAATCAAAAGTTTTATTTAAAGATTCATTTATTTGAGCATCTGGCCTATCTATTTTATTAATAACAACTATTATTTTTAGTCCTAATGACAATGCTTTTTTTTAAAAACGAAACGGGTCTGTGGCATTGGCCTTTCTTTTGCGTCAATAAGTAATAGAGCTCCGTCAACCATTCTTAAAATTCTTTCAACTTCACCGCCAAAATCAGCGTGTCCAGGTGTATCAAAGAAGTTGATTTTTATGTTTTTATAAAATAAACTCACATTTTTTACTTTTATTGTAATACCTCGTTCTCGTTCTAAATCCAAAAAAATCCATTATTCTTTCTTTTGAATAGTCTTTAACTGCGCCTGTTGCTTTCAACATTGCATTAACGAGCGTTGTTTTTCCGTGATCAATATGAGCAATAATAGCGATATTTCGTATATCTTGGCGTTGGGTGGTATCCATATTACTAATATATTTTAAATTTTGAATTTCAAATTAAAAATCTATAAAAAATATTTCAAAAAATCGAAATATAAAACGCCTTAAAAGGCGACAAGAAATATGGGTGCTCGATGGGAGTCGAACCCACAATCCCCGCGGCCACAGCGCGGTGCTTTAACCAGTTAAGCTACGAGCACCATTTTATTAATATTGCGCTTATTATCTTACTCTCTTGTAATACAATATTTTTTAGTCAAAAAATTTGCTAAAGACAAACGATAACCAATAAAATTTTAAATCAAAACATAAATTCCATTTAAATATTTTTCATCAACAATTTTCTTTATTTAAAAAATAAAAAATCTTAAATCGTAATTTTTTTTAATTTGCCCGTTAATCACAAGACAACACTCACCCAGTCTATAATTCCCAAGCGTAAGTCATAAACCTTTTTTAAATAATTTATTCTTCTATTAAATACACCTCATCGTTTTCATGCGCTTTCGCATTAACTTTTATAGCAACTTCGTCTCCTTTTTTCCCTACTTGAACTGGCTTATGATTAATTTGCATACTTGTAACAACTTCTTCAAAATCATCATGTGCTCCTTTGATATGAATTTTATTGCCAACTTTTAAAGCTCCGTCGTTCAGTTTTATCACCGCGACGCCAATTTTGCCAAAATAATGTGTTACTTTTCCCACTAATTTTTCAGTCATAATATTTTTTATTTATCTTGTTACATTTCCATTTTAAATCTTTATTGTCAAAAGTCAATTTTTGACATAAAATAAATAATATAAAATAATATACGCAATGATTTAATGCTGATATAATACTGCCCCTGTAGCTTAAAGGACAAAGCAGCGCTCTTCTAAGGCGTTGATGGGGGTTCGATTCCCTCCAGGGGCGATAAAAGGAACTCTAAAAAATTAACGGGCTGTAGTATAACGGCAGTACGCATGCTTTGGGAGCATGTAGCCTGGGTTCAATTCCCAGCAGCCCGATAAAAAACTTAACAGCTGCTGAGACGCAGTACATTTTTATTGTCTTCATAGCTACGAATATCTTCTTAATAGAGTCAAGAATGTTGTAATCAGAAAGGATCAGCTACCACATATTGAAATTACTTTACCTACTTACCCGCAGGCTTAACAAGAGTTACGGAAATATTTTTCTGATTCCTCAGATATTGCAAGTCAAACTGCTCAGCATCCTTTCCTCAAGGGGAAAAAGTAAAATGAAAAAGACTAAGAAATTCGTTGTATATGGAAAAAGAACCAAAAAGTGAAAAAACAAACGAAGTGAAATAAATAATTACAATTACTGGAATAAAGTTAAATTTTTTAAGCAAGGACTAACAGTCTTACAACTGCTAGGCACAAAACCAAAAACTCAATCAAGGCGTTTAATGAGCTACCTTCAAATCGCATTAAATAAGTAATCAAAAATTAATAATATAGAGATATAATTTGCAGAGTGCGGTATAACTGGCTTAACTTTAAAGTTTAAATAGAAAAGTTCGATAACTACATTTAATATTCAAAAAACAAAAGGTCAAAACATTATCATTGACTTGCACAAGCACACCACCCAGTTACAGAGTCCCATAAATAATTATCACTCTGACAACAAACATTACAAGCAAGTCCTGGGCAACAAGTGCATCCAGGAGGACCAACGCACCATAAATTACCTTTACAATTACCTGATGGGAGAGACATACAAAAACAAGGATCACTGCAACCTCCCCAAGTGATACAAGGAGGGGTAGTTAATGGTAAGCCGCGAGCTGTTTCTTCTGCCTGTAATGGAGGCTTTCCAGGACCACAAGGCGTCCAAGCTGAATGAGTAATATCGCGACAAAGACCAATTTCAAGATTATCTGGCCATTGATCTGTACCGCATTGTTCAGCGTTCCTTTGTTTATTATAACCACAAGCTCCAATTGGTCCACCTGAAATAGTAGGGCCTCTATATGGAGAAAGCGAAAAAGCTGGGCTGCGCGCGCACCAAATTTTTCCATCGCGAGTTTTATAACATCGCTCTCCTAAAAAATTAGGCTCAGTAAGTCCGGCAGCTGGTTCTCCTTGGCTTGGATAAGGATAAGGTACATTAGGTCTTTCTTTTGAACCAGGACTTTGAGCTCCACCCTGAGTCCAACGTCTACTTATTGGTTCTGTTAGTTTTACATTTTCTCCAGCCAATACCTTAACATCATTTTCTAATATACTTGATGGGCTAGATCTAGATAAGGTGCTTAAAACACATACAATACAGTCTCCGTTAGCTTCTTTATACCCAATACATTTGTCAATTTTTCCAATATTATAGCAACTTTGACCCTCTAATTGGCCAGGAACTTTATAATCTAAAAGTTTAGGAAAATTATTATCTAAAATGTTACTTTGCCCTCCTCCTATTTTTTGCGCTTTAATATCAACGCCTCTTGCAGGAGTAACGGCTATTGCACTGTATTGAGTACCTGGGTTTTTACCTGCTTCAATATTTTTAGTAATTTTTTCAAGTTCTTCTTTAGAGAAATTGCCAGAGATTAAATAACGATCCTTGTATATATTAAAAGAAATACCTTCTGAATTTATAGACTCACTAGAGGCATTATTTAATACATTATCTCTAGCATCATTATTTTTTAGATCGTGTTTTGCCAGGGATGGTATGTCTGATTTTATGATATCGGTCTTAAAACTTGCTAAAATTAAAAAACCTCCAACAAAAATGCCAATGACGCTTAAAATTAACCGAAAATTCATATAGTCGAAAAATGCAACTTCCAGTGAAAATTAAAATTTATGGCTTATTAAACGCTAAAATTTAATAGTTACTTATAAATCTGGCATTTAAGACGCGACATTACTCTTAATTTTTTTTAATTCAAGTAAACTAAATTTTGCCATAGGCTGACCATTTCTTAAGATAATATTTTTTCTTTCTTTAAAAGCTTTAAAAAAATTCTTCATTATCAACTAAACCATTTTTATTGGCGTCAATTTCTCGTGCGCGACTTGTATAATATCTTTGACAAATTGGAGAAGGACTTGGACTGGTATCTTTATCTTGAGAAGAAGTTTCATTATTTTGAAATTTACATCTCCCTTCATATAACTGTCTTATATTTTCGTATTCTAATGAAGAAAGATTGTAATACGGGTTAACATTTGGCTTTGTGTGATCTCGAATTGCGATATTCAATTCATTCGTTTCAATAATACCATTTTTATTAATATCATATCTTAAAGCCGCGGGAAGGGGTTGAGGGCATTGTGGTGTCCATTGAGTAGAATTTGAAATGCATTCGTAACCCGCTATACAGCCATTATTATCAGTATTGGTTTTTAGGTATAACCTAAATTGCAAGTTGGTTGTCTTGGTGGCGTTGGACATTGAGGCTTGCTTGGCAAGGGAGTTTGAGAATCTTTTTGGTCGCATTCGATTCTCTGCAAACACTTTTTTAAAGGGTCTATGACTTCCTTTTTTTGCATTCCCGGGCAACTTGGCACTGCTCTTAATGCTCCAGGGCGCCAATTACGAGTACCAAATAAAGAAAAACTTTGGCCACAATCATATTTTAAACAACCATTTTCCTCATAATAAGATGTAACAACGCCTATACAAAAAGGATAAACTGGTTGAGGACATCTGGTAGAAGTAGAATTTCTATCAAGAGAAGGTTGAGTATTTAAGGTAGTTGTTCACAAACAATCTACATTAAACAATTCCTGGTTGTATCATAAATGTTTTTTTTCATAATTATCTGAACAGGTCGGTGTTTGTTTGCCTCAGGACACCAACTACCTCCATAATCTTTTGGAATTGGATTTTGTGTTTCTTGACATTTATAGTTAGGGCAGCCATTTATATCATAAATCCTTTAAACTGTACCTGAGCAATTTAATGGATAAATAGGAATTGGGCAACGAATAAATTACGCTTTGATAACAAAAGCGCTAAAGATAACAAAAAATATACAAAAAATCGATAAAATAAAAAATTTTAAATAATCTATTTCTCATAAAATTAAAGTTAATTTACATTATAAATCTTCATCGCAAATTTCTTTTTCTTCCTCCTGGATAATTTGATAACCAGCAGGCACTTGGGAAACGCTTGAAAAAATGTAACATTTTAAATCAGATCCTAAAGCAAAAATAGTTCCTCCTTGAGTTCCGCTAGTTTGAGAAGTGCTTGTTTGATTTGAGCATTACCAGCTGGTAAGACATTCACCCACGTAAAGCGGAGTAGCGGTAGTGCCAGCAGGACAAGGATTTGACGGTGAAGCAGGACATTGGATTGGAATATTAGTTAAAGCCTTGATTCTTAAATTGAAACATTCACCCTGCATTTTTGCAAAAACGCATTTAAAAGCGCTTTACCTCTTTCAAATGATAGTTCTTTTGATTTTAAGTCAAGTATTATTCGATCAATCTCTTCAATATCTATTTTTTGGTTGTTATTTTTATCATACGCTAATAGTTCCTGGACTGAAATTGTCGGACACCCAGAGTCACCAGAAATAATAGTTTGTTGATTTGACTGTTGTGGGTTTTGTGTTCCTTGAGTTCTTTGAATCAAAGTAGGAGTATAACCACTACCAACAGTACTAACTGTGGTAAAGGATCCAATAACTTCATAACTACCGCTTGTTGGGTCAACTTTTGCCTGCGCAATTTGAGTTTCACTTGTCCAACCTCCGTCTTCGCCTCTTGAAGAAGCAATGTAAATATCTCTTTTCATTACATAACCTTTACCAAATTCATCATAAATTAAAAGAGTAATGGTATAATTTCCAGGAGTAGTATAAATATGATTTATTGCTTTACCGACACAAGAATAAGTAGCTCTGTAATTCTTTATTTTACCATCACCCCAGTCCACAATAGTATATACTGCATCCCTTTCGTGATCACAGAATTTATAGTTAATCTGAACATTTCCGTTACCACCGACATAGGCATTAAAAACAGAACCTTCTTTTAAAGCAACAATAATTTCAGGAGGGTTATTGTTTGGATTTTCGTTATGACCTATGATATTGAATTTCTTAGTCACAGTACCGATTTTATCCCTTCTGAAAAAATCTCTATAAGTAGTTAAGGTTATTGAGAAGCTTTTACCAATATCAATTCTATAAATCCTCACCCAAATGCTATTTGCAATAGTGGCACCGACAATACGGTTGTCGCCAAAAGAAGTACTCCATAGATATGATTTTGCTGATCTTGATTTAGCAGTACAGTTAAAATCCATATATTCAGAAGTTGGTAAGCTACCTTGAAATTCAACAGTATCATTTACAACTTTTGTACAAACAAAATCAGCGCTGTTTTCTACCTCTGGATTTGACGGCTGACTCCCAGTGGGTAAAACTTTTATTTTCTTTTCAGCTGAATATTTATAATTATAAGGCTCATACACATCGCTGATGATTGCTTTGATAATAACTTCTCCAGGAGCATTAATTCTAATGGAAGTTTCTTGACCAATACCTGATCCGGAAATCTCCGCCGGACCCGATAATTGCCATTTATGATATTGATAAGGTCCACTAATATTAACCCAACATCTTAAAAATTCCCAGCTTGATCTCATAATAACTTCGTCTTGAGCGCATTGAACTTCAACTTGAATTATGCCACTGTCTCTACTACCGCCTGTAGGAATTTCCCCCTCTAAATCTGTAATGGTGATATCAATGGTATTTGATTTTATTGTTGAGTTATCGTTTAAGGTCACTGAGGCAATGACTTTGTATTTTCCAGGTTTAATGTAGATTTTAGTAATAGAGTCTCTAAAAGAAAAATCAGGAATATTATCGCCAAAATCCCAGTCATATCTTTTAACAGTTTGTCCTTGTTTAAGATTTTTTAATGAAATTTTAAAAGTAATCGATTCACCGATTTTGGCTGTACTTTTTGAAGCAGAAATAGTAGCTTGGACTGATTGAGTAGAAGGATTTTCTTCTTTAGATGATGATTGAGAATCAGTGATAGTAATTTTAGAAGAGGCAGTTCCTTTTACTCCTTTTTGGGTAACAACAGTGAGATTGATGGTATACTCTCCTGTCTCTGAGAAAGTTCTATAAAGATAAGCCT
>JBBIOV010000010.1:0-19440 GCA_037443185.1 bacterium | reverse complement strand
AAACTGTCTACTACATCGAAAATACTAGAAAGAATCTCTTTTTTAATAACAAGCTTTTGATCTTTAAATAAATTTTCTAAATTTTTTTTAAAATTCTCAAAAGAAGCCCTTTCTCTTTGCCAGCCCTCTTTGTATTCTTCTTTTTCTTTGGCGCATTGCTCTAATTGCTTTTTTAATTCATTGAACTTTTCAACATTTATATCTTGATTGGCTTCTTTAGTTTTTTCATCTTGCTTTTGATGGTTAGTTTGGTTTATTTTTGTTTCTTCCATAATTTTTCATTTTAAAATTTACTTTTAAGAATAAATTTAATATATTTTTATGTTTTATTTTGTCGTAAATTCTTTCATTTTTTTGAGAATAGTTAAACAGTCTTTATAATTCATTCTTGTCGGTCCTATCATTAACAAAGCGCCTGGTCCAAATTGAGGTAAGTAACTTTGAGTTCCAAGAAGTGAAAAATTGGATATTTCTTTTCTTTCTTCAAAAGGAAATTCTCTACCTATAAAAACGGTTATCTCCTGATTTCTTAAATTTATCATAATTTCCTCACGAAACTTCTTTACCGTTTCCAGAAATTTAACAAAGTTTAAAATCTCAAAATTTGACTCAAAACTACAACATTCTAAGGTGTCGGATAGATTACTTTCATATATTGTATCCTCACTAAACCATAAAAGATGATTTTTCGATATTTCTGCAACCTCGCTTAAAACTTCTTCGATTGCCTTAATTTCTGTTAAAATATTTTCAATAACTTTCCATCTTTTTTGTAGTATTTTTGTTTGTATATTTTGAGCTAATAAATAATCCACGAAGAAACGATAAGCTTTTTCGGTGGGAATACGCCCGCTTGAAGTATAAGGATGTACTAAAAAACCATTTTCTTCAAGATCTAATAATTCCCATCTTATCATAGCAGATGAAATTGCAAAATCATATTTCTCAGCCAGCTGTAAAGAACTGACTGGCTGTCCGGTTTTGATGTATTCATCAACTACTGCTAACAATATTTTTTCCTGTCTATCTCTGTTTGACATATCATAAATTACAATCAGTAATATTAAGTAATATAATTCTATTTTATATACTTCTATTTTACTTATTAGCAATTAGAAGTCAAGTCTGCTAATTCCAAAGTAAGAGTAATTTCAAGATCGAACCTCAGCGTCAAGGTCCGAGGTCCGTCCTCAAGGCCCGGCCTTAAGGTCAAGGCTTGAAACAAAGACACCGCACAGACGCAACAGTGCAGCTTGACTGTTAATCTGTTTTTTGATATTATTTTAGTATGGAAAAAGAAAAACAGATTTTGTCAGAACAAAAAGAGGAAAAACTGGAAATTTCAAAACAACTCAAAGGCGAACTTTTTAAAGAAAAGGATTTTGAATCATTTGATTTCTATCCTAAACTCACACAAATAAAAAAAGAAGCAGAGGAACTTTTAGTCAAAATTAACGATATAATCGATAATTTTCAACCAGAATCAATTAGGGAATATAAACAATCAATATGGAAATTAAAATCGCAAATAGAAACATTAGGCAACGAAATTAGTTATTCCGGACAACTTAAATGGGTTTTTGGCGAAATTTTATCAAAAGAAAATAAACAACAATATAAAAATTTTATAGCACCTATCGTCGATTACTTCGAAAAAAACAAAAATTTATTTGAACAATTAATTCGCAAAGGAGAAGATTTAAAAGTTACCTTAAATATTATAAACGAGACAGAAAACAGGCTAAAACAATTAGAGGAGCAACTTAACGTAAAAAAAGATTTAATCCAGGGCGCTTTATCGGCAAAAGAAAGCCAAATGTCAGGTATTGGTTATAAAATTTTACCGAGAAAGAAAAAAAACATGATTTACAACAATTAAAAGATGGGATCAATAACTTTATAGCATCTGAAACTTCAGATGAAAAGTTAAAGGAAATATGGTCTAAATCTTACAAGCTTTTTTCTAAAGATAATATAAAATTGCTACAAGATATCAACGATTTAAGAGAACGGTTAAAGTATGAACAAGGATTTTTACAAGGAAGAAAAGAAAGGGAAAAACAAATTAAAGAAGAAATTTATCCTCAATATCTATCAATTATTAGTGAGTTTAAGAAGATTTTAGAACAGATTCCTTTGGTGTTAGATAAATGGAAGTCATATTTAGAAGAAGAGCTAAAAAGGCGGAGATTCTTTGATGAAGTTGTGCTACCAAGTTTAGAACTTGATAAGCCACCTGAAAAAGAAGAAGGTGATTTAATTGAACCTAATGAAAGTTTAGAGCATATAAAAACCGCAGTCAAAAGGTATTTTCAATATTTTGCTCGCTATAAAGATATAAATCCCCGAGATTTAACTCTTGCCTTGGAGCAAGACTTGGAAAAAGTTAAAAAATCATTTTTTATTGGATTAAATGTCTCCGGCGATAAATTAGTAAAAATTTTAAAATCAGGAAAGTTTTTAAGTTTATGGGAAATGTCAGAGGAAGAAAAATATATTAATGCTAAAGGAATTAGCGTAAGTTCTTATCTTTATGATAGGTCAAATATAGAAAAAAAATTAGGTATTTATGAAAAAAAGCCTATTTATGCTGCGCTTTGTTCAGATAATTTTTATAATCAAAGCGAAGGTCCGGCTCCAACCTACGGAGATTTTGTAGTTGTTTTTAAAAAAGGCTTAGAAAAACGCTCAAACTTTGTTATTGGTGATTCAATGAACTATATTTTTTCACTTATTGAACCCATTAAATCTAAAAATATAGAAGATAAATTCAATAATCCATCAAATAGACAATTAAATTTTAGGCATGCTTTATTAGCTAAAGCGCTTTATGATAATTTTTTCAAAAACAATTTACGAGATAGGAGACGTCTTGAATATATTGAAGCACAAATTCTGGATGGAGTATCTTTAGAAGATATTGCCGAAGTAAGGCATACTAATTTAGATAAAGTAGATTCAGAAATTAAAAAATTATTAGCCAAGTATAATATCGCATTAAATAAAGCCGAATACATAAATTATGAAAAATAAAAATCTCTCTTTTTATATAATAGGATTTTTAAAGTTTCAAAATGGAAATTACAATTTTTTATTAAAGACTACAGAAAATCCAGCGCGTTATGCTTTGGTGGTCCCGCCTGATTTTAAAATTAATGAATTTTTTGATGAAAATTTTGCCGCCCATTTAGTATTAGAAAGAGGTTATAAAATATTAAATAATCCAGAGGGACCAATTATCGAGCAAGATTTTAAAAATGTTTTAAACAAAATTTCTTTAAAGATATAGATAATTTCAAGGTCCGACCTCGAGGTCATATGAAGCCCAGCCTTGACTTGAAGCTTCTAAAATTCTTTAAATTTACACAATTTATTGATAAATTTGTACACTTTTTTTTGTTTGATTTTATCGAGAATTTAAGTTATTATCATTATAATCATCATTCTAAAAACGCAAGTACAAAATCAATCTCGTAAAACTTTATGGTGCTTAAATTATTTAATACTTTAACAAGAAAAAAAGAAGTCTTTAAACCTATTAAAAAAAATGAGGTGCGGATTTATTCTTGCGGTCCAACAGTTTATGATTATGCGCATATTGGCAATTTGCGAACTTATATTTTTGCTGATATTTTAAGAAAATCTCTTGAATTTTTAGGTTATAAAGTAAAACAAGCAATCAATATTACTGATGTTGGGCATCTAACGCAAGATGATGACTCGGGAGAAGATAAAATTGAAAAAAGCGCCAAAGAAAAAAAGAAGTCAGCTTGGGAAATCGCACGATTTTTTGAGAAACGATTTTTGAAGGATTTAATGGAATTGAACATATCAAAACCAAGCGTTATGCCTCGCGCCACTGAACATATCAAAGAACAGATTAACCTGATTAAAATATTAGAGAAAAAGGGCTTTACTTATATTATAGAAAACGACGGGTTATATTTTGATACCTCAAAATTTGAAAAATATGGAGAATTCGCGGGTGAAAATAATTTAAAACAAAGGATGAGTCGAATTGGCGAAAATAAACTTAAAAAAAATCCCTGGGATTTTGCTCTTTGGAAATTTTCTCCATCACCTGAAAGCGGAAAAAAAAGGCAAATGGAATGGTCAAGTCCGTGGGGAATTGGCTTTCCTGGCTGGCACATTGAATGTTCTGCTATGTCAAAGAAGTATTTAAGTCAACCTTTTGATATTCATACAGGAGGTGTCGATCATATTACCGTTCATCACCAAAACGAAATCGCTCAATCAGAGACTGCCTTTGGTAAACCACTTGCGCATTTCTGGTTGCATGGAGAATTTTTGCATTTAGGCGATAAAAGAATGGGGAAATCAGAAGGCAATTTAATGACTTTAGATGATTTAAAAAAAGCTGGCTTTCATCCTCTTTCGTTTAGATTCTTATGCCTAAACACTCACTACCGAAAAAAAATGTTTTTTAGTTTAAAAACATTAAATAGCGCTCAAAAAAGTTTAAATAGTATCATTACGCTTTACCAAAAACTTGTTAATATTATTTTTCATAAAAAAAGTTTAAAACAAAACTTAAAAATTCAAAAAGAAAGTCACCGTTTTTTGAAAAACTTCGAAATGGCTATTAAAGACGACCTTAACTTACCTAAAGCGATTGGGTATTTATTTTCTTATTTAAGTCAAATAAATGAAGAGTTAAAAAAAGAAGTAAATCAAAAAGATATAAAAAGCATCTTACAGACTTTAGATATAGTCGACAAAGTTTTGTCCATTTTACCTTATAAAAAAAATCTGAAAGTCAATAAAGAAATTTTGAAAATTCTTAAAAAAAGATTAAAACTTAAAAATCAGAAAAATTACAAAGCTTCCGATAAAATTCGCACTTTAATTGAGAAAAAAAATTACATCGTTGAAGATTACCCAAATTTTACCGCTGTTTATCAAATATGGCCCAATCCAAATCTACAAAAAAAATAGCGAAATTACCGCCGCAAAATATTGAAGCGGAAATTTCTGTGCTGGGTTCTATTATGATCGATAAATCAGCTATTTCCAGAATAGCTGACATTCTTGAGCCGCAAGATTTTTATTATCCGAAACATCAAAAAATTTTTAAGTGCGCTCTGGATCTTTATTATGCATCCGAACCAATCGATATTATAACTCTTTCAACGCGCCTAAAAGAGTTAAATATTTTTAAAGAAGTTGGAGGAGCCAGTTATTTATCTTTTTTGGTCGAAGAAGTGCCAACAAGTTTACATGTAGAAAATTACGCAAAAATCGTTAAGAAAAAAAGGGTTTTAAGAGATTTAATTGATGTTGCGGCAAAAATTATGGAGTTAGGATATAATGAAGAAGATGAGGTAGAAAATCTTGTAGAGGAAGCTGAAAAAATGATTTTTGCGCTTTCTCAAAAATCTACTCAAAGAGATTTTCTTCATGTAGAATCGCTCTTAAAAGAAGCTTTCGAAAGAATCGACAAAATCCATTCAGGTGGTGAAGTTTTACGCGGAATTCCTACTGGTTTTACCGATTTAGACAATATTTTAGGTGGGTTACAAAAATCAGATTTGATCATTTTAGCCTCAAGGCCTTCTTTTGGGAAAACTACTATTGCTCTTGATATGGCGCGAAACGCATCTTTAAAATACAAAATTCCGGTCGCTATTTTTTCACTAGAAATGTCAAAGGATCAATTAGTTGATAGATTGCTTGCGGGAGAAGCAGACGTTTCGTTGTGGAAATTAAGAACAGGAAAATTGTCAATGAAAGGAGAAAACAATGATTTTATGAAATTACAAAGCGCGTTTTCAGCTTTATCACAGGCGGAAATTTATATAGACGATTCAGGCGCAAACACAGTAACCCAAATGCGCGCTATGGCAAGACGTTTACAAGCGCAGAAAAATATTGGATTAATAATCATAGACTACTTACAATTAATGCATTCTAACCAAAAAAGCGATAATCGAGTACAGGAAATATCTGATATTTCTCGATCAATAAAATTAATGGCTCGGGAACTTAATGTCCCCGCTATTGCCATCTCCCAACTCTCTCGTGCTGTTGAACACAGACATGATTTTAGGCCGCGATTATCTGACTTACGAGAAAGTGGCTCTTTGGAGCAAGATGCGGATGTAGTAATTTTTATCCATCGCGAAGAAAAATATAAAAAAGACACTGATAAAAAAAATATTGCCGAAATTATTATCGCCAAACATCGTAATGGTCCAACTGGAGAAATCAAACTTTATTTCAACGAGCAAAGTGTCCGTTTTGAAAATTTAGCCCAACAATACGATCAAGAATCATTACAAAATATAGAAAATTTTGAATTTGAAGATATTCAATCTTGATTTCATTTTTAAAAAAATCAGGGCAATTTTTAATTATCATTAAAAGAAGCGTTTCAATGCCAATTTTTTTTTAAATATTATCTTTATAAATGCCACCTAAACCGATTCAAAATTTAATATCCTTATTGCAAGATTTACCGGGTGTTGGTCCTAAAACCGCTGAGCGATATGTCTTTTCTATTTTAAAAAAAAGTTCTCGTTGGCATCAATTATTAATAAAAAATTTGGAGGCTTTAAAAAATTCTGTTTTAATTTGTGAAAATTGTTTTAATGTATCAACTAAAAAATTGTGTCCAATTTGTTCAAGCACTTTAAGAGATAAATCATTAATCTGTATTGTAGAGCGAGAAACAGATATCGATAATATTGAAAAAACAAAAACATACAATGGCTTATATTTCGTTTTAGGCAGTCTAATCAATCCATTAAAAGGTAAAGGTATAGACATTTTCAGAAAAACAAAGCTTTTAGAAATAATAAAAAAAGAAGAAATAAAAGAAATTATCATTGCTTTAGATTTTACAGCTTCAGGTCAAATAACTGCAATGTATTTAAAAGAACTTTTTGCTCCTTATAATAAAAAAATAACCCGACTTGGCCAAGGACTGCCTACAGGAGCTGATGTTGGCTATGCTGATGAAGAAACTTTAAAATCAGCAATCAAAAGCAGAGGAGAATTTTAAGAAAACGGAAAAATTATTCAGTAGCACTTTTTTGAGAAGTCTTTTTTGTTTTTGAGCGTGTTTTTAAAATATCATTCGCTTCTTCACTTTTTTCAGATGAAACTGAAGACGCTTTTTGGCTAATATCTTTTATTAAAATTTCAAAATATTGCTGTCGATGCCCTATCTTGCGACGATATCTTTTTTTTGGTTTATATTTAAAAGCAATTAATTTTTCGCCCTTAATTTTCTTTAAAATTTCCCCCTTGACTAAAATATTGTCAAGATATGGCGTACCGATTTGGACTTCTTTATCATTATTAAAAAGCAAAATCTTATCAAATAAAATAATATCCCCTTCTTTTTTTGAAGGGATGATCTCAGTTTTTATTTTTTCTCCAATGGAGACTCTATATTGTTTACCTCCACTTTCAATTATGGCAAACATAGTAAATAATTTTAAACAAAATGCGGCAAAAGTCAATATAAGTATTTACTCATTTAAATTGAAGAAAATACCAAAAAACATATAAAAAAATATAAAAAAGCGACAAAAAACTTTCCTATCATTTATGCAATCGTAAAAATATGAAAAGATTTTATTTTAATATATTTGACAATTTTTGTTAAAAAAACAAAAAAATCAAATCAAAAACAATAAACTTTCAGTAAATAACAAATACAACATTACTTATACCTTCATTTAAAATGTCGTTTATCTTTGCGATCGTTTGCAAAAAATAGCTTTCGATAAATATTAAAATATCAAAAAGCTCAAGTAAGTCTTTTATTACAAAACTTGCAACAAATCTCCTATCAGTTCATTTTTTAAAACAAAGCGTTTTTAACAGAATCATCAGCGAGTATATTTTTTTCTCTTGGTATATGAATGATTTTAATATTGGGAAATAAAGTTAATAAATTCCATACCTTCACAAAAAGAGGAATAATCTTTTCGCTTTCTACTTTATATTTTCTATTGAGTTGATTAACTAATAATCGCGAATCTGACCTGACCTCGACTTTCGTATTTTTGATTTTTTCTTTTCCTAAAATTTGTTTAATTTTATTTAAAGCAAAAATAAGCGCCTCATACTCAGCCTCATTGTTCGTTTTTTCTCCCTCGAGAGTTTTTGAATATTCCTTTAAAAGAAACTCCTTCCCATCTTTTTCTTTATAAATTAAAACTCCAATGGCGGCTTTCCCTGGATTATTAATTGCCCCTCCGTCAGTATAAATTATATATTTTTCCATAATTTTTTTATTCTTGACAAACAAAATATGCCTTAAAAACAAGATGTTCTTCTTCGTGGCCTAAAGGAATCATTTTTAAAATCATTCTTTTGCCGTTTTTACATTCAAAATAGGGAGGAAAATTGAAATCTTTAGACAGTTTAGCTGCATCTCGAGCAGCTGGATCAAAATCAATATAGTAAATATTTTTTGTGCCCAACAAAGCCATAACTCTTTCAACAACTTCATTTGGGGTTACTAAACTTCTGACAATAAAATCTCTTACTCCAAGTTCATGGGCTTTCCTTTTATCTTCTTCGCGACCAAGATGCGAAAACATAACTACTGGAATATTATCAGTGGCTACATTATTTTTAAGATTACGGATTAATTCGAATCCATCCATTCTTGGCATAATAATACCGGTGAAGATAATATCCGGCTTTTCTCTAATGGCAATATCAAGACCTTCCAGCCCATCACGAGCCACCAAAACAGAAAATCCCTGAGAAACAAAAATCTCTCTGTAAAAACGCCTTGCTTCATCATCATCATCGACTATAAGAATTGTTTTTTGAATTTCATTCATGATGATTTAAATTTTCAGTTTCCAATTCTTTTGAAAATTTAGAAACCGAAAATTGTTTTCAATAATAATTTTTAAACTTGAAAAGTTTTTTGAGATTGAGTCAAAGCTTCTATTGCTGGGAGATTCTTTCCAGCTAGGAAATGCAACATTGAAGAACCTCCTGTGGAAACATGATTGAAAATATTAAACAAATTCCTTTCAGCGATATAATTCACCGTGTCTCCTCCGCCTGCTACTTTAAAACTATTTGATTTAGCAATAGCTTTAAGAATATTTTCAGTGCCTCTGTCAAATGGCTTCACTTCTACTTTCCCTAAAGGACCACTCCAAATTATAGTTTTAGCGTTTAAAATAATCTTTTTGAATAAATCTTGGGTTTCTGGCCCAATATCAAAAATAATTTCATCTTCTTCTGTTTTGCCTATTGGAGAAATACAAATATCGCATTTTTTTGGCTTGTCCATAGTAATAAAAGCATCCACCGGTAAATGAATTTTAGTATCTGTTAAATTTATATCCTTTAAACGATCGAATGCTTCGAAATCAATTAAAGATTTGCCAATTGCGATACCTTGAGAATGTAAAATAGTGTTAGCAACAGCGCCACCAAGTAAAATATGATCTATTTTCGGTAATAAGTTTTTGATGACCGCACTTTTTTCTTTAACTTTGGCTCCACCTATAATTAAAACGATTGGGCGTTCTCCTTGTTCTATTACTTTATTTAAAACCAAATATTCATTTTCAAATAAAAATCCAGCATAAGAAGGTAAAAAATTTTTTATAGCGAAGTTGGAAGAAACTGCTTTATAACTTTCAGGAAAAGCGTCATCTACATAAACATCGCCTAAAGAAGCAAGACTTTTAGCGAAATTTTCGTCGTTTTGTTCTTCATAAGGTAAAAATCTCAAATTCTCCAAAAATAAAACTTCCGCAGGTTGCATTTTATCAATCATTTCTTTAACAGTATCGCCTATAATTTCAGGACAAAAGATGACTTTATAATCTAAAAATTTACGCAAAAATCCAGCTACTCGTTCATTGCTTAAATAGGGAATTCTTTTGCCTCCTGGACGTCCAAAATGGTTCAATAAAATAACCTTTGCTCCCTGACTTAAAAGAAAATTTAAAGTTTTAAGTCCAGCTTCAATTCTAAATTTTGCCCCTTGATCTTCAATATCTCCATTGAGGTCATAAGGCAAATCAAAGCCAACCCTTACTAAAACTTTTTTATCTTTAAAAAAAACGCCTCTAATTGTTTTACAGGGAAAATCAATCATTTTTTTTATTTTTAATAATTGATATAAATTCGTTTGGAACTAATGAAGCAGCGCCAGGCAAAAGACCATCAATTGTTTTTTCATTTAAAAATAAAGGTCCATTGCTTGAATCAATACTACCGCCATATAATATTTTAACATATTGTTCATTTAAATTGAAGTTTTTACTAATATAATTTTTAAAAAAACTAATCACTTTTACTGCATGATTTAAAGGGACGGCTTTACCTTTTTTAAGGCCTTTACTTATGGCAAAGGTGGGTTCATAAACAAATAAAATGTTTTTCAATTGATCGCTTAAAATTCCAAATAATTCGTTTTGTAGTTGATTTGCCATAATATCAAAATCTTCTTCTTCGATAGACTGCGCTTTTAAATCGCCGAAGATGTAAATTGGCGTAATATCAAAATTTAAACAAGCTTTTAATTTTTTATTAATTATTTCGGAAGATTCATTACCAAATCTTCTTTTTTCAGAATGACCAACTAATGAAAAATTAATACCAAAATCTTTAAGCATTAAAGGAGAAATTTGGCCAGTAAAAGTCCCTCTTTCTTCGTAAAAAACATCTTGAGAGCCTAACTTAATTTTAGAGGTAATTTTTTTTAATTCACAAAGCCAAACAATAGGAGGGCAAATTATTGTTTCCAGTTCATTTAAATTGATTTTTTCCAGTTCCTCAGTGATTTCTTTAAAAATAGAAATCGCCTCCTGAAGTGTTGGAGGATTCATTTTCCAATTTCCAATAATATATTTCATTTTAAAAAATTAAAATATTTTAAAAAGCTAAATATTAATTATAAAATCCAAAAGATGCAATTTTATATTTAGTATTTGAATATTAAGTGAAAATCAACTAATTGACAAATTAAAATGATTATCATTACCCCCTGAAAGTCGCTTGACAAAACACAAAGCAGGTAACCAAGATTAGATAACAGCGCAAGTAATATCTTAATATCTAATAAATTTTAACTCGAAAAAGCCAAAATGCCAAGTTTTATAAGGGACAAAACAATAATACCAGCTATTAAGACGCCCCCGGAAATCAGAAAGAAAGCTTGTTTTTTAGGAATATTAAATAAAATAGCAGCCAAAGATCCGGACCAGGCGCCTGTGAAAGGTAATGGAATAGCGACGAAAATCAAAAGCCCTAATGCTTTATATTTATTAAAATAATATTGAAATTTATTCGTTATTTTAAAATCGAAACTTTCAAAAAATCTTTTCAAAAAAATTGATTTTCGGGTTAGAAATAATTTGATTTCAGTAAGGAAAAATAAAAGAAAAATTACCGGAATAATATTACCTAAGACAGAAGTTATATAAACTAAAATCGGCTCCATATTAAATCCAAAAATACCAAGTGGAATTGCGATGCGCAATTCAAAAATTGGTGACGCGGCTGTCGCTAAAACAATTAATATCTCTTTCATGAAAAATGAGTTTTATTTCTTATTACCTACTTTATATAAAAAAATTTCTCTATTTATTTTAACCGTTATGATAGATTAGATCAAAATTTGTAAATTTAATGAAAAATTATTTATGATATATTTTTTTAATTATATAACTTGAAAAAAATATATTCAAATTTTTTTGCATTTGAAAATTGTTGATTATTATAAAAAACAAGTAAAGTTTAAAAACAAAAAAGCCTAAAAAATTAGGCTTTTTATAAATTTTCAAAATTTAAGATATCTTTTAACGCATTCAATAGAAGTATTCAATAGGCGGGAACTACCTACTTTCGCTTCGCCGCTTGGCGAAACTATCATCGGCCACGAGGTATTTCACGGCTAAGTTCGGGATGGGATTAGGTGGGACAACCTCTGTATAGTTCCCATCTATTAAATACTTTAAAAAAATTAACAATTAAACTGACAGCTTCTAACAATTGGATATTGCTAGTATCGTATAAGCGAAATCGGTTTATTAGTATCGCTCGGCTGAATTCCTCACGGAACTTACACCTGCGACCTATCAACCCTGTAGTCTCCAGGGAACCTTAACGAAACCTAATCTTGAGGCAAGTTTCGCGCTTAGATGCTTTCAGCGCTTATCTTAACCGAACTTAGCTACCCAGCGATGCCCTTGGCAGGACAACTGGTACACCAGAGGTTCGTTCTCCTAGGTCCTCTCGTACTGTAGGAGAGCCCTCTCAGGTTTCTGCGCCTGCGGTAGATAAGGACCGACCTGTCTTGCGACGGTCTGAACCCAACTCGCGTACCTCTTTAACCGGCGAACAGCCGGACCCTTGGCAGCTGCTTCACCGCCAGGATGAGGTGGGCCGACATCGAGGTGCCGAACAGCGTCGTCGATGTGGACTCTTGGACGCTACTAGCCTGTTGTCCCCGGGGTAACTTTTATCCGATGATCTCAGGGTCCGCCTATAGGATCCCTTCGGTTCACTAAGTCCTGCTTTTGCAGCTGCGCGGCTTGTAGGCCTTGCAGTCAAGCTGGCTTGTGCCTTTACACTATGCTTCGGGTTTCCATTCCGAAGTAGCCAACCTTAATGAACTCCTCCGTTACTTTTTAGGCAGTGTGTTAACCTAACTTATATTTCATCGAAGATATAATGTATGGTTCAATAAGATTTTTAAATTTTTTAGCATAATCTGAGTAAATATATATGCAGAATTTCCCGTATCGTTTATGCATCCCTATCAGAATACCAAACTTATCTTGAAATATTTTTTTCACTGCTATCAATTCTTTTTTACTATATCCGATGGTATCAATAATATAAGTTGGGTATCTATTTGATTTTAAGGTGCCCCTATCCATAAACCAGACAGCCATCGCTACCGGGTCTAACAATTTCTTTAATAATTTAGGTATAACTTTTTTACCGGTTCGAAAGAATTGATGCGCGTAAAATCTTAACGAACCTAGTGAATATGTCCTGAAATAATAACTCTGAAAACTTTTACCGCCAGATTGCTTGACCTCAATTTGAGGCTTTTGAGGCACCAAATTTTTAAGTTGCCAATAAATCCAATCAACATATTCTCTTTTCTGGATAGGATATTCAACCTTCAATCGATAGGTTCTACCTTTATCTTCCGATTCAAGAACTCCATTACCTAACATTAATCCAACAATGAGAGATCGTTGTCGTGGATTTAATTTTAAACTTTTTCCATCACTTTTGTTGATACTTAAATTCATGATTGAAGTTAGGTTGATAGATAAATCTATTAGATTTATCTATCATCTGCGTGTCGCCACGCAGGTCGGACTATATCATCATCCTTTACTCTAATGCTAAAGAGTAAATCGGATGCTGTCGTATAGTCTCTGAGGATCCTTTAATAATAAAGTTTCCTGCTGATTGTCTGCATCGGTTAGAGATTTTTACCTGATTAAGGTACTCTAACATTCGCAGATGTCTCAGCATATAGACAGTTTTTCAGTACTACTTTACAGTAGTAAGTCCCCCCGCAATGACACGTAGTAATCATTGCTTTGAGGAAAACGCCCCATTCAAACTGTCTCCCTAACACTGTCCTTTAAGCGCTGCTAACGCTTTAAAGTTAGAATTTAACCCGTAGAAGATGGGTGTTTCATTGGCGGCTCCCCTGCCGCCGAAACGGCAGGTTCATAGCCTCCCCACTACGCTACGCATCTACGGCCTAAACTCAATATCAGGTAACAGTGAAGCTCCCGGGGTCTTTCCGTCTAGCCGCAGGTAATCGGTATCTTTACCGGTATTACAATTTCACCGGGCAGCTGGCTGAGACAGTCTTCCAGTGATTCCGCTATTCGTGCAGGCCGGAACTTACCCGGCAAGGGATTACGCTACCTTAGGACGGTTAGAGTTACCGCCGACGTTCACGAGGGCTTGAGCTTGGCAGCCATCACGCTTGCGCGCAATGACCGCAAACTTTCACCTTCTCGTACTGGTCAAGCGTCACCCCCTATACATCCCCTTACGGGTTAAGCAGGGAGTTGTGTTTTTGATAAACAGTTCCCAGAAGTCTTTCGCTGCGGCCTTTACTTGCATAAACTACCTTTTGCCAATATCAGGCAAACGTATATTTATGCTATAAAGGCAGGTCTTATCGCGAACTTACGACCGCTGAATTGCCTAGTTCCTTAGCCAGCTTTCACCCGTTCGCCTTAGCGCATTTCGCGCCTGCCTACCTGTGTCGGTTTTGCGGTACGGATTCTTTCAGATAGCATAGAGACTTTTCTTGGAAGAGCGTTCTTTTGGATTTCCCGCTTGACGCGAGATCTTTGGGTTTCTTGGATTTAGCTTTAAAGGATTTGCCTCAAAAGCATCCTTAAAACCCAACCTCGAATCCGATAACAAGGCCAAAATACTGCTCTCCGTCATCCCTTAGCATAACTGAAAGAAGGGGGCGAATGTTGACGCCCTATACATCGGATACCCCTTTCGGGTTTTCCTTAGATCCGCCTAACCCTTGGCTGATTTCCATTGCCAAGGAAACCTGAGGCTTTCGGCGGTCCGGCATTTCACCGGACTTGCGGTT
This sequence comes from bacterium, assembly GCA_037443185.1. Lineage (GTDB taxonomy): Bacteria > Patescibacteriota > Minisyncoccia > 2-01-FULL-47-10 > JBBIMT01 > JBBIMT01. Next base: position 4,841 of record JBBIOV010000010.1, on the reverse strand, counting down.
ACTCATCCCGACATTCTCACTTCTTTGCGCTCCACGATTGCTTCCGCTCTCGCTTCACTGCGCAAAGAACGCTTCCCTACCGCGCCACCAATAAAATGGTAGCACCCGCATTTTCGGTACCTGACTTAGCCCCTTTAATCTTCGGCGCATTCACTCTAAAACGGTGAGTTGTTACACACTCCTTAGATGATGGCTACTTCTGAGCCAACATTCCGTCTGTCTAAGAGTAAACACCACCTTTTACACTTAGTCAAGAGTTAGGGACCTTAAATGGCGGTCTGGGCTGTTCCCCTTTTGACCAATGAAGCTTAGCCCTCATGGTCTGACTGGTTGGCTGTTTATTAATAGCATTCGAAGTTTGGTTAGTACTGGTAGGATTATTCATCCATCCAGTTCTATCCAGAGCTCTACCTCTATTAATGATCACCAACCGCTAGCCCTAAAGCTATTTCGGGAAGAACCAGCTATCACCAGGTTCGATTAGCTTTTCACTTCAAGCCACAACTCATCCCAGGAAATTGCACGATCCACGGGTTCGGGCCTCCTCTCGCATTTCTGCGAGATTCATCCTGGTCATGGCTAGATCACCTGGCTTCGGGTCTTATGAATACGACTTAACGCCCTTTCAGACTCGCTTTCGCTACGGCATCATCCCTTTTTAAGGACTTAGCCTTGCCGTATCCATAAACTCGTCGGGTCGTTCTGCAAAAAGCACGCCATCACCACTACTGTCAATTAAACAGTAATGGCTCTGACTCCTTGTAAGTAGATGGTTTCAGGTTCTATTTCACCGCCCTCACCGGGCTACTTTTCACCTTTCCCTCACGGTACTTGTGCACTATCGGGGATTAAGAAGTATTTAGCCTTTGGAGATAGTCCTCCTATCTTCCTGCAAGCTTCTCTTGTTCTTGCAGTACTTTAGATAATACTAAAAAGTAATGTTTTGTTTTCGCATACGGGGCCTTTACCCTCTTTGGCCGCCCTTTCCAGGGTCGTTCTGCTAACAAAACATAGTCTTTTTTTGCTTTTCCTTATCCGTCAATAGCGGATAAGGAAAAGGTATTATCCGAAACCCTTTTTTAAAATTGCTTGCGCAATTTTAAAAAAGTTTAGGCTGTTCCCCTTTCGCTCGCCGCTACTTAGGGAATCACTGTTGTTTTCTTTTCCTCCGGCTACTGAGAGGTTTCACTTCGCCGGGTTCGCCGTCCCTCGCTTTAAGCTTGGGACTGTTTTGGCTTCACCAAAACGGGTTACCCCATTCGGAAATTCCCGGATCAAAGCCTGCTTGACGGCTCCCCGAGGCTTATCGCAGTCACGCCGCGTCCTTCATCGCCTCTTAATCCCAAGGCATCCCCCATCTACCCTTGAATAACCGCTTATACGACACTAAGGCAATATCCAATTGATAAAAGCTGTTAGCTGTTTGCTTAATCTACGATTACCTATTAAACTTGATAGTTGCTTTATTCAATTGTTAAAGTGCTTATAACTTATATATCGCAAAAAGAAATCAAAAAATTCGCTTAAATAGCGTTTTTTCCGATTTTTTTTGCGATAAAATTAATTATATTTAAATAAAATTTTATGTCAAGACTTTGAATATTTATTTAGCCGATTTCCGTATTAAAACTTCTTCTTTTTCTTTTATTTTAGTCTTTTCTTTTGTTTTGGTACTTCTTTTTATTTTTATTTTGCTTTACTTTTTAAGAAAATTAAGACCAAAAGTTTCAAAACCGATGATAAATTTATAAAAATTGCCTTTAAAAAGCCTAATATTTTTCTAACATTTCTTTTTTCAAAGCCAAACCAAGAACAATTCTCACAATCACAATTAAAGCAAGTCTTGAGAGTTCATAAATATCTGACACGATTACAACTCTGATAATATCTGCAGCAATTAAAAATTCAAGACCAAACATCATCTGCAAAGCTAATCTCTGCCTAACTTTTGTTATATCAAAACCTTCAAAAAGCGCTCTCACTGGAATTAAAACCACAGCTGCAAAAACTATAAAAATACCAACAAAATCAATCAAATTAGCAATCAGTTTAATAAATTCACCAATAAAATTCTCTGGCATAATAAATTTTATCGAGGTTTGACCTCGATAGTTTCGCTCGATAGTCTCGATAGTTTAATAAATAAACTCTCAAAAAAAAGAAAAAAGGCATACGCTCGGACAGGACTCTTGACGGGACACTCTTGCCTCTCCGTCTCCATCCCTGATGACCAATTCAAAAATGAGATTAGTTTTCCGAGTGCGTTGCGATAGTCGCATAAATTCAGCCTTTTATTTATGTCGAAAAACAAGGCCGAAACCGCATTTTTCCGTATGCCACATAAAAAAAGAACAACAGGCTTCTTTTGTATTACTTTTGTAGCTCCATTATATATCATAAATTTTTTTTTGTCAATAGTGCGTAGTTTAAAAAAATATTTTATACTAAAAAAGTTACAATTTTTAAAATCCCAGTTTGGATAATTTTTAAAATCCTAAAATCACTAATTTATATTTAAAAATGCGTTTTGGAGTCCATATTTCAATTGCCAGCGGAATAGAAAATGCTCCCCAGAGAGCAAAAAATGTTGGTGCGGAAACTTTTCAGATTTTTTCTCGGCCACCCCGCGGCGGCAAACCCAAGATTACAAACAATCAAGCAAAATTTTTCCGCGCTCAATGCAAAGAATATAATTTTTCTTCTCATTATATTCATGCGCCTTATTATATCAATCTTGCATCAAAAAATAACAAAATTTATTTCGGTTCTATTGGCGCAATAGCGGAAGAACTAGAAATTGCGGATTTGTTAGGAACAAATTTTGTCATAACCCATATCGGAAGCGCAAGAGATATGACAGAAACTGAAGCGATTTCAAGAGTGGTAAAAGCAGTTGAAAAAATTTCACAAAAAATTTCTTTGGAAAAATTACTTTTCGAATTATCTGCTGGGCAAGGCGCCATTATTGGAAACACCTTCGAAGAATTGGCAAAAATAATAGAAGAAACGCAAAAAAATCAATTAAAAATTGGCGGAATATGTCTTGATACTTGTCATCTTTTAGCTTCAGGATACGAAATAAGAACAAAAGAAGGTATTAAAAAAACTTTAGATGATTTCGATAAAATTTTGGGCATCAATTTATTAAAAGTTATTCATTTAAACGATTCGGTTTTTGATTTGGGTTCCCACAAAGATAGACACGAACATATTGGAAAAGGGAAAATCGACATTGAAGGTTTCAAAGCAATTTTAAGCGAACCGCGATTAAAAAATTTCGATTTTATTTTAGAAACCCCGAAAGAATCAGATCAAGATGATATTTACAATCTGACAATATTGAAAGACATTAGAAGCCAAATAATGGATTGATAAAAACTTTAAATCTTTATTAAAAATGATTTTTTACCTTCTTTGTTTAATTTTATTTTTACTGCCAAGCTATCTTATACGCTTTAAAATTTTTAACTTAATACCAACAAATTTTTTGGAGATTTTGATAATTTTAGCGTTTATTATTTTATTATTCCATAAAGTTAAAAATCAATCACTGAAAAAGTGGATAAAAACAATAATTTTAAGTCTTTATAAAGAAAAAATTTTTTTCTTTGGCAGCATATTTATTTTTACAGGAATTTTTTTTTCTTCAATTTTGGCACAAGATCAAACAGCGGCTTTTGGGATTTTTAAAGGCTGGATTCTAATCCCCTTTATTTTCTTTCTGACTTTATATGATTATTTAAAAGATTTTCCGAAAGAAGAAAAAAATAGAAAAATAAAAGTTTTGTTAAATTCTTTATCTTTATCAGGATTAATTTATTTAGTAGCCTTTGCTTTTACGCCAGTTTTTAAAACGATATACAACATAAAGATTGATTTTATCACTTTTGATGATCGGTTAAAAATATTTTTCGATTCGCCAAATCAATTGGCAATGGCGCTTGCGCCTGTTTTTTTGGTTTTTTTTCACTTATTACAAGAAGAAAAAAATATAGTTAAAAAAATGGCTTATTTTAATTTAATGTTTGTTTTTATTATTTTCTTTTTGCTTACAAAATCGCTTGGAGCAATCGTTGCGGTGTTTGGGGCTTTATTTTTTTATACAATCTCTTCTTTTCAAAATAACTTATTTTTGAAATTTTTTTCTTTATTGAAAAGTAAAAAAAATGCAGTTGCAAAATTGAATTCATATAAAAAATATCAATTTTATATTTTATCTTTTTGCCTCGTCATATCTATAATTGCTCCGCTTATCTTTACTTTTTTTTATCCCCAACCTCCATTACAAGATCGTTCTTCGTTTGCTTCACGCATAATGATTTGGCAAAGCACTAGAGCAATTTTAGCGGATAACTTAATTTTTGGCGTTGGACCCGGCAATTTCCAAAATCAATATTTAAATTACCAAAAAAAATTCCCTCCTTATTTAGAATGGGCTGTGCCGCATCCTCATAATACTTTTTTGACTTTTTGGATTTCAGGAGGCATTTTGGCTTTAAGTGGATTTTTGTTATTAATGTTTTGGATAATTAAAAACATTTCTTCAACTTTCAACTCTTCACTTTCCATATCCAACTTTCAAAAAACTCCATACTTAATACTTTATACTTTATACTTTATACTCCACTCTTCAATTGATACTTTATATTTTAAAAATGATTTGAGTGTTGTTTTTTGGTTTTTTGTTGGTTTAGTTCTATTAAAAATCAAGGCCAATCAAGACCCGGACTTGGAAAATAAAAAGCCCAACCTCGCATTGAATTTGGGCCCTGCTAACTTGCTTTGAGAATTTGCGTTGCGGACAGTTTTTGTGGACCAGAAGGGATTTGAACCCTTGACCT
>JBBIOV010000009.1:0-25468 GCA_037443185.1 bacterium | reverse complement strand
ATTTAAAAAAATAAACTAAACAATGAATAAAAAAAATAATTTATTAAAATTATACCATATTTTTTAAAAATTATACAATATTTTGGTTTTGGAAGTGATAAAATCGAAATTTAAAGCAAAAAAGGTCTTAATTAACACAATTATATTATTTTTAATAAATCTTTACAGAATGATTTTTTCGCCACCTGAAAATTTCTTTATGATTTCCAGAAAGTAAAACTTTGGGGACTTTTAATTTTTTTCCTTCAGGAATGATAAAAACTTCAGGTCTAGTATATTGCGGAAAACTGACTGCTTCGTATTTTTTATTTTTGAACTCCTCTTTTAAAGATTTTTCGTTTCCTAAAACTCCTTCTATCAAACGCGCAGTAGCATCAACGATAATCATTGCCGGCAGTTCACCACCAGTTAAAACATAAGGTCCAATTGAAATAGTTTCATCGCAAAAATATTTTAAAACTCTTTCGTCTATTGCTTCGTAACGACCACAAATAATTATTAGTTGATCTAATTTTGAATATTCATAAGCTCTTTTTTGATTAAATTTCTTGCCACGAGTAGAGGTCGCGATAACTTTTTGTTTTATTTGAGCATCCTCAATTTTAATTTTCGATAACGCTTTAAAAATTGGTTCAATTTTTAAAACCATTCCTCCTCCACCACCAAATGGAACATCATCGACTATTTTATGTTTATCAAAACTAAAATCTCTTAAGTTATGTACAAATATTTTAAGTAGGCCTTTTGCTTGAGCTCTTTTTAAAATGGAGGCTTCAAAATAAGGCTTAAAAACTTCAGGAAAAATTGTAATAATATCTATTCTCATATCTCAAAAAATTAAACAAATCTAATTTTAACTATAGTCTCCTTTTGACATTTAGCCTCGATTCTTATATCTTTCATAAGCGAAAATTTTATAAAAATTTGCGCCGCACGCAAAAGATGCGGCGGCGCAAATTTCGAAATTGCATTTAAATCACAGCTCTAACGATTCAACTACTTCTTCAACTGACGATTTCTTTTCCTTGGCAGCATTGCCTGAAGATTGAGTTTTCATTCCGGCTGGCTCTTCTAATTTAAGATTAACGCGAGCGTTATTCCTTGCTCCAATAACGCGAAGCAAAGTTCTTATAGCACGCGCCGTATTCCCTTGCCTGCCGATAACCGTACCCATATCTTCCGGACTTACTGACAAGATGAGCAAAACGCCCATTTCATCAATTTTTCTTTCAATCTTAACAGCATCTTGATTTTTTACGAGCTGCTGAACGACAAACTGTAAGAATTCCTGATCTGGAGGTAACTTAGCCATTCTTTTATTCCAGAATTGCTTAAATCTTATCTGGAGTTACTTTTTTTAATGTGCTTTGAACTTTACGCGAGAGCCGACCTTTCAAGTAAAAACTCTCACTGTCAAAGCTTGTTTATAATAATAACAAAAAATTTTATAAAGTCAACTACAAAATTTAAAAAAAATTTTACTGAAAAATCGCCTCGATAAATCATTAAAAACACCGACTAATTATTTCTCGCCAATTTTGCCAAAAAATTAAAAATTATCCCTCTTTCTTTATTTCTTCAGCTTGTTTACCACTCTCATCTTTTTGAAGATGCTTTTTTTTCACGCTATAAACATTTCTTTTTTTGCCTTCAATAATTTTTTCTGTAATTAACAGATTATACAAAGAATCAGTTATTTGCGCTCCTTTTTTAATCCATTCCTTAACTTTCTCAGCATTAATTTTTTTCTCTTTAGTTTTAGGATTGTAAAAACCTAAAATTTCAATGACGCGACCGAAAGGATCAACTTGCGAATCTTGCGCCACTATTTTAAATATTGCTATATTTTTACGCCCCACTCGGGCAAGTCGAAGTTTCACCATAAAATGACGAAATTATTTATTTTAACTTGTTAATTTTAATCATTAATTTTAAAAGAATTTTTAATTTTTTTATATTTTAAAATGTTTTTAATGCAACCAATTTTTAATTTTTAAAGCGTTTAAAGCCGCGTTTGTTTCTGCTTCTTGTTTAGATTTTCCCTTGCCTTTAGCCACTAATTCGTCATTTAAATAAACGCCTACCGTAAAATTTTTTTTATGATCAGGGCCTTCTTCTTTCAAAACTTTATAAATAGGAGTAATACCAGTAACTTCTTGTGATATTTCTTGAAACTGACCCTTGGGGTTGGCTTGAGATAGTTCTAAAATAACATCATTGATTTTAATTAGTAGATTTTCTTCGATAAATTTTTCAGCCGCGCTAAATCCTTGATCATAATAGATAGCGCCAAGAATGGCTTCGAAAGTATCAGCTAAAATTGATTCTTTCTCGCGCCCGAAAGTTTTTTGTTCTCCTTTAGACAACAAAATATATTCTGGAATTCCTAGCCCCTTTGCAATGTTAGCAAGTCGTTTAGTATTAACGAGCATCGCCCGCAAATTCGTCATCTCTCCTTCTTTCATTTGAGGGAATTTAATAAAAAGGAATTTAGAAACAATAAGTTCTAAAACCGCATCCCCTAAAAATTCCAGCCTTTCGTTTGATTCTTTTTCATTTGCCTGTTCAATAATATACGAACGATGACAAAGAGCTCTTTTTAAAATTTTTTTGTCACGAAATTGAATCTTTAATTTTTTTTCTAATTCTTTCAAATCTTTTTCCATATAACCAATCTAATCAATCTCCTGCAAAAGGCGACCTCCGGTTCGCTTGCGCGGACAGGAAGTCGAATTTTGCAGCCAATTTAAGAAGAGTTTTATTATTTTAAAAAGCTTTTTAAATAATTTAAACTATTTATTTGTTTTTTCTTTGTTGTTTGTTCTTTGAGCGGCTCTCCCATCTCTTTGTATATCGTCCCGAGGACTCCGTTTATAAATTTACCCGAGGAAGCTCCTCCGAATTCTTTCGCCAGCTCTATAGCTTCATCAATGGCTACCTTAGGCGGCACTTCTTTATAATCACCGAAAATTAACTCATAAATCCCTAACCGTAAAACATTCCTGTCTATTAAAACAATCTGATCAAGCGGCCACCGCGGAGCCGCTTTTGTGATAATCTCATCGATTTTTTTTTGATAGTGAACAATGCCGTTGAGGGCTTTCAAAGCGAATTTTTTATTCTTTCCATCAATTGTCTTTCCTTTCAAATTATCCTTTAAAATCTCTTCGATGGGTCTTTGTTTTTCTTTTGAAGAAAATTGTTTATGGAAGTCCCACTCGTATAATGTCTGCACAATAACTTCCCTGACTTTGTGGCGCGAAAGCATATTTTTAAATTACATTTTATCGTTATAATTTTATCTCCTAATAGTATTTTGTATTTTTTTCTTTCTTTTTGCTTAATGCCTTTTCTTCTTTAGTTTCAATATCTAATACTTTTTTACCTTTATAATAACCACAAACCCAACAAACTCTATGAGGTAAAACAGCTGATTTACAATTTGAACAAAAATAAAAAGTTGGCGAATCTAACTTCCATTGTGAACGATGTCTTGCTTGTTTTGATTTACTGCGTCGACGTTTTGGGACAGACATAATGGTACTTTTATTTTATAAAAAATACTATAAAAAGCAAGTATAGACTAAATTTTTAAAAAAACAAGTGTTAACTAAAATTTAAAAACATTTCTCGTAAAATTAAAAAGTCAATCAAACTTAAAAATTTTAAAAATTTACGATAAGTTTTCTTTGAAAATAACAATAACTAATCAACAAAATTTTCAGATGATATTTAAAAAGTGATGTTTTTAAAAAAATTAAAATTTTGCAAAAAAGAAAAAAAACAATATAATGAAAAAAACAATATAGAAAAATAAATAAAAAATTTCTTAAAGTTTTAGATGAGTTTAAAACAAAATTGGAAAAATTGAACTGGATGTTAAAATATTTTTCGCTCCAATAAAAACTTCAAAAAAATAAAGTAAATATTTTAGATAGCCTTAAAATTTTTATCTGAAATAAAAATTTAAATAAAACTTACAATTTAAAATTATGCGCTTTACCCATTTACATGTTCATAGTCATTATTCTTTGCTTGATGGCTTAGCTAAAATAGACGATCTTTTGGATTATGCAAAAGAATTAGGCTTTAACTCATTAGCTTTAACTGATCATGGGGCAATGTATGGGGTAACAGAATTTTATAAAAAAGCAAAAGAGCGCGGCATAAAACCAATTTTAGGAGCAGAGTTGTATGTGGCTTCTGGTTCAAGACTTTCTCGTTCTTTGCCATCTGACAGAATTCGCTATCATTTAACACTATTAGTTAAAAATCAACAAGGATATCGGAATTTAATCCAATTATCGACAAAAGGGTATTTAGAGGGATTTTATTACAAACCAAGAGTTGATAAGGAACTTTTAAAAAAATATTCAGAGGGACTTATTGCAATGTCAGGCTGTTTATCGGGAGAAATTCCAAAAGCAATTGCCGCTGGAGATTTAGATAAAGCCGAAAGAGCTTTAAGTGAGTACATCAACATTTTCGGCAGAGAAAATTTTTATTTAGAACTTGGACGACATAAAGAAATTGAAGAACAAGAAATTGTTAATAATTATTTAATCGATTTTGCCAAAAAATTTAAATTAAAAGTCGTGGCGACAAACGATGTTCATTATTTGCGCCATGAAGATGCGGCAATACAAGATATTTTGGTAGCAGTACAAACTAATAAAGATCTTTTGGATGAAAATCGATTAACGATTCGACGAAGCGACTTTTCTTTAAAAACCCCTGAAGCAATGATAAATGAGTTTTCTGATCTGCCAGAAGCAATAGATAACACCCAAGAAATTGTTGAAAAATGCAATTTTGAACTTGAATTGGGAAAAACTGTCTTACCGGATTTTAAACCGCCAAATAATAAGCCTCCGATTGAATATTTAAAAGAGCTTTGCGAAGGTGGTTTAAGAAGACGTTACTCTGACCTTAAAAAAAATAATCCTGAACAATACAAAAAAATTATAGATCGACTTAATTATGAATTATCAATAATTGAAAAAACTGGTTTTGCGTCTTATTTTTTAATAGTCAGTGATTTTGTCAACTGGGCAAAAAATAATGGTATTTTAGTCGGTCCCGGACGAGGTTCAGCCGCTGGATCGCTTGTTTCTTATTTATTGAATATAACTGATTTAGATCCCTTAAAATATGATTTGATTTTTGAACGATTTTTAAATCCCGAAAGAGTCTCAATGCCTGATATTGATATTGATTTTGATGATGTTAAAAGAGACGAAGTGCTTGAATATGTTAAACAAAAATATGGCCAAGATAAAGTCGCTCAAATAATAACTTTCGGAAAAATGAATGCACGAGCTGCCATTCGCGATGTGGGACGCGCTATGGGCTATGAGTATTCTTTTTGTGATAAGCTGGCTAAAATGATTCCCTTTGGTTTCACATTAAAAAAAGCCTTAGAAGAAATTTCAGAGTTAAAAGAAGCTTATAATAAAGATGAACAAGTTCAAATCTTAATTGACAATGCCAAAAAACTTGAAGGGATAGTTCGTCATGCTTCCACTCATGCTTGTGGAGTAGTTATCGGCAAAGAATCTCTTGATAATCTTGTTCCACTACAGTATGACTCTCAAGAAAATAAAACTATTATCACTCAATATGAAATGCATTCTATTGAAGATTTAGGGCTTTTAAAAATGGATTTCCTTGGACTTAAAAATTTAACCATTATAGAACAAACTATAAAAATTATTGAAAAGACGCAAGGAAAAAATATTAACATCAGTCAACTGCCTCTTGATGATGAAGAAACATTTAAACTATTACAACAGGGAAATACCACTGGTGTCTTTCAATTAGAAAGCGATGGAATGAGAAGATACCTGACCCAATTAAAACCTACAAATTTTGAAGATATTATAGCAATGATTTCTTTATACCGACCAGGCCCTATGGAGCTTATTCCTCATTATATAGCTCGCAAACATAAAAAAGAACCTGTCGCCTATCTTCATCCCAAAATGGAACCGATTTTGAAAAACACCTTTGGCATTATGATTTATCAAGAACAACTTATTCAAATAGCAAAAGAATTAGCTGGTTTTTCCTTACCTGAAGCCGATATTTTAAGAAAAGCAATAGGAAAAAAAAATAAAAAATTATTAAATGAACAAAAAATAAAATTGATAAAAGGGTTAGTTAAAAATAATATCAGCTATGAAATTGCTTTTAAAATTTGGGAACTTATAGAACCTTTCGGAAGATACGGCTTTAATCGTTCTCACAGCGCCTGTTATGCAATGATTGCTTATCAAACTGCTTTTTTAAAAGCGCATTATCCTACCGAATTTACCTGCGCCCTTTTAAATTCGCGAGACAGCGATATAGATGAAATTGCTTTTTTGATAGAGGATGCCGCCAAACAAAACATCACGGTTTTACCGCCGGATATAAATGAAAGTCTAGGGAAGTTTACGGTAATTGGCGAAAAAACAATAAGATTCGGTTTACTTGCCATAAAGAATGTTGGAGAAAACATAGTTTTAAAAATTATTGCCGAAAGAAAAAAAAATGGAAAATTCAAAAATTTAAAAGATTTAATCACAAGAGTTAAAATCCGCGATTTAAATAAAAAAAGCCTAGAAGCACTTATAAAAGCTGGAGCTCTTGATTCATTAGAAGAACGGAAAAAAATTTTATTTAATTTAGACAAAATATTAAAAATTTTAGCAGAGATTCGTGGGGCAATCAAAACACAACAAAACAGTCTTTTTGGAGAAAATGATGCCGATTTCATTTCTTTGAAACTTGATAATTGCGAACCTGCTTCAGAAGACGAAAAGTTATTATGGGAAAAAGAAGTATTAGGTCTGTATGTTTCTAGTCATCCTCTTAAAAAGCATAAAGAATTAATTCAAAAATTTGCAACCCCAATAAATCAAATAAAATCTGACAAACGCTTTTTAAACCAAACATTAAATATTTGCTTCATCACTGAAGAGATAAAGAAAATAAATACCAAAAGTGGAGAACCAATGCTTTTCATCAAAGGAAGAGATTTGACAAGCGAGATTGATATAGTTGTTTTCCCTAACGTGTTAAATAAAACCGCTGCAGTATGGCAAATAAACAAAGTAGTATTTGCCCAAGGCCGCATTCAAGAACGAAACGGCGAACTTGCGTTTTTAGTAAACAAAGCAAAGAACTTATAAAATCATCAAAACCAAACAAACTATTGAGCTCAAACTTCGCTAATTTCAACCTTGATAGTTAAATTTTAAAGCTGCTAGATAAATTCTTTTTTTGAATTATTTCGAATTATTAAATCAAGTTTTTTAAAACTTTTTTTGTGTTTTAATCCCTTAAATATTTTATTAACTTAAGCGTTTTTAACATCTTCAATATGCTTTATTATCGTTGATTTTTCATGAATCTTTGTTAAAATTGCTTTATTATCTGATTAATTATATTACTTTACTTATATTTAAATTATGCCACGAAAAATTGAAATATCTAAAATAGAAAAAATCAGGCATTCTTTAGCGCATATTTTAGCAATAGCTGTTTTAGAGATGTATCCGGACACAAAATTAGGCTTTGGCCCCGCGATTGAAAATGGATTTTATTACGATTTTTTACTTTCAAAACCAATTACCCAAAATGATTTGCCGATTATCGAAGAAAAAATGCGCGAAATAATTAAAAAAGCCTTGCCTTTTAAAAAAGAAATTTGGAGTTTTGAAAGAGCGCTTAAATTTTACAAAAATCAGCCTTTAAAAAGGGAATTAATAAGAGAAAAAAGCGATTTGTATAATGTACAAATTTATAAAACTGGAGATCATTTTTTTGATTTTTGCAAAGGAGGACATGTAGAAAATACTTCTGAGATTCCTGTAGATGGCTTTAAGCTAATTAAAATCGCCGGCGCATATTTTAAAGGAGATGCAAAACGAGAACAATTAACAAGAATCTATGGGCTAGCTTTTGAAACGAAACAACAATTAGAGGAGTTTTTAAAAAACCAAGAAGAAGCAGAAAAAAGAGATCATCGTAAAATAGGATTAGCGCTTGAACTTTATATGGTTTCTGAAGATGTTGGACCTGGTCTTATCTTATGGCTACCGCGCGGGACTATTATCCGTGACACATTAGAACGCTGGGCAATAGAAACAGAAAAAAAATGGGGCTACATTCGCGTTGCAACGCCACATGTTGCTAAAGAAAATCTTTTTAAAACTTCTGGCCATCTTCCTTATTATAAAAATTCAATGTATCCAAAAATGAAGTTAGATGATGCTGTCTATTATTTAAAGGCAATGAACTGTCCAATGCATCATCTTATATTTAAATCTCGCATTCGTAGCTATAAAGAATTGCCTTTGAGACTGGCTGAATATGGAGATGTTTACCGATATGAAAAATCGGGTGAACTTTATGGCTTGATGCGCGTGCGAGGAATGACAATGAATGACGCTCATATTTATTGTACTTTAGATCAAGCGGTAGATGAGTTTTTATCAGTCATCAAACTTCATCAATATTATTACAGTATTTTAAATATAAAAGATTATTATATGGAGTTGTCGCTTCGCAATCCTAAAAAAAGAAAAAAATATTTAGGCAATAATGAGATGTGGATTGAAGCTGAAGAATTAATGCGTGCCGCAATGGAAAAGAGCGAAGTTCCCTATATCGTTGTTAATGATGGAGCCGCTTTTTATGGTCCAAAAATTGATTTTCAAATCAAAGCCGTAACTGGCAGAATTTTTACAGCTTCTACAGGTCAAATTGATTTATTTATGGCAGAAAGATTTAATCTTGAATATATCGATAAAGATGGGTCAAGAAAAAGTCCAGTAATTATTCACCGAGCTCCTTTAGGTACCCATGAACGTTTTATAGGTTTTTTAATTGAACATTTTGCAGGCAATTTCCCAATTTGGCTTGCGCCAGAACAGATAAGAATTGTGCCAGTCTCAGATAAATTTATTAATTACGGAAAACTAATTTTAGAAAATTTAAAAAATCGCAACATTCGCGCCCATCTTGATGAAAGCCGCGCCACTTTAAAAAAGAAAATCCTTGAAGCCGAAAAAATGAAAGTGCCTTTTATTTTTGTTATTGGAGAAAAAGAAGTGCAATCAAATTCAATTTCAGTGAGACAACACGGCAAAGGCAATTTAGGCAAATTAACCTTAAATCAATTTTTACAAAACTTTGAAATTTCTTTTCAAATTCCAGCATAAAAAATTGAAAAATAAGTTTTAAATCATTTTTATCATTTTTTGTTTTTAAAGAGTGTTTTTTAGTTTTCTTTACTGAAAATAAATTTTTTTAAACTTAAGGTTTTTTTCAAAAAAAATTAAGAAAAATTAAAGTTTCTTAAATTTCAAAAAATATCCTTCAATAAATAGATAAACAACTTGCTCCTCAATTTTACACAACACTAATATTTTAAATTTAAAAAGCCTTCAGAATAATTTTCAAGCTTTATCCCCCTAAAAAGTCAACTTCTATATTCTCAACAGCTAAATAATCAAATCAATATTTAGGACTTAAAGATTGGAAAAAAATTATAGATTTGTCGAAATCTTAAAAATAGAATAATAATTTTTTAAAAAGTATCGCCTGTTAATATCCCTGTAACAAGCATAACACAATTTGTGTTATAATTTTTTTATGTTAAACTAAAAAATATCTTTATTTTATCTTTTTTACAAAAATATTTTAAGATATGGAACAATATTTAAATCTTTTAGATAAAATATTGAAAGAAGGTATTGATCGCTCTGATCGAACTGGCGTTGGCACAAGAAGTATTTTTGGCTGCCAGATGCGTTTTAAAATATCTGATGGTTTTCCAGCAGTCACCACCAAAAAACTTGCTTTTAATGTTGTTAAAGCTGAGCTTTTGTGGTTTCTAAAAGGTAGCGATGATGTTAATGAGCTTAAAAGAATGGGAGCGCATATTTGGGATGCAAATGCCCAGGCGCCTTATTGGGTGAAAAAAGCACGATTTCCTGGAGATGTTGGTAGAATTTACGGGGTTCAATGGCGAAAATGGCAAACTTTTTATTCCGATATTCCTTTTGATCAGGTTAAATACGTCATAGAACAAATAAAAAAAGATCCTTACAGTCGCCGTCATCTTATAACCGCTTGGAATCCTGAAGATTTAGATAAAATGGCGCTTCCACCCTGCCATGTTTTATCACAATTTTATGTAGCTAATGGAAAATTATCGCTTTTAATGTATCAGAGATCTTGTGATATGTTTTTAGGCGTTCCTTTTAATATTGCTTCTTACTCTTTACTTCTTTGCATGGTAGCGCAGGTTACTAACCTTGAACCATACGAATTTATTCATATACTGGGCGATGCCCATATTTATCATAATCACTTTCAACAAGTAAAAGAACAGCTTAAACGCAAACCCTATCCTCTGCCTACTCTTTGGCTAAATTCAGAAATAAAAGATATTGATAAATTCACTCTAGATGATATCAAGCTTTTAAATTATCTATACCATCCGCCCCTTAAAGCGCCGATGGCTGTTTGATTTTAAAAAGTCAATTGATTTTTTAGTTATTAAAAATTAAAAAATGCCTATTTGTATTATTGCCGCTGTAGCAAAAAATAATGTTATTGGGAAAAAAAATGCGCTTCCCTGGTATATACCAGAAGATCTAAAAAGATTTCGAAAATTAACCTTAGGAAAAATAGTTTTAATGGGTCGCAAAACCTTTGAATCAATTTTTACAAAATTAGGCTCGCCTTTGCCTGATAGATTAAATGTCGTAATAACCTCAAACAAAAATTATCAAGTCCCGCCTGGAGTTTTGGTATTTGATAAATTAAATAAAGCAATTGAATCATTTAAAAAACAGGAAATTTTTATCATTGGTGGCGCTCAAATCTATCAGCAAACTATAGCTTTTGCGGATACTTTATATATCACTCATATTGATAAAGAAATTGATGGAGATGCATTTTTTCCTAAAATAGACTTAAAAATTTGGAAAAAAATCAATGAAGAAAAACATAACGGTTTTTCCTTTGCAATTTATAAAAGGATGTTAATAAAATAAAAAATCTATTTAGTTTTTAAAACAAAATCAAATTATAAGATTTCTTTTTTTTAAAGCCTTTATAATTTCTTCGTGAATTTCAATAGGATTTTTTATTTGTCTATTTGAATATAAACAATTTATAGTGACCCAATCTTTGTGAGATGCTGCGATTTTTTTAAATAAAGACTTAACTCCTTTAAGATAAGCTAATGATTTTTCATGAATATCTGCTTTTTGATTAAGCAATTTTTCTCTTTTTTTTCTTAACTTTAAAGCAGCTTGAGTGTTTATATTTAAAAAAATAGTTACATTTTCTTTTGGAAGTTGAAATATTTTATATTCTAATTCAAAAATCCATTTTATAAATTGCTTTCTTTTTTGTTGTGGTAATTTGACGCCCTGATAGGCAATATTGGAAGCAACATAACGATCACAAAGAACAAAGTATCCTTTGTTAAGATTTTCAATGATAAATTTTTTAGCTTCAAATCTATCTCCAGCGTAAAGCACTGCCGCTAAATAAGCGGACACTTTTTTAACGCCCCCATACTCCCCTTTTAAATAACATCGCACTAATTTCCCAAAAAAACTTTTTTCATATTGAGGAAATGAGATAGAGACAAATTTTAATGACCTTTCTTTAAAATAGTCGCCTAATAACTTTACTTGTGTCGCTTTCCCTGCCCCATCTATTCCTTCAAAAACTATTAATTTACCTTTTGATTTTGGCATAAATTTATGATAGTATAAATTTTCAAATTGAGCAATATAAAAAATGACTTTATTAAAACTGTTTAAATTGAATATTGGATAATAAAATTTTTAGAGTTATGAACAAAAATCTGCCAAAATTAATAGTGATTTGCGGACCCACCGCCTCTGGTAAAAGCGAAATAGCCGTAAATTTAGCTCAAGAATTTAATGGCGAAATTATATCAGCTGATTCACGGCAAATTTATCAAAAAATGAATATTGGAACTTCTAAAGTGCCGCTGAATGAAAAAGGTTTTTATAAAAATATTAAACATCATTTAATAGACATCCTGGAACCAATGTCCCTTTTTAATGTTTCTGAATATAAAAAAGTTGCTCTTGAAAAGATTAATGAAATCTTAAAGTGCGGTAAAGTTCCGTTTTTAGTTGGCGGAACAGGTCTTTATATAAAAGCGGTTGTTTACAATCTAAACATCCCAGAAATTAAACCAAATGACACTTTAAGAAAAAAATTAGCCCAAAAAAGCACTGACGAACTTTTTAAAATGATTGCTGATACTGATCCAGAAGCTGCGGAATTTATTGATAAAAATAATAAACTGCGACTCATTCGCGCTTTAGAAGTTTTTTTAGTTAGTGGAAGAAAATTCTCCAATCTTAAAAATCAAGGTGATTCGCTTTTTAATACTTTACAATTAGGAATAAAATTAGAAAAAGAAGTTTTATTTAAAAGAATCGAAGAAAGAATTAACACAATGATTGAAAAAGGTTTAGAATCAGAAGTACGACAATTGATTGATAAATTTAACTGGTCTCCTGTTTTATCCCAAACTATAGGTTATCAAGAATGGCAAGCATATTTTGAAGGAAAAATTTCAATAAAAGAAGTTATCGCTCAAATTATCAAAAACAGCCGAAATTATGCTAAACGACAATTAACTTGGTTTAAAGCTGACCCGAATATAAAATGGATTTCATCATATGATGAAGCTAAAAATCTTGTATCTGATTTTTTAAAAATTTAGATTTCAAATATTCCAAGTTTTTAAAAATTTTATTATTTAAAAAGTAATAAAAATTATGGATTTTTTTTAAGCTAAAAAAACTCTTTAAAAGTTTTTTATTTTTTGTTTTAAAAGTCAAAAAACTTAAAAATATCATTTTAAATATTTTTTTTAAAAAAAGGAGTGTCAAAAAAACCTTATTTTAATTGTTTTTGAAATAATGTTTTTGCAATTTGAGGATTGGCTTTGCCGGAAGTTTTTTTCATTACCTGTCCAACCAAAAACATTAAAATTTCTTTTTTACCCTTTTTAAAATCAGCGACCGCCTTTGAATTTTCGTCGATAACTTCTTTCACTATTTGCTCTAAAAAGTTTTCATCAGAAATCTGTTTCAATCCCCTGCTTTCAATAATATAATTTGGATTAGCGCCTGTTTTAAACATTTCCTCAAGTACTACTTGCGCTCCACTTGAAGAAATTTTATTTTGAGATATTAAATGTATTAACTTCGCGAAATTTTCAGGAGTAATTTTTAGGTATTCAATAGAAATAAAACTTTCTGAAATTAATTTTTGAAGACGTGATATGATATAATTTGCCGCCAGCTTAATTGATTCTTTATTTTTATTTAAGCTTTTCAATTCACTGACAACCTCTTCAAAATAATCTCCAATCTCTTTCTCAAAGACGAAAAATTCAGCATCTCTCTCTGATAAGTTATATTCTTTTTGAAAACGATTCTTTCTCTGCCAGGGCAATTCAGGCAAAGATTGTATTATCTCGTCTAAATATATCTGATTTTCGTCATCCTTAATTGCTGATTGATTGTGTATTATTTTTATAGGAGGAATATCCGGCTCAGGAAAATAGCGATAATCCTGGGCTTCCTCTTTAAAGCGCTGTGGAAAAGTTTCTCTCTTTTCTTGGTCCCATCCTCGTGTTTCCTGCAAAATCGCTTCATTATTTTTTAAAAGCGACGCCTGTCTATTTATTTCAAAATCAATCGCGTCCCGAAGGGCTTTAAAAGAATTAAGATTTTTTATTTCAACTTTGTAATCTGGTATTTCTTTAGGATTGCTAGATAAAGAAATATTAGCTTCAACCCTTAAATGCCCTTTTTCCATATCAGCATCAGAAATTTTGAGATATTTTTTAAATAAAACTTGAAGCGTTTTAGCGAATTCAGACGCTTCTTCACCAGAAGAAAAATCCGGCTCTGTCACAAGCTCCATTAAAGGCACTCCGGAACGATTATAATCTATTAAAGAAATATTTTCTTTTATAAGATGCAAAAGTTTTCCAGTATCCTCTTCAATATGAATTCTTTTAATCCTGATTTTTTTAGTTGGATTTGAACCTATATTTAAATAACCATTTTGACATAATGGTTTATCGTATTGGGAAATTTGATAACCTTTAGGCAGATCTGGATAATAATAATTTTTGCGATCAAATTTGGAAATTGTCGCTATCTCACAATTGAATGCTAGTCCTGCTTTAATCGTATAAATAATCGCTTTTTTGTTAGGCACCGGTAAAGACCCCGGTTGCCCAGCGCATAAAGGACAAATATTTTTGTTAGGAGTTAGGCAGTCAGGTTCGTTCAGACAGGCGCAAAACATTTTAGTTTGTGTTTTAAGTTCACAATGAATCTCAAGTCCTATAATTGGATAAAACTTTGAGTGTTCATTTTTCATTTTTCATTTTTCATTTTTCATTTTTCATTTTTCAACTTTCAATTTTCAATTCTCAATCTCAATGCCCATTTGTTTTGCGGTTCCTTCGATAATTTTTTTTGCAGCTTCTAATGAATCTACATTTAAATCAGGCATCTTAATCTTTGCGATTTCAATAATTTTTTCTTTTGAAATTTTACCGACTTTCTTGCGGTTTGGCTCTCCTGATCCTTTTTCAATGCCGGCTGCTTTTTTTAAAAGATCTGAAGTCACAGGAGTTTTTATCCGAATATCAAAAGATCTATCTTCGTAAACATTAACAACAACAGGTAAAATTGAGCCCTTCTGAGAAGCGGTCATTTGATTGAATTGATTAATAAACTGGCCTAAATTAATTCCTTCAGCTCCAAGCGCCGGTCCAACCGGTCGAGCAGGAGTAGCGGCTCCCGCTGGAAGCTGCAATTTTAAAACTTTTTTAATTCTTTTCATAATAAAAATTATCGAATTATTTTATTACCGAAAAACCAAAAAAATATCGAAACTAAACAAATTAAATTTTTTTAACTTCCAAATATTCAAGTTCCACTGGAGTTTCTCTTCCGAAAATGTTAACCAAAACCTTAACTTTTCCTCTTTTCTCATCAATTTCAGAAATTTTTCCATCTCTATCTTTGAAAGGACCGTTTTTTATCTTAACCAAATCCCCTATCTTTAAATCAATTTTATATTCCGGTTCAGCGGCTTTAACTTTCTTTAAAACTTCATTGATTTCATTTTCAGACATTGGAACGGGAATATTGCCAGACCCAACAAAACCAGTAACCCGTGGAGTATTACGAACGACATACCAAGAATCATCATCAACAATCATTTCAACCAATACATATCCCGGATAAGTCTTTTCTTCATAAACAATTTTTTTCCCTCCTTTTATCTTTATTTTCTTTTCAGTAGGCACCAAAACATTAAATATTTTATCCTTCATATTCATTGATTCTATCCTCTGCATTAAATATTTCGCTACTGTTTCTTCATATCCAGAATAAGTATGTAAAACATACCATCTTCTTCCCTGATTAGGTAATTGTTTAGGCATAGTCAGATTTAAAGAAGTTAAAATTTTTTATTTTATAATAAAAAGCCTCAAAATATAATTAAAAATATAGTCTAAACTCCCTAAAAAAACTGCCGTCAAAATACTGATACTAATCACAGCTAAAGTATGATAAAGCGTTTCATGCGGCATAGGCCAAATGACTTTTTTTAATTCAATTTTTGACTCTTTTAAGTAATTTGATATTTTTGCAAATAAAAACATAAATATCTTTATAATTTTTTAATATCTTTAATTTGAAAAAATATTTGACACAAAACACCCGCTGGCAATTTTAACAAAATATTATTATTAAATTGCTTTTTTGTCAATGAGAGCATTTTTTTGCTATATTAACTCTAAAGTGGACGATAAAAATTTTACTTCTCAAAAATCAGCGTGAAATCTCAAAATTCCATCTTTTATCTAGCACTAAATCCTAATCCGCAAGTTGGATTTACAATTTTATTACACATCTAAATTGACCACATCTTTAGCGTGCGCTTCTATGAACTTTTTCCTTGGCAAAACCTCATCTCCCATCAACATATCAAACATTTTATCCGCATATTCAGCATCTTCTATCGTCACTTGATATAAAAATCGCCTATCAGGATCCATAGTTGTTTCCCAGAGCTGTTCAGGATTCATCTCGCCTAAACCTTTATATCTTTGAATATCGGGGTTTGGCGATTTAATTTTTTTAACAATCTCTTCCTTTTCTTGGTCAGAAAATGCATAATAAACTTCTTTGCCATTTGTTATTCTATAAAGCGGCGGTTGCGCAATATATAAATAGCCACGCTCAATAATTGGCTTAAAATGGCGATAAAATAAAGTTAGTAACAAGGTTTGAATATGGAGCCCATCAACATCAGCATCAGACATTAAAATAATTTTATGATATCTTAATTTATCAAGATTAAATTCTTCTGCAATCGCAGTGCCAAGCGCCACAATAAGCGCTTTAATTTCTTTAGAATCAAGCATTTTAGAGAGTCGCGCTTTTTCAACATTCAAAATTTTTCCCTTTAAAGGTAATATAGCTTGAAATTTTGGATTTCTTCCCTGCCTCGCGCTGCCTCCAGCGCTATCACCCTCTACAATAAAAAGTTCAGACTCTTCAGGATTTCGGCTGGCGCAATCAGTTAATTTCCCAGGCAACATTAAACCAGTCAAAACGCCTTTTCTTAAAATAGTTTCTTTCACGGCTTTTGCCTTAATGCGCGCTTTCTGAGCCAGTAAAGATTTCTGAACTATTAAAGAAGCATCCTGAGGATTGTTTTTTAAAAAGTTATAAAACGCCTCACTGATGATATTTTCAACTGCTGTTCGTGCTTCAGGATTACCAAGTTTAGCCTTTGTTTGGCCTTCAAATTGCGGTTCGCGTAGTTTTACTGAAACTATCACTGCTAATCCCTCTTCTACATCTTCTCGAGTTAAAAGACTATTTTCCTTAGAATTGAAAAAATTATTTTCCTTTGCGAATTTATTAATTGTTTTTGTCAAAGCAGAACGAAAACCTGTTAGATGCATCCCGCCTTCTGGAGTATAAATATTATTTGCAAAAGACAACTCTCGAATTTCAAAATCTTTAGTATACTGTAAAGCCGCTTCTACCAAAATATTACCCTCATATTTTTGGCTGACTGTAAAAATATTTGGATGCTCTACTTCTTTACCTCTAATTAAATGTTTTAAAAAAGCTTTTATTCCATCTTCAAAATAAAAAATAAAAAAACGAGGTTCTCCTGGCTCTTTTTCTATAGTGCGTTCATCTTTAACAATAATTTTTATTCCAGGCGTTAAATATGCTTGTTGTCGCAGGTGGTCTAAAATTGTTTTTAAAGAAAATTTGTGTTCTTTTGGCTTTTGTCCATTAAAAAAAATCTCTGAATCTGGTTCAAATAAAATTGAAGTTCCTGACTTTTGACATTTTCCAACTGCCTTTACTGGCGCTTTAGGTTTACCTCTTTCATATTCCTGAACATAAAGTTTGCCATCACGGCAAACTTCTGCTCTTAAATAAGAAGAAAGGGCACAAACAACTGATACTCCTACTCCATGAAGTCCGCCAGCGACTTGATAACTTTTGCCTCCAAATTTCCCTCCCGCATGCAAAGTAGTCATTACTGTTTCTAAAGCGGATTTTTTTGTTTGTTTATGAATATCAACTGGAATTCCCCTACCATCATCAGTTACTTTTATTTGATTATTATCATATAAAGTAACTTCAATATTTTTTGCAAAACCAGCCATTGCTTCATCAATAGAATTATCAATAACTTCCCAAATCAAATGATGAAGTCCTGCAGTACCGGTGGAACCAATATACATTCCTGGCCTTTTTCGCACAGGCTCAAGTCCTTCTAACACATAGATATCTTCTGCTGTATAAGATTGATCACTCATATTGAATTGACTGCAAATTGAATGATAATGAAAATTACCTTAATTTTACTTGAAATTTTTTTATTAACATTTTTTCAATTTTTTCTTTTTCTTGATTAACTTCAGAATCTTTTAAAGTTCTTAGATTATTTCTAAAAATAAAACGCATCGTCAAACTTAAAGGTTCGCTATTGTTTTTTTGATAAATATCCACTAAATTAAACTCCTCAAGAAAATTAATTTTAGCCGATTTTATGGCTTTTGCAATATCCTGATAAGTAATCCCAGTGCTGACATAAAAAGAAATATCTCTTACGATTTTTGGATAATCAGAAAATGGTTTAAAATTTATTACCGGAGGAATTTTATTTAAAATATCGTTAAGATTGATTTCACAAGCGGCAACTTTTCCTTTAATATCATGAATTTTTAAAATCTCTTCCTTAAGATAACCGATTTTTCCGATTGAATGATGATTAACGACAATTTCAAAAGCCAGGTCAAAAAAAGTATTATCCTTATTTTTTTGCTTGATACTTGATAGCTCGTAATTGATATTTAATGAGGCTAAAATATCGTTTAATGTCTTTTTAACATAGTAAAAATCCGAATATTGGGCAAGCAAAGGGGAAAAATGTTTATTTTTATAAGAAACAAACGCCAAAGATTTGATTTCTTGAATTTCATTTTTCAGCGATTTACCTACCTTTTGCAAAGAAAAGACATTCCCTATCTCGAAAACTTTTATTTCAAAAAAATTATCCTTGTTTTTTTGAATTGTTTTTAATAAACCACTCATTAATGATGGTCTTAAATAAGAGTGATTTGAACTTAAAAAATTTTTCAATTGAATTATTTTTTTTAAATGAATTAGATATTTGACATCAGCTTCACCAATTAAAGAACTTGTATAAATTTCATCGAAACAATTAAAAAAAAGAATTTCTCTGATTTTGTATTCATTTTCAAGTTTTTGGTTTTTCTCGATAGGAATAATTTGACTACTTAAAAACTCATATGGTACTGAATTAAAATCGACAACCCTCCCTATTTCCTCCAGTAAATCTTCTTGGATTTTTAAATCCATCCTAAAAGGAGGCGGAATTACTTGTAGTACATCGTTTTTTATTTTAACGACACAACCTAAGCAAGATAAAATATTGGTTATTTGCTTTTTATTCAAATTTAAAGAAAGTCGTTGATTGATAAATTTCAGGTTGATATTGATTTTGTTTTGTCTTCTCTGAAATTTACCCTTTGAAATTCCCTCAAAAGAAGGATAGGCGATATCTGAAGCCACAGCGATTTTTTTAAATGAATTAACTGATCTATCTAAAGTCTCTTTAAAAACACTATGCGAAAATCGTAAACTGGCATCAGAATTAATCCCAAGCTTCTTTGAGGCTTGATAAATTAAAGTAGGATTAAAAATAGCGTATTCTAAAAAAATTGTCTTAGTACTTGATGAAACCGCACTTGCCACACCTCCTTTGATTCCTGCGATTGCTATTGGTTTTTTTTCATCAGCAATAACTAAAATTTCAGGATTTAAAAGATATGTTTTTCCATCTAAAGCTTCTATTTTTTCTCCTCTTTTTGCTCGCCTAATGATTATTTTTTTCTTTTTTTGTTTGGAAAAAATTTTGTCCAAATCAAAAGCATGTGTTGGCTGTCCTTGATCAATTAAAATATAATTAGATAAATCCACGATTGGGTTAATAGGCTTAACACCTACTGAATTTAGTCTACTTAAAATCCATTCAGGGGTCCTGCTTAAAGTATTTAACTTCATCAGCACTCCTCCATAATAGGGGCAATCTACTGCCGATTCAATAACGATATCAACATAATCGCTTGTTTTCAAAGAACAAAAACTTATCTTTTTTTTCATATTATTTGTACCTTGAACGATTTTTTTAAAACCTTTGATTTTGGCTAAAGCATTTATTTCTCTGGCTAAACCATAATGACTTGCGCAGTCGCTCATTCTGTTAGCTAAAATTTTAATATCGAAAATTGTATCATCTCCCCTTTTTTCCATAAATTCAACCTCAAGAGGACTAAAAGACATCAAAAGCATCTTTATATCTTCAGGAGAAAGTTTGAAATTTAAATAATCTTTAAGCCAATTATAAGAAAAAAGCATATTAGTATTTATTTAAAACTTAAATAAATAAAAAATATCGCGCAAAATAAAAAGTTTGAAAATTTTTTAAAATCTCTACCAATTATCAAATTTTTTAAAAAAAATTTACTCAAAATTGCTTAATAAGCCTTAAATCACTGTCATATAACATTCTTATATCTGAGATACCGTATTTTAACATAACCAGTCTATCTATTCCCATGCCAAAAGCAAAACCTTGATATTTATTTTTGGGGTAATTCACATTTGCAAAAACTTGAGGATGAACAAGTCCAGCCCCCCCAACTTCTAGCACCCCTGATTTTTTACATAAAGCACATCCTTTAAAATGACAAAAAATACAACCGATTTCCACTTCAAAAGACGGCTCAGTAAAAGGAAAAAAACTGGGCCTTAATTTTAATTCAAGCGACTGATTTTGAAAAAACTCCCTTAAAAAATACCGTAAATAACCTTTAAAATGAGCTACCGAGACAACTTCATCAACAAATAAACCTTCAAGTTGATAAAATTCGAAATTATGCGAACGGTCAGTGGCTTCAAAACGATAACATTTTCCTGGCACCACGATTTTAAATGGCGGTCTGTGCTTTTCCATATATCTTATTTGAACAGGACTGGTATGGGTTCTTAATAAAAAATTGGATTCTTCTAAAAAAGCTAAGGATTTAGTAACTGGTTTTAGCCAAAAGGTGCTCCACATATCACGCGCTGGATGACCAGCCGAAATATTTAAAGCTTCAAAGTTATAAAATTCTGTTTCTACTTCAGGACCTTCAATAATTTCAGCATTAACTCGCTTGAAAATTTCACTTATTTCTCTAATGGCAATTGTAATTGGATGCTGGGATCCGAACTTTTTTTCATAAAGCGGTAAAGTTGGGTCAAAATTGTTCATAATGTTGTTAAGTATTTTTTCTACTTAATATGAATTCAAATAAAATAATAGCAAAAATTACTAAAGCGCCAGTAAAAAAGGTCAGTTGGTGATTTGCTTGCAAAAATAACATTACAGACAATAATACTCCAAACAATAACCCTTGTCTTAAAGCGTCTTTAAAATGAAAAATTTGTAAAGACTCTCGAAAAAATAATTTTAAAAATATGATTTTTAAAAGAGCCACAAAAGCGCCAATTGCTATAGTAAATGAACCAAAAATAAAAAGCCACGACCAGGCATCGAGCAATTTAGGCTCTTTTATATTTAGTACTGTCAACAATATGAATCCGCCAAAAAATAAAAATGCTAATAAAAAACCTAAAATCCAAAAGAATTTTCGCATAAAACTAACGCAGCCGACCGGATTTGAACCGGCGATCTTCTCCGTGACAGGGAGACGTGTTAGACCGGGCTACACCACGGCTGCATAAATTAAAGCGTTTTTATATCTTTATTTATCTTTATCTTAACTGAAAAAATCATTTTTTTCAAGAATCTTCTTTGAAAATTTCGCAAACCCATTATCTGACAAATTCCCTTTGTATCAAACAAAATAAAATTAAATGCCGAGGGTGGGAATCGAACCCACATTGATCGCTTATGAGACGACCTTAGAAGCCATTCTACTCCTCGGCGATGCCTCAAAGAATAAATACTAAAATGTGATAGGAAAAATATGAGTAATACTAAATCTCTTATTTGAAATTCTCGGTGTAAATTTTTAAGCAAAAATTATCTTAATTAACATAGCCAGAAATACTAAGAGAATTTGATTTTCTCTTCTTTTTTTGCTTTATCATTTTTTTATCGCTTTGGTTTTTTGAAACACTTTTTTACAAAAATAATCTTTTTATCAAAGTATTGTCTTATATAAAATTTGCCTCTTTGATTTTTACGCTCTCAAGAAATTTTTCTTAAATTTTATGTTATTTAAATTTATCTTTTTCAGCTATGAATGCTACTGTCATTGTATTGAATTAATAAACATAAAAAATATTGAGTCACTTTTAGCTATCTTAAAAAATACACCTTAAAGTATGAAACTATATCTTAGCTTTGCCTAAAATAATTTGTTTTTTTCCGTAAAAATGAAATATTGCGGGGGGCGGACTCGAACCGCCAACCTTTGGGTTATGAGCCCAACGAGCTGCCATTGCTCCACCCCGCGTCTAAAACTTTAAACAATCAACTTTACTTCAAATCATTAAAACTGCCTCTCAACAACATTTTCAGCATTAAATTGAGTTTAACAATTTAACATCATTTCAAGATTATTGAACTAACCCAAAATCTATCATATCCTCTATTCCAGCAATATAATCAGATAACGCTTTTTTTAACGACTCATAATCTTTTTTTTGTTCAATATATAAAATTTTATATCCTTCCCAAAGAATTTTCACTCCTTCAATCCCCTTAAATCCGGCTTCTTTAAGTAAATTCTTTAAGTCTTTACCTTTAATCCCCTTTTCATTTAAAACTTCTACAATAAAACTTTCGCACAGAGATAAAGATGATTTTACCTTATTTATATCTTGAAAGTCAAGTTTTTCTTTGACTTTGGACCACCTGCCTTTTACATCCTTTTTTTTTGCTTGCTCAAGCGCTCTTTTTTCTCGCGGCAATAAATAGCCAATTGTGCTTATTTCGCTTGTTCGGTTTATTTGATATAAACGGACTGATAAAATAGCAATCGCTGACGCAATCACTAAACTCCAAAGTATAAAAAAAAATTTAATAACTAACAAAAAAATCTCCATAAAAATTCACCTTTTTAATTTTATATAGCCCAAATCATTATATATTATTCACAACCCGACTCACTCAATGACACCGCTTAATTTAAAGATTCAATAATCTTAGATAATTTTAACATTTTTTCTTCCTCCCACCAACTTGCCATTAACTGAAGGCCAACAGGCAATTTTTCAATTTTCCCTATAGGTATTGAAAGAGCTGGAATCCCAACCAAGTTAGCGGAAACTGTATAAATATCTGCCAAATACATACTTAATGGATCTTGCGTTCGCTCTCCTATTTCAAAAGCCAAAGTTGGCGAGGTAGGAGTTAAAATAAGATCAACCTTAGAAAATGCTTCTTTAAAATCTCCAACTAAAGCTTTTCTTACTTTTTGTGCTTTTAAATAGAATTTTTCAGCATAGCCAGCTGATAAAACAAAAGTGCCAATTAAAAGCCGTCTTTTAACTTCAGGGCCAAATCCTTTATCTCTTGTTTTAGCATAATAGTCAATAATATCTGAGGTTTGGTTTTGATAATAATAACCATACTTTACTCCATCATAGCGCGCTAAATTAGAAGATACTTCAGCGGGCATAATAATATAATAAATTGCAAGCGCAAAGGATGTCAGTGGAAGACTTATGTCGACAACTTTTGCTCCTAAATTTTCTAATTTTGTAACGATTTCCCATATCTTATGCTTAATTCTTAAATCCAGTCCCTCTTGGAAATATTCTTTAGGTAGACCGATTTTGATATTCCTTATAAAGTCTTTTTTATTAAACTGGCCTTCCCAGCAAAAATCTTTTTTAACAGTAGTGGCATCAAGCTCGTCTTTGCCAGAAATTATCTCCAAAATTAAAGCGATATCATCGGTTGTTTTGCCAAGAGGTCCAATTTGATCAAGCGAAGAAGCCATCGCAATTAATCCCCACCGTGACACTCTACCATAAGTTGGCTTTAAACCAAAAACTCCGCAAAAAGATGCCGGCTGTCTAATTGAACCGCCAGTATCAGACCCAAGAGAGAATATCCCCCATCCTTTAGCTACTGCCGCTGCCGATCCACCACTTGAACCTCCTGGCACAAAATTCAAATTAAGAGGATTTTTTGTAGGCCCAAAAGCAGAATTCTCAGTAGAAGAACCCATTGCAAATTCATCCAGATTAGTTTTTCCTAACATAATTGCTCCTTTGGCATTTAATTTTTCAATCACTGTAGCGTTATAAGTTGCAAAATAATCGCTTAAAATTTTTGATCCAGCAGTGGTTCTACATCCCTTGACCAAAATATTATCTTTAACTGAATATGGCGCTCCTTCCAAAATTGAAATTTCTTCTCCCCTACCGATTTTTTCATCTATTTCTTTTGCTTTTTTTAGAGCGTTTTCTTTGTTTAAAGTTAAAAAAGCATTGATTTGTTTATTTTCTTCAATATCTTGAAAAATTTCACTGATAAACTCAACAGCAGAAAACTTCTTGTTCAACAAATTATCGCGATATTCTTTAAGCGTCATAATATGACTATCGAGGTTTGACCTTCATAGCGAGGTCGGACCTCGATAGCATAAAAATTATATAATTTTCTTTACAACAAAATAGTTCCCTTTTCGTTTAGGGGCTTGATTTAAAATATCTTCTTGAGTTTCATTACTTAAGCATTTTCCGTCATCGTCACGAAAAATATTAAAATGTTCGTTTGGGGCAAGCTGCTTTGTTTTAATTTTTACTTTAACTTTGTTTAAACGAGAAATATAATCTACGATTTTTTTAAAATCGTTAAAAAGCACGGCAGCTTCATCTTCAGTAATGTTTAATCGCGCTAAAAGCCCTAAATGTTTGATTTGGTTTCGATTCATAATGTTTTTCACGCTTTCGCAAACCCCGAATTTCAGGTTTTTCAAACTCAAAATATAACTTTAAAAATAAGGACTAATAAAAATTAAAGAGTTTGGATGTATTTGGCGTAAATTTCAGTCTTGCCTTTTAGATTAATATCTGGATTTGAAACAATCACAGCAGAACCTACCTGGGGTTTTGGACCTATAAACTTAGTTTTACTATCAAAGTTAACTTTTATGTCAATGTTTTTATCTTTGACTTGAAGTATTAAATAATCTTGAGCTAAAGATTTAACGATACCTTCATAAGAGTATATTTCTTTTAGTTCTATGACTTTGGCAGATTCTTTAAGAGTAATTAAAGAAGCTAAAAATGTTTTTCCAGGCTCTCCTTTTGATTCAAAAGTAACTACATCTCCTTTTTTAAGGTTTGAAAGAAAATCTGGACCATATCCTTGAGAAGATTTTGTTTTAATAAAAGTGTTTTTATCAATCTCTAAAGTATGGGCTTTGCCTGATTTGTCAACAACTATCATAAAATAAGGCTCTTTATAGGGATTAAGTTCTAAAATAGTTCCTTGGCTGTTATTCGAAACTACTATTTTTTTAGGTTCAGCTTGTTGAGATTGAATGGACTGGTTTTGAGAAGATTGATTGAGGTTATCTTCTTTTAAGGTTGACTGATTATCAGTGGTATTATTTTTAAAAGAAGTATAATCAGTCTGAAATTGTTTTTTAGATAAGATAAAGGGTAAAAATACCAAAAAACCAATAAAAAGTAAAATAATGATAATGGATAAAAATATTTTAACTTTCATAATATTTTTTGATCATCAAAGTCTAACCTATAAATAGCAAAGTCAGACCTTGATAGTTTTTTTAATTATTCAAATA
>JBBIOV010000008.1:0-28050 GCA_037443185.1 bacterium | reverse complement strand
TCACATCGAATGAGTTTAAAATTAATCCTCAATAATGAAACAACTCCTTCAAACACTGAAAAAACAGTACCTTCTACTACTGTCAAATCAGCAGAAAAATCAAAAACTGAACCACCAAAACCTCCGATTCCTCAAAGTTCTTCTACTCAACCAACAGAAACGCAGGTCTTGCTGAAATCCGACTTATCAATTGTACCACAACCAATAAAGACCAAAAAATCACCAAAAAAAACTACCAAAACTAAAGTCACCAACAAAAGTAAAAATTAATTTTATTTCAAGAAAATTTTTAAAGCATGAGACAAATGGCTAAAAATTATGTTAATTTTCTTTTGCTGTTGATGCTCGGCGTCTTAGCCTTTTCCTTTTTTGTTCAAAATAATACTCAAAAACCAGAAATAGTAGATTTTAGCGAAGTCCTAAAACTTGTAAATGATGGCAAAGTGGCAGCAATCGAAATTACAGGCAACGATTTGTTGATAAAACTTATCGATAATACTGAAAAAAAATCGCGCAAAGAACCTGAAAGCAGTATTATTGAAACTTTTAAAAATTATGGAATTGAGCCTGAAAAATATCGTAATATTAAAATAACGATTTTTGACAACAGCCCACGATTATATTTTTTGAGCGTACTACTCTCTAGTATTTTGCCAGTAGCTTTAATCGGACTTTTAATTTGGTTTTTCGCTCGACAAGCATTCAGAGGACAAGCTCAAGCTTTAGGATTTGGCCAAGCAAATCCTCGACTAGCTCATTTTCAAGAGAAAAATAGAGTTACTTTTAAAGATGTAGCTGGAATGAAGGAGGCTAAAGAAGAATTAAAAGAAATAGTTGATTTTCTGCGTAATCCTAAAAAATATTTGGACATTGGGGCGAAAATCCCTCGAGGAGTTTTGTTAATGGGTCCGCCAGGTTCTGGAAAAACATTACTTGCTCGCGCTGTAGCTGGAGAAGCTAATGTTCCATTTTTCCATATTTCTGGTTCAGAGTTCGTAGAAATGTTTGTCGGGGTTGGAGCAGCAAGAGTACGGGATCTTTTCAATAAAGCCAAAAAAGCAGCACCGGCAATCATTTTTATTGACGAAATAGATGCAGTCGGTAGACATAGAGGCGCTGGTCTTGGAGGTGGTCATGATGAAAGAGAACAAACATTAAATCAAATTTTAGTAGAAATGGACGGGTTTGAAAAAGACACAAATTTAATTGTAATGTCCGCCACCAATAGACCAGATGTTTTAGATCCTGCTTTATTAAGACCTGGTCGTTTTGATAGACGGGTAGTTTTAGATAATCCTGATATTAACGCGCGAGAAGAAATATTATTATTACATTCAAAAAATAAACCACTAGATAAAAATGTTAATCTGCGGGAAATAGCTGAAAGAACACCAGGATTTTCCGGAGCCGATTTAGAAAATCTTTTAAATGAAAGCGCGATTTTAGCTGCTCGTGAAGGGCGAAAAAAAATTACTCAAGAAGACTTGATGCGTTCTATGGAAAAAGTTTTATTAGGACTTGAAAGAAAAAGTCGAATTTTAACTGAAAAAGAAAAGCGTATTGCCGCATATCATGAAGCAGGACATGCCTTGACAGCTCATTTACTCCCTAACACTGATCCTGTTAGAAAAATTTCGATTATCAGTCGCGGAATGGCTGCTGGTTACACCTTAAAACTACCTTCTGAAGATAGACATTTTTTTAGTTATTCTCAATTTTTAGATGAACTGACAACTTTACTTGGCGGATACGCTGCAGAAAAAATTATTTTCAATGAAGTAACAACAGGAGCTTCAAATGACTTAGAGCGCGCTACAAAAATTGCTAAAGATATAGTAATGCGCTATGGAATGAGTGAAAATTTAGGGCCTGTTGTTTTAGGAGATCGCGATGAATTAATATTTTTAGGGCGCGAAATTACCACTCATCGCACCTATTCAGAAGAAATTGCCGCCAGAATTGATAAAGAAGTGGAACTATTATTGAAAAACTCTTTAAAAAAAGCCATTGATCTTTTAACTTCAAATAGAGATACTTTAGAAAAACTTACTGCTGTTTTAATCCAGAAAGAATCAATAGAGCGTGAAGAGTTTGAGTCAATTGTTGGTTCAAAAAAACTCAATGATTGATTTATTATTGAATGATTTGAAATTATTTTTGTATTATATTTTAATCAAAGATTTTATTTTAAAAATCAAAAAATCTATCGAACATTTTTAACAACTCTAAAATATAATTTGAATATTTTTAATATTTTTAATTTTTTATAATATGTCAACTCTTGGCCACGTAGCCAAGTGGTAAGGCAGGGGTCTGCAAAACCCTTATTCGTGGGTTCGATTCCCACCGTGGCCTAAATACATAGAACTTTCTCGCATTTATAATCTCAAGCAGATATTTATTTAAATAGCGCCAAAACGATTTTTTATATTGATACTAGTTTTTAACAAATACTTTTAAAAAAAATTCAAAGCATAAATGGCTTTTTTAGTTGATAATGAAAAAGTACACTACTGAGTTTTTAAATAATTATCGCCAAAAATCTATCAGATTAAACAATGTAGAAAGTTTTTCTTTCATTTGGTTTAAAAATTAAAAATAAGACCTTAAAGATTTTTAATGATGTTAGACTGATTCATTCTGATAAAAAATTTAAATTGAATTACACTTTTTTTAACTCATATATTACTATTTAAAACATTGCTGATAAGGCTATCAATATAAAAACTGACAAAATAAGGAGATAAAAAATTAAGCCTTTGAATTATTAAAGATTTGAGTTTTTTTTAAAAATTTGTTATATTTTTATATTATAAAATAGCCCGGGTGGCGGAATTGGCATACGCGCAAGACTTAAAATCTTGTGCCATCTCGATGGCTTGAGGGTTCGAGTCCCTCCCCGGGCATCAAGATTTGACTTTCGAAAAAATGAAAGGTTTGTTTTGTCCCGTCTCACCAGTTACTGCAAAACAACAGCCTGCCTTCTAAAGAAATTTTTTTTACATTTTTATTTTGCGCGCGTTGATTTTTTTAAAAAGAAAAAATTTTGTTTGGCTTTGTCCTTAATCGTGTTGATAACAATTTTCTCAGATTAGAATTTTTCCTAAAATAGATTCAAACAGAATATATTTACAGCAAATAAACAAAATTGATTAAAACAGAAATTAGTGAGCTAACCTTTGAACACTCTTAAAAAATTAAAAAAAGCATCCGAGCATATAGCTTGGATGCTTTTTATTTAGTCGATATTTATTACTTAAACTAAAAAGGAACATTAGGTTTTATGTTTTTTAGCTTAAACGGACTTGCTTGATTGACAAAACAAATTAAAAAGCTCGCTGGCTTGAAAAAGCGTATATACATTATATCCCTTTTCTTCCAAAACCTCCTTTCCTCCTTTTTCGTCATCAATAACAAATAAAATATCGTAGACCTTAAGATCATTTTCTTGTAGAACTTTTATCGCTTCAAGTGTTGAAGTGGTTTCATTAATAACATCGTCAATCAATAAAGTTATTTCATCTGGTTTCCATATGCCTTGCGATATTGCCATTATCTTTTGCTTTTTTTTGTTTTCCTCTTTCCAAAACTTTATCAAAGAGCAATAGTGACCAAAATGCGGCGCAAGCGAAAATGCTTCAGCTATACTTTCTCCAACTTCAGAGATACCAACAATCTGATTAAATCGCAAGTTTAACTTACAAGAAAAGTCAAAAAGTAATTCGCCGATTTGTTTAATAAGCTGAGATTCAAAAAGCTTGCCTTTAAAGTGAGTCTTTAAACGCCAATCGAAGTAAAATAACGATGATAGCTTCTCTGGTTCTGCTTTATAAAATCTCAACTTAAACCTTACTGCGCCGACATCAAAAAGTTTAAACGCTAACTCCTTCTTCCGTCTATCGAAATTTGTCATTTTTCCTCCTTTTAATGAACAAGGTGTTATAAATTTACACAAAAAAAAGAAAAAATCAAGAATTAATATTTACATTTTGTCAGTTTTAGATTAAAATTTAAAATTTAAAGGTCGAAAAAATGATAAATAAAAATTAACTTTTTTTAAAAAAAATGAAAAAAAATAATATTATCATAGCGGTAGTTATTGTTATCTTTCTTTTAGCGGCTTTATTATTATTAAAAAAACCAGCGCTTGAACAAAATCAGACGCAAAAATTACCTGAATCTCCTTTAACTCAAGAATCAAATAACCAAAATCCCAATCAGCAAATCAAAGAATTTACAATAGATTCTTGGTCTGAAAAAGACGCAGATGGTAAATGGAAACCACAATTTTCACTTAAGGAAATTGCTGTGAAAAAAGGAGATAAAGTTAAAATAAATATCAATGTGAAAAGTGGTAGACACGACTTTAAAATCGATGAGTTTAATATTTATAAAGATACTCCAACTGGCCAAATAACCACTGTAGAATTTATTGCCGATAAAGTTGGCGAATTCGTGTATTACTGTGCTCAACCAGGACATAGAGAATTAGGGCAATGGGGAATTTTAAAAGTAACTGAATAACTTTAAAGATAGAAACATCAAAAAAAGCCCCCTTTTTGTAAAAAGGGGGCTTTTATATTTTAAAGTTTCTTGAAGAAACAGAAGTTGAAATTTGAATAAATGATATCTATAAAAAAACTTATTTAACTTATCTGTTGTTCTGTTTCTGCTTTGGCTATTTTAAAAAGCGTTGGGATAACGGTGTCGGGGTTTAAAGAAATACTCTCAATCCCCTCTTTAACTAAAAATTCAGCAAATCCTTCAAGATCTGATGGTCCTTGTCCGCAAATACCAATATATTTCCCTCTTTCGCGACATTTATTAATGATATTTTTGATAAGAATTTTAACTGCCTCATTATTTTCGTTTCCAATATGAGCTAAAATACCCGCATCTCGATCAAGTCCTAAAGTTAACTGGGTCAAATCATTTGAACCAATACTCATACCATCACAAAGATCCAAAAACTGATCCGCGAGTAAAACATTAGAAGGAATTTCGCACATTAAATAAACAGGAACAGGCTCTTCGTTTTGATAATCTTCATTGTTGTTTTTTATAAAATTAGTAACAAGTCCATTTTGCGCCATAATTTTTAATGTTTCTTTGACCTCTTCGATTGTTCGACAAAATGGAATCATTGGGATAACATTTTTAAGCCCAAACTCGTTGCGCACTTTTTTTAAAGCCTTACACTCAAGCCCAAAAGCATCTTTAAACTTCTCATCGTAATATCGCGAAGCTCCTCGCCAACCAATCATTGGATTTTCTTCATAAGGTTCATACCAATTTCCTCCTAAAAGACTTCTATATTCATTTGTTTTAAAATCAGAAAACCTAACAATAACTTTATACGGATAAAAAGCCGCGCCAATTTTGGCTATACCTTGCGCTAATTTATCAATATAAAATTGAGTTTTGTCTTCATATCCTTGAGTTAATTCTTCTATTTTTTTTATCATTTTAGCCAATTTCTCTACATCATCACGTGCTTTATCTTGCACTATAGATTTGAATTTTTTCTTATCTTTAGTTTTCGATTTGAAATGATTTTTTAGTCGATCATATTCGATTAAAAGATTGGGGTGTATTTTAATATGAGAGGCGATGATAAATTCTTCTCTGGCAAGTCCCACTCCTTTAACTGGTAAATTATAATGAGAAAAAGCTTCTTCTGGAGAACCGATATTAACCATCACTTGAGTTTTTAGCTGAGGCACTTGTCCCAAATCTTCTTTTTTAATTTCAAAAGGCAGATTGCCTTGAAAAATTCTACCAGTTTCTCCTGAGGAACAATCAACTGTAATGGCCATATTATTTTTAATAATCTTTGTGGCATTAACACATCCAACAACGCAAGGAATGCCTAATTCACGACTAACAATAGCTGCATGCGAAGTTCTACCACCCTTGTCAGTAACAATTGCTGAAGCCATTTTCATTATCGGTTCCCAATCAGGATCTGTAATCTCTGTCACCAATACTTCTCCTTTTTGAAATTGATTTATTTGATTTGCGCTTTTTAAAATTTTTGCTTTACCTTGTCCAATTTTTTTGCCTACTGCTATGCCTTGAGTTAATATTTTGCCAGTACCCTTAAGAATATATTTTTCAAAAATATTCGCTGATTTGACTGAATGAATAGTTTCAGGACGCGCCTGAACTATAAATAACTCATTTAATTTACCGTCTTTAGCCCACTCGATATCCATCGGTTGATAGCGATTATATTTTGCTGAAAAATATTCTTCGATTTTAATACACCAAGACCCAAGCTTTAAAACTTCATCATCAGTTAATGAAATTTTTTTTTGCTCTTTAAGTGGAACTTTAACTATTTTAGTTGGAGAAGATGGATTTGAAGTATAAATCATTTTTTCCAATTTTGAACCACAGCTTTTAGAGATAATTGATTTAAAACCACTCTTTAGACCTTCTTTAAAAACAATAAATTCATCTGGAACTACTTTTCCTTGAACAATCATCTCGCCCAAGCCATAAATAGAATTAATCACCACCACCCCGGGAAATCCTGTTTCAGTATCTAAAGTGAACGCAACTCCCGAAGATGCTTCATCTGAACGCACCATCTTTTGAATTCCCACAGATAATGCCACCTCCGTATTAGCAAACCCTTTATCTTGCCGGTAAGAGATTGCTCTATCTGTAAAAAGCGAAGCAATACATTTTTTTACAGCTTCTAAAAGATGTTTTTCTCCTTTCACATTTAAATAAGTTTCTTGCTGACCAGCAAAACTAGCGCCAGGCAAATCTTCAGCTGTTGCTGAGGAGCGAACAGCCACATCAGGATTTGGAAAATAAGCCAAACCTAAATGATAATAAGCTTCCTTAATAGCATTTTGAAGTTCGGTAGGTAGTTCGGCATTTAAAATTAATTTTCTTATACTACTCCCTGTTTTTTGTAGAGATTTTATGTTTGAAGTATCAAGATCTTTAAGTAAACTTGCGATGCGATCTTTTAATCCTGTTTTCTCCATAAAGAAACGATAAGCAAAAGCAGTTAGAGCGAACCCATTAGGAACTTTAATTCCTTGAGGGGTTAAAGTTCTATACATTTCACCAAGCGCCGCATTTTTACCTCCCACCAAAGCCACATCTTCTATGCCAATTTGATCAAACCATAAAATAAATTGTTCTGATTTATTCATATAATAAAATAAAAAAAATTAAATTATAAAAAATTAAATTTATAATAATGACAATAAATTTTTAATGCAGATATAACTCATTGATACTAAAACTTGTTTACTCTTATATTATATCATTTTCATATATTTTAAGCAATCGATTATATTTTGTTATTCTTTCTCCTCTTTGCGGAGCGCCTAATTTTAAACCGAAACATCGAAAAGCCACCGCTAAATCAACAATAAAATCATCATTGGTTTCACCGCTACGATGACTTATTATCAATTCAATATTGTTATCTCTAGCTAATTTCATCGTCATTAAAGTTTCAGTTAAAGTGCCAATTTGATTAGGCTTTATAATTAAAGCATCAATACTATCTTTTGTGATAGCTTCTTTTAAACGACCGCCATTAGTCACAGTTAAATCGTCTCCAACTATTAAAACATCGCCGGCGATTTTTTTAAATTCGGCGAAACTTTCAAAATCTTGTTCATGAAATGGATCTTCAATAGATAAAATTTGAAAATTATTAATAATATCTCGATATAAAGAAAATAAATCTTCTTTATTTAATTTTTTTTTATCAACTTCGTAATAACCATCATTATAAAAAGATGTAGCAGCGATATCTAAAGCAATTTTAATTTCATTAAGCATTCCAATATTTTCGATTGCCTGATGTAATATTTTAATAGGCTCAATAACATTTTGACAATTAGGAACATATCCGCCTTCATCACCTATATTAGTAGATAATTTATCGAAATTTTTTAAAAGAATTTTTTTAACTTCATTCTTGATTGAAAATCCAAGATGAATTGCTTCTTGAATTGAATTACTTTGAGGCACAATCATATATTCTTGAAAAGTGATATCGCTTTGCGAATGTTTTCCGCCATTTATTAAATTCATAAACAAATAAGGTGTTTTTCTTGAGGCTTTAATGTCAGCCATCTCTCTCAAATATAAATAAAGTTCCTTACCAACATCATGCGCAGCAGCTTTAGCGCATGCTATTGAAACTCCTAAGATAGCATTCGCTCCTAAATTGGATTTATCTTTAGTTCCGTCAAGTTCTATTAAAATTGAATCTATTTTCTTTTGATTTATGATTTCAACATTTCTTAAAGCTGGTAATATTTTATCTTTAATATTTTGAATTGCTTTTAAAACTCCAAGTCCATTAAATCTATTTTTATCTTTATCTCGCAATTCTTTTGCCTCAAAAGCGCCAGTACTTGCTCCGGCAGGTACATCAAATTTTCCAGAATATAAAGTTGTAAATACTTCAACAGACAATGTCGGATTACCTCGAGAATCTAAAATTTCTCTGGCTTTAATATCTTTTATCTTTTCCATAAAGCAGTATGATTCAATGAAAAATAATATTTATTAATGTTTTTGATTAAAATTAAAGTTTCAAACTTATCATCAAATCAGAAACATTAGCGCCTGTTGGTCCAGTAAAAATTAAATCATTTATCTCTTTAAAAACAGTGTAACTATTAAAATTTGCTATCTCTTCTTCATAATTAAATTTCGTTGCAATTTTTTTCTTTGTATCTTTATCAACTATAGCGCCTGCGGCATCACTATTGTCTATCCCATCAGAAGCTATAGAAATAAATGTTCCCCCATAAATTAAATAATTAGCTGCCAAAAGTGCTAAATGACAATTTCTTCCCCCCTTGCCTATTCTTTTAGCTCTATCTACGATTACTCTAGGCTCACCTGCGCCAATTAAAGCTTCACCTGCATTTAAATTTTCAGTAAAAAGTTTAGCAACTTCCTCGATGGAGTCTAAAATTGTACTTGAAATAATTTTTGGTTTAAAATTTAAATTACGCGCCTTAACTTGCATTGCGTTAACAGCATCAACATTAGAACACATTAAAATGTAAACACAGTGCTCAAAATAATCTTTTTCTTTGGGAGTTTCGATAAACTCAACTTCGTCTTTTAAATAATTTAAGTTATATTTATTTAAAATTGCTTCAACATCGCTTAAATAAGTTTCATCATAAAAAGTCGGACCAGAAGCCACTTGCTCAACTTTACCGCTTGGAACATCGGAAAAAATTAAACTCACTATAGTTGCCGGATAAAAAAGTTTAGCCAGCCCTCCTCCTTTCAAATCGGATGTATGTTTTCTTAAAATATTTAATTCATCTATAGTGCCATTTGTCTTTAAAAATGCTTTATAAATTTTTTGGCCAGCTTCACATTCTTTTTCATTTGAACAAAGAAGAGCAGAACCGCCACCAGATACAATCGCTAAAACCAAATCCTCCTGTTTTACTTGTTGAGCTATTCGTTTTATGCTTAAAGAAGCTTTGACATTAATTAAAGAAGGTTGCGGGTGAGTACCTTTAAAAATTTTTATAGATGGATTTTGCGCTTTAGCATCTTTAACATCAATAATAGCGCCAAGTTTTATCATAGGACCTATTTTTTTTTCAAGTGCTATGGAGGCATCAGAAGCGCATTTACCAAAACCAATTAAATAAATATTTTTAAAATCTCTTAAATCAAAAGTATGATCTTTTATTTTTAATATATCCCCTTGAATTTTTACATTTTTTTCAATAATACTTTCAGTATTTATCGACTTTAAACCAGCTTCGACAATATCAAGAGCATATCTTCGCTCCATTGTACTTTCAAGAGTGGAAAAATTCTTTATTATATGAGTATCTATAAAGTTTGTCATATAACATAATTTTAAATCTATTTTTAAAAATTAGCAAATTGTCTTTATTTATAAAGTCAAAAACTCTATAGCATAGCAAACCAAACCCCATAAAAAAACAAATTATGTTAAATAATATAAGTAAGTAAAATTTTTTTAAATAAAACAAGATAAAAAGTAAGCTCATTTAGTTTTGATTTCTTTTAAAAAAACAAAGAAATATATTAAAAAAAGATAACCTATAAAAAATTAATAGCGCTAAGTTTTGGTTAAAAAATAAAAAACTATAAAAAAACACTACTATTTTGAAGATAGACGAGTGTATTCTTTATTCATTATTTTTCATTGCGGACTTTACATATCTAAAATATATACTTCAGCGAATTTTTTGCCAAATTCAAGAGCCATCTTTTTAGAAGGCATCCAAATATCAATACGATTACCATATTTTGGATGCATTCTATCTTCAACTACAAATATCTTATCGCCAAAAATTTCTGGAATCATAATTTTTACGCCAAAAGGGAGTGAATTTGTAGCCACTATCCCATCACGCACAAAAGTATTACTTGCAGTGATAAAGGGCGTTTCATCAGTTTCATCTGGGCTAGATGAATAAGCAGTGATAACTTTTTTGACTATTTTTTTAATTTTTTTCTCAGAAGCAACAGATTTCGTTTGTAAAAATCTATCTTGTGCTTCAGAAACCTCTGAAAAAACAATGTTATATAATGTTTTACTTGTGAAAGTATCGTTAGAAAAAGGAGTATTTTCTGGGATAAATGATTTTTGAAATTTTATGACTGAAAAATAATTTAGAGGCAAGTTAATGTTGAAAAGAAAAAGCAAAAGCACTATAGAAGCAATACTTGATTTCATAAAGTTAAGATTACTTATAATCCCCTCTTTCAGCCTATATTTTATATTTCCTCAATAAAAACCATATTTTCAGGCTGATTCGGGCTTTTTTTGTCTAATTTAATGATTGTAGTAACTAAATTCCTAAAAGTCAATATCTTCTCTCCACTAATTTTATACTTAAATATAGTGCTAATTATGATTTTTTGATTTTATTTTTCCAAATAAGTGGTAAATAATATGAAAAAAAGAAATTATTTTAGTAGGCTAGATAATAAAATAGTCATTTTTTAAGTTAAAGTGGGGAGGCAATAAAAATCAGACTCCCTAAAAGGGAGTCTGATTTGGATGCCTAAATACGATTTCTACACCTTAAAATAAATTTAAATTATATAGCACTATCGAGGTTGCAAAAATTATAGCAATTGTATTAATAACTTTTATTAATGGATTAATAGCAGGACCAGCAGTATCTTTATATGGATCCCCTACTGTATCCCCTACTACAGCGGCTTTATGAGTGTCAGTGCCCTTACCACCAAAGTTACCGTCTTCAATGTATTTTTTTGCGTTATCCCAAGCCGCACCTCCATTTGCCATTTGCATC
Source organism: bacterium (assembly GCA_037443185.1). Lineage (GTDB taxonomy): Bacteria > Patescibacteriota > Minisyncoccia > 2-01-FULL-47-10 > JBBIMT01 > JBBIMT01. Next base: position 16,741 of record JBBIOV010000008.1, on the reverse strand, counting down.
GCAACAAATAAACCACTTATAATCACTCCAAGTAAAAGTCCTCCAAGTGCTACTGGTCCTAAAATAAAGCCAACTGCCAAGGGACTAATAACTGCTAAAATAGCAGGTGCAATCATTTCTTTTAAGGCTGCTTTGGTAACAATATCGACTGCCGTTCCGTAATCAGGCTTTGCCTTATTCTCTAAAATGCCTGGAATTTCTTTAAACTGCCGTCTAACTTCTTCAATAATTTTAAATGCCGCCCGACCAACTGAACGCAACGCCATTGAAGAAAATAAAAATGGAATAGCGGCACCAATTAAAAGTCCAGCAACAACCAATGGATTATCTAATGAAAAATTATAAACTTTTTCAGGATTAACTAATTTTATTTCTTCCAAATAAGCCGCAAAAAGAGTTAAAGCAGCAAGTCCAGCTGACCCAATTGCAAAGGATTTAGTTACTGCTTTTGTTGTATTACCAACTGCATCGAGCGCATCTGTAACTTCTCTAACTTCTTTAGACATTTTAGACATTTCAGCAATTCCGCCAGCATTATCCGTAATCGGTCCATAAGCGTCAAGAGCAATAATCATTCCAGTTAAACTTAACATTGCCGTCACGGCAATCGCCACTCCATAAATGCCACCAGCTAAAAAGTAGCTTAAAATTATCCCAAGAACTATAAGTAAAACTGGCGCAAAAGTAGATTCAAGTCCCACTGCTAATCCTTCTATAATATTGGTTGCTGTTCCTGATTGTGATGATTGGGCAATTTTTTTGACTGGCCTAAATCGCTTTGAAGTATAATATTCAGTAATCGCAAAAAGCCCAATTCCGATTAATACACCAATAAAACTAGGCCAAAAATAATTTAACTTATCAGGGAAAATAACTTTTACAGCAAGATAAAAGCCACCAATAGCCAAAATAGCTGAAACTAAAAGGCCTCGATAAAGTGCTAAAATGACACTTGTGTGATGATAGGCCATTTTTACGCTAAAACTTCCAATAATACTTGCAATTACACCGATTGCTCCAATCACTAACGGAAAAGATAAATAATCTAAATTATCTACAAATAAAGCCATTCCTAAAATAATAGTACCGATAATTGTTACAATAAAAGTTTCAAACAAGTCTGCCGCCATGCCAGCACAATCTCCAACATTATCGCCAACATTATCAGCAATTACCGCTGGATTACGCGGATCATCCTCAGGAATACCAGCTTCTACTTTTCCCACCAAATCTGCCCCAACATCAGCTGCTTTAGTATAGATTCCTCCTCCAATGCGCGCAAAAAGAGAAATTAAAGAACCGCCAAATCCAAGGCCAATAATTGCTTTTAAAATATCATCTTGATTGACGCCAAACCATTTTAAAATAAGCATAAAAAGCACAATACTTAAAAGACCCAATCCTACTACAAACATTCCAGTGACAGTACCTCCTTTAAAAGCGCTGTCTAACGCTTCGGGCAATCCTTTTTTTGCGCTTTCAGCAGTACGCACATTTGCTTTAACTGAAATATTCATTCCAATAAACCCCGCAAGTCCTGAACAAAACGCTCCCACTAAAAAACCCAAAGCAATTAGCCAGCCATTTTTTTCAATAAATAATCCAAGCAAAACAGCAATAATGACGGCAAAAATACTAATACTCTTTGCCTGCCGCATTAGATAAGCTCGAGCACCTTGCTCTATAGCTTTTGAAACTTCCTGCATGTTATTATCCCCGGCAGGCATTTTGTTAATTTTCAAAATTAAAAATACGCCGTAAAACAAAGCTAAAATGCCAACCGCAAACGGCGTAAACAATGACCCTCCACCCAAAAAAGAAAAAGGAGTATTGTCTATCATAAAATTTCTAATTTAATTGTTAATAAGTTAATTTATAAAAAGCGGGAGACGGGATTCGAACCCGCGATCTTTTCCTTGGCAAGGAAACGCATTACCGCTATGCTACTCCCGCGCTTACACGACTTTCCACCTCTCAACTCCAGTTTGCATTTTTTTCTTCACTATATTTATAATATACCTTATAATTTTCTTTTTGTGAAGATCCTTTTGTTTTTGATTTTAAATTAAAAATTAATCTTGTTTTTATAAATTAAAATTATATAATAAACTACATGGAAACAATAAGACGAATTGAATTATTAAACATAGAAGATAGTGAAATCAATTTAGAGAAAGAAAAAGCCATTCATGATTTGATTTCGGAGATTAAAAACGAAATTGGATATTATCAACGCTCTGAAACAATCAAAGCCGCTTTGGATCATGCAAAGAAAACTGGTGATTTAGAACCCCTGAAAAAAACTGGTTATTTTGATGATATTGCTGCAGATCAACAAGCGCTCTTAAATCGTCCTGATATCAAAGGAAATTTAAGAAAAGAATTAGCAGTTATAACCGCCTTTGATTTTTTGTCACTGCCAGTCAGAGAGATAGAAAGATCGAAAATGATAACAAGAAAAAAACAACTAATATCAAAAAGCAAATCAGGCATATTAACAAAAGAAGAGGAAAAAGAACTCGAATTATTATCTCAAAAAACACTTGAATTAAATTATCGTGATGCTCATTTAAGTATTGAAGTTGCCAATTTTCTTATTCGTAATGGCTACCAAAGCCCCGAAATTGTTAAAAAATTTTGGGACTTATTTTCAACTTTAGAATTAGAACCAAAAACCAAAAGAGAGATTCACGCTGGTCTTTTAGGGGCTGTGGCGATCTTTTATTTAATTCGTGAAAGTCAAATGTTAAATTTCAGGTTTAGCGATCCAGAAGAAGATGTAAAATTTGCGATAGACGGATACATTCAAGACAAAGAAAAAATCCACAATTACCCTATACAGATAAAAAATAGATCAGAATATATAGTTTATGAAAATGAAAACCCGGAAGATACAATAATATTAAGAATTACTCCTAATTTTAGATTAGATACTTTGCCTCATATTTTCAAACCTTTAAAAAAAGATATCGCACGTTTTGCAAATGGACTAAAACAGATAAATGCAAAAGAAGGTTTTTTCGTCGTTATTCCGGGCAAGATAAAAACTCAAGATAATAAATATATTTCAACTATTGACCATATTACCGCTAAACCAACTGAGAAATTTAAACATTGGTTTAGTCGTGTGTTTTCTTTGTTTTTATGAATTTTAAAAATAACAGTTATTTTCGAAACCCTTTTGAAGACTCTTGTGAAACGATTAAAAAATTTATTGAAATTTATATAAAAGACCCTATTTCTTTATCTGATTTCGAGTATTTAAAAATGCAGGCGCATTTAGGCGTCTCCGAAAATAAACCAGGATGCTTAAATTGTCAAAAATTTTATTTGGAGTTAAAAAATAAACAAAAATAAATTTGTTTAAAAACAAAAAAGAATCTTAAAAAAATTAATTACAAAAAATTAATTTCAAAAATTTGAAGAAATTTCTTTAAAAAAAATAGGCTGAATTTTCAATCATTTTCATCTTAATTAAATTTTAATAATTAAATTAAAACTTCAGAGTTTTGAAAATAAATTTTTAAATCATTTTAGGTGCGAAATTCCCTCTATAATTCTTTGATTTTGAATTATTTTTCGAAAAATAAATTGCGCTTTAAAAAAGCGCAATTTTTTCTTTGCCGCAGGAGAGAATCGAACTCCCGACGCCATCCTCTTCAGGGATGCGCTCTACCACTGAGCTACTGCGGCAATGCTTAGTGGGCAGTGTAGGAATCGAACCTACTGCCTTCTGTGTGTAAAACAGACGTTCTGCCAATGAACTAACTGCCCCCTCATTAACATTCTTTAATTTTCTATCTCCCCTTTTTATCAATTGGATTTATAACCAAAACCACCCACCTAATCTCTTTTTAAATTTTTATTTTTAATGATAACTATTTATCAAATATTTTGTAAAGGAACATCTTAAGTTGTCTTTACTTAATTAATCTATCGCCATATTCTTTATCTAATTTTACTAATTTTACTAATTCTTATTTTCTTTTCAATACTCCAAAAGATTTATCACCTTCCAAAAAGCATAAATTTTTAACTAATTTCACCCCAGCTATTTTTGGGTTTTTTGTTTTTTTATCTCTAAAATGCGCGGGAGAGGATTTGAACCTCCACGCCTTGCGGCACACCCCCCTCAAGGGTGCGCGTCTTCCAGTTTCGCCACCCGCGCAAAAAATTATTAACCTATAATTTATAAAAAAATAAAAATATCTAAATCACCAATAAGAAAGATACTAAAAAACCAGTGTAAATTTAAATTATTTTTTTACTTTTAATTTTTTATTTTGCCGGCGAAGAAAATATAATTTAGCCCTTCTGACTTTGTATCTTTTTAGAACTTCTATTTTCGCTATCATGGGACTATGGAGTGGAAAGATTCTTTCTACATTATATCCCAAAACTTCTCCTCTGACAGAAAAAGTAGCATTAATTCCTTTCCCATGCTTTTGGGCAATTACTATCCCCTCAAAATTATGAAATCGCTCCTTGTTTTTTTCTTTCAAAATTTCTGTAACTCTAACAAAATCGCCAGGTCTAAAATCTGGAAGATCTTTTTTTAGTTGTAATTCCATAAATTTATATTTCATAATAGTCAATATTAAACAAAAAGTTATGAAAAATCAATACTTGAGTTTCTCTAAAGAAAGTAACGTCAGTTATCTAAAACTTTTCATTTATAAGCCCGAGTCTAAATTCAAAAATCTTATAACCCTTTTTCGCATTTTGGAAAATATTGAAAATCTACAGGTAAAGTAGCTTCGATTCGAATCTTCTTTCCTTCTGGATATGAAAATTCTATAGCACTAGCATGTAAAAATAACCTTGGGGCTTTAGACTTTTTATTATACAACTTATCTCCAACTATAGGATGATTAATAAATTTTAAATGCGCTCTAATTTGATGAGTACGGCCAGTTATTGGTAAAATTTTAAGCAATGTATAATTATCATAATTTTCAAGCACTAAAAATTCAGTTCTGGCTTCTCTAATTTTCGAAAATTTATTTGCATTTTCTTTATAATTTTTATTTAATTGTTGAATATTTGACGCAAAATAACTGTTAAGCGCTTTGATGCTAAATGATTTCTTGTTTTTTATGGCAGTCAATGGCGCAGTAATTATTCGTTTTTTAAAAATCTTTCCTTCAACCAACGCGATATATTCTTTTTTTATTTTTCTTTCTTGAAATTGCTTTTGAAGATTTTCAAAAGCCATTTGATTTTTAGCCGCTAAAATAACACCGGAAGTATCACGGTCAAGCCGATGCACAATAGCAAAACGATTTTCAGATTTACCAATATTTACTAAATTCGGGTATTTTTGCGCTAACCATCCAGTAATAGATGGGCGCATATCTCCTTTTTTAAGAGGATGACTTAAATAACCGCTTGGTTTATTAATAGCCAAAATATTTTCATTTTCAAATATTATTGAAGGCTTCTCCATTAATGTCGATTATTTCTTCGCCTAAATTATTTTTATAGAAAATTTTTATAATCATTTCAGAGAACAAACTTTACTCTTTAAATATGATATTTGTTTAAACATTCCTGATATGGTACTTTTTGTTTTATTATTATGAAATTGTTTAATAATTCCAACCTGTCATTTCAGCGCTTGTTAAATTGGCGTTTGTTAAAAATCGCAATTTGAAGTAACGAATATAGTCCACGAAATAAGACATTAAAAATAGCAAAATTAGATTTAAGTGGGCGTTAAAGGGATCGAACCTTTGGCCTCACCCATGTCAAGGGTGCGCTCTACCACTGAGCTAAACGCCCGAATCTTTTTCCTGTCTTTTAACTTGGAAAAATGCCCATCAACTCCCCTTTATCAAGTATATAATTTCCCATTGCTCTTTTAACTTCTTCTTGACTTGCCCCTTCATTTAACTCAAGTAACTTACTTAAAGCGAAGATACGAAAAAAATATCTGTGAGTTCCCGATGGCGGGCATGGTCCACGATATTTAGTTAAACCAAAATCGTTTACGCCAAGCACCGCTCCTTCAGGAACACTATTTTCAGCGATTTCTTTTATATCTGAACTAATATTCCACACCAACCAATGAGTCCAAGTGCCCATAGGCGCATCCGGATCATCAAAGATAATAACAAGACTTTTTGTTCCTTGAGGTATGTTTTGAATTTTCAGCGGTGGGTTTACATCTGCTCCTTTACAAGTATATTGTAAAGGGATTACTCCTCCATGCGGAAATGCAGAACTATCAACTTTTATCATAGTAGAAATATTAATCTTTTTTATATCTAAATGTGGTATCTTTTTAAGGAATAAAAAATACCACAACAAATTTCTTCATATTTTGGGCATGCCTGGACTCGAACCAGGGACCCCGGAATTATAAGTTCCGTGCTCTAACCAACTGAGCTACATGCCCTTTAAATAAATGTTTTTTAATCTTTATCCTTTATAAATTAATGATTAAAAATAATAATTTATTTATGATGATTTCTAATTATATTAACTATCTTGTCAATTATTTTATCAAAATTCTCCTGAATTTCAAATCCAGCAGCCAATTGATGACCTCCTCCACTTAATTGCTCAGCAACTTCAGCTACATCAATATTTGAATTAACTTTTGTTCTTAAAGACCCCCGAATAACATTTGGCTCTTGCTCAGTTAAGGTTAAGGAGATTATAGCATTGGCAGCGGTATTTATAAAAGAAGCAAAACCGCTTATTTCTTTAAATGCTTGATTATATTGCTTGAAAATTTCGTAAGGAATACAAGTGTATATAATATTATTTTTAAAGTCAAATTGCGTTAATCGCAGAGCCTCAGACCAAAATTTTAAATTTGAAATGTTTTTATCAAAATTATTGATAAAATTTAAAATTTGCTGAATAGAAGCGCCCCGCATAGTAAGATCTTTAACTGCTTTTAAAGTGCTTGGCGATACATTGGGATTTTTAAAAAATCCAGTGTCAGTTAAGATGCCGCTTAAAAGACTAACAGCCATATTTTTTGAGATATTAATTTCTGCATTTTTAAAAAAATAATATAAAAGCTCGCAAGTTGATGAATATTGCGGATTTATCATTTTTAAAATTCCTCTTTGATTTTCATTTGGTAAATGATGATCAAAGGTAATGATTACATCTTCATTAACTTCTTCTGCAAAGTTAGTTCTTTTAAAGTCTGAATAATCACAAGCGATAATCAAATCAAAATTTTTATTGAATGTATTTTTAATAAGAGAAAAATGGGGTAAAAATTTAAATTGTTGAGGTATTTCCCCAGTGATAAAAATTTGGCATTGTTTTTTTATTACGAAAATGAAATCAGCTAAAGCGCTGACAGATCCTAAAGCGTCTCCATCAGGATTTTTATGAGTTAATAACAATATATTGCTACTTGTTTTGATTCTCTGATAAATTTCATTTATCATTTTCAACTAATTTTATTTTTTGATCAATTTCCTCAAAATGCGAATCTAATTTAAAAACTATTTTAGGCGTATGTTTGATATTAATAAGTTTGTTTAATTTATCCTGAAATAAAGGGGTTATTTTGAGAAGATGGGATAAAACTTCTTGATGTCGATTAAAGGGATATATACTAACAAAAACTTTCGCCCACTGCAAATCTTTAGATACTTCCACTTTGGTAATAGTTATAAAAATACCAGGGTCAAAATTTGTCTCCTCATTAATAAGAGTATTTAATTCTTTTTGTATTAAATCTTTTAATCTCAATATCCGAAGTTTATGTTCCATAAATATTAATTTAAGAAGTTTAATGAAAAGCTGAATGGACTGATATTCTTTTGTAATCTAATGTAAATTGTTTTTAAGTTTAACAGAAAAGCGCAAGGGATAAATTTTCAAGCACTAAAATAATAATTTATCATATCGTCGGTTTTTCTTGTTTTTCTATGAAAATATTGATTATTTGTCCTTCTCTTAAATTCACTAAACCTTCCCCTGAAATACCACATAAACGACCTTTAAGAACCTCTTCAACGTCTATTTTTTCTTGTTGAAGTCCAATGATTTTACCTTTGGTGGACATAACTTCTTTTGAGTCTAATTCGTAAAAAGCGCCACGCATCACTTTACCTTCAATAACTTTTCCGCCAAATAAAATTTTATCTTTACTATCACGAAAAACTTTTAATATTTGCATTGAACCAATAATTTCTTTTGTTATTTTTACGGGCAATTTTTCTATAATCTTTTCTTTAATAGCTTGAAGTAAATCGTAAATTACATCAAAGGAAGCTATATAAATATTCAAGTTCCTCCCTTTAAGCTTAACTTGGGAAGGAATTTTCACTTGAAATCCCAAAACTTCTGCTTTAAACAGCATCGCTTCTTCAATATCAAGAGATGAAATATCACCCAATGATGCGCGGATAACTTTTATTGAAACATAAGGATTTACAAATTTTTCGATAGAACTTAATATCGCATTTAACTGGTTTTGTTCCCTTGCTTTAATAATAAGAAATAAAGTATTTTTTTGATTTTGACTTGTTTGAGATAAAGCATAAATATTTTTTTCAATATTCTGTTGTCGGTAATCTTTTTTGATATTTTCGAAAATCTTTTGAGCTTCTTCTGCTGATTTTACAGAAACAAATTTTTCTCCTATAAAAAGTTTGTATTTTAAACAAGAAATTTTCGCTGGCATCGATGGCGGAATTTCTTGAATCTGATTACCAAAGCTATCTTGAATAGAAACAATTTTATTGATTCCCGACGGAGAAACAATAAAATCTCTTAATTGCAAAATGCCGTCTTTGACGATAATGCCTGCGCTAATGCCATCTAATGAATTTACAAAAGAAGAAATAACTATACCTGAACCGTTTTTATTTTTGTCAGCTGAAATATTATGCATTTGTGCCATCAAATCTGTAATTTCCAACATGTCTTTAACTCCTTTACCAGTTTTAGCTGAAATTTCTGCACAAGGCACATCGCCTCCCCAAATATCCAAAATAATCCCTATTTCCGCAAGTTGTTTTTTGACTTTATCAATTTGGCTTTCTTTTTTGTCTATCTTATTTATCGCTACTAAAAATGGCAAATTATAATTTTTTATCTGATTATAAATTTCAATCGTTTGTTCTTTTACCCCTTCATCCCCTGCCACCAACAATATAGCAATATCAGCTGCTAATAGACCGCAAGCGCGCGCGTCCCTGAAAGCTTCATGTCCTGGTGTGTCAATAAAAGTAAAAAATTTATTTTCAAACTCGATTTGAAAAGCACCAATATTTTGAGTGATTTGTCCGGGTTCTTTTTCGGCGATATTTGATTTTCTAATATAATCTAAAAGAGTAGTCTTGCCATGATCAACATGGCCCAATATCACAACAACTGGCGGTCGCGATATGATATTTGATGTTTTTTCTAAATCAATTTTTTCCATAAATTTTATAATAACAGCATTTTATTGAAAATCAACAATAAATGATAAAAATTCGCTTTTTTACAATAGTTCAATAAGCGCAGTAAGTTTTGATAAGATTAACCCTCCACTAAAGGCACGAAAGCAAATCCTTCATATTCTTTTTGCAAAAACTCGTTTTCGTTTATCTTATCAATCACAAAAATGCTTTTATCTACGGGAGAAATAATTTTTCCTCCGATTTTTAGTTGTTCTCTCCATGCTGGTGGGATTGTTTTAAAAGCAGCGGCTCCAGAAATAATTTTATCAAAAGGAGCTTCTGCTTGATAACCTTTCTTGCCATTGGCATTAATTATTTTAACAACTCCTTTTTTTAAAAAATTGTATTTACTGACATTATCTATTGTCAATTGAGCAATTTCAGGAATTAACTCAAGCGCAACGATAGTATTTTTCTTTAAAGTAATAGCAGCTAAAATTGCTGTCTGCCAACCAGAGCCTGAACCTATCTCAAGGATTTTATCTCCTTTTTTAGGTTGAAGTTTTTCAATCATAAAAGCAACGGTAGAAGGTTGAGAAATCGTCTGTCCAAATCCAATAGGTAAAGGTTCGTTATCATAGGCGAAATCTTTATATTCAGGCAAAACAAAATCTGCTCTATCTATTTTTTTAAAAGCTTCAATAATTTCTGGAGTCTTTAAATAATTTTCACTAATCAAATTATCAATAAGGCTTCTATATGTTTTTTTCATAAAAATATTTTCAATTTTCTTTTAAATACTTTAAAAATAATTCCCAAGCCACAAATTGCAAACTATCAATAACACCTTTATTTAATAATGTTGCTGCCTTTTTGATTGAAAAACAATGAGCTGAAATTTTAAATTCGTCGCCTGATGGCTTTTGATTTAAAAAATCAAGTTCTTCAGCAAGGTAAATATGTGCTTTTTGACGCACAAAACCATGTCCTAAAGACACGACTTTTAATTTTTTCCATTTCTTGGCGGTGACGCCGACTTCTTCTTTAAGTTCTCTTTTGGCGGCCAAAAAAGGTGTTTCGCTTCTATTAACTAACCCGGCAGGTAGTTCATATGAATATTTTTTAAAAAGATAGCGATATTGCCTAACAAGCCAAACTTTTTTTTTATAAAAAGGAATAAAAATAACAGCGTCATTTCTCTCTACAATATAATAAGTGCCTTTTCCCCCATTAGGATATAAAAAATCCTCCTCATAAACTTTAAAATAAGGACTTTTATATTTTAATTTTCTTTTTATAAGTTTCCATTTTTTCATTTTAAACTTTGTAAATGGTAAATCGTAATAAACAATTAAAACTAATTCAAATGTCAGATTTGCGTTAACGAATTTTTGTTAATAGGTAACAATCGATATATTTTTTTCCTTTTTTTATATGTTTTTTTAAAAAACCCTCAACAACAAAACCGTTCTTCTCTAAAACTCTTTTTGACGCTGGATTAAAAGAAAAAACATAAGCATAAAGTCTTTTCAATTTAAATTTTTTAAAAGCGAAAGAAGAAATAGATTTCACTACTTTCGTCATTATTCCCTGACCCCAGTAATTCTCTTTTAGCCAATAGCCAAGTTTTGCTTTATGTTTATTTTTAATGGAATAAAGACCAACGGCACCGATAATTTTTCCTTTATTCTCTATGGCAAATATAAGATTTTGGGGATTCTTTTTTTTATATTCGATTAAATTCTTTAGAATAAAATCTTTGGCGTATTTTATTATATAAGGATATGGCACAGCAGTTAAGGTTTTCGAAATCTTTTTATTGTTTAAATTTTTTACAAGCGCAAATTCATCGCCTTTTTCAAAAAATCTGATAGAAAAATTTTTCGTTTTAATAATAGTTTTTTTCATCTTTCATTTAAAAATATTTTTAAAGAAGTCTTTATTTTTATTATTTTCATCATTAAAGTAATGAATTAAAAAATGACAAAATATAACTATAAAATATTTGCCATCCTTTTTATTCCATTGTAGCAAAAAAAGTCTCGCTGTCGAGACTTTCTGCAAAAAATGATGGTTTACTTGCTATCTAAAAAGCAGAAATTGAATATATGGATTAGACCAAAGCTGGCTTTTGGTTTACTATGGATCTACAAAAGTAGAAATTGAATATATGGATTAGACAGCGGGAATGCCCTTAAATAAAAACGAAAATAATAATGATTGAAAAATGAAAATATAATTTTTCATTAAAAATAAGGGGATTTTTTTAATATGGACTAAGGTTTTGCAAATAAAAATTAATCTCACCGCTGTCTTAAATGGTTTTTATTTTCTAATCCATACACAGCAACTTCCACTTTTGCAAATATTAAATTATTAAAATACAGTAATATAAATCAATATAATTTTAATCAAATATCATTACATCACTTTCTTCGTTCTTTGCGTAACCGTATCTTTTAACTTTTTTATCGCATGCTTCAAACAGAAAAATTAATATCACACTATCTGTTTTCTGGAATCTCTTACTATAATTTAATTCTATCTCAGTTATTATATTTTTCAAGACCCTTGGGCTGTTTCTAATTTCATATACTAAATACTGAATTTTACGACCAAATTTCTTCAAAAATTTAGCAAATTTTGTTCTTTCTTTATTATTTGTAAAATCTTATGAAATTAAAATCATAAGACTTTACCTTGAAATTTTAAACTCAGGCAATGGTCTATTATTACTATTCATGAGAAAACGGTAAAACCTCTGAACATAAGAATAAATTTTTTCCCGATTCTTCATTATGGCTTTTAAAAACACCGAGGCATAATTTCCTACTTTTCTCAAAAGATATAACTGCTCTGCCACTTTCGAATTTAAAATCCTCTTCATTATAAATCTTAAGATTAAATATTTTTAAAACTTCGCGATCCACAATACATCGAAAAGGCTCAATAACATCACAAGCAAAAGATTTTCTCTGAAAAAAAGTTTGTGGTAACTGGTAACAGCCTTTATAGGGTCAAAACCAAATAAATTAAGTAAAGCATCAATAAAATTAAAAAGCATATTATAGCCCATATCCAAAAGAAAATTAGGTGCATCTGGTTTAACACGAGGCATTCTAGCAATCCAGTTAATATCCTTAAAATAGATATTGAAAAAATTCTGAGAAATATTACCCTCTATGCCGCGGAGCGTATCCATCCTCTTCGCCGCTTCTATTCTCTTAAATAACTTCTATTTCTTTTCGTGGCATCTCTTTGTTTTGAGATTTCAACAACCGGATACTGATTCTTAATCTTGTTAACAACAATATTTTTAGCAGTGCAAGTCTCTTCCGCTTCAGTCAAAGAATACTGACGCATCCTTAAAAGATAGTTGCCTTTAGCTGCGGAATTAATAGAGGCATAAAGTTCAAAATTATTCTTTAAAAAGAAAAAAGAAACTCCATCCTCCATCCCTCGCCTTATAAGTTCACTGGTAATAGAGATATCACCAAATACAAAAACGCTAAAAACGCGGTGATACGATATTTGATTCTCGATTTTTTCACTTTTCCAAAAACAATATTGTCGTTTCGAAATTTTAGCCTATTAGAAACAACCGGCTCAGTTTGAATAAATAAAATTTTTTTGTTTAAAATCAGGCAGAGTAAGCATAATAACTACCAGCTTAAAACCCCATAAATACTTTCATCACATTTTGGACAATGATTATTCAATAATTCTTGTGGGTTGAACAACAAAATTTCTTGAATGACTTTTTCAAACTCTATCATCTCTTTGTTGGTGGGTATAGGAATTTCATAATTTTTATTATCCTGCAATGACCGCAAGATAAGCTTTTTAACAACATATCCCATTTCTGTAAGACAAAAATATTGAGCGTACAATTGGTATTTATAACCGTCGTAAATTTTTTTAATTTTGATCTTTCGTTCAATAAAAGTTTGTGTTTCTTTATCGTAAATATCAATTTTCCCACAAATACCATACTTTTAACTATACACATACACTCCAATTAAAAAACGTTTTGCGGTAGAATAGGTTTTCTTGTCTATCGCTTTATGATTAATTTTTCCTTTAGTTTGCGGTTCATTATGAAAAAGTGCTTCCGAAAAATCTTCATACATTCCGTGCAAATACAAAGACTTCGGACAATATAAAAAATCATTTATTTTTGAGATTGGTATGTAAGATTCCATTGAGATTGAGTAAATTTATCCCACTTAAATTTTCGTTGATTGCACGGTTAGCAATAGAAGTATCTTCACCGCCGCCGCTGTAAAAATTTTTTCGGCTGTTATTAAAGTTAGTAAAATAAGTATAGAATCCCTCAAATGAATCAAATAAATTCTTTTCTTTACCATCTACCGGATCTGTAAAATTTATATCGGGAGCATCTGCGCTTGGTTTTTGAGGAAATTCCTTTTTAAAAATTTCCAAGGTTTCTTTTTGAAAAAATATTTTTATGTTATTTTTTAAATCTTTTATATCTCTATATCTCATTTCTTTCCATTTATTCGCGATTTCATTAAATTTCTTAACAATTTTTTCTCTTAATTTTTTTTTCTTCTTCAGAAAATTTATCTTTAGAATTATTGTCTTTTTTATCTAAAGATTCAAATCGTATATAATAATTTTTAAATTTAAACTTACCTCCCTAAGCGATTCATTAATAAATTTCTGATGAAGCCAGTCAAAATAGTATTTGATTTTATGATAATTATCATCAACAAACTTGTCTTTTTCGCGAACCTTATTGTTTTTTATTAATTTTTTGTCTTTGACTCCGGCCTTAATTCAAATCTCAAGGTTTTTTGGACTTCATACAAATTAGTAAAATTATTAAAATTCGATTTTATTTTGTTTATCATATTTTTTAAGATATTCTAATATTCTATAGAACGTTAGAATGTCTATTTTATATTTATACTTTTAATTATTTTATCGACTTTTGTTTTTCGCGATTTTTCTGTTTTTTATTCTTTAAAAATCAAAAAGGGGCAACGGTGTCGCCCAATAGGTATGCTTACCAAACGGTTAAGCGCTATTGGAACCGTCGCCCCTTTTTAATTCCAAAAAAGGACGAGGGCATACCTTATCGAGCGATTTTTCTATTATTACCAAATAAAAAAATTTCAAGAAATCGTAAAAAGAATGTGGCTTACTTCTTTCCCGGAAATAATAACATGTAAATTTGTTGTTTTTTCTTAATATAAAATCATTATTCGATTCATTTTTTGTATTAACGAAAACATCTTATAGTGCTTATAAAATTTTTGTTCTTTGATTATTCAGTATTAAAAAGTATCTATCTGATTGTAGATTTTTAAATAGCGGACTTAATCAAAACAAAAATCTTTTTTCAACTTTTACCCTTTTTATTTACATTTTAAATCACGAAAATTTTTGACTTAGAAGTTAATCTTTATGGTTTTTAAAAATTTTAAGATTTCATAAAAAAAATTTTACCGTTGGTTTTATTTGGGATTTTTATTATCGGAATTATTAAAATATTTTTAACTCCTGAGATAATTTCTAAATATTGAGGTCAGATATTTTGGCAAACCGCTTTAGCTTCAATTATGGGGGTAACAATTTATAGCCGACTTTGATTATGTGGATTTTGGAAATTTTAGGCGGGCTAATTTTTTCTTATTTTGTGTTATCTATAAGATTATTTTAGTTTAAATGTTTTTAGAAATCATCGGCAAACTTAAAAAGCAAATCGCCTTAATTTTACTACACAAGGAAAACAAAAAACCCCTATAATCTCTTATCTTTCTGACCAAGTAAGACAACTAATTTAATATTGTAAAACTTATTAGACAAAGTTAGAACTTTTTATTAACAAAATCCCAACGCCGACTGACTAATGATTTTTATCTTCTACTTACTCTTTTTTTCTGTTGTAATGCCCTTTAATGTTTCCTGTGGTTTAAGATGAATAAAAAAAATTCTGACACTTTTGGGATTAAAAATCGTAAGGTCCGCGAATAAAGAATTTAGTTTTGTCTATCTTTTTGCCATTTTTATTTTGATATTAAACAAAAAAAAATCTGCTCACCAGCAAAACCCACACCAACTAATTGAGTTAATTTTGTTTTTTTTACTTCATCGAACAAATGATTTACTAATTGCTCGTAGCATGGTTTATATTTTTTTAAAGAAAATAGCTCTGGCGGCTCGAATTTAATGATTACTTGTCCATGTATGCGTCCTGGACGACCGCTATAAACAGACTTCTCGTATTTTGAACTTTATTTAAGATTTAATTATGACCTTATCGGTTCTAAAAGTTTTTTTTAAAACCGATCCTTAAATCTTCTTCGCTTTTAGCTTCGCGAAGCAGACTTTTAGTTTAGGAAGTAAGACTCTCCGCCAGTTTAAGAAGTGAGTCGTGATTTGTGTTCTGTAAAGAGTTTTTGTCCATAACTTTTTATTTCAGTAAATCGTCAACCAAAACATCAAGGGCTTTGGCTAATTATTTTTAAAGTATGTCAATGAAATGATTGGTGATGCCACCTGACTCCAGCTTTATGAACGTGTTATAGGAAATATCAGCCAATTTTAAAAACCGGTTCTTGCGACGAGCCCTTCTCTACACTTATAATACAAAATTATTTTGTTAATATAAACGGATTATAATAAAAAAACTTACTAAGCAGCATTGCCTTGAAAAAATTTTAAAACTTCAGAATTTCAGCAAAAGAAAAACGCCCTGACGAGCGAAAAGAAAACTTTTAGAAGAAAAATTATTGGATTTTAAGCTAAAAGAAATTATTGGCTTGAACTTACCCGAAACTGGATAATTAAAGCCAATCAATCAAAAATCTTGTTTTGCAAGATAATTTTTCTGAAATGAAAATTTTTTCGAAAATCGGCTTAAACCGCTGGATTTTAGACCAAAAACTTTATATTGATTTCAAAAAACCTTGGAATTACCTTTATATTTTCTACTCGATTCAAGCCCAAACCCCAAGCGAAGCGAAAGGCGAGGGCAAGACAAATTCATTATAGTGGTGTCTGCTGGACGATGTCAGAATCTTCTTTAAGCAAAATCCAGAGGATTTTGCTGATTGACCCGCCCGGCATTTCCGCTCGCCTAACGGCGAGCAAAACAGAAAAATTTTCTTAACATTTTTTAATCGCCCCCTCGCAAAAATTTTCTCAGTTAAGGAAACGAAAATTTTTCCGTTTTGCCTTCCTACTGACGTAGGAATTGCGGAAACGCTTTCCCACCCCATTCCGCCTTCGGCGGAAAGCAGGCGGGCAAAAATTCCTTCCCTCAGACCCCCTTTTCTTTTTGCCCGCCCGCCATGCCCGCTTCGTGGGCGAGCCAATGATTCTTTATTATACCAATTCTTTTAATTCTTCTCTAC
>JBBIOV010000007.1:0-29596 GCA_037443185.1 bacterium | reverse complement strand
TAAACCTCCTAAAAATGACAAAACTACTGCTCAATTCGCTTCAATTAAAGGTTATTTTATAATGCCAACTACCGGAAAATTTACTCAGGGATTGCATTCTTATAATGCAGTAGATATCGGAAACTCTTGTGGTACGCCAATTTATGTAGCAGCGTCAGGAACTGTTTTAGTTTCTAAATCATCTGGTTGGAATAAAGGATATGGGAAATACATTCAAATTCAACATCCTAACGGTACCCAGACTTTATATGCGCATTTAAGCCAAGTTAATGTTAGCGCCGGTCATAATGTTGATAAGGGTGAAGTTATAGGCTTGATGGGTACAACCGGAAGATCAAGTGGTTGCCATTTACATTTTGAGGTAAGAGGAGCGCCTAATCCTTTTGCATATTAGTTATTATTTAAAATTATCAGGCAGTTCATTTTTTAAAAAACGCTCGCTTGAGCGTTTTTTTATTTTCTATTTAAAACTTTTTTTAGTGCATTTCGATATCTTAATAAAAAACTATATCCATTAATCAAAAAAACTAAAATTTTCCATTTTTAAAGTTAATTTTTATTTATTTTTAATTTTTTGATGAAAATTTAAAAAAAATGTAAAATTTGTTATGGTTTGACCAATCCTTGCCTTGGGTCAATATTTTGATCTTCTAATGTTGAAGTAGATTTTTTTAGCCCAGAAACTTCTATATTAATGCCGGTAAAAGTATCTTTAGCCGTCAATGTTGTTTTATCCAAAAGATCAACAGGTTTATTGACTTGGTGAGGTCCTGGGGTAATCGCAACTTGGAAGACAGCTTGATAAACTGGTAGGCCATTGGCAATACCGGTTGTTGCGGGTACTTTGCCTACTTTCCAAGTAACGCGCTTAAGCGATTCGTCATAAGTGATTCCTTCTTTACTAAAATTAGCATAATAATTATTTGTCCAGACAACTCCTGTAGGCAAAGTAGTGCTAATTACGACATCATCTATATCATTGGAAACATTTATAATTTGCCAATGTAATGTAAAAGTCGTAGTTTGACCTACTTGAGGTGGAATTGGACCAAAGTTTTGAATTGAAGTGAAGTTTTCTCGGTAAAATGCTTGAACTCGCAAAAAAACCTGAGTGTTTATTTTATTTATCACATCGGTAGAGTAATTAATTTCTTTCAGTCCAATGAGTTGAGGCACTGATCTTGTTCCGATATTAAAAGAAACTTTCACAAAGAATTCTTTATCCTTGTAAGGATTTAAAATGGGAAAGACATTTTTTAAGTTAATTTTAAAAGAAGCTGACCCTGATTCTTTCGGATTAAGAACTTTCAATTGCGGAATTTCTCTTGGCCCCCAAGTAATGGTATTAGTGTAAACATCATAATAACCGTTTGTCTTTAAAGTGCTTAAATTAAACATCGCGCCATCAAGTTTGGCTGACAAATAAAGATCTTGTAAGGGGGCGTCAAAATTATTTTCAAAGCTAATATTATATTGTAATTCTTGTCCAGCGTAGACCGAAGGATTATCTTCTCCATTGACTTTGATTTTTAAAGCTAGAGGCGAACTAATAATTTCTGTTTGCGAAGTTTGTTTGGTATAGATGACATATCCCTCACCTTCTAAGCCCTCGATCATTGCTAAAATAGTTTTGAAATCATTTTCTTGCCCGGTTATTATGCCTTTAATTTTAATTTGTCCTTCTTGAGTTGGGTCTAATTTATCAATTTGCCAAATATTTTTTTCTTGTGACGGCAAAGGATCAGATTCGCTATAAATAAAACCAGGTGGATATTGGACCTTAATTCTTAAATTATTAAAAGCATTTTCGGAGGAGTTGATGTAATTTATTTTATAAAATATTTCTTTATTTGAAAAAATTTGTCGCGGAGCTTCAATTTTTATGATAATTGGGAAATTGCCAATAGAGGTTGTAAATTTAACTGATTTTTTGATTTCCTTTGAGATCCCTTTGGGTTTAAAGTTAATAGTGGCTGTGGCTGATCTAAGGCTATTTTCAGGAGCTACTATGCGTGCGTTAAAATCTTTTTGAATACTTTTTCCAGGAAGGATATCGCCTAAATTGATTCTTAATTGAGTGGCTTTCTGTTCCTTTATGAAACTTTCAGTAGCTATATAAGAACCTTCTGGATAATCAAAAAAAAGTTCTACATCTTCTAAAGCACTTGTGTTCCTATTGGTTATTACCAAAATCCATCTCGCATAAGAACCACTTGATAGATTAGCGGGTCCGTCTAAAGTCATTTCAATTTTATCAATAGACCAGCTTGTATATTCTAAATATTTATTTAAACCCAAAAGCGCAAAAGTAACTAAAACAAAAAACCCGATTACGAAATAAATAATTTTTTTTGTTTTCTTACTTAAGCCAAAAATCGAGGGATTTTGCCAGCCACTGTAAGAAGTTTTTTTAATATCGATATTTTTTGGATTTAAAACATCTTCTTGCGTAAAATCCCTTTGAGTTTGAGAATCTTTTTTATACAATTGTTTTTCTTTTTCTTCAATGTATGACATAATTAATGTTGGTAGTGTTAGCTTAAAAATTTAAAAAATTAAAATAAGCAATAAAGTAAAATGAAAATGACTTTGGCGCAACCATTTTATAAATTATACACTAACTTTATTAAGTATCCAACCAAAAATGCAGCTACAGCTGCGCCGCCGCCGATTAATAGTATTTCTAGCCCTAACCAAAACCAGTTTTTTGAGATGAAAATACTTCTTAAAGCTCCGATACAAAAAAGCAAGAGAAATGTAAAAATGATTGATATTAAAAAACTTGCGTTGCCAATAGAAATTAAAAAAGGCAACAAAGGAAAAAATCCGGCAAAAATAAAAGAAATGAAAGTGAGAAAACTATTTTTTGATGGCGCTAATTCAAACGGTTGAAAAGTTAAAACGCCTTGTTCTTTTAATTTTTTTTCAACATCAAGCTCTGATTTGTAACCTAAGTAACTGCTTGCTGCCATAGAAATGCCATCAGCAATTAAATTAGCAAATCCCAGTACAATTATGACAAAATTATCTAAGGAAGCGCCTAAAACGCCTGATATAACAGCAAAAGTTGTAATGATGCCGTCGTTAGCGCCATAAATAATATCTCGTAAATATTTAGCGTATTTTTCATTAATCATTTAATTTAAACTAATTTAACTTTTAAATTAGTTGAAAATTTTATATTTTATTTTAAAAAGGTATAAAACACAGAGATGAAAGTCTTTGGTGAAAATGAATTTGGTAAAAATCTAATAAAATTTTTCGTAAAATAAAGTTTTGAAATTTTGTCAGTCTTAATTTAGAAACAAAGGTCCATTTTTCTTTTTTTAATTCGTTCAAAATCTTTAAAACATCTTGCCTTATCAATATTGTTTGATTTTCTGGTTTATAGCATTTAACACATACAACTCCGCCGCGCAAAGGATTGAAATAATGCAGCTGCTCTTTTTTGCCACAAGATAGACACTCTTTTGTTTCAGGTGAAAGTCCAGCATTTATAAAGATTTTCATTAAAAAGAAATAAATAAAGTTGTTATAATAAATATTTAATTTTTTTTCTGGCAGTTGATTTATTTTTTTTAGTGCTTTTAAAAAGAGATTAAATAAAAAATTGTTTTCGTAGTGCCTTGCAGAAGATTTTAAGATAATTTCACCAATAGTTATTGCCAAAAACATTTTCCAGCAATTTTTTTTAATCTTCGTGAAATTTTCCAAAATTTCGCAACCTATTATAGTTGGTATCAAGGTCTTCCATCTGGGTGCAAGTGTCATATTAACAAAAGAAAATTCTTGTAAAGACATTTTTAATTTGGAAGTTATTTTTTTTGAAGATTTAGCTTTTGCTTCAAAAATACCAAGTTCAGGCGAAAAAACAGTAAATATTTCGTCGCTTTCTCCTGATGGTTCGCTTGATAAAATAATAGCGGCAATTGAATAATCCATTTTTTTGACCATAGAACAACTCTAATCTATGATATTGACAGGGTAAACTTAATACATTATTTTATTCCGTTACTCTTAAAACTTCTTCTGGAGTTGTTATCCCTTTTAATACTTTTTTGACACCATCATCTTTTAAAGTTGAAAAACCTTTCTTTTTTAATTCCCTTATTATATCCAAGTAAGAAACACCGGCAATAATAAGAGATCTTAATTCGTCGTCAACAATTAAAATTTCGTGAATCCCGGTTCTTCCTAAATATCCTGTATTTTTGCAATAATGACAACCGCGTCCTTTTTTTAAAGTCTTTATTTTATCTAAAGAAATATCCAGTTGGACAATAATTCGCGGATCTGGTTTATAAAATTCAGCGCAATAGGGGCAAATTTTTCTAATTAGTCGTCGAGAGATAACTCCTGTTATAGAGGAGGCAATAGTGGCTTTTCCGATTCCCATATCGTTTAAACGTATTATTACTCCAATAGAATCGTTTGCATGAACAGTGGTTAATAAAAGATGACCAGTTAAAGCGGCGCGAGAGGATATTTCAGCTGTTTCTTGATCTCGAATTTCTCCAACAAACATTATATCAGGGTCTTGCCTCAAAAGAGCCCGAAGTCCACTTGAGAAGGTAATACCGGTTTTGGGGTTAATTTGTGTTTGTCTAATTCCAGAAAATTGATATTCTACAGGATCTTCTAAAGTTACTATATTAACGCCAGCTTGATTAATTAAATTTAAAATTGAATAAAGGAGTGTTGTTTTTCCTGAGCCAGCCGGTCCGCTAACCACAATCATTCCGCTTTTTTTAACAGATAGCTCCTTGACCTGTTCTAATTGTTCTTCATCAAAACCTAAATCTTCTAAATTTAAAACTAAATCTTTTCTATTTAAAAGTCTCAACACCGCTGCTTCACCGTAAATAGTTGGCATTAAAGAAACTCTAACATTTAATAAGATTCCGCTTGATTGATCTTTATATTCAAAATGTCCATCTTGAGATCGTCTATTTTCGGTAATATCAAGATTAGATAAGATTTTTATTCTTTGAATAATTTGATCATAAGACGGTTTACCTTTTATTTTGATAGGATGTAAAATACCGTCTACCCGCATTCTTATTTGAAAATTGTCGCGTTGAGGTTCAAAATGAATATCAGACGCGCGTTCTTTTACGGCGTAAGATACAATTATCTCTATTACATCTAATGTATTAACTTTTATTTTTTCTTCAAACTCAGGCATCTAAAATTTTGTCACTTTTTTGTATTTTGCTATTTTACAAGCCCAACATCTTATATTTCATATCCAATACTTTAGTTAATCATTTTTCTCTGTTATTGGCGCAACAACTATAGTAAATTCACCTTTTATTATAACATCCTTATCAAATTTTTGCACGATTTCTTGAACATTTCCTCTGATTATTTCTTCAAATTTTTTTGTTAGTTCGCGACAAATTACAATTTCTCTTTGACGGTTGGATTGTTTTAAAATCTCCGCCAAATCTTGCAAAGTTTTTTTAATTCTATAAGGCGATTCAAAAAAAACTATTGTATTTTTGTAGTCATTAATTTTTTCAAAAAAACTTTTTCTTCTTTTTTTATGGGGCGGAAATCCTAAAAAAAGATATTCATTGGCTAAAAATCCAGAAATTGATAAAGCCGCAGTCACTGCTGAAGGACCAGGAACGGGAGAAATTTTTATATTGGCTTTAAAAGCTCGTTTGATTAATTTCCCTCCAGGGTCAGAAATGCCTGGTGTGCCAGCATCAGTGATTAAAGCCGCATCTTTTCCTGATATTAAAAATGATAAAATTTTATCTATGTCTTTATCTTTAGTATGTTCATTAAAGGCAATGAGAACTTTTTGAATGTTATAATATTTAAGAAATTTGCCTGAAACTTTTTTATTTTCGCACAAAACCAAATCCACGCTTCTTAAAATCTCTAAAGCTCTAAGCGTTATATCTTTTAAATTCCCAATTGGAGTAGAAACGATGTAAAGAATACTAAATTTATGAATTAAAATTTAAGATTTATAATTTAAGAAATTGTTAAATTTTAAAATTTCTAAATTGTAAAACTAAAAATTGATCTCAAATGCTTGAATCTACATCTTAAATCTTTATTATTTTAAACGTTTTAAAAATCCCCAATAACTCTAACAATCACTACTTAACTTATATATATCCCTTACCTATCATTTAACTTCATTGTCAAATCAAAGTTAAATATCTCTTTTAAAAATTCCGAAAAAAGCGCAGTCAAAGGAACAGCCAAAAGTATTCCAATTATACCAGCAAGCTTTGCCCCAATTAAAAGCGCTGTTAGACTAACCAGCGGATTAATCCCGGTAGCTCGTTTCATAACTTGTGGAACTAAAATATAGTTTTCAAACTGCTGGATTAAAAAATATAAAAGTAATACTGAAAAACCTTGCAAGGGATTTATCGCAAAACCGATTAAAACCGCGGGAATTGCTGAAACAATTGGTCCAATAATAGGCACCAGCTCCCCGATTCCTGCAAAAATAGATAAAAGTAGAGTATAAGAAGTTCCTTGATAAGACGAACCAATTATAGAAAGTCCAATAAAAGTTAAACTGCCAATCACTAAACCCAAAAATAGTTGTCCTCTGATCCAGCGCGATAGAGTTCTTTGGCTGCGCGCGATTATTCTTAAAACTTGCTCTTGCTGCTCTGGCGGTAAAATGCTTTTTAAAAAACTTTTCATGGCATTATCCTGAATTGTTAAATAAAAAGATATTACTAAAGTCAGCAATGTTGCCAAAAATCCGCCAAAAATTTTAATAAGCCCAGCAAATAAATCAGACGCCACATCGCTTAATTGTTTGCCAAAACTTTTAGTGATTTGTTCAATTGATTTTAGAACATCTTGATAAGTCGGATTTTCGCTGGCAAAAAGTCCTCGTCCCTGAAAATAATTTGGAATATCGTTGGCTAAAGTAGTTACTTCTTTGGCAAGTGGTGGTATAACTATATAAAGTAAGATGCTGATTAAAAGAATAATTAACAAATAAACAATTAAAGTGGCGATTACGCGATTGATTTTCAATTTTTCAAATTTATCAACAATAGGAAAGATGCCAGAACTGATAATAATAGCAAAAAAAAGCATCATTAAAATATCTTTAATGGTATAAAGAAAGATAACGCCTAAAATACCTGCCAAAAAAAGCAGAATAGTTTTTGGAGCAATTTCAATTTTGTAAATCACTGTATTTTTATTTAATTATGGCAATTAAATTTTTACCCTTTTTTATCAAAAATGTTCTCTATAACTTCTTTATTTTTTTCTGGGCCTATACAGGCTATTTTTAATTTTTCTAAAGAAAAAATTTCACGCCAAATTTTGAGAATGTCGCTTGTTTTAATCGCTTCAATTATCTCAAAAATTTCTCGATATGTCAAAATTTTGTTTAATAATATTTCCTGTCGCGCTAAAAATTCAGCTACCGCTTGTGATTCTTCTAAATAAAGTAAAGTTTTTCCTTTAATGTAATCTTTTGCCTTATTTAATTCTTCTTGAGAAATTTCTGTTTGAGCCATCTCTTTATATCCTTCAAGAATTTTTTCTATGGCCGTTGATAGATCATTATTTTTTACTCCTGAAAAAGTAGCAATATATCCGTCTTTTAAATAATGTTCAGCCTCCGTAGTAATATAATAACAAAGTCCTAACTTTTCTCTGATGTTTATAAAAAAACGCGAGCTCATATTACCGCCTAAAATTGTCGCCAGTATTGCTGTCGCGTATTTCCTTTTATCAGATAACGGAAAGGTATGAAAACCAATAGCGAGATGAGTCTGATCAGTGTTTTTATCAAGGAAAATAATATTTTGCTTTCTTTTTATCTTAAAATTATTAGGATGATTTTTTGCTGCTTTATTTTTTATTTGGAAGAATTTTTTTTCTATTAAAGATAAAATATTTTTAGGATATTTGCCAGCTACTGTAATAACCATATTTTGTCCAACATAGAAATTCTCTAAATGCTTTAATAAATCTTGGCGAGAAAATTTCGAAATATTTTCTTTAGTGCCAATAATTTCTCTTCCTAAAAAACTATCTCCCCATAAAGCTTTTTCGAATAAATCTCCAATATATCGCGAGGGAGTATCTTGGTATAAATTGATTTCCTCAATAATAACGCCACGTTCTTTTTCAATTTCGTTTTTGTCAAAAAGAGAATTTTGCAGCATATCGCTTAAAATATCTACGGCAACATTAATATGCTTTGAAAGTACTTTTGCGAAGTAGGCGGTATATTCTTTATGGGTATAAGCATTGTATAGACCTCCTATAGCGTCTAATTCTTTAGCAATAGCCAAAGTGCTTGGACGATTTTTCGTGCCTTTAAACATCATATGTTCTAAAAAGTGAGAAAGACCATTGATATTTTTATTCTCATCGACTGAGCCGACTTTAACGCCAATATGAACAGTGACGCTTTCAGTATTTTGTAGTGGCGCTAAAATTACTCTTATGCCGTTTTTCAAAAAATATTTAGTAAAAGTCATATTTTATTAACTATCGCAACTATCGAGGTCCGACGATTTTGTTAATTATTTAACTATTAAAATAAGAAAGCTAAATCTTTAATAGTAATTCTTTCTTGCTTCATTGTGTCTCTGTCTCTTAAGGTAAAGCTTCCATCTTTTAAAGTGTCAAAATCGACTGTTATACAATAAGGAGTTCCAATTTCATCTTGTCGACGGTATCTTCTTCCAATTGCGCTAACCTCATCATACATTACATAACCTACTTTTTCTTTTAACTGGCTAAAAATTTCTTTTGCTTTATGAACTAAATCAGGTTTGTTTTTAAGCAGCGGTAAAACAGCAACTTTTATGGGTGCCAATTCTTTCTTAAATTTTAGCAGAACCCTTTTTTCAACTTTTTCGTCAGCTGTCGGTGCTTCATCTTCGTAATAAGCATCGCACAGTAAAGTTAAAAATATTCTCTCTACCCCTGAGGAAGGTTCAATGACATAAGGAATATAACTTTGATTTAGTTCTGCATCAAAATATTTTAAATTTTTTCCTGAATATTTTTCATGTTGTGTTAGGTCAAAATCAGTTCGCGAAGCAATACCTTCAATTTCGCTTGATCCGAAGGGAAAATTATATTCAATATCGGTGGTCGCTGATGAATAATGAGCCAGTTCTTCTTTTTTGTAAGGTTTTAATTTTAGATTTTCTTTTTTTATTCCTAGCGTTTCAATATACCATTTATACCTTTTATCTACCCAGTAATTAAACCAGTCAAAAGTTTGTTGTTTACTTTCAAGCGATTGTGGTTTAACAAAATATTCAAGTTCCATCTGTTCAAATTCGCGCATTCGGAAAATAAAATTTCCAGTAGTAATTTCATTTCGGAAAGCTTTCCCAATTTGCGCAATACCAAAAGGCAATTTCATTCTCATTGTCTCTTGTATCAATGCAAAGTTAATAAAAATTCCCTGTGCAGTTTCAGGTCTTAGAAAGACAGTATTTTCCGATCCTTCAGCCGGACCAAAGAAAGTTTTAAACATTAAATTAAACTGCTTTTCTTCTCCAAAATTTTGCCCGCCGCAATTTGTACAAGTCAATTTAGTATTTTGTATTTGTAAATGGTCTTTCCGATATCTTTTTTTACATTTTAAACATTCCACCATTAGGTCATGAAATCCGCTAATATGACCTGAAGCCTCCCAAACTTTTGGATTCATCAAAATAGCGCTATCAAAACCAACAACATCTTCTCTTTTTTCTACCATTTCTCGCCACCATAATTTTTTTATATTGTTTTTTAACAAGACACCAAGAGGCCCAAAATCATAAATAGATTCCAGTCCACCGTAAATTTCAGAAGAAGGAAAGATAAACCCTCTTCGTTTAGCTAAATTTACAATTTTTTCTAAAGACGTCATAATGAAAAAAGTCTAACATAATTTTTCTTAAAACTCCAGTTTTAACTTTACGAAGTAAGATTTCGTGAAGTTGTTTTAATTTGCAATTTGATAAAAACAAAGTAAAATAAAAATATGAATGCTAAAAAGGCATTTTTTGTCGCATTAGCTGGTTTTTTGCTTTATCAGTAAGTTTTGTTTTTGCGGAAACTTTTAGTTCGCCAAATTATAAGATCATTGATGACTCAATCAATTATGGCGTTGAACCTTTGCAATCTCAAAATTTTAAAATGCAAAATAGTTTAGGAGAGCAAGCGCAAGGTGGCGCGGTAAGTCAAAATTTTTCAGTCAAAGGCGGATTTTTACAAAGAATTAAAGAAACAGGACCAGTAAATAAAACCACTTTAGAAAATTTAAAGACGCGGCTTGTTATAACGGAAGATGATAAAATAGAAGTTAAAAAACTGGCAAAAAACTGGCAATTGATGAATTAGAAATCAGAGAAAATCTGGATATTAAAAAAGGAGGGATAACTCTTTATGATGAAAGTACGGGCAAGCCTTATTGCGTTATGATAAAAGATGGGCAGTTAATCAATATTGCCGGCAAATGCCAAGACCGAAATCAAGTAAAAAAAACTCAAAACGAAAGTCAAAATTTACAAAATCAAAACACTAATCTTCAAATAGATACAAATTCTCAAAACATAAATGAACAAAGTCCAAACACCTCTACCGATAAAAATTCAGACAATCAAAATACAAGTTTACAAGATACAAACACGCCAAATATTGAGACACAAGATACAAACTAAAAACGCAAAAGTCAAAGACAAGCTACTTTGATTAAAAACATAGGGGAAGTAAGATAAAATTAGACAATTAACGATGCAGCGTTCTTAAAATACCGAAATGTTGGAACGCTGAAATGTTACTATGTGGCAATAGCAAGATACCAAATCTTCTTACTATGAATACTATCTTAAGAATTTTACTTATATTTACCATTTTTTTATTTCCGATACTTAATTTTAATTTTGGATTTGGGAATGATTTGTTTTTACGTTTTTTATTTTTATTTACTTCCTGCGCTATAGGATCTTTTTTATTTATCATTGAAGTGCTTAAAAAAAGGAAAAGATTGTCTTTTTTTCTATTTATGGAGTGATTTTTGCGTTTTTACTTTTTGCTTTTGTTGCCAGTTTTTTTTCTGCCGATTTTTATAATTCAATATTTGGATTTTTAGGGGAAAATTTAAAAAGTTTGCTTGGGCTTTTTTGCTTTTTTTATTGTAGCTTTTTTAATATTTCAAGTTTTCAATAAAGAATTTTTCAATATCATTAAGCCATTTTTCGCGATAAGTTATCTTATTTTTACTTTGACGCTCGTTTTGGTGCGTCAATATAATTACGCTTTGCCATTTTTACAATTTTCTTATCTTGCAATGCAAAGCGGTATCTTTCTCATTGTTGGTTATTTTTTAATTAACAATTTATTTTCCCAACCAAATACCCAAATAAAATCATAAACATATTTTTTTCTGTTTTAATTTTTTATTTACTGATAAGTTTTCATAATTGGTTCCTTTGGATTTTATTTGGTATTGGCGCGTTAATAGATTTTTTTGTTCATTACTTTTTTTAGTTTAAAGTTGATTTTAATATCAATTTACGGCTGATCATTTTTGCTTTGTCTTTATTTTTTATTATTTTGCCAATTTCTTTTGGGTTTATTCCCAAAATGCCCAGCGAAACGCTTTTAACTCATAGTGCTTCACTGGATATCTCTTTAAATTCTATTTTGCAAAAGCCATTTTTTGGGTGGGGATTCAATAATTTTGATATTGTTTATAGTTTAAATAAACCTCAAGCTGTTAATTTGACTGATCTTTACGCCATCGATTTTGCAGCACCTAGAACTTTTTTTGAGGAAATTTTCGTCTCCAGTGGCATTATTGGAGGAGTGTTATTTTTAGGGATTTTGGTATTGATTGGATATTATATTTTTCGGATTTTCAGAGAATTACCGGATTTTAGATGGCTGATAACTTTTTATTTGATGATTGTTTTGGCAGGGTTTTTAGTTCCATTTTCTTCTATATTGCTCTTTTTACTTTTCCTTTTAGTAATTTTTTTGCTTCGCTTTTGCTAAAAGAAAGCGCTGGATTTAAATTCTCTTTAAATCAAGAAATTGTTGGGGTGTTTGGAGTGATTTTGATGCTGGTGGTGATTTTAGCTTTTGTTTTTAGATTTTTTGCCGCTTCTTATTATTTTACGAAAGCTGCTTTAATAAAAGATAGCGATATTAAAAACGAATCTTTAAAAATTGCGCTGGCAAAAAATGCCATAAGTTATAATCCTTATAATCCTTTGTATATTCAACAATATTCAGCTTATTTGTTTAATAAGGCTAAAGAAAAGACTTTCAGCGCAAACCCGGCTTTTCTTTTAATCAAATCGGGTCATTAATTCAAGCAGCAATTGAAAGTGCGGCATTACTGGAAAATCAATATAAAGATCGGGCGGTTTTTAAATATTATTTAGCCTCGCTTTATGCGGATGCAAGGATCTACGCTGATAAACCAGAAGATTTTTTAGATACCGCAGAAAAATTTGTTCAAGAAGCCATCAAACTGGCGTCTAGAAATGTTATTTATAAAAGTTTTTTAGGTGATATTTATTATTTTAAAGCGTTAATTAAAAAAGAAAAAAAAGGAAGAACGCGAATTTAATCATCTTCTGGAAAAAGTACAAAGCGCTCATCAAGAGGCGCGAGCGATGGTTGCGTTTTACGCGCCAGCTTATTTTGGCCTTGGGCAAGTTTATGAGCAAAAACTTTCTTTAGAGGACGTTAAACAAAATTATGCCATTGCCGTTCAGCTTGATTTAAAAATATTGATTATCGCTTTAATTTAGCGCGAATTTTATATAATATCGCAGTTAATAAGCTTGATACGATAAATTCTGATAAATGGAAGCAGGCGAAATTTTCTTAAAAGATATTTTAAAAGTAGTGCCTAATTACTCGAATGCGCTTTATACTTTGGCGCTTATTTATGAAAAAGAAGGGGAGATCGTAAGAGCAAAAGAAAATTTAAAGAAGCTTTTAGATCAACTCCTCGAAGGAAAACAGAAAGAGGAAATCAAGGCAAAGCTTAATGCAATGTGATGTTGATATTTCGATATGTCGATATTATGTAGAGTTGAATTTTGATTTTATTTTATTTGAGCTAAAAAATTTTTTTTTGTAAGCTCGTATTTTGAAAATTTTTATCTCTTTTTTTATTTTTTCATTAATTTCGCGCAACTTTTGATAATTAATATTTTGATCATAGCCTAAAGCAATAATATCTGGTTTGATTTTTTTGATAATGTTATAATTGGCTATTTTTTTTAAATCATTATCGCCTAAAATCACTTTATTGATATATTTTAATGACTTTAATATTTTTTGGCGTTCTTTTTCTTTAAAAAGAGGTGGACGGTTTTTCTGTTTTTTATATATCGTATCGCGTGTTAAACAAATAATTAAATAATCGCCTAAAGTGGCGGCTTTTTTTAAAAAATAAATATGGCCGGGGTGTATTAAATCAAAAGAACCAAACACAAGAATTTTTTTCATCGTCAAGCTATCGAGGTCGGGCCTCGAAATATAACTTATTCAATGATTACTTTTTCAATAATTGCATCTTCCTTAGGGCGATCGTTTTTGTCTGTTGGTAAATTTTCAATTTTTTCAACAATATCCATCCCATCTATAACTTTCCCAAAAACAGTATGCTTGCCATCAAGCGATGGATAACTTTGTGCAGTTAAAATGAAAAATTGGGATCCGTTAGTATTTGGCCCAGCATTTGCCATAGCTAAAACTCCCCTGACAATTTTATGTTGATTAATTTCATCTTCAAAAGTATATCCAGGACCGCCAGTGCCATCATTTAAAGGATTATTGTCTTTAGAATTGGGATCACCGCCTTGAATCATAAATCCTTTGATTACGCGATGAAATTTTGTGCCATTATAAAAATCATTTTTTGCAAGTTTTAAAAAGTTTTCAACGGTTTTTGGCGCATCTGCTTTAAATAACTCTAAAGTGATATCACCAAAATTAGTTTTTAAAGTAACAATTGGATTGGGTTCTGAAAATTTCTCGGGTCTTTTGATAACCACCAAAACTATAAAAGCTATGATGATAAAAAAACTGATTAAAAAAAGTTTTAAAATTTTCATAATAAAATTTTTATAAAGCAAGACTTTTTTTAGCCTTACTTTCTTCTAAATTGTTATTAAATATTAAATAATTTTTTGGCGTTTAAAGTGGTTTGATTTTCGACTTCTTTTAAAGAAATGCCTTTGATATCAGCGATTTTTTGAGCTATAAATTTTACATTTAGCGGTTCGTTTCTTTCTCCTCTATGTGGAACAGGGGACACATATGGAGAATCAGTTTCAACCATTATTTTATCAAGCGGAAGTTTTTGAATCAAAAATTCATATTCAGGGGCGAAAGTTATTACTCCCGTAAAAGAAACTAAAAAGCCAAGATTAAATAATTTTTGTGCTTCTTCAAAAGTACCGCTAAAAAAATGAGAAACGCCGTTTAATTTTTCGCCATTGCGCCAATTGCTAAATTCAGATTCTAAAATTTCTAAAATATCTTTTAGGGCGTTACGATTATGAATAATTATTGGTTTATTTATTTTTTTTGCTAAATGGATTTGCTTTAAAAATACCTCTTTTTGTAGCGCTTTAAATTCTTCAGAAGTGTCGTTTGGGTAATCAAGTCCCACTTCTCCAATTGCCACAACCTCTTTAATTTTTGCTAGTTCCTCGTATTTTTTTTCATCAAATTTTTCAGCGCGAGATAAAAATTCAATTTCTTCTTTACCTATTTTCTCTTTTATTTTTTGATTTTTCAAATGTACTGGATGCAGTCCTATAGCAGCATAGACCCCATCGTATTTTTTTGCATAATTAATCGCTCTTAAACTAGTATCATATTGCGTTCCAACTATAATCATTTTTATTCCTTCTTTTAAAGTCCGTAATATAACTTCATCTGCGTCGTCTTTAATGGCATTAAAGTTTAAATGGCAATGAGTGTCAATAAGCATATATATTAGAAAGTTCGAAAATGCTAACTATTAAAGTTTAATCTTAAAGGCCTGTTAATCTTAAAGGTCCGACCTCGATGGTGAAAGTAAATAATCTTCTTTTATGTCATTAAATTTGATTTGCCGAATATTGATTTTTTTCTTGATTAACGATTCAAATTTTTTTACTAATTCTTCGATTTCTGATTGCTTTTTCACTATTAAAAGCGCTTTTTGATTTGGTTTTAATCCTAATTTTTTGCGTTTATTTTGCATATCCCGTAATAAATCTCTCAACTGCCCTTCTTCTATTAAAGCTTCATTTAAAGTTGTGTCTAATTCAACTTTGATATTAGAAGAAGTGCTTTTATTTAAAACAATTTCCTTTACATTTAATTCCTCTTTTATTAGTTGGATAAGTTCTTCATTGAAAATGTTTAAATTTTGTATCCAGATAGAAAGTTTGTTTAAAGGCTGTCTGACTTTAATGTTTTTTTCTTTTCTTTGTTGCATCCCCAAACTTGTAACTTCCCTTGTAATTGTCATTGCTTCAATTATTTTTTCTTGAGAAAAGATATTTTTTAATTTAGGCCAATCTTCAAGATGAACGGATATTGAAGCTTTTTTGCTTGAATATTTTTTTAATTCCTGAAATACTTTTTCAGTGGTAAAAGGAATAAAAGGCGCTAGTATTTTATTTAAATGCCATAACACTGAGTAAAAAACTTCAGGTTCTTTAGGAATAATTTCCCGAGATCTTCTTAAATACCATTGTGAAAAGTCTAAAATTGTAAAATCCTGAATTGCGCGCGCTGCAGAAGTAATTCTATAATTTTTTAAATTTTCACTCACATCTTTAAGTAGTTTAAAGAATTTAATTTTTATCCATTGATTTAAAACTGTGAGTTTTTTGTTTTGATAAATAAAATCAGGATTTAATTTTTTTGATGGTGGGTAAAGATTTAAAAAGTTAGAGATATTTAAATAAGTTAATAAAAATCTTCTTAAAGAATGAGAAATTATTTTTTCATCATACCTTTTGGCGGTGCCTGGAGTAGATATACTAAAGAAAAACCATCTTATACCATCTGCTGAAAATTTTTTTATCGCTTCGTCAGGACTGACAATATTGCCAAGTGATTTAGACATTTTTTGTCCTTTAGCATCTAAAATGTGTCCAAGCGAAATAACATTTTTATAACTTGGGCCAAAATTAAGAGCAGTTGATACTGCATGCAGTGTATAAAACCAACCACGTGTCTGATCTATGCCTTCAGCGATGTAGTCAGCAGGGAAAGGGATAAGTCGGCTTAAATTTTTTATTTTTAATTTTTTATTTTTTTGAGACTTGAAAATTTTAAATGGAAAATGAACTTGCGCTAGTGGCATTGCTCCGGAATCAAACCAGACATCAGCAATTTCTTCAACTCTAGTCATTAGCCCGCTACAGTTGCGACAGCGTAAGATAATTTTATCAATATAAGGTCGGTGAGGATCAAATTCTCCTTTTTTGTTAAGAGGGTAAATTATCGGTCGCAATTGTCGCCAAGAACCTAATTTTAAACGACTTTTTTCATTAAAAGCAATAGTTTCTTTTAAATTTAAATTCAAAAGTGCACTTTCAGCCATCCAGATAGTATCACCGTGACTGACGATAAGAATTTTCTTATTTTTGTATTTTTTATTTATTTCTTTAATAAAATTTAAAATCCTATTTCGTATTTCAAAGCGCGATTCGCCACCTTCTGGTTTTTTGAAATAAAAATCCTCATAATTTTCAAAAAATTTTTTCCAATTTTCAATCGGTCCTCCATCGAAAACTCCAAAATTTATTTCATTTAAACGACTATCATAATAAATTGGCGCTTTTACGATTTTGCTGACAATTTCAGCGGTTTGGCGGACACGCAAAAGCTCTGAAGCGAATATCAAGTCGATTTTTTCTTTTTTTAATTGTTTGGCAGATTTTTGGGATTGAAGATAGCCTCTTTTTGTTAAAGGATTATGAAATTTTTCCGGTACAGAACTGCTGACGATTTGGTTTTGATTACTTAAAGCGTGTCCATGGCGCATAAAATATAAAGTATTTTTAAAGAAGTTTTTTTCTTTTAGTTCTTCATAAGAACTTAAGACTTCAATATGGTTGCATTGATGACAGGTCCAAATGGGTAAAGGGGTGCCCCAATATCTTTTTCTTGAAAAAGCCCAGTCTTTAACTTCTTTTAGCCACGCACCAAAACGACCATTTTTTAAATAAGGAGGATGCCAATTGATTTTTTCATTATTTTTTAAAAGTTTATCCTTTAATTTTGACATAGTGATGAACCAGGAATCTTGAGCAAAATAAAGTAGGGGACTTTTACATCTCCAACAAAATGGATATTCGTGAAGATATTTTTTTTCTTTATATAAAAGTTTTCTTTGTTTGAGATCCTGAATGATTAAGGGGTCAACGTCTTTGACAAATTTACCGCTCCAAACTGAAACATCGTCTATAAACTTACCTTGAGCATCAATTGTTATTAAGATAGGTAAATTCTCTTTTTTTGATAATTCCATATCTTCTACACCAAAAGCCGGCGCAATATGGACAATACCTGTGCCTTCACTGGCTGATACAAAATCACCGGCAACGACTTTATAGGCCGGTTTATCAGGTTTAATAAAGGTATAAATCGGTTCGTATCTTAAATCTATAAGATCAGCTCCTTTATAACCATCTATAACATCAAAATTACCTTCTATGTTTTTTAAAGTCTCGCGGGCTAAAATAAAAGCTTCATTAGTAGATGGGAAAAGAATTTTGGCATATTCAAGATTTTTATTGACTGCCAGCGCCACATTAGCTGGCAAGGTCCAAGGAGTAGTTGTCCAGACTAAAAAATATTCATTTTCACGGCCTTGAATTTTAAATTTCACAAAAATAGATGGATCTTCCACCATTTTATAACCTTGCGCGACCTCATGAGAAGATAAAACGGTGCCACAACGAGGACAATATGGTGCTACGCGAAAACTTTTCTCAAGCAGACCTTTTTGATGAAAACGACTAATAATCCACCATAAAGATTCAATATAATTTTTCTCGTAAGTAATATAAGCATTTTTTGTGTCAATCCAAAATCCGATTCGTTGAGTGAATTTCTCCCATTCCTTTTTATATTTCCAAACTGATTTCTTGCATAATGCGTTAAATTTATCAATTCCAAATTTTTCGATTTCTTTTTTCGATTTAAATCCCAATTTTTTTTCAATCTCAAGTTCAACCGGTAATCCATGCGTGTCCCACCCAGCTTTACGGGGAACAACACGACCGCGCATTGTTTGAAAACGAAGTATAATGTCTTTAAACACTCTGGCTAAAACATGGTGTAGGCCAGGAAGACCATTGGCTGTTGGCGGTCCTTCGTAAAATATAAAAGGCTTTCCCTTCGAGGTTTTTTTAAGAGATTTTTCAAAAATTTTATTTTTTTGCCAAAATTTTAATATTTTTTCTTCAGATTTAACCAAATCATCAATCATAATTTTGAAAATATACCATAAAATTTATTAAAAGTCTACTATTTACAAATTACAAAATTTGGGACTTACGAAGTCCCAAATATTGAAAATGAAGTAAAATGAAGTATCTGTCAATTACAATTGTTATTGATTAACATGATTAACATTGATTAACATGTTGATTAACATGATTAACATCATACATCGATCATATAACATTAATACTGTTTCAATTTAGACTTTTATAACAATTTTCAAAAATTTTATGGCTTTACAAATCGGAATAGTCGGATTGCCTAATGTTGGTAAATCAACTTTTTTTAACGCTATAACCAAACAACAAATTGACGTGGCCAATTACCCATTTTGTACCATAGAACCGAATGTTGGAGTAGTGGCTGTGCCAGATGAAAGACTTGAAAAATTGGCAAAAATATCTAAAAGTGTCAAGATAATTCCCACGATCATAGAATTTGTTGATATAGCAGGACTTGTAAAAAACGCTCACCAAGGTCAAGGACTCGGCAATCAATTTTTAGCGCATATTAGATCAGTTGATGCAATAGTGCAAATAGTTAGATTTTTCCCTGGAGAAGTACTCCATATAGAAGGCTCGATAAATCCTTTGCGAGATTTAGAGATTATTAATACGGAACTTATTTTAGCGGACTTAGAGATGGTAAAAAAAGTGAAAGAAAAAGCTGAAAAGTTAGCCAAATCAGGCAAACTTCAAGACAAAGAACGTTTGCAAGTTTTAGAAAAAATTTTTCAAAAATTATCAGAAGGCAAATTAGCCGCGCAAATTAATTTTAGTGAAAACGAAAAAAAGTTAATAAAAGACTTGCAATTACTTACTTTAAAGCCTATGATTTATGTGGCAAATACTCATTATGAAATCCATAAAAAGCCATTTTATTTAAATGGTTATGAATTTTTGCCAGTAGACGCTAAAATGGAGTGTGAACTTGCTTCTTTTTCTGAAAAAGAAAAAAAAGATTATTTAGAGTCTATAGGAATGAATGAAAGCGGTTTAGATTTAATTATCAAAAAAGGTTATGCGATTTTAGATCTTGTAACTTTTTTTACTTCAGGTAAAAAAGAGACACGTGCTTGGACTTGTTTAAAAGGCACAAAAGCGTCTAAAGCCGCAAATATTATTCACAGCGATTTTGAGCGGGGATTTATCAGAGCTGAAGTTATTCATTATGATAAATTGATTGAAGCTGGGAGTTTTAGTCTTGCACGCGAAAAAGGTTGGTTGCGTCAAGAAGGGAAAGAATATATTATAGAAGATGGAGATGTAGTTTATTTTAAGTTTTCTGTCTGAAACTTTAAAAATTTTATGCCTTTTAACTATTGAGGCTGGATTTACTATAAATATTTGATTGTCTGAGAAATACAAAGTATTGTTTACAAAAGTAAATAGTGGTATAATAAAAAAATAAATATTTAATTTAAAATTTTATGAAAACAAAAATCACCCCATTTCATATTGCGATTATATTAGTAGTGATATTTGCGATATTTTTTATTTTCGCCACTATAATATATTTCAATAATCTATCTAATTTAACAAAATTAACAGCCTTAACTCCTCCTCCGCCTCCTCTTGGTGTTCCAGGACAACTTGTTGTTCCAGGACAAACTGAATATACTATTAATTTAAAAAACGGTTGGAATATGTTTAGTATTCCAGTTGATAGCGCAAAAGTCACTGATATAAAGAATTGCAATGTTAAAGAAATTTGGGAGTATAGTCCGCAAGAAAAAAAATACATTACTCCTTCAATATTGCATCCAATGAAAGGGTATTGGATTAATGTTTTAAATGATTGTCAAGCTAAAATTACTGGGACCCGTAAACCGCAAACTTTATTTTTGAATTTAGGATGGAATATGATTTCTTCGGGATATACTTGGGAAGAATTAAATAAATCTCGTTCAAGCACAACATGTCCTCCATCATCACCAGCAAGTCCAGCGCCTCCATGTGCTATTGGCGATCCTATGCCAACTTGCCCTTTAAATGTAAAACTATATCATTGGAGTCCAAATGAAAATAGATATTTAGAAATTTCATCAACACAAAAACTAGATGATACAAAGGGATATTGGGTTGAAATAAATTCTTCTTGTGGCTTAGTGGAATCACCAGATTCAGTGACGCCGCCGGCGCCTCCACCATTTGTTAATATTAAAGCTAATGGCTCAAATGGCCCAATTACATTAACAGCCGGCTCCTCAGCAACTATTTCTTGGACTTCAAACAACGTAACTTCTTGCGTAGTGTCCCCAGGTAATTGGACTGGATTATCTGGTAGTCAGTCAAGTGGCGCTCTTAACGCTTCAATAACATTTCAAGTGCAGTGTCAATCTAATTTAGGATCAGTAAGAGACCACGTTGTTGTAAATGTAACTGGTGTACCGCCAAGCGGTTCTGTCTCTATTTCTCAATTATCGCCGACCTCAGGACCTATTAATACCAAAGTCGTTATTACTGGAAGCGGTTTTACACCCACAAATAATAATGTTAAATTTGGGTCCGGCATTATAACGAATTTAAATTCAAGTAATGGAGGGACAGTTATTGAATTTAGTGTCCCCAGTTCTTTAAATAATTGTCCTATTTTTGATGCTACTTTGCTTGATGCTTTGCCTTCTTGTCAGATAGGCGCCATAGTGACCCCTGGAGTTTATCCCGTATCAGTTTCTAATGTTAATGGCACCAGTAGTAGTATCAATTTTACGGTCACTGCAGGGCCTACTGAGGCTTTACCGTTTGAAACTTTATTAAAAGGAGGCAGTAGTATCAGTCCTGATAGAGCAAGCTATGTTGTTAGGAAGCCATCAGAATATGAAAGTATGTGGTTTAAACACTTTGGAAGAGTATCACGGCCATTTGTTGATTTGAGTAATAAAGAAATGCTTATAGCGGTTTTCGCGGGCAATAAAACAACCGCGGGGTATGGAATTACAATAGACAAGGTTTTGTATAATAAGGAACAATTCCAATTAACAGTTTATGTTAAAGAATACATACCAGGAAGAGGTTGCAATTATCAAAATATAGAAAATCAGCCTTATCACATTATTCGCCTTAACAAAAATTACGCTAGTTATATATTTAATGTAGAAACTATTGCTATAAATTGTAGTTAAAGATTGTAAGATCTGTTACCAAGGTCCGATCTCCAGAGGGAGGTCGGACCTTGATTTTACTTCTAAAGGGACTGTTTTTTTTATAAAAAATAAGATACAATATGAAATGTCAAAATTGTTAAAATCGTCAAAGTTGTTAAAGTTTTTAGAATTATCCCAAATAAGATTAAGATTGAAGATATAAAATCGAAAATTTTTGATTTAAATTTAAAAATTATATAGAGGTTAATTTATTAATAAATTTAAAATTTTTATAATATTTTAGCTGATTCTCTTTTATTATATTTTTAGTAATTTCAATGCAAAGTTATATTAAATACTATTTAGTAAATGTTATATCTATATACTGGCTTTTTATTATCGTTTTTATGGTTGTAGTTTTTATGCCGATTTTGGTTCTAGCAGCTGAATGGGATGTTAAACCTTATCTTTTTGAATATATTTCCGAGAAGATAGTTGATAGAGCGATTTATATCGAATTTAAAGTTTTAGATGATAGATGTGTTGAGATGAGACCAAATTTAACAGGGGAAGTTGATTGGGGCGATGGAGAAATTACGAAACTTGAACGACTAAATTGTGAAAGATGGCGTATTCCTCATATTTATAAAAAATCAAATACTTATACTATCACAGTTAAAGTAGAAAATTTAACCGCTCAAATTCCCGGAGTTACTATTTTAGAAGAAGGAATTTTGACTGAATCTTCCTTGCCTTCTTTACCGCCTTCCAGTTCTTTACCTCCTTCTAGTACACCTTCAATTCCACCTCAGTCCCAACCCCCATCATCTCCAGCAACCCCTAATCCGCCTTCAATACCTCCTTTGCCAAGTGAAGCAGTGCCTGATTTTACGGCAAATTTTTCCTGCGATAAAAGCGAAGTTATAGTCGGTGAAAAATTAAATTGTCAAGCGACTGGTTTATCTTCAAACGCAGATCCAAGTGAATTTTTTTTCGAGTGGTCATTAAGTAACGATTGTGAAGATGAAGATTTTCCTTTAAAAGGTCAAGGAGAAAAAGAAATAGAGCATATTTTTAATTTGGCGCGTTCCTGTTATATCAATTTATTGGTTACCCATCTTCCTACTGGAACACAAAAAGGCGGACCTGCAACTTTAATTACAATTAAAGAAAAAAGTGCTTTAAGAAATTTTTTTGATTATTTACTTGCTTTTTTTAAAAAACCCCAAACAATCAAAAAAGAGATAAAGGAAGAAATAGCCATAGCCCAGATTCAAAAGTCAAAAAAAGGTAATATTACAGTAAAATTAGTAAAAACCCCTCCAGATTTAAAACTACATTCCTGTCGTTTAGATTTTGGCGATGGGGCATATTTAGCAGTATCTGATTTTTCTAAAAATTATTTTTATCAGTTTCAAAACCCCGGAGTGTATGTGGTATCGCTTTTATGTTTGAATGAAAAAAACAAGGAATTAAAATCGAATTTTGGGATAGAGATTGATATTATTGAGTGAATGTCAGAAGTAATTGGTGACTAGTTATGTTGATGTAAAAAAAATTAAAAAAATATATCAATATCGCTCTGTGAATGAACTTTAAAAATGTTTAACAGTAGATACATTTAAATTAAGTTTAATCCGATTTTTTTTAAAAAAATTTTAAATTACGGATTAAAGATTGGAAATTTGACAATTGGGTATTAATTTCCAATTTATGATTATTTTTATGCAAAATTGTATTAAATATTGGATATTTAGCACTTTTTTCTTTATTTTTATTGAAGTTTTTGGCGCTTTAGCGCAAGAGAACAAAAATATTGCTATTGATTTCAATTTGGGAGCGCAGGGGGAATTTGAAATAAAAAAAGTTTATTTTACTGATCTTGCTTTAACCATTTTCAGTGATTTTCCGACCCCGTACTCGCTCCAGGTGATTTCAACTGAAAATAAAATATTATTTGAAAAATATTTACCAAAAAATTTTATCACTAATCAACTA
Organism: bacterium; assembly: GCA_037443185.1. Classification (GTDB taxonomy): domain Bacteria; phylum Patescibacteriota; class Minisyncoccia; order 2-01-FULL-47-10; family JBBIMT01; genus JBBIMT01. Next base: position 6,033 of record JBBIOV010000007.1, on the reverse strand, counting down.
AATCAAAATCAAATAATCATCCCTTTATTTTATACAGCTTCGTCTATCAATTTTTTTTATAATAGACAAAAATTAACCTCTATAGATTTAATCGCCAATTTTTGTAAATCAGGCGATCGGGTTTGTTATAAATATTGCGCTTTTAAAAAAGTAGATGAGGATTGTTTTTTTTGTGGTAATGGAGTGTGCGAAAAAAATGAATCAAGAGCAAAATGCCCTCAAGATTGTTCTGGTTTGAAGTCAAGGCAATCAGAAAACTTAATATTACCTGAGAACATCGCTATTGAATTTGATGATTTAAATAAAAATATTGCTTCGAATATTGAAAAAAGATACCCAGGTGTGATATTTTATATTTCCTTTGGAATAGGAGTTGTAGTAATATATTTTTTGTTTAGAAAAAAACATTGAGATGTTGGCGTATTAAATAATGAAAGTTTAAAGTGTTGATAATGCAACTTAATTAGACTTTAAATACTCAACTTATTCATTCAGTATATTACAACGACATTGGTTTTTATTAGATTACCTTCATTGTCGATAATTAAAGCATAAACATAATAAGGAGCCTCTGATGAAGAAATTTGATTCCAGGAAAAATCAAAGGTTGTTCGATTAGCTGATTGTTCGTCAAGTGATATTTTTTGTATTAATTTAGAAGAATTTAAATTGGGATCATTCGAGTAATAAAGTGAGATTTCACTAATCTTTCTCACATCACCTTGCATTATCTTTACTGAAAAGTTTTTTGGAAAATCAGAACCATAAGAAGTCTGAAATATTTCTGCTGCTAAATTTTGAGTTTTAGGTATTTGATAAATTATTTTTTTTGATAATTCAGCTGATGTTAAATTATTATCGAAAGCTTTAACAGAAATGACATAATCTTTCTCTTGTGTTAATTCGTAATTCATCTCATAGGGCGCACTAAAATCAGAGCCAATAAACTGGTCATCTACAAAAAAATCTACCTGTTTAATACCTACTTTGCTGCTGGCGGCAACTTGAATAAAAAGATGTGGTTGATTAATAATTTGATTGTCGTTTAAGTTTGTGATTTGAACTTCTGGCTTATCAATATCGAAACTGTCATTATCATATTCGTTTGGGGGTGGTTGATTATAAAGATAAAAATCCGACTGAATGCCAATCCATTGCAGGACTGATGCTTCCCAAAATTCATAAGCTGAATCTCTTTCTGATGGTAAGGGTTCAGGACCGAGCGGATCTTCCTTTTTGACATAATGCAAAATATTATGAACTTCTTTATAAGTACGTTCTTCTATTAATTCCGGCGGTGTGTTTGCTGAAGCTAATTTTCCGGTGAGTTTATTTATTCTTACGGTTTTTTCATTGGCAAAATGTCCATTTAGCATTGGTTTATTTACTAGAATTGGTTCAGGTTTAATGAAGGGCTCATTTTGTTTATCTGATAAATAATAAGTTATAATATCATGCCATATTGGAGCGGCAACGACTACGCCTGGTTCACGCCTCATTGAATCATTATTATTATTACCAGCCCAAACGCCAACCACAATGTTTTTTGCATATCCCACTGTCCAACCATCTTTATATAAATCAGTGGTGCCAGTTTTAACTGCTACATCATATCCTTTTATAAGTAGGGGGCTATTAAATCCAAAAAGCGGAGCTCGGGCGTTATTATCAGATAAAATATCAGATATCTGACGCGCTACTTGGGGCTCATAAATTTTTTCTCCTTCGGTATCTTCAAATTTTTCTAAAACTTTTCCGTTTGAATCAGTTAATTCTAAAATATAAGAAAGAGGCTTTTTTATGCCGTCATTAGCAAAAATTCCATAAGCTGAAGTTAATTCAAGCAATGTTACTTCGCCGCCACCCAATACTAAAGCTAAATCAAGATTTGCTTTATTTTTTTCAATACTTTTTATTCCAGCCTTAATTGCAGCATCTATGGCTCTATCGACACCGACCAAATACAATGTTTTAACAGCGGGGATATTTAAAGATTGAGCTAACGCGTTTTTCATTGAAATAGGACCTCTATATTTTCGATCATAGTTCTCAGGGATATAAATTTGACCGGCGCGAGTTTTAAATTGAGTTTGTAAATCAAACAAGATTGTTTCTGGTGTATAACCCATTTTGAAGGCTTCGGCATAGACAAATGGTTTAAAGGCTGATCCGGGCTGTCGAGGTCTAATAGCAACATTTACATTGCCATCTTCCTGTTGATTAAAATAATCAGCTGATCCGACCATTGCTAAAATTTGACCGTTTTTTGGATCAATGGCAACTGCAGCGGCATTGCGCGCGTTATATTTTTTTGCATTTTCATTTACTTTTTCTTCAACAATTTTTTCAGCTTTTTCTTGCAATTTTGCATCTAAAGTGGTAATTACTTTTAAACCGCCATTTTCAATTATATCTTTACCATATTTTTCTTCTAATTTTTCTTTTATAAACATTACAAAATGTGGCGCTTTAATGTTAGTTAATGGCGGAGCAAAGGTGATTTTTTCATTTTTTGCTAGTTCCGCTTCGTTTTTGGTAATAAAATTAAGCGCAACCATTCTATCTAAAATATATCTCTGTCTTTCTTTTAATTTTTCTAAATTAGAACCATAAGGAGAATAGAAAGAAGGTGCTTTGGGTAAGGCAGCTAAAATGGCGCTTTGGGCTAAAGTTAAATTTTTTGCGCTTTTTCTAAAAAAAGTTTGGGCTGCTGTTTCCACGCCATAAGAGTTTGAACCAAAAGGAATCTGATTTAAATAAAATTCTAAAATTTTATCCTTTGAATATCTTCGTTCAAGTTCAATAGCAAGAACAATTTCTTTTATTTTGCGAGTGATAGTTTTTTCATTTGATAAAACGGCATTTTTGATTAATTGTTGAGTAATTGTGGAAGTGCCTCTACCAATATCACTAAAGTCTCCTAAAAAAATTCCATTCCAAATAGTTTTTAAAATTGATCTTAAAATCGATTTGATTTCAACTCCCCAATGCTGATAAAATCCAGCGTCTTCTGTGGCTATGATTGTTTGTTTTAAATAGGGAGATATTTGATCTAAAGACACTATAGTTCTTTTTTCTTGACCGTGAATTTCATACAAAAGGATTTCACCTGTTCTATCGTAAATTTTAGTCGATTGTGGAGGATTTTCATTTAAAAGTTGTTCAGGAGATGGCAAATCTTTGGCAATAATAAAAAAAGTTACTATTCCGAAAATAAATAGCAATATAAAAAAATAAAATAATAATTTAAAAAGTTTTTTCAATAAACGCATTGTGGTTTTTGGTTTATTGTTTTAGTTTTATCTGCGGTATTTGCAGATTATTAATTGTATAACATAAAATAAAAAAAGCAAAAGCTTGTTGAAGCTATAAAAATTTATATTAAACTAAGCTTTAATTGTTAAAAATTTTTGCCAAAAAGCATTAAACAAATGACAAACATTTAAACAACATAAAACCCCCAAAAACAACGGGGGCTTTATGTGAGTGATAGACCTTAAATTCTTAAAGTTATTTGACGGCATCTCTTAAAGCCTTGCCAGGTTTAAATTTAGGTACATTCATTGCTGGAATTTGTAAAGTAGATCCTGTTTGTGGATTTCTTCCAGTTCGTGCTTGTCTATAAGAAACTTTAAAAGTACCAAAACCAGTTAAAGTAACTTCTTCTTTGCGGGAAAGGGCTTTAGTAATTTCATCTACTATGGTTTCAATAGCTTCTTTCGCTTTCGCTTTTGATAATCCTAATTTTTTTGCTAGTGTTTCGATAAGATGCATTTTATTCATTTTGCGTCACCTCCTTCTAAAAGGCTTAATTTATGCCTTATCTTTAAGTATTATAACAATGACTTAAAAATATGCAATATTTGACAATAATATTTTATTAATGTGAAAATTTTCCAAAAACCGCGTTTTTTATTTTGCATATTCTGTAATTCTTGTTTCACGAATTACAATAACCTTGATTTCTCCCGGATAAACGAGTTTTTGTTCAATTTCACTAGCGATTTCTTTTGCCATTTTTTTTGCATTGATATCGTCTATTTCTTCAGGCTCAACAAAAACTCTAACTTCCCGACCGGCTTGTATGGCGTATGATTTTTTCACGCCTTTAAAAGAATCAGCAATTTTTTCAAGCTCCTCCAGCCTTTTTAGGTATTCTTCCAAAGATCCTCGTCGTGCTCCTGGTCTGGATCCCGAAATAGCATCAGCAACCTGCACAATGACTGCTTCAATCCTTTCAAAAGGATATTCATTATGATGAGATTTCATTGCATCTATAATTTCTTTCTTAACACCAAATTTTTGTAAAATTCTAATGCCGATGTCAACATGAGAACCTTGGACTTCATGATCAACAGTTTTGCCAATATCATGAAAAAGCCCACCGATTTTAGCCACTTCTGCATTGGCTCCAATTTCATTTGCAATCATCTCTGATAGTCTTGCTACCTCTATAGAATGACTTAAAACATTTTGGCCATAACTCGTTCTGAATTTTAAACGACCCAAAATTTTTATTAAATCCGGATGAAGCCCAATGATGTTTAGCTCGTATACTGCTGCTTCACCAGCTTTTACAATCTCTTCAGCAATTTGCTTTTTGACATCAGTTACTGTTTTTTCTATTAAAGCCGGCTGAATTCTTCCATCGGCAATGAGTCGTTCCATAGCGATTCGAGCAATTTCCCTGCGAATTGGATTGAAGCTTGAGATTGTAATTACTTGAGGAGTTTCATCAATGATAACATCTACTCCTGTTTCCAGTTCAAAGGCGCGAATGTTTCTTCCTTCTTTTCCTATAATGCGACCTTTTATTTCTTCTGAGGGAAGATTAATGGAATAACTTGTGTGACTTGGAGTATAATCTGATGCTAGTCTTTGCATCGCAAGCACCATTATATTTTTTGCTCTTTCTTCAAGCATAAACTTTCCCTGTTGTTCTAATTTTTGCAAACGGGAAAAAAGCTCTTGTTTATAAGATTCTTCTAAATTGGCAAATAGCTCTTTTTTGGCTTCTTCGATACTTAAAGAAGCAACTTTGCTAAGCTCTTGAAGCTTCTGTTCCTGGATTTTTAAAATATCAGACTCTAAATTTTTTAAAATTTGAGCTTTTTCTTTTAATTTTTGTTCTTTACTTTTTTGTTCGGCGATTAAATTTTCTAATTCTTTTTCTTTTTTATCTAATCTTTCCTCAAATCTTAAAATTTGTTCTTCTCTTGTTTTTATCTCATTTTTTGATTCTTCTAGTATTTTTAAAGATTTTTCTTGAGCTTCCAGTAAAATTTTTTTTGCTTTGATTTGTGCTTCCTCTATTATTTTCTCGGCTTTAGCAATCGCTGAATCTGCTTTTTTCTTTGCAATGTTTCGCCAAATCGTATATCCAATTCCTATACCTACTATAAGAGCTATTGCCGCTACAAGTAGAAATTCCATTATAATTTAATTTCTGAAGATAAAGAATGGCTAATAGGCATATTTTAACAAAATGAAACAAAAAAACAAGATCTGGAAATTGTTAAATAAATGTTAAGATTGTTAAGAATGTTAAAGTTGTTGAATTTATTGGAATTGTAAAATTATTAATTTGCAATTCGTAATTTACAATGAAAGATCTGTAAATATTATCTGTAAATCTTATGGATAAAACAAGTTGTTTTGAACTTATTGCGCTTTCTTGCACGGTTCAAGTTCTGTCGCCAAGCAGATTTTTTCTTGTTTTTTTAAAGCAGGTAACGGGATTTGAACCCGTGCCTTCACCTTGGAAGGGTGATGTACTACCACTATACTATACCTGCGTATCTGATATAAAATAAATTATAAAGTAAAGTATACAGTATAACAAAGTATAAAACATCAAGTTTTAAGTTTCAAGTTTTTCAAGCAAGGCCCGACCTCAAGGCCGAGCCTAGAGGCTAGGCCCTGAAGACTTTAAGAAAAGAAACTTGCTTTGATAAAATAAGAGTGGTATAATTTTATTTAAGGATTGATTTTGTTGACTTCAAGGTCAGACCTTAAGGCTTAATCTTGAAAATG
>JBBIOV010000006.1:0-34803 GCA_037443185.1 bacterium | reverse complement strand
GTGCGAAAGAATGGAGACAAAAAAATTGTATCTTATCAAATTGGCGAGGCACAAGAGGAAGTTTTTGCAGATGAAATACTCTTAGCTGTTGGCAAAATACCTAATACGCAAGGTCTTGGTCTTGAATTTTTAGATGTTGAAATAGATAAACGAGGAGCTATTGTTGTTAATCAATATTTACAAACATCCAATCCAAATATTTTTGCCGTTGGCGATGTTACTAACTTATCTTTGCGTCTTGAAACAACGGCCGGACGAGAGGGAACCCTTGCCGCGGAAAACTTACTTAAAGGCGCTAAACTTTCCATTGATTATAGCACTGTGCCATATACTATTTTTACCGATCCTCAACTTGCCGGTGTAGGTTTTACTGAGCAAGAACAAATGAAACAAATGGGGGTGTGTGTTTGCAGAACGGTATCATTAAAAAATGTACCTAAAGCCATTATCATGCGTCGCACCGAAGGACTCATCAAAATGGTAATTCATCCTCAAACAAAACAAATTTTGGGTGTACACATTCTTTCGCCAAATGCCGCAGAACTTGTTGCGCAAGCGATGATTCTCATTAAAAACAAAAACACAATTGACGATGTTATAAATTCTTTGCCTGTTTTTCCAACACTTTCTGAAGCTATAAAAATTGCTGCATTATCATTTACCAAAGATATCTCTAAGTTAAGTTGTTGTATATGAAAACAATTTTATTTGTTTCCATAGAAAACAAAAAAAGAAGTAAGATAGCGGAAACCATATTCAATAATTTAGCCAAAAATATTGGCTGGGTAGCGCAAAGCGCCGGTACATTTTAAGCAGAGAAAATCGACCCTCTTGACATTTAAGTACTTAAAGAATTGGATATGGAAATTGAAAATTAAAAACCCAAAAAGGTAACAGATGATATGTTTAAGAATGTCGATATGATTATATTTTTCGGATGTTTAGTGTCTACTATGTTTTCAAAGGAAAAATTAAAGAATGGATCATTGATGACCCAAAAACACTCAATAACTTTTAAAAGGCGCGCGATCGATTACTCAAAAAAATACAAAAACTAATTAATGAAAAAAAGAAGTTCAGACAAAAAAACAAAGACATGAACAAATTAAACTGTTGTATATGAAAAACATATTTGACGTTTTATATTTTGGGATTCGCGAACCGTTCAAAAGAACAAATTACTTTCTTCTTCTGATTGCCGTATTTCTGGCAATGTTTGTTCTCTTTATTTTTATTTCTGTGTGGACGTTACCTGGCAATACTCTTGCAACACAGCTTAAAATTTTTACTTTAAGGGATTACGCCGTGTTCTTTCTTCTATCATCCCTTTATGCGCTTTTTATTTCAATGCAAGTATTTATTATGCGTCAGAAAAAAAAGATTAAGATTACAAGTGTCGGCGCGGTCCTTAGCGGAGGGTGGGGCGCGCTTTTTGCGGGAATTGCCGGAACTTTTTTTTGCGCTTCGTGTCTTGCTCCGTTTTTGGCTCTTTTTGGCATAGGATTTGGGGGTGTTGTTTTTGTTCTAAATTATCGCTGGTATTTTGTTGTGGCAGTAATAATTATTATGCTAATAGCAATATATCTAACAGCACAAAAGATAAATAAAGTTTGTACATCGTGCTAAAATAAACTTATAAGTAAAAATATAAGTAAAAATATAATTAAAAAATTTCTAACTGTAGTTGTCTTGATTTTTGTAGTAGTGATTGTTTACTTTTACGCTAGTAACTAAAACAACAAAGTTTCAGCAAATAATTCAGCGCGTAACGAATCAAGCGTTGTTCAAATTGCGTTAGTCGCAAAATTTGATTAATTATCACAAAACGGAAATTCTTTTTGCCCTGCTTCGTTTAAAGAATCAATGCCATCATTGCCTGCTATAGAATGCTTGCGAGGATCTTGCCGTTCATCGATGAATTTCCAAAGGTATATTGAACAGGTTGAGGTTTTGCAAAAGTACTCACATATCCCAGAAAATCCCTCCGTTCCATACAATATTGAGTTGACCCCAGACGAGCAGAAAGCTTATGACTACGCTATGACAAATTCTTATAAAAAAACCTTGTTGATGCAAGTGTTGGCGTTTGTATGTATATGGTGGCTTGGGCAAACTACTTATTAAAAATTATGGTTTCACTGGTAAGTAGATAACGGAGGTATGGAATTTGTCCGACGGTTGCAATGGGCAGCGACCATTTGCATTGAAATTTGTAGCCCATAAAAAATACCGCCTGTGTTACGTCAAAAAACCACCCCTTGACCTTAGTGAGCGTTCCTCGCTTTTTGTAGGACCCGAGCCCACCAGAGAAGTTGCGAAATCATTGCTTGGACTTTATCTTTTTGTTGCGCAAATAAATCCTTAACATCCATTTTGCCAAAAAGCGCTTGAAAATACTGCTCACCGGGAATATGAACAGCATTGCGAATTGGTACCATTTGTAGTTCTATAGCAATCAGTCTTAAATGTTCAACTGCGCGCGCACCCCCCACGCTACCATAGCTTACAAAAGCTACTGGTTTATTGTTCCATTCTTGATATACCCAATCTAAAGCATTTTTTAAGACAGCTGAAGTGCTGTGATTATATTCTGGAGTAATAATCACAAAAGCATCGCTTTCGGCGATTTTTTCTGTAAAGCGCGCCACTGCTTCATTTTTATAAGGTTCTTGCTTAAAAGATGGACTTACCGTTTCATTGAAAAACGGCATATCAAAATTTCTCAAATCAAGAATTTCAGCGTTTACTTTTTGTTCCTTTTTCAGTTCATCGTAAATCCAGGCTGCTGCCTTGTCGCTGAAGCGACCCTGACGCGTGCTTCCTGAAATGATTTTGATATTTATTAAATCTGTTTTCATAATGGCTTAAAAATTAGATAATTTAATTGTTTTTTAAAGTCGACCTTGTAATTTTTGGCTTCATTTTTTAAATAAAATTTAAGGACAGCCTTCCATTTTATAGATATAATAACCTTTGTTTTTAATTTCTTTTTCTATTTCAGGGGAAGCAACTTCTGAATGACAAAACTGGCATTCTTTACTTGATATCTTTACATCTTTTTCGCCAATAGAATTTAACCATTCTTTCGCATATTCAATCGCTTTAGCATCATCTTTTTTGTCAATAATTACATCAAAATGCATTAAACGACCATCTTTAGTTTTAACATAAGTATCGTAAACATAGGTAAGCATAGTTTTAAATTAAGGTTAATTGTCATTTACTTTTTAAATTCTTTTTTTTATTTTTTTTTAAGTTCTTCAATAAGATCTTTTAAAAGGGAGATAATGTATTGCAAATTAATCGAGTAAATCACTTCTTGCCCCTGACGGTCATCTTTTACTAAATTTGTTTCTTTTAGGACTCGTAAATGCTGGGAAACGAGTGGTTGAGAAAATTTTGTTTTTTTCACCAACTGATTGACAGTTTTTGGCCCTGTAAACAAAGCTTCTAAGATTCGATAACGCGAAACGCTACCAATGCCTTTACCAAATTTTTCCATTGCTTCGCATAAATCAGCCATACATAAAGATATTAGCATATATTTATAAAATATGCAAGTATTTATAAAAAATAAAAAAATTAAGAAATTAAAAATTGCCAACTTACTCAATTTGAAATAACAAAAAAAATCTTTGCAGCATTTTTGATTTGAAAAATTTATGATAGTGATTTAGTGTATAATATTTTTCATACTTGATATATAATGTCATTACAGTTTAGTGAGGAATGATTGCAGAAGATAAGGAAAATTCCAGCTTTAAAACTATATTTATTTAATAAAAGATGAGGATAAAATTAAATTAAGATACGAGTCATTGCGAGTGTGTTTTTAAAAATTTTTGGAGATTATGATAACTATTCCTTTTGAAAAAGGAAAAATTGATTTTTTCTCAATCCCTGAAAAATCAGGAGTTTACTTTTTCATTGGCAAAAATAATGAAAAGCTTTATATCGGGAAAGCCAAAAATTTAAGAAGTCGTCTGCGCAGTTATTTTTCAAAAGATTTTTCTTTTCATAATCCCCAGAAAGCGCATTTGATTTCTGAATTGAAAAAAATCAAAATTGAAGTTTTGGAATCTGAGATTGAAGCATTAATAAGGGAGTCATTGTTGATAAAAAAATACAAGCCAAAATATAATGTTATTTTTAAGGACGACAAAAATTATTTTTTTGTCGGTTTTACAAAAGAAATTTTTCCTAAAATTATTATCGCTCATCAGATTCATGTCAAAAATTTTAAAGTAAAAATCAAAAACTGGATTGGTCCTTTTGTATCTGGACGTGCTTTAAAAATTACTTTAAAAACTTTACGAAAAGTTTTTCCTTATTGCACTTGTCTTAAAACCCATCAAAAACCTTGTTTAAATGCTCAGATTGGTTTATGTCGGGGCTTTTGTTGTCTTGAAAATACTTTCAAGACGCAATCTAAGGAAGCAAAACTTCTTCTCAAAGATTTATTTCAAAACAAATTAGAATATCAGAAAAATATTAATGCGATCAAAAGGGTATTGAGCGGTAAATCTAAAAAATTACTGAAGGATTTAAACCAAGAAATGTTAAAGGAAGCAGAAAATGAAAATTTTGAAAAAGCCCAAATAATAAAAAATAAGATTTTAGCCTTTGAAAGAATCATCAGTCATAAAAAAGTTTTCGAAAAAAACCACATCGGCAATTTTGTTATCAATGATAAAATTATCATCGAAAAAACAATTATTGATTTTTCTAAGGTTAAAAAAATAGAAGCATTTGATGTCTCGATTTTGCAAGGGAAAAACCCGGTAGGGGCAATGGTGGTATTTGAAAAAGATTCTAATGGCTTTTTTATGCCTCAAAAGACTCATTACCGCCGATTTAAAATTAAAAACATCAAAGGCAATAACGACCCCGCTATGATTGCTCAAATTATTCAAAGAAGATTTAAGCATAAAAAATGGATCATGCCTGATTTAATTTTAATAGATGGCGGTAAGGCGCAACTTAATGAAGCATTGAAAAATTTGAAAAAATTTGATATACATAAAGATATTATTTTTATTGCTCTTGCCAAAAGAGAAGAATTAGTATATACTGTTGATAATAAAAATCCTGTTAAAATAGATACTTTGCCTGAAGATGTTGGCTTATTATTTAAAGCCATTAGAGACGAAGCTCACCGATTTGCCATTAATTTCCATAAACACTTGCGCGAAAAATCTTTATATGTTTGAATTTATTTCTCATTTAACTTCCAATGCTATTGGTATTTTTCTAGTTGATTATTTATTAACAGATTTTTCTTTTCGAGGTAGTTACGGAGATTTATTGTTAATTTCATTTATTTTTTCTTTAATTCAATTTTTTCTTAAGCCTATTTTAAAAGTAATAACTTTTCCACTGATTATTGTGACCCTTGGCTTGTTTAATATTTTTATCAATATTTTTCTTTTATGGATTTTAAGTTTAATTGTACCGCCTAATATTTTAATGATTTCTGGTTTTTGGACTTTTGCTTTTGCTGCTATTTTAATCTCTTTTGTAAACATTTTCCTTAATCATTATTTTAAAAAATACTACTGATAAGGATAATATCAAAACTGAAAAGATTTTTTAATTGTTATTCTCAAAGGTAATAATTTAATAAATTGTTAATTTCGCGCCTTTGAAGGCGTATTTTCGATGCTTAAAGAAATTTTACTTATTATTCAAACAATCAGTGTTTTAGTGTTGAGTGTATCTATATTGCTTCAAAGTCAAGGAAGCGGACTTTCAGGTATTTTTGGTGGCGAAATGGCAAGTTTTCATACTCGCCGTGGCGCTGAAAAATTTATATTTGCTGCAACGATAATTAGTGCGGCAGTTTTATTTCTTTCCTTGATTGCGAGGTTTTTGTTAATTAATGGGACTTAAATTCTTTTTTGCCAAATTTGATGAATTAGAAGATAAGTTGTTTAAAATACTTTTATATTTAGCAGGTGGCAGTCTGCTTGTTTTGCTTATTAATACTTATTTTCAGGGCACTAAACTCATTCCTGCTTTTGGTGGTTCTTATCGTGAAGGTGTTGTTGGGGTTATTAATCAGATAAATCCTGTTCTTTCCTTTAATAATAATGTTGAGAGGGATTTGATTAAGTTTTTTTACCCCTCTTTAATGGCAAGTTCTACCGAATATAGTTTGGCTCAATCAAGTTTTGTAAGTGATGACCAAAAAGAATATACTTTTTCATTGCGGCCTGATGCTAAATGGCAAGACGGCAATCCAATTACTGCTGATGATGTTGTTTTTACTTTTAAAATAATCAAGAATCCTTTGTATAAAAGCCCTTTAAAATTTAACTGGGAGGAAGTAAAAATAGAAAAAATAGATAATCTCACAGTAAAATTTATTTTACCTAATCCTTACGCTTTATTTACTGAAAATTTAACTACAGGTATTTTGCCTAAACATATCTGGCAAAGTATTACCCCCGAAGATTTTCCGAAAACTTTTTATAACTTAAATCCTATCAGCGGAGGACCTTATATATTAAAGGAGATAAGAAGTAGTCAAAAAGCAAACCAAGCTGTTATCCAAAGCCTTGAACTTGTTAGAAATGATAATTATTTTGGTCAAAAACCTTATATTTCTGAAATTTTGATAAAATTTTTTGAGAATGAAGAATCTTTATTTCAAGCACTTAAAGAAGGCGATATTGATGGTTTTTTGTTAAATAAAACAGAGCATTTCTCTGCAGTAAAAGAATTAAAAAATTTTAATTACTTTCATTTGAAATTGCCGCGATACTACGCTTTATTTTTTAACCAAACCAAAAGCGAGACCTTGAAAAATGTTAAAATAAGAGAAATTATTGCTATGGCAATCAATAGAAGGGAGATGATTGAAAAAATTTTTTACGGAAACGCTGAACTAGTCTCTACGCCTTTGCCGATTAATGATTATTTTTCCGTAGGCGATGTTGAGCAATTAGATTATGATATTCAAAAAGCAAAAGTTCTTTTAGAATCTTTACTTGATCCAAAAAATAAACTCGATCTTAATTTAACTATTACTGTTCCCAAGGATGATATTTTAATTAAAGTAGCAAATTATCTTAAAGAATCATTAGAAAAAATTGGTTTTACAATTAAAGTTGAAGATTTCGATGCTAAAACTTTGTTTGAAACAATTATTAAAGATAGAGATTATCAAATGTTGATTTTTGGCCAAGCTTTAAGATCAAATCCTGATCCATTTTCTTTTTGGCATTCATCTCAAGTAAAAGATCCCGGACTTAATCTATCTTTATATAAAAATCCTGAAGTTGATAAAATTTTAATAGAAGCAAGGCAGACAAGCGATCCGCAATTAAGAAAAAATCTTTACCAAAATTTTCAAAAACAAATAGTCAAAGACATTCCAGCTGTATTTTTATATCGTCCTATTCAGCTTTATGTAATAAAAAATAAAATTAAAGGCACTTTTATTTCAGATCAAATCTCTTCTTCTGATGAAAGATTTAATCATATTAATTTTTGGTATATTAAACAGAAACGAGTTAGAAAATAAAAAAGCAAGCTAATCATTATCAAAACAACCGCTTTTGTTTTTAAACGCAGTTTTTGCGATATGATAACTTATTCTGAAAGATTTAAAGAAATTATTGCAAGTCCAAAAGAAAAAATAATTCATTTAGTCATTATAGGCACAAAACCCGATATTATAAAACAAGCGCCACTTATTTTAGAATTAAAAAATCAGGGTAAATGTTTTCTTTTAGGTCATACTGGTCAGCATTATGATGAAAATCTTAATGCTGATATTAAAAAAGTTTTTGGATTGTCCCCAGATTTTAACTTAAACATTAGTGGTCCTTTAAGCGATAAAATTAGCAAAATCATTAAACGATTTAGCGTCGTTTTAAAAGAGATTAAAAAATTTAAAAAAATTATTATTCCTTATGTGCATGGAGATACAATTACCGCTTTCACTTTAGCGACAGCCTCATTTATGAATCAAATTCCAGTGATTCATGTTGAAGCAGGTATTAGAAGTTATAATCCTAAAGGAGATACTTTTAAAAAATTTTTTTCACAAAAGAAATTTGATTTCAATGTATATTATTTTACTTTAAAAAATCAAGCCAATTGGCTAAAAGGTTCCATTGAGCCATTTCCTGAACAGTTCAATACTCGCAATATCGCAGCCGCTAGCGCAGTTCATTGCGCTCCAACATTGCTCAATAAGAAAAATTTAATTGAAGAAGGTTTTTTAAAAAAAAGGATTTTTATTACTGGCAATACAGTTAGTGATGCCATCAAAATTGGGCTTCAGAAAAAAAATCCTACCTCCGATGAATTAAAAACAATCAAAGACGGCTTTATCAGATTTGCTATTCATAGACGAGAAAATATAATGAGTCTACATCGTTTTAGTGTTATTTTTAACACAATGATTCAATTGCTTAAAGACGGATTTCCAGTGTTATGGTTATCTCATAATGTGAATAAGAGAGCTTTGAAGGAGTATAGATTTGATAATCAAATTAAACAATTGCAAAAAGACTATAAGCATTTTATCTATTTCGATAAATTGCTTGATTATGATGACAATTTAAAAGTTCTGAAAAAATCTTTGGTTAATGTTACTGATTCAGGCAGTGAACAAGAAGAAGGTTATATATTAAAGATAAAAACAGTGACAGTGCGTTTTGGTTCTGATCGACCGGAAACTATTTGGTATGGAGATAATATTATTGGCCCCCCTGTGAAAACGGAGATTTTGCATAATATTATTTTAGGCGCTATCAAAATGCCTAAACAACAATATTATAAAAATTTGTACAGCTGGAATGTTTCTTCTAAAATTATCCAAAAAGTTGATAATGTTTTACAACAAGAAGGGCTTTTAAATTGGGAACACGAACTTTTTGGATTTCATAAATACGATTTTTGGAAGGTAGGCGGACTTGATGGAATTTAATCGGGCGCGTGGCGGAATTGGCATACGCGTACGCTTCAGGAGCGTATGGGGTAACCCTTGTGGGTTCAAATCCCACCGCGCCCAGTTAACTAAAAATGTTTCAATTTCAGGAATAAAATAGTGCTTTAACTTTAAATTAAATTACAATTAATGATTACCATTTCATAATTTCGCACTGTAACATTTGATACTTTTAAATATTATGACTAAAAAAAATATTTATTCAAAACAAAAAAAATTTTACCAGGTTTTTAACGGGTTAAAAATTTTGCCACTTGGTGGTATGGAAGAAGTAGGACGGAATATGACAGTGTTTGAATTTCAAAAAGATATTTTAATTGTGGATATGGGTCTTCGTTTTCCCGAAGAAGATATGCCTGGAATTGATTACATTATTCCTAATATTAGTTATCTCAGGGATCGTACTAAAGATATTCGCGCTGTCATTATTACTCATGGCCATTATGATCATATTGGAGCTATTCCTCATATTATGCCTGAAATTGGCAATCCGCCTATTTATACTGGTCGTTTAACCTCTGGGATTATTAAAAAAAGACAAGAGGATTATCCAAAAAGTGGCCAATTAAATATTTTTACTGTCAAGGCTCGCGACAAAATAAAAGCGGGTATTTTTGAGGTGGAGTTTTTGCATTTAAATCATAATATTCCTGATAGTTTTGGTTTGGCAATAAAAACTCCAGTGGGAACTATTATTCACTCCGGCGATTTTAAAATTGATTTAAATCCAATAGGACAGGAACCAGCTGATATAGCAAGACTTGAGCTTTTAGGTAAAGAAGGAGTTTTGGTTGCCCTTTCAGATTCAACTTCAGTTGAGGAGAGTGGTCATTCAATATCAGAATCAGAAATCAGGTCAAGTCTTGAAGATATTTTTAAAGAAAATCAATCAAATAGAATTATCGTAGCGACTTTTGCTTCTTTGATAAGTAGGATTCAGCAAATTTTTGATTTATCTGAAAAATACGGTCGGAAGATAGTAATCGATGGTTATTCAATGATCAATAATGTTGAAATTGCAAGAAATTTAGGTTACTTAAAACATTCTTCTGATATACAAATTTCCTTTAAGGAATCTTTGAAATTACCCAGAGAGAAAATTTTGATTTTATGTACTGGCGCGCAAGGAGAAGGCAATGCCGTTTTAATGAAAATAGCCACAAAAGAGCATCCTTTTATTGCAGTGGAGCCTGGTGATGCAATTGTTTTTTCTTCATCTATTATTCCAGGTAATGAAAGAACAGTTCAGCGGGTTAAAGATTTACTTTATCGCCAAGGAGCGCGTGTTTATCACTATAAAATGATGGATATTCACGCAGGTGGTCATGGTAGACAGGAAGATTTAAAAAAATTTATTGAACTAACAAGACCAAGATTTTTTATTCCGATGCATGGCCATTATTATATGTTAAAGATGCATGCTGAACTTGCTCATCGAGTTGGTATTCCCTGGAGCAATATCCAAATATTAGATAATGGTGATATGGCTTTAATAACTGAATCAAGCATTACAGTTCAAAGAGATGTGTGTGATGCTCCATTTGTAATGGTAGATGGTCTTGGGGTTGGAGATGTTGGGGAGATTGTGTTGAGAGATCGCCAAAAAATGGCTCAGGATGGAATGTTTGTAATTATTGTGACTCTTGATTCAAAAACAGGAAAAATTCGCGATAAAATTGACATTATTTCGCGAGGTTTTGTTTATTTAAATGAAGCTAAAGATCTTCTAAAGGATGCGCGTAGAAAAATAAGAGAGATAGTAGAAAAAAGCGCTTCCGAAGATCATACTACTGATTGGGTTTATGTGAAAGATAATTTAAGAAATAAAATGGGCTCCTTCCTTTATCAACGTACTCATAGAAGACCATTAGTTTTGCCTGTAGTAATGGAAGTATGATATAATATTAAATTGTTAGCATTAAAAAGATTTTACTAATATTTTTCACAAATAGTCTATTTTTGATAATTGTGCAAAATATTTTTATGGACCATATGGACCATCGAGCTAAAAAACGAGTTATCATTGCGTTTATCTATGTTTTATTGTGGTTTGGATTTTTTTTCTTAGTTTGGCTTTTTGTAAAAGGTCCTTCGCCATCATGTTTTGATGGTATCAAAAATCAAAAAGAGACTGGTATTGATTGTGGAGGACCATGTCGGCCATGTATTAGTGAAATGGCTAAAAAAGTTGATGTATTAAAAACTGGATTTATCCGCACCATAGCAGGTAGAATTGATGTCTATGCTCAACTTGAAAATAAAAATCAAGATTTTGGAGTTGCAGATCTTGTTTATCGCTTTGAAATTTTAAATGAACTTGGCGAAATTATTGCCACAAAAAGCGGGAGAACATTTATTTTGCCTCAACAAAAAAGATATGTTATTGAACAAAGCATTAGTGTCAGTGGCCAGATAAGGGGGGTTAATTTTTTCTTTGATGAACCTCAGTGGACTGAACTTACTGATTATCAAGCTCCTAACATTGCTATAAAAGATAAAGTTTTAAGACAATCTTTGCCTGATGAAAATGGTGTTGTAACATTGGAGGGATTAATTATTAATAGTTCTAATTATGATTTTGCTCAAGTGGAAGTCATTGCTATTTTAAAAAATCAATTTGGCGAGATTATCGCTTTGGGTAAAGGTTTGCATAACACAATTACTTCAGGCGAGGAGAGAATTTTTAAAATCATTTGGCCATATATCAATCCTGAGCTTCAAAGTACTTCAGTTGAAGCTTATGCTTTGACTAATGTCTTTAATAATGATAATTTTCTTAAAGCCCATGGAGTTTTTCCAAAAATAGAGGAGCTAAAATAATTTTTGGCTATAAAATCTCAAGGTTTTTTTAAAATTTAATTTTTTAAGCCTAGTTTTAAATTTTAAGAAGGTTTTATGTGATGCTAACTTCATTGGTAAATCATTTTAAAAAGATTGATTTTTGGGTATATGGCAGTATTTTAATTATTATTTTTTTATCTTTAGATCAGCTGTATTTCATAGAAAAGTTGCGCGGACCGGAAATGATTTTCATTAAACAGCTGATTTTTTTTATCATTGGAATTATTATATCGCTTGCGATTTCTTATTTTCCCTGCGAAATTTTAAAAACGAGAGGAGTCTTTGTTTTTTTCCTGTATTTTCTATCTTTAATTTTACTTTTTTCAACTTCTCTTTTTGCAAGAGCCAAAAGAGGGGTTGAAGGGTGGCTTGATTTTAAGTATTTTGATGTTCAGCCTGTTGAACTTATGAAAATAACTTTGTTGCTCGTTTTGGCTAAGTATTTCGCAACACGGCAATTACAAATATTTCGTTTAAAAACTATTTTCATTTCTTGTCTTTATATTTTGGCGCCAGTTTTTTTGACTGTTAAACAGCCAGATCTTGGCTCGGCGGCAATTTTGGTAATTATTTGGTTTGGAGTTGCCTTTTTATCCGGCATCAAATTAAAACACTTTTTGATTTTTATTTTAATTTTAATTATTTTCTTAACAAGTGCCTGGGATTTTTTAAGCGCTTATCAAAAAGCACGACTGATTGCATTCTTTTTCCCTGAAAAAGACCCTTTAGGAGAAAATTACAGTACTCTTCAAGCTGAAATTGCTATTGGTTCTGGTGGTTTGTGGGGGAGAGGCGAAGAAAATTCTTTTCAGACAGCAGGAGGATTTTTACCAGAACCTCATACTGATTTTATTTTTGCCAGTTTTGTTGAAAGAAAGGGTTTTTTGTGGTCCTTGATTTTATTTACTTGCTATTTTATTCTTTTGAACAGATTAATAAAATTTGCACTTTTGCGTCCTAATTTAAATGAAATGTTGCGGCTTTCTAATTTTGGTAGAATTTTCTCATTAGGGTTGGCGATACTAATTTTTGCCCATATTTTAATTAATATTGGAATTAACTTACGACTATTTCCAGTAACTGGTATTCCTCTTTCATTTTTTAGCTACGGCGGTTCCCATCTTTTATCTTTATTTATTGCTATCGGAATTTATCAAAGTTTTTACACAAGAGTTCAGGGATTTTAATTTATGATTTCAAAAATTGTTATTTTTAAACAATGTTTAAATCTAATAAAATTCTTTTATTTAAATCTCAAAAAGACTCTTTGGCTATTAAAATTTTACTTAAAGAAGGCAAGAAAATAATCTGTAGCGAAAGCGCGATAAACGCTGAAGATATTCCCCGAGCACTTGACAGAATTTTTCTTTTGAGTAAGATAAATAAATATTATATAAAAAAAGTGCAATTTCAATCCAAAGAAGAAACAAGCGAAATTACTAAAAACATTTTAAAAGCGTTAACTAAAACGATTAATTTTTTGTTATTTGTTCAACATCAACGCAAAACTTCAATTAGAAAATAATTAGATACCAAATCCTTTTTATTAAAAGGATTTTTGTCTATTTCTAAAAATCATTCAAAAGTGGGAATTAAATCTTCATTCTATTTTTAAAAAATAAAGAAGTAGAAATAAGGGCATTGAAAATGCCTTGATGAAATTTCTACTGTGTTTTTATGCAAGAAACAAAATCGGGTCTTAAATTTAAGACTTTTTCAAGATTTCCTATAAAAACTATTCCTGTTTCTCATCTTGTTCAAATTCAACATGCTTCTTATACCTGGTTTTTAGAAAAAGGTTTAAAAGAATTATTAGATGAATTTTCACCAATCAAAGATTATTCAGAAAAAAAACTTTCACTTGAATTTCTTTCCTATAAATTAGAAGAAGCGGAATTAACCGAACGACAAGCCATATTTAAAAATAGCACCTACGAAACTCCTTTGCGTGTTAATTGTCGTTTAACTAATTTAATTACTAAAGAAATTAAAGAGCAAGAAGTTTATTTTACTCATTTACCTGTAATAACAAATCGTGGAACTTTTATTATCAATGGCATCGAAAGAGCTGTAGTCTCCCAATTAATTCGTTCTCCTGGACTTTATTTTTCTTTACAAGATAGAAGAAATAATTTTAATCTCTTTAACGCTCAACTAATTCCTTCTCGCGGCGCTTGGCTTGAATTTTTTACTGAAAATGATGGAGCCATAACAGTGAAAATCGATAAAAAACGCAAACTGCCAGTTACTAGTTTGTTAAGAGCTTTTGGCATTGAAAAGGATGAAGAAATTCTCAAAAGATTTGAAGATATAGACAAGGGGGCGATTTCTTTTATTGAAAAAACATTAAAACTTGATCAGGCGCAAAATCAAATTGAAGGGAGGGTTGAAGTTTTTAAAAGATTACGACCGGGAGAGATTGCCTCAGATGATAATGCCAATGAACTTTTTGAAAAAACTTTTAGTATTGAAAGATACGATTTGGATAAAATAGGCCGATGGAAGTTTTGTAGGCGACTCAACTTGCCAGTAGAAATTACCAAGATTTCAATGAATGATCGTGTTATAAACGGCGAAGATATTATTTTCATATTGCGGGAAATGATAAAATTGAATAATGATGAAAAAGCAAAAGGCGACGATATAGATCATTTATCTAATAGAAGAGTAAGGCCAGTAGGAATTTTATTACAGGAGAGATTAAGAGCGGCACTAACTCGAATGGAAAGAATTATAAAAGATAGAATGAGTACTCTTGATATTACAACTGTAACTCCCAATTCCTTAATTCATTCAAATCCTTTTTCATCGGCTGTTCAAGAATTTTTCGGGATTTCCCGATTGTCTCAGTTTATGGACCAAATAAACCCTTTGTCAGAATTAGAACATAAAAGAAGACTTTCAGCAAAAGGCCCAGGTGGGCTATCTCAAGAGCGAGCAGGGTTTGAAGTGAGAGATGTTCATCCTTCGCATTATGGCAGAATTTGTCCTATTCAAACTCCTGAAGGGCCAAACATAGGTCTTATTACGCATTTAGCGGTATATGCTCGACTTAACGAATTTGGATTTATTGAAACACCTTATTTAAAAGTTAAAGACGGAAAAGTTACTGATGAGATAGTTTATTTAGACGCTCAAGAAGAAGAACAATATTGTATCGCTCATGGGGGAGAAATGATTGACAAAAAAGGAGAATTTATTAATGAGGTTGTTGAAGTAAGATATAAAGGAGAGCCTAAAATTGTTCCTAAAAAAGAAGTTCATTTCTTTGATGTTTCGCCACAGCAAATAGTTTCAGTAGCAACAGCAATGATTCCTTTTTTGGAACACGATGATGCCAATCGAGCTTTAATGGGTTCTAATATGCAAAGACAAGCCGTGCCTTGTATATTGCCTCAAGCACCCTTGGTGGCTACTGGTATGGAAATAAATGCCGCTAAAAATTCCGGGTATGTGACTTTTGCTGAAGGCTCCGGAAAAGTTTTAGAAGCGAGTGGCGGTAAAGTGACAATTAAGTATGATAGTGGAGAAAAAAAGACTTATGAAGCTTTGAAATATGTTAAATCAAACCAATATACTTGCATCAATCAGAATTTAAAAGTATCTAAAGGAGATAGAGTGAAAAAAGGCGATATAATATTCGAAGGTCCAGCAATTAAGGATGGCATACTTTCGCTTGGACAAAATCTTTTAGTAGCGTTTTTGCCTTGGCAGGGGAATAATTATGAAGATGCAATTATTATTTCTGAGCGATTAGTTAAAGAAGATTATTTTACTTCTATACACATTGAAGATTTTATTTGCGATGTGAGAGATACTAAACTGGGACCAGAAATTACCACCTATGATATTCCTAATGTTTCTGAAAGTAAATTAGCCAATTTAGATGAACAGGGCATCATTAGAGTTGGCGCTGAAGTTAAAGAAAAAGATATTTTAGTTGGTAAAATTTCTCCCAAAGGCGAGGTAGAAATGACAGGAGAAGAAAGACTTTTAAGGGCGGTTTTTGGTGAAAAAGCGCAGGAAGTAAGAGATACCTCTTTGGTTTTGCCACATGGTAAACGTGGAAGAGTGATTGGTGTGAAAATCTTTTCAAGAGATAAAGGCGATAAACTTCAGCCAGGAGTAATCAAGTCTATTCATGTGCAGGTAGCAGTTTTAAGAAAAATTCAAGTAGGGGATAAATTAGCCGGAAGACATGGAAACAAAGGAGTAATTTCTAAAATTTTGCCAGTCGAGGATATGCCATTTTTAGAAGATGGCACGCCAGTAGATATTATTTTAAATCCATTAGGTGTTGCTTCGCGAATGAATATTGGTCAAATTTTAGAAATGCATTTGGGATGGGTAGCGCATAAACTAAATTATATCGCTTTAGCGCCTGTCTTTGCTGGTCCAACAGAAGAAGAAATCCGGCAAGAATTAAAAAAAGCCGGTTTACCTGAAGATGGAAAAGTTTATTTACGAGATGGACGGACTGGTGAAAGATTTGCCCAAAAAGTTGCAGTTGGAATGATTTATATGATGAAATTAAATCACTTAGTTGATGATAAAGTACATGCTCGTTCAATAGGTTCGTATTCTCTCACTACACAGCAACCTCTTGGTGGAAAAGCTCAATTTGGTGGTCAAAGGTTTGGAGAAATGGAAGTGTGGGCTTTAGAAGGGTATGGAGCAGCTCATACTTTGCAGGAGATTTTAACTATTAAATCTGATGATGTTGCCGGTAGAGCCAGAGCTTATGAAGCCATTACGAAAGGGGAAAAAATCAAAAAACCGGGTATTCCAGAATCTTTCAATGTTTTATTGGCTGAATTGAAAGGACTTTGTTTAGAGCCGGAACTGATAAAAGATAACCCTGAATCAAAAATAACTAATATATAATTTTTCAACATCATAAATCATAAATTTCAAAAAAATCCGAATTTCTAAATTTATATTTTTAAAAAATTCGGATTAAGTTTTAAACATTATGGATTTTAGTGTAATCAGATTAAAAATCGCTTCACCTGAAACAATATTAAAATGGTCTCACGGCGAAGTGTTAAAGCCTGAAACTATTAATTACCGCACCCAGCGCCCAGAAAAAGAAGGTCTTTTTTCGGAAGTTATTTTTGGTCCTGAGAAAGATTATCAATGTTATTGCGGAAAGTATAAAAAACCGCGTTTTAAAGGAATTATTTGTGATAAATGCGGTGTAGAAGTTACTCATTCATCGGTTAGACGAGAAAGAATGGGACATATTAAACTTGCCTGTCCGGTAGCTCATATTTGGTTTTTAAGAAAACTTCCTTCAAAAATTGCTTTGACTTTGGATATTCCTTTAAATGAAATTGAGAAAGTCGTTTATTTTACAAGTTATATTGTTACTTCAGTTGATGAATCTGCTAAAGCTAAAAGAATTAAAGATATTGAAAAAGAATTCGTGGAAGCACAAAAAAAGGCTGGGATTTGGAATAAAAAAATTGAGGAATTGTCACCAGATAAATTAGGCGAATTAAGAAGGCTACAAGAACAGAAAAGAAAAACTTTAGAACAATTACAATCTATAAAACCTTTAACTATATTATCTGAAGCTGATTATCGGTTATATTCTCAGCTTTATCCTAATGTTTTTGAAGCTGGTATTGGCGCGGAAGCTTTAAGAAAAATATTTGAAGAAATTAATTTGTTTGAATTAAAACAAAAGTCAGAAGAAAATTTAAAAAAAGCCCCTGAAGCTTCTCGTAAAAATATAATGTTAAGACTTTCTTTGCTTAAAGGTTTCATTAAAGCTGGCATTAGACCAGAATGGATGTTTATTACTGTATTACCTGTTATTCCGCCAGATTTAAGGCCAATGGTTCAACTTGATGGAGGACGATTTGCTAGTTCCGATGTCAACGATCTTTATAGGCGAGTGATTAACAGAAATAATCGTTTAAGGCGACTAATTGAATTAAGAGCTCCAGAGGTAATCTTGAGAAACGAAAAACGAATGCTTCAAGAGGCGGTAGATGCTTTAATTGATAATTCCGCTAGGAAAACCAAAACTGTTATGAGTACTGTAGGTGTATCGCGTCCTCTTAAAAGCTTAGCAGATATGTTAAAAGGAAAACATGGGCGCTTTAGAAGAAATTTACTTGGTAAAAGAGTTGATTACTCAGGTCGTTCAGTAATTGTAGTTGGTCCTGAACTGAAACTAAATGAATGTGGTCTCCCTAAAAAAATAGCTCTTGAAATTTTTAAACCTTTTATCATTCAGCAATTAATAAAAAAAGAATTAGCTCACAATGTTAGAGGGGCAGGACATTTAATAGAAGCTGGCATTCCTGAAGTTTGGGATATTTTAGAAGAGACCACAAAAAAGAATTTAGTGCTTTTAAATCGTGCTCCTACTCTCCATAGGCTTGGCATTCAAGCTTTTAAGCCAATTTTAATTGAGGGCCTTGCTATTAGATTGCACCCTTTAGTTTGTACAGCATTTAACGCTGATTTTGACGGAGATCAAATGGCAGTACATTTGCCTTTGTCTGAAGAAGCACAAGAAGAAGCGCGTAAATTAATGTACGCGCCTTTAAATTTATTAAAACCTTCAACCGGCAGGCCTATCGTTAATCCTAATCAAGACATGGTGCTTGGCATTTATTGGTTAACAGAAATTCCCTCAAAATTTGAAGGCAAAAATAACAATCCGGAAGCATTTTTCAATGACGACGATGAGGCGATTTTAGCTTGGCAATGCGGCAAAATTGATTTGCGCGAACCAATCAAAGTATTTAGAGTAAAAAATTCTCCAAAGCCAATTATCACTTCTGTGGGAAGAATTTTATTTAATGAAGCTTTGCCTTCGGATATGGAATTTATTAACGAGCAATTAAATAAGTCAGCATTGTCAGATATTGTTGGCAAAATAGTAGCCAAATACGATAATGATGTTATTTCCAAAATTTTAGATGGCATCAAAGAACTCGGATTTACTTTTTCAACTTATTCTGGCATTACTTGGTCTATGGATGATCTTAAAATTCCTCCAGAGAAAAAGGAAATTTTGTTGGAATCTGAAAAAGAAGCTGCCAATATTGAGAAATTTTATTATGAAGGAGGAATAACAGAGGATGAAAAAAAAGACCATATTATTAGTATTTGGGAACGAGCTAAGGAAAAAATTGCGCAATATGTAAAACCTGCCTTAAAGAAGAGTACTTCTATTTATGCCATTATCGATTCTGGATCGCGTGGAAGTTGGGGGCAGGTAGTTCAAATGGTTGGTATAAAAGGACTTGTAGCGAATCCTTCCAATGAAATTATAGAGATGCCTGTTAAATCTTCATTTAAAGAAGGCTTTAATGTACTTGAATATTTTATTTCCACTCATGGAGCACGAAAAGGTACTACAGATACGGCTTTGCGAACAGCGGCGGCTGGTTATTTAACTCGTCGCTTAGTTGATGTTTCCCATGATGTTATTGTTAATTCGATCGATTGTCAGACTCAAAACGGTATAACAATTTATCGCGATGATTGTAAAGAAACGGGTCAAAGGTTTTTTGATAGGATTTTTGGAAGAACAGCTTTCCAAGACATCTTTATCGGCAAGGAGTTAATTTTAAAAGCCGGAGAAATTATTGATAAAAATATCGCTGAAAAGATAGAACAATCAGATATTAAAGCCATCAAAGTGCGTTCTCCAATCACTTGCGCTAATGATATAGGTTTATGTCAAAAATGTTATGGTTGGACCTTGACTAATAATACCTTAGTGCCCCTGGGAGAAGCAGTAGGAATAATAGCGGCTCAATCTATTGGTGAGCCGGGTACTCAACTTACAATGCGTACATTCCATATGGGTGGTGTGGCTGGTTCTTCTGATATTACCCAAGGCCTTCCAAGAGTTGAAGAAATTTTTGAAGCAAGACATCCTAAAACAAAGGCGATTATTTCAACAGTGAATGGTTATGTAAAAGATATTATCGAAAAAGAAAACTCCAAAATTATTAAAATTGAGACTTTTGACGCTGACGCTAAAGAGGATATAGTTGGCTTTAATATACCTGCGAATATGGTTTTATGGGTAAATATAGGCGATAAAGTAGTTAAAGGACAACAATTAACTGAAGGCAATATTGATTTAACTGAACTTTATCATGTCGCTGGTTTTGATGAGGTTTGTCGGTATATTTTAGTGCAGATTCAAAAAATTTATACCTTAAAAGGCGCTGATATCAATGATAAACATATAGAAGTGATAATTAGAAAAATGCTTTCCAGAGTTAGAGTTCTTGATCCTGGTGATACTGATTTATTGCCTGGTAAAATTATTGAAAAAGTTACTCTTAAACAAGAAAACGAAAGAGTAAAGAAACTTGGTTTGAAAGAAGCCGTTGCCGAATCTTTAATTTTAGGAATATCAAAAGTAGCATTGACGACTAATAGTTTCTTATCAGCTGCTTCTTTCCAAACTACTGCTCAGGCTTTAATTGAAGCTGCTATTGAAGGAAAAATAGACTATCTTGTTGGTTTAAAAGAAAATGTAATTATTGGCCGTTTAATACCCTGTGGTACAGGATTTAGAGCTGAAAATCAACATAAATTATCTTTAAAGTAAAAGCTGGATATAGTCTTTAGAGCTTTTTGATATAAAAATATCTAATCTGACAATTTGAATCTCGACCAAGAGTAATACTCCCATAATAGATACTAATTCTCAAAAAAGTTTATTTAATTTATCTAAGGTATTAGTTAAAATAACCACTTTATAAAGTGGACTTTTTGTGGTATAATTATTAGTATGTCAAATAAAGAAGAAAAAAATGGTACTGATTTAAAGCAAGCGTCTTTACCACAATCTACTATTGATTCTATTTTTGGCGTTTCATTGTTTTTAGCGGCTTTGATAATTCTTTTAGCTTTTTTCAATTTAGCAGGACCCGCTGGTCAAAAGTTAAATCAGGGGTTAGATTTTTTATTTGGGGCTGGAAAATTTTTAATTCCGACAATACTTGTTATTGCTTCTTTGTTATTTCTTTTTGGTAAGATTCAAAACACAAGAAAAATAACCTTTTTTGGTCTGGTTTTATTTATTTTAAGTTTTTTGGGGATTTTTGAAACTTCTTTACAAGGAACCTTGGCAGGAGGTTTAGTGGGTAAAATTATAGCCTCGCCATTTCTTATGTTATTTGATAAATCAGCCACTTTTTTAATTTTGCTGGGGTTATTGGTCATTAGTGTTTTAATATCTTTTAATTTAAATTTTAAGGTTTTAAAGGAAATATTTAATATTAAAAAAACAAAAGAAAGTGAAGTTACTTCAGATAATATTATGTCTCCAGAAGATGTGGCACTTAAAGAAGTTGTTTTAAACGAAGAATTTGAGAAAGAGCCGGAATTTAATCGTCCTCCATTTTTAAAAAAAGTATTCAATATTTTCAGTTCTGAAAATGAAAAATCAAAATTAAACAAAACGAATTTTAAAGATGATTCCCAAGATAGCGGAAAAAAAAGATCTATTAAAAAGAAAATAAAACCAGCTGCCAAATTATTCAGTGATTATCCTCCACCGCCTTTAACATTATTAGATGATGCGTCCTCTAGACCTTCAAGTGGAGATATTTCTGGTAATAAAAATATTATTAAAAGAACGTTGGCTGAATTCGGCATTCCGGCAGAAATGAAAGAAGCAAATGTTGGACCTACTGTGACTCAATATACTTTAAAACCAGCAAGCGGAATTAATTTGTCTCGTATTGTGGCTTTAAGAAAAAATTTATCGCTTGCGCTTGCGGCAGATCCAATCCGAATTGAAGCGCCAATCCCTGGGAAATCACTGGTGGGCATTGAAATTCCCAACAAACAAGCAGCTCAAGTCAGATTAAGAGGGCTTTTAAAAAGAATGTTTGAAGAAGGATACTCTTCTCCTTTAACTTTGCCCCTTGGCAGAGATGTTTCTGGCGAACCAGTTTTTATTGATTTAACCAAGATGCCACATCTTTTAATAGCTGGCGCTACCGGTTCAGGAAAAAGTATTTGTATTAACAATATTATTTTATCACTCCTTTATCTTAATTCTCCTAAAACTTTAAGATTAATTTTAATTGATCCCAAACGCGTTGAAATGACTCCCTATAACGGCGCTTCATTACTCCTTACTCCAGTGATTGTAGAGCCAAAAGAAGCAATCAATGCTTTACGTTGGGCTGTTAGAGAAATGGATGATAGATATAAAATTTTATCGGAGGCAGGGTATAGAGATATTATTAGTTACAACGAAAATATTATAAAAGAAGGTTTTCAAGATATTATGTATTATATAGTAATCATTATTGACGAGCTAGCTGATTTAATGGCTGCTTATAAAAAAGAAGTAGAAGCTGCTGTTGTTAGATTAGCTCAAATGGCGCGGGCTGTTGGAATTCATTTAATAGCTTCAACTCAAAGGCCATCAACTGATGTTGTGACAGGACTTATTAAAGCAAATATTACATCCAGAATATCTTTTAAAGTTGCTTCTCAAGTCGATTCACGCACGATATTAGATCAAGCTGGCGCTGAAAAGTTGCTTGGAGCAGGGGATATGCTTTTTATGTCAGGGGATGCTACAGGACTTAAAAGAATTCAAGGTACTTATGTTTCTGACAAAGAGGTTAAGAGAGTTGTGGCTTATTTAGCTGGTGTAACAACTCCGGAGTATAGACTTGATATAATACAGGATCAACAAGAAAAAAGTGCCATAGGCAGCCAAGAAGGGCAATATGATGATGATATTCTTTATGAAGAAGTTAAAGATTTTGTAATTTCAACTCAAAAAGCATCTGCTAGTTTATTACAAAGACGCTTTCGTTTAGGCTATGCTCGCGCTGCAAGGCTTTTAGATATGCTTGAAGCCGAAGGTATTATTGGTCCTCAAGAAGGTGCAAAACCCAGAAAAGTATTAGTAAGCTCTGATATACAAGAAGCAAATTTTTAATTTATTGAAAATATCTAGCAAAATTTACTTTAAAGTAACAAGTATTATCTATTGTAAATTACATTTGCTTCACTCTTTTTGTAGCTGATTTTTACTAACTATCGGAGGTTTGTTTTTAACCATTTTTAATGTTTACAATTTTTAATTTTTTGTCTGTTTTTCCACACTTTATACTTTAAATGATATAGACTTGCTGCATAAATTATGATATACTATTAATATGTTGAGAATATTTTTGTTTGTTGTTTTTATTGGGTTTTTATCAAGCTCATCATTGGTAGCGCTTTCTATGAGTCTCCATTTTAATATTGATCACCCTAGTTGTATTGCATTAGTGGTAAATGGGATCGCTTGCCCGAAAGGATCATTATGGGATTATTTATTGTTTCATTTAAGCGCTATAAAAAAAGTCAGTAATTTTATTCCTTCGAAATTTTACAGTTCGTATTTATTTTTATTTCTTTTTATTTTTTTATTATTATTTTTTAAAGCGCAAAACAGCGATTATTTAATATCTTTATTTTTGCCAGTTAGATTAAGCATTCTTTCTCTTGGCGAAATAAATTATTTAAAAAAATTTTATCATTGGTTATCTTTACACGAAAAAAGCGGCGAAGCCCTAAATAATTAACCTTTTTTTGCGTAAAACGCGAAGGTTATTTTAGTTTTTAGGGCTTTTCCTTTCTCAGTTAAAAATTAAAAATTTGTTTTTATTATCTATTTAAAAATAACAATATGAAAGCTAAAAATTTCATTATCGTAGGAGCGGGAATACTTATTTTTGTAATTTTTTTAATCTGGTTGGTTGTTGGTTCAAAATCAGAAACCGCTAACATACAATGGGAAACATCTTTTTTAGCGCCTGAAGAGATTGCTCATGATTTTGGAAAAATTTCAATGTCAGATGGAAAAGTAAGTTATGAGTTCATCGTCAAAAATCAAGCGCAAACTCCCACAAAAATCAAAAGAGTCTATACCTCTTGTATGTGTACTCAAGCAGAATTTATTTTGGGATGGAAAACATTTGGACCCTTTGGAATGTTAGGACATAGTATAATTCCTTCAATAAATCAGTTAATAGAAGCTGGTGAAAAATTTATTATAAAAGTCACTTTTGATCCAGCGGCACATGGGCCAGCGGGACTTGGCGAAATGAAAAGACAAGTCTATATTGAAGAAGAAGGTGTTAAAGATCCATTAATTTTAAACATTAGCGCTTTTGTTCAACC
Source organism: bacterium (assembly GCA_037443185.1). GTDB lineage: Bacteria > Patescibacteriota > Minisyncoccia > 2-01-FULL-47-10 > JBBIMT01 > JBBIMT01. The sequence continues at coordinate 10,829 of JBBIOV010000006.1, read as the reverse complement.
TTAAAAACTTTGAAAAATTAGTATGAACCACAAATTTAAAATTAGAACTTTAAAAATGGTATCACTAGCTTTGACTGCTGGTGTGATGTTATTTATTATTTTATTTTTCCAATTTAATAAGGCAGGAAGTCAATTATTATGGCAAATAAGTTCTGAAGGTAAATGGCTTTTACCAATGATTGTTGTTTCTTCTTTAATAGATAGTATTAACCCTTGTGCTCTCTCTATTTTAATTTTAACTATTGCTTTTTTGTTTAGTTTGGGTAGTTCTCGATTAAATATTTTAAGAATTGGAGCAGTTTATATTCTTGGAATTTATATAATATATTTTTTGATAGGTGTTAGTATTTTGAAAGTGCTTCATTTATTTAATACTCCTCATTTTATGGCAAAAGCAGGCGCGATAGTATTGATTGTTTTTGGTTTCATTAACTTGATTAATGAATTTTTTCCATCTTTTCCAATAAAACTAAAGATTCCTTCTGTTGCTCATAAGAGAATTGCTCAGCTAATGAATAAAGCTTCTTTGTCGGCAGCTTTTTTACTTGGAGCGCTTGTTGGTATTTGTGAATTTCCTTGTACCGGTGGTCCTTATTTAATGGTGCTTGGACTTTTAAGAAGTCAAGAAACTTACTTAAGCGGACTAATGTATTTATTATTGTATAATTTTATTTTCATTTTGCCTTTAATTATTATTTTACTTATCTCCAGCGATCAATTAATCTTATCAAAGGTCGACGCTTGGAGAAAAAATAACACGCGTCAAATGAAATTATGGGGAGGACTGGCAATGGTTGTTTTGGGAATTTTGCTTTTAAAAATTTTAAATGTTTTTAATTAACTTCAAATTATATGAATTAAATGAACCAAGAACAGGATAAATTTCAAAATTTAATTAAAAAAATCGAAGAATTGAAGCAATCCGGTCAAATAGATCTTTCTATGGAAGAAGATTTAAGTCTTGCGGTGATGAATCTAATTAGTCTGGAAGAGCATTTCTTTTTTACAGCGCAAAAAACTGGTAAAGAAGAATATTTAGATATGTTAAATGAGATAAGACAGATGCGTAAAAAATTAATGGGGAAATTAGTGACTAACATTGAAGGCGAAACCTGGTGTATTACAAAACACTTGCTTGCAGCGACAATGAGACTTATTGAAGTGGGGACAAAACTTAAAAACGACAACAAAGATATTGAAGCAAAAGAGATGTTTGTTCAGGCTTATAAAACCTATTCTTTATTTTGGGCTTTAAGATTGAAATTAATTAATTTAGAAAAAGTGAAAGACGCTGTTAGTGAAGAAAAACCATGGACTTTACAAGATATCGTCAATAAATTAGTGGACTGCTGTACTGAATAATTTTAATTAGTAGTGGAAAATTAAGGTTTATGAGAAAGATAAAAATTTATGATTTAAAAATATTAAAGAAATTAATTTTAGTTTTGGCCGGTGCTGTTATTGGTGGTGTTTTATTGATTATTTTATTGCCATATCAAAAATTGAATTATTCCGATGAACAATTAGAAAAACTCGCAAAATGTTTAAGCGAAAAAAATGTTATAATGTATGGCAATTATAATTGTCCACATTGCCAGAGCCAAAAGGTAGCTTTTAAAGAAGCATTTAAATTTATTCGCTATATTGAATGTACAGAAAATATAAATTTGTGCCTTGAGGCAAAAATAGAAGCGGTGCCAACTTGGATTTTATCGGATGGAAGAAAACTGGTGGGTTTTCAGGGTATTGAAAAATTATCAAAAGAAAGCGGCTGTATGATAAAATAAAAATTTAAAAATTTTATTTAAAGTAAACTTTTAATTAAGTTTACTTTAACAAAATTAATATGGAAATTTCTAAAAAAAGACTAATTTTATTATTTTTTATCGTAGTTATTACATCTGTAATAATCAATGTACTGATAATTGTTGGAGTCTGGTTTTATTTAACTGGGGGATTTATTAGTTTGTCTATTAATTCAGAAACAGATCAAAAAGTTTACGAAAAGCTGCAGCAAGAAATTATCCCCAACACAGGGATAATTTTACCAGTAACATTTAATGATATTGGAGTTAAGTTGGTAGATTCGGGCGTAATCGACATTAAAAAATTCGAGTCCCTTTATGAAAAGCGCGGAGGCCTTGATCAGGAGATAAAAGATATTTTGTATAAAGGAAGCGACCAGAAAATAAAAATAACAAATGAAAATGCTGGCGTTGTGCTGAATATTTTATGGGCTTTGGGGTTAGGCAATAAAAACCCTATTTTAGAAAATGGACCGATGCAAGATAAAAGGTATGGCGGCGCTGCTAATTTCGCTTCTACTGGTGGTTGGACTTTAGCGAGGGGAGATGCAATGGATCATTATTCAAAGCACCAGTTTATTATTCTCACTCAACAACAACAGGCATTGGTAGAAAAAGTGGCTAAAAATATTTATCGCCCTTGTTGTGATAATTCTACTTATTTCCCAGATTGTAATCACGGTATGGCAATGTTAGGACTTTTACAATTGATGGCTTCACAAGGAGTCAGCGAGAAAGAAATGTATAAAACAGCTCTGACAGTTAATTCTTATTGGTTCCCTGATACTTATTTAACTATTGCTTATTATCTTAATAAAAAAGGAATAAAGTATAATGAGCAAGAACCTGGAAAAATATTAAGCGCCAATTTCTCCAGTGCTTCTGGCTATGGACAAATACTAAACGAAGTTGCGCCGCTATCAAGACAAAAAGGTGGTGGCTGTGGGGTATAATTTGTCTATAATAGAAACTTTTAGTAAAATTAAGAGATATTAAAATATTAGTTTTTGAGGCAGATATTTAAAAATGTTTGACAATTTGACTTTTTGTTAAAATAACAGATATGTTCTGATGTCGTCATTTTGTGTGTTTGAAAAAAATTAGAAAGATAATAAATCAATGAATAATATTACAACACTTTTATTTGATGTTGGTGGTACTCTAATTACTGATGATATAACGGGGATTTTTAGGAGGGCGCCAAAACTTCGCTCTGATGCGTTAGAAGTTTTGTCTTTATTAAAAGAAAAATACGAGCTTCATTTGGCAACTCGCTATCCACTGCCATTGCAGGAAAAAATATTAAAAGATTATCAATTAGAAAAAATTTTTAAATTAATTAAAGAAACACCACCGTTTATGAAACCCGATTATAGATTTTTTATTTGGCTTTTAGATAAAATTAAAATCAAACCTGAAGCGGCACTTATGATTGGTGATCAAATAGAAATCGATATTATTCCTGCTAAATCGGCTGGTCTTAAAACTATGTGGCTTTATCAAGGCGATGTTAATTCATTTTCTTTGCCCCAAAAAGCGATGCCAGACTGGCATGTTAAAACCTTTAAAGAAATAGCTGAAATTTTACTTTAATTATTTATCTAATAAGTGATAAGAACTAGTTATAATATCATTTTCAATTAAAATTGATTCTCTTTTTATTTAAAAAATATCATTTTTTTAAATTATAAATATTTTGTCAGTTAATTTTTTTAGCTGATTAAACTTTTTTGCGTTTTTTGTTTATTCTTAAACAAGAATAGCAATTTTTAAAATTTTGATATTATTTTAAAATTTATTATTTTTTTGTATAATTATTTTAATGAATTGGCATACAAAAGATTTAAAAGAAGTCTTCAATATTTTAAAATCAAGCCCTGAGGGAATAAACTTAAGCAAAGCAATATCTCGGCGCGAGAAATACGGTTATAACAAATTACCAGAACCAAAAACTGACAATCTTTTTTTGATTTTTTTAAGGCAATTTAAAAGTCCTTTAATTTATATTTTGCTTTGCGCCGCAGTTATTTTGCTTTTTATTGGCGATTTTAGCGATGTCTTAGTGATATTTATTGTTCTAATCTCCAATGCCATTATTGGGACATTACAAGAAGGGAGGGCGCAAAATACTCTTTTAGCTTTGCGAAAGTTTACTGAGACTAACGCTGTAGTTTTAAGAGCTGGTAAAGAAATAATTATTCCGGATTATGAATTAGTTCCAGGAGATATTATTTTATTGCAAGAAGGCCAAAAAGTGCCTGCGGATGCTCGATTAATTGAAGTAAATAACTTAAAGACAAATGAGGCGCCTTTAACCGGAGAATCAGAACCAATATCCAAAATCACATCTCCCTTACAAAATGAAGACATTTTACTAGCTGATCAAAAAAATATGATATTTAGAGGAACTTATATTGTTTCTGGTAGCGGTAAAGCTATCGTCACCGCTATTGGATCAGAAACTGTTATTGGAAAGATTTCTTCGGAAATAGCAAAAATAGATACCGAGATTCCATTAAAAAAGGATATACGAAAATTATCCGCTATGATAATTCTCCTGTCATTTTTTATTTCTTCGGCAATATTTATAGCCGGGATTTTGTTTTTTAATAATTCTATTATAGATATGTTTAAGCTCATTGTAGCGTTAGCTGTGTCTTTTATTCCGGAAGGATTGCCGGTTGTTTTAACAATAATTTTAGCCACTGGCGTTTCGCGAATGGCTCGGAAAAATGCTTTAGTTAAAAAATTACAAGCCGTTGAGGCGTTAGGACGAACAAAAGTCATAGCGATTGATAAAACTGGCACATTAACTACCAATGAAATGATTGTAAAAAAAGCATTTGTTGGAGGGAAAATGTTTGAAATTGATGGTTTAGGTTATGATCCGTCAGGGAATTTTTATCTGGTAACAAAAGGTAAAAAAAATATAATTTCACCTGAAAATTTCCCTGATTTATTGATTGCTGGGAAAATCTCAGCTTTTAGTGGATCGGCAAAAATTAAAATTTTAGACAAACACGCCATAAAACAACAGATGCCGTCTGTTATAGAATCGTTTTCTAATCATTGGGCTATCAGCGGCGATCCTACTGAAGCCTCAATGATTGTATTTGCACAAAAAATGGGATTTAAAAGAGATATAATGCTACAACATTATCCTCTTATTAAAGAAATTCCATTTAATTTCAAGACAAAATATCACGCCACAGTAAATAAAATTGGAGATAAAAATATGTTAAGTGTTGTGGGGGTACCTGAGGTGGTATTAAATTTTTGCAATAAAGTATTATGGGAAGGCCAAGAAATCTCTTTAAATAAAGAAATAAAATACCAACTCACTAAATCCTTAAAAAGCTTATTAAATAGAGGACTAAGAACTATTGCACTTGGATTTAATGATGATATTAAAGTCAAGGATTTATCTTTAGAGGAAATGCCGCCGCTTACATTTGTTGGTTTTTTAGGAATGGTGGATCCTTTACGAGAAGGAGTCAAAGAAGTTTTAAACAAAATTAAATCCGCCGGCATAAAAATCGTAATGATAACAGGAGACCATAAAATTACAGCAAGAGCCATTGCTAAAGAAGCTGGTATTTATAAAGTCGGGGATTATATTTTAACTGGAGAGCAAATAGATAAGATGAATCAAAAAGAATTGATTAAATTGATGACTAAAACAACCGTATATGCTCGCGTAACTCCAGAACACAAATTAAAAATTATAAACTATTTTAGAAAAATGGGTTACACGATAGCAATGACCGGTGATGGTGTAAACGATACCCCTTCTCTTGTAGCAGCTGATTTAGGAGTTGCTATGGGCAAAATCGGCACAGAAGTAGCCAAAGAAGCTGGAGATATTGTTTTGCTTGATGATAAGTTAGAAAGTATAGTAGCAGCCATTGAGGAAGGAAGAAATATTTTTTTGACAATAAAAAAGACTTTGCAGTATTTACTTTCTACCAACATCGCTGAGGTTTTTACGATAACTTTTTCTCTTTTTTTCATGAGGGGTCATTATCTTCCTTTATCACCAAGCCAAATTATTTGGTTAAATTTTATTACTGACGGTTTTTTGGTAGCCGCTTTAGCAATGGAACCAAAGGAAAAAGGGCTTCTAAAAAAATATTTAAGAAAACGTGGTGAAAGTTTTTTTAATAATTATGATATGATAAGAATGATTTTAACTGCTTTTGTAATTACCCTTGGCTCGGTTTTCATATTTTGGTTACATTCCCAAAATAATAATTCAGCGGCGCAAAGTGCGACTTTAACTACTTTAGCGATTTTTCAATGGTTTAGAGCTTGGGAGGCAAAATCATACTATAAATCTTTATTTCAGATAAATTTAACTGATAATAAATTTTTGATTGGCGCAACCTTGATTATAGTATTTTTACAACTTCTCGCCATATATAATCCTATTTTTCAAAAAATATTAAAAACAGTTCCTCTTGGCTTAAAGGATTGGGTTTTGATTATTTTTGTTTCATCAAGTATAATTATATTTGAAGAGTTAAGGAAAATTTATGATAAGAAAAAAATAAAAATTTCATCTTCTATTTAAAATATGAGTTTAAATCGTTTTATTATACCATTAACAGTAACTTCGGTTTTCTTATTTTTTATTTACTTTTTATCTAATCTGAAATTGAGTCAGCCTCAATATCCTGACAATAGAATTAAAATAGTTGCCAGCTTTTTTCCTTTAGCGGACTTTGCTAAAAAAATTGGCCAAGAAAAGGTTTTAGTCGATATTTTATTTTTGCAGTCACCTGAAGTTTCTGGAATAACTTCTAAAGATATAGTTAAACTTAAAGAAGCTGATTTAATTTTATTAAATGGAATAAACTTTGAAGTTGCCTTAAACGATTTATTAAAATCAGATATTTCTCTATTGGAAAAAGCGATAGATACCAGTAAGGGAGTTGAGCTTTTGGATAATGATCCACATATATGGCTTGATCCTTATCGTGCTTTTTTACAGGCTCAAAACATTAAAGAGGCTTTGATTAAAATCGATCCACAAAATCTTGATTATTATGAAGAAAATTTTCAAAAATTAGGTGAAGAGTTAAATAATCTTGATTTAAAAATTGCCAGTTCGCTTGAGATTTTCCCCAAAAAAGATTTAATCACTTTTCACAGGGCTTTTATTTATTTCAATCAGCGTTATGGTTTAAACGAAGTGGCGGTTATAGAAGAATTTACAGGTAAAGAACCCCCCGCTAGCTATTTAGCGGAAGTAATTGATAAAATAAAACAACATCAAATTAAAGCGATTTTTTCGGAACCGCAATTTTCGCCAAAAATTGTACAAGCAATCGCAAAAGATTTAGGACTTAAAATTTTTTCTCTTGATTCAGTAGAATCAGGTGATTTAGAAAAAGAAAGTTATATTTCCAAAATGGAAAAAAATTTAAAGACATTAATTGAAGCATTTAGTTTATAAAGTTTTTAGATATTTAAAAGTAATTAAGTCTTTCGTTTTTTTTAAAAAAAATTAAGACAGATTTTGTTTTTTTATGAGTAATGTAATAGAAGTAAAAAATTTATCCGTTGAATTGGATGGTTATTCGATTTTAGAAGATATTAGCTTCTCTATTAAAAAAAATGAGGTTGTGGCGTTGGTTGGTCCTAATGGTTCTGGTAAAACAACTTTGATTAAGGCAATGCTTGGACTTTTGCCTTATAGCGGCGATGTAAAAGTCTTAGGCTTTGAACCAGCTCAAAGATTTGCCTTAAAAGATAAAATAGGATATGTGCCGCAAAAATTAGAATTTGATCGTCGTATTCCATTGACAGTCAGAGAACTTTACACTTTATTTCAAAGTCGTAAGCATCCTGAAAGACATTATTGGGAAATTTTAAATCTTGTTGGTGGTGGATATTTAATTGATAAAAGATTAGAAGTTTTATCTGGCGGCGAATTCCAAAGGATTTTAATTGGACTTGCTATATTAAATAACCCAGAAATTTTATTTTTAGATGAACCTGCCGCTGGAGTCGATGTTGAAGGAGAAAATGTCATTTTTGATGTTTTAAAAAAATTAGGAATAGCCAGAGAAATGACAATTATTGTAGTTTCTCATGATGTTCATTTTGTATCGCGATTTGCTTCGCGAGTTTTATGCCTTAATAGAAAACTAATATGCGATGGAGCTCCGGAGATTGCTTTAACACCAGAAAAATTAAAAGAATTGTATGAACATAAATATGTTCAAAAGAAAATAAACAAATAAAATTAATTATTATTTATTATTGGAAATGATGAATTGTTCAAAGATACCGAATATAAAAAAATCTTTAATGAAAGTTTCCGAAGGAATATGGAAATTTTAAATTATCCTTTTTTGATACGCGCTATAATTGCTGGGTCCATTACAGGACTTATTTTATCGATCCTTGGCATCTTTGTTGTATTAAGGAAAATGGCATTTTTTGGGGATGCGGTAGGACACTTTGCTTTTACAGGAATTGCACTAGGTTTTTTACTATCTATAGATCCTATTTTAAGCGCGGTAATATTTTCAATTATTTTAGCTATCGGCATCGGATATATTGAAAACAAGAAAAAATTGGCTTCCGATACAATTATTGGAGTTTTTTTTTCCGGATCAGCGGCGCTAGGAATTTTAATTATCGGATTGCTTAAAGGTTACCGTGTTGATTTATTTCAATATCTTTTCGGTGATATTTTATCAATTTCGCAGATCGATATTTTAATTTCAGTTATTTTAGGTATAGTTGTTATTTTGTTAACAATTTTATCTTGGAAAAAATTTATGCAAATTACTTTCAATAGAGATTTAGCGAAAATTCACGCTGTACCGGTAGCGGCTTTTGATTATTTACTTTTTATTTTATTAGCCGTTGCCACTGCCTTAAGTATTAAAATAATTGGTATTATTTTAGTGACTGCTCTTTTGGTTATTCCAGCTGCAGCGGCGCAGAATTTAAGTTATAATTTTAAAGAGATGGTTATTTTTTCTATAATTTTTGGAGTTTTGAGTATTACGATAGGTATATTTTTATCTTATTATTCAAATACCGCGGCTGGCTCAACAATAGTTTTAACGGCAATCGCTATTTTTGTTTTATCTTTAATATTTAAGAGATATGAGTGATTTTAAAAAAAATAACATTGAGAGTATCAAGTAGAGGTATGTAAAGATCTGATAAAGCTGTTGGAAATGTTGAAAATGTTTAAGATGAGTTCAGATTTCATAGTTAAAAAATGTTGAAAATGTTGGAAAATAATGAAAATGAGAATTACAGCTGACATTTGATAAATTATGAATCAACAATTTATCGACTTATTCTACTACAATTTTTCAAAACAAGTCAACCTTTTTCAATTTCTTATTTCTAATTATTGATTCGTAAATTTGTATGATGAAAAAAATATTGAAATTTTTTGATAAGTTAGAAGATAAAATTAGGGTATTTTTAAGTCATTATCCCATTATTTACGCAATGATTGGAGGAAGTACTATTGTGTTATTTTGGCGTGGAATTTGGGAAATGGGCGATTTTCTATTTGGAAAAGAACCTGTTTCAATTCTGATAAGTCTCTTATTGGCAATATTAATTATGCTTCTTACCGGTCTTTTTGTTTCTTTTTTCATTGGAGATCGTATCATATTATCTGGGCTCAAGCATGAAAAAAAATTAACCGAAAAAACTGAAGCTGAAATTCGTTCAGAACTAGATATTACAACTCAAATTAATATTAAACTTGAACAAATAGAAAAAAAATTAGCCAAACTTGAAAAGAAAATTGACGAGATTGTTTGAATTTCTTTTAAGGTCAGGTATCTATTTGCAAAAGATAATAAAGTAAAGTAAAATATATTGGAATAATTATTAACTTTTCAAAAAAAGTAAAAAAAGACATCAATTTAATTGTTGTCTTTTATACTTAACATATAATATGACAAAGAGATATTTTTTTGGAATAATTTCTACAATATTTTTTTTATTCATTTCTGGTTTTTTATTACAAAATAAGTCTTTGGGGGCAATTAAGAATACGCGTTGTCAGTCCTATACTAAAGCTTATCAAAAAAATCCTCTTCCATATTACAAACAACAGATAGAAAAATATTGTTCTCAAGCTCAAACATCTAACTCCAAATCATCAACAGATCAAAGATTGTGTCAAATATACACCAAACTTTATAGCGTAAAACCAACTAAGTATAAAAAGCAAATGCAAAAATATTGCAATCAAGCTCAAACATCAAAAGATTCAAATCAAAAACAACAAGTATCTGCGAAGACTCAAAGAATGCAACCTCAAGCAGTTAGCCAAAAAAATTTATCTTTTATGGCGGAAGTTTTAAGTGTTGTACCTTTGTATTCTTATATTGAGGTCCAAAGACAAGATTCTGGTAGAGGAATCTTTAAAATATATGAGACAGATGCTAAAGACAAAAAGCTCTTTAAAGTAGCGATGAATCTATTAAGTCGTGGCCAGTTAGTGAATATTAAATGTGCCATTTATACAAGGTCAGATTTTTGGGATCTTTGGTCTCAAAAGCCGCCAAAATGCGAAGGAGCTGAGATATCGTTTCCTGTAGAGACTAATAAATCGATAGAATTTTACTTAATTAATAATAGTTATGGAGGTTATTCTGATGTATCTACAATGATTGAAGACGATCAATCTGTGGAATTTAAAGTTGTATGGCAAAATGCCACTAGTAATGGCGCTGGTATGTGGATTGGTTTGATTTTTGATAAAAGAAAAATAGATCAATATTTTATCGATGAATTACAACGTCAAGTGAAAGGCTTATCGATAACTAGATTATATCTAGCTCAAATTAGTAAGGGATTAGATAATGTCTGCAAAAGTACCGGTATAAAAGCTTGCTTTTATGTTGTTGATATCGAATATTTATACTGATAAGATATCGAATCGTTTTCTAGAAGTATAACCTTACAACATCAATAAATTAATTTTGGCTGATTTGAATCTTTACTTTTTTTGTTAGATTTTTTCACTTTTTGGCTTTG
>JBBIOV010000005.1:0-36458 GCA_037443185.1 bacterium | reverse complement strand
CTAAAACTCCAGTAAAATCCTCTTTAAGGTCAGGATATTTTTCGCTTAAGAATTTCTCATACAATTTAGTGAAATTTGAGTATTTTTCCTTTGTAAAATTATTGATCTCAATATCTATTCTATTGCTCGAAACATTGGGTACAAAAGTATGGCCATAAACTAAATAAACAGGACGCAAAACAGTCGCTGCATCTTGTTGTAAAGAATTAAATTTTTGTTTTAATGTTTCTAATTTATCCTTAAAAGCATTAAGCGCTGATATAGTCTGCTCATCTGCTGTTGCCTCTCCTCTTCCCACTGGAAGAGAGGGAGGTGGCGGAGGTCCTTGAGCGATCGCAACAAAAGCAATAACAATCAAAGATAAAACGGTTATAACAATTTTATATTTTCTACTGATTGTATTTAACAACATATTAAAATCTAAAAAACTTAAAAATATTTAAGCTTTATCGAATTTTAAATGTTTAATGTTTATTGAAAATTGAAATCGTTAAAAATTTAAATTGTCGTCTAATTAATAAATTATAAACTATAAATTATGGATGAATTTTTAATTTTATAACTTGTCAATTTGAATAATCCAATTAAAGATTTAATAATTTTGCAATTTAACAATTTTTACTGATTCTTTATTCATTAAATATATTTATTACTTTACCGGACAAGTTATACTAAACCATCTTTCAGGAAAATCTTTTATTGCTTCAGGATTAACAAAAGCAATTAGTATCGTATTAATTATAAGCCAAGCAGCATAAATAATCAAAATTCCAATTGCAACGCCTATTAAAATATCAGTTCCCTGTCTTACGCGATTTGTATTGCCAAAATTAAATAAATACATACCCCCACCAATTATTATCAGCAAAATAGCAATTGTAGGAATAAGTTTTAAAGTAACAAAATTGATAATCTTTTGGATTAAATAAAAAAAGTGGCAAAATGTGCAAGGGCAGCCAGCAGTTCCTCTACAAGGAATAAGTCCCCCGTTTTCCAAAATGCCGTTTTTGCAATCTTGGTCAAATACCATTTGCGAAGGCGAGTTTGATTGGGAAGGTTCTTTGGGTTTCGAAGGTCTTTCAGTGTCTCCCACTACTATACAAAGAAGCTCTGGTTTTTGATAATCAGCGCATTTGCCTTGTTTTCCATCAATTTCACATTCATCATCTACTGATTTTTCTTTGCAATCGTTAAAAACTGGTTTGCACCATAAACTTAAATCTGAAGTATTGGGAATATAATTACATCTTCCGTGTTGACCGTTAATAGCTGTACAAGCTTGTCCCCTATACTTATATCTTCTTTCACAATCATCTTTTGCGCTTGAAAGTTGATTATTATCTTGATCTATTTGATCTTCATTTAAGCCACCAATCATTAAAGGCTGATTATTATCTGCTTTGATAACAACAGCTTGAGCGGATATACTAGCGGCCACTGACGGCGGTGTAGAGTTACTTGAGGAATTTGGGATTGAAGAAGGCAAAGGCGGCGGCGATACTTGAGCGTATAAATTTTGCAGCAAATTAAATTGTGCAATACTTAGCTTTGGATTTAAAGTATCAAAATCAAACTGCTTACCATTATACTTAATAATCCATTGTACTTTATCATCTCCCCCAATCACTCCGACTCCTTCCAAAGAAAAATTTATCTCGGTGCCTGATTGTTGCGTTTTAATTTTGATATTTGTTATTTTTAAAACTACGCTGATATCTTCGGCAAAATCAGAAAAACCATTAAAACTAGTTTCTATTTTCAAATTGTTAGTTATATAATTAATTAGTTCATCAAAAGCTTTTGGCAAAGTTGTTTTTATAATACCTTCTAATTCTTTTATCAAATTGGATTTATCAACACAACCTGGATCTAATTTAAATTCCGTTTCACAAAGAGCAATTCTACCAATTAAAAACGCCGCCTGATCGACTTCTTTTTTAAACTTCTGGTATAAATTTTCAAGCCCACCCTTAACAATATCTTCTAACTTTTTTTTGCCAGAAACAGTAAGTTCAAAATTTATTTTAATATTTTTTAAATTTAAACTGGATTTTGCTTCGTTGTAGGATTTTTGCAAATTATCTAACGCTGTTAAAGTTTTTTGACCAATATTTACAGCATTTTGAATATCAGATATAGCAGACACTAGTTGTAAAAGACTATCAAAATTTTCTTTTGCCTCAAATAAAAGCCCATAATCAGCTCCACTTAATATCTCTTCAATAATATTTTTTATTTCATTTAAGCTTTCATGAACAAAAGTTTTGAAACTTTCGGGATTTGAAAAAATTTTGGTTTTTTCATCAATTTGGACTAAGGACTTAGTAAAAGCGTTAAAATTATCAACGAAGTCTTTTGCAGATGAAATTAAATTTTTTAATGAACTATTTTTCTCAAGCAAAATTTTTAAAGCTTGATTTTGATTTATTTTTTTTTCACTATCTTCTATGGTTGTTTTAGCTTTTTGAAATAAGTTTGGTAGATCGCCAAAATTAGCTGCAAAGGCAACTGACGAAAAATTTAAAAAAAAAGAAAAAAGCGCAAACGCGACAAAGCTTACCGAAAATGTTAAAAAAGAAATTGTAAAAATTTTCATCATAACAAACTAACAAAGTCAAACCTTGATGCGTATTGGTATTGATTTATAATTTAAAAATCAATCATTTTTTTTAGTCGTCTGAATAAGGACTTTTACTTTCTCATTGGCTGACTTTAGAGCTTCATATATTTCTTTATTTCCTTTTAAAACATCTTCCATTGCATTGACCAAAATTTGTTCAACAAGCGCTCTATCTGGACGAGGCCAACTTTTAGCTGTTAAAGATTGAATCGCAAAAACTCCGAGTTCTGGATGATTGCCTTGAAAATCGACAAGATCTTTTCTAGCGGTTGGTCTAAAAGCTTTTTCTAAATAAACTTTAGAATTATCTTTATTGGTCAAAAATATTAAAAACTCCCAAGCGCTATAGCATTTTGCGCCACAAATAGAGCCTTGTCGCGTTTTATCTAAAACCTTATTAGTTACGGCAACACCATAATAATCAGCATAATTTACTTTATTGAAAGAATCAGCTTTTAGTTGAGGTACAGGCGCAACTCCAAAATTTAAATAAGCATTTTTATTTTTAATATCGGGAATGATATAAGCATAATCTAATATCATTGATACTTCTTCTCTAACGAAAGCATCTATTGAATAGTTTTGTCGATTATTCCAAGTATAAACATCTTGATTATTTATTAAAGCAATGGGATTAGCAAAAGCTAAATAAAATTTAAGGGCATCAATCACTGGAAATACAGTTCTACCATCCGATAAAACACGACTTTCCGTAAAAGAAACTTTTCCTTTTTGTAAATCAATTGGCACAGCTCCACTTTGAAGAGCAAAAAGCATAAAAATATCTACCGCTCGATGCACTGTTTTAGTATCGCCTAAAGCAACAGCCGCACGCTCAATAAAACCATCTGTTCTGATACGACGCAATTGCTGAACAACAGAAATAAACTCATCCCATGTTTGGGGGGGTTGGGCAATAGCAGAAGAATAAAAGTGGTTTTTATTATAAAATAAAGCTAAAGTATCGACATAAAGTGGCATTGCATACACCTTGCCATCAGAAATAAAATCTGCTGCTGCTACTGGCACAAAAATTTCGCCATAATTTTTTAAAATATTTTGATAAAGTTCTTTTTTGAAGGAAGCGTTCGTATATTCACAATTTTTTTTCGGTGTTTTCTTAGGAATTGGCGGTATAGTATCATCAGTAGTGGCGAAAAATTTTCGATAAGATTGATTATAAACAATACAAGGCGGTAAAGATACTAAAAGTTCTTTATTTTTAAAAAGTTCAGTATTATGAAGCATTATAATATCCGGCCCCTTGCCGCTGGCAAGTCCTTCTAAAATTGCTTTTTCATAATCCTGAGGACTTAATTTTTTATAAGAAATAGAAACATTAGGACGCACTAACTTAAAATTTTTTATTACGCTGTCATAAATATAAGAATCATCATATACTCCCCAAAAAGTTAAAGAAACTGGTTCAGGTTTAGGTGGAGCTGGTTTGGTTCCAAATATAAATACCAAAAGGATAAGCAAAATGAATACCGCTAATCCCCCAAAGAGTATAATTTTTGTTTTTGATTCGACTAAACTCATAAGTTTTAGTTTATAATAATATTAAAAAATAAGCTATTAACTTTTAAGTTATTTTTTTCATTTCACAAAAATAAGTCCAAAATGTGCAATTCCAGCGTTAAAGCTTTCTAAGAAATTAAATCCTACTTGAAGAGCTTTTTCTTTAAATTTTTCTGAATCAATTTTATGTTCTTTAGGGCCGAAACTGGCTTTATTTGACCAATCAATGACAATTAATTTACCTCCGTGTTTCAAAATTCTATAAGCTTCATTTAAAATTTTAATTTTATCTTCATCAGGATTTTGAAACATCATATTTGCAGCAAAAACGAAATCGCAGGAATTTTCTCTTAAAGCAGTGCTTTGGGGCAAAGCTAAATTAGTTTTTTTAGCTTCAATATTTTTAAAACCGAATGAATGCGCCTTTCTTAAAAGCCCTTCAAGCGCTTCATCTAGAATATCAAAAGCGTAAATTTTTCCTTCATTGCCTATTTCTTTGGCAATCAGTAAAGTTAAATGGCCGTGCCCACAACCAAAATCAGCAACTTTAGCACCGTTAAAAAAAGCGCATTTTCTAATAATATCTTCCGGATTTAATAACCCGTCCATACTTGTCCTACCCTTCTTTAATTTTAAAATTTAAATTATTTTCGATAATACTTTTAATATTTTTTTGCTTTTAAAATATATCTTATTCGCCTCTATAATATTACCGCATCTGCTACCTTATCGTTTAAATCAAATTTCATTATAATAACTCCTTGAGCATATCTGCCTTGTACTGGAATTTTAGATATTTCTGTTCTCATTATTTGTCCCATTTCTGAAACTATCAATAACTCTTGAGAATTTTCTTTAACTGCTTTAAGAATTTTTATAGCACCGGTTTTTTTATTTACTTTAGAGAGCTTCCTACCTGCACCACCGCGTCCCTGAAGAGAAAATTCTTTTATAGATACTTTCTTGCCCAATCCTTTTTCAGTAATTACCAAGATTTGAGATGATTTTTTCATATCTTCAAAACCAATAACTTCCGCGCCAATCACTTCATCTCCTTTTTCTAAACGAATCCCTTTGACTCCTCCGGCATAACGCCCTTGCTCTGAAATATTTTTAACAGAAAACAAAATAATTTTTCCAAATTTAGTAGCAATGAAGATAAAATCTTTATCGTCGGCGAACTTTAAAAATTTTACCACATCATCCTGCGCTATTTTCACAGCAATAAGTCCCCCTCGAGAAATATTCGTAAATTCTTCCTGTTTTGTCTTTTTAATTTTACCATATTTAGTAATAAATACAAAATATTCTTTTGCAATATCATATTTTTTAGTCACTATAACAGAAATAGGTTTTTGCAAAATTATATCCCCTTTTTGCTCTCGCTTTTTATCTGGAATTTCATATGCCTTATAAACGAACATCACTCCATCATTTGTTAAGATAAATACATCATCAGTAGTTTGACAATATACCAAATGCTTTGCTTTATCATCGGAATTAACTAAAATACCTAAAATACCTTTACCACCACGAGCCTGGACTTTAAATAATTTTGGTGAAATTCGCTTCACATAACCATTATCAGTGCCAATGATTAAAGTTTCTTCTTTAATGACTAAATCTTCTTCTGCCACCTCTTCAAATTTACCCTTAATAACTTTGGTTTTTCTTTCATCTCCGTAAAACTTTGCCAGTTCTTTTATTTCTTTTTTAATTTCAGCTAAAATCTTTTTTGGATGAGCTAATAAATCTTTAAGATACGCGATAATTTTTCTTTTTTGTTCTAATTCATCAAGAATTTTCTTTCTCTCAAGTCCAGCTAATCGCGCCAACTGCATTTGTAAAATTGCTTCCGCTTGGATTGATGTAAACTGAAATTTTTTAATGAGATTTAAAGCAGCTTCTTCTCGCGTTTTTGAGCTTTTAATTACTTTTATAATAGCGTCAATATAATCTAATGCTTTTGAAAGACCTTCTAAAATGTGTACTCTTGCTTGAGCTTCTTTTAAATCAAATTGCGCCTTTCTTGTCCAAATAATCTGCCGATGCTTAATAAATTCAGAAATTATTTCCCGAATTGACAAAACTTTAGGTTGCACTCCATCAACCAATGCTAAAAAGTTAACATAAAAAAACTGCTCGAGTTCTGTATATTTAAACAAATATTTCAAAACTTGCTCTACAGAAAAACCCTTTTTTACTTCAATTTTGATAGAAATACCATTTTTATCAGATTCATCTCTTATATCTTTGATGCCTTTAATTTTATCTTCTTTTACTAAATCGGCTATTTTCTGGATTAAATTAGCTTTGTTCGTTTGATAGACAAGTTCTTTTATAATAATCTCATTATCCTTGATTTCAGTTTTAGCACGACAAGGAATTGCCCCTTTGCCCGTACCATAAGCCTTTAAAATAGCATTTCTATCATAGATAATTCCACCAGTTGGGAAGTCAGGACCCTTAATAAAATTTAATAAATCTTCACTCGTGCAATCTGGATTATCAATCAAATAAACAGCCGCATCAGCTATTTCTTTTAAATTATGTGGAGGAATAGAAGTTGCCATTCCAACCGCAATGCCTTTGACACCATTAAGTAATAGTTGCGGTAATTTAGATGGTAAATAAGCTGGTTCTTTTAAAGTATTATCGTAATTGAGCACAAAATCCACAGTTTCTTTTTCTATATCTTCAAGCATCTCTTCTGCCATTTTAGTCATTTTCACTTCTGTATAACGCATAGCGGCCGGCGCATCCCCATCTATTGAGCCAAAATTACCTTGCCCATAAATCAAAGGATACCGCATTGAAAAATCCTGCGTCATTCTGGTCAACGCGTCATAAACCGGCATATCACCATGAGGATGATATTTCCCCAAAACTTCTCCGACAACTGTGGCTGACTTTCTAAATTTTGCTCCTGATTTTAATCCTAACTTATACATTGCATATAAAATCCGTCTTTGCACTGGTTTTAATCCATCTCGAACATCAGGCAAAGCGCGTGACACAATAACACTCATTGCATAATCTAAATAAGATTTTTCTAAAGTTTCAGTAATTTCTTTTTTAATTATTTGTCCCATATTAATGCTAAAATTATTTAAAATAAGTCAATGTTAAAATCGTCAATAAATAATATCATCACTGCTCATTCTCATTGCCATTTTCATCAAAATTCGGTTTTGGTTTTAAAAATTCAGCAAAATCGCTGAAAAATTCTTTTAAATTTTCGAATAAAGATGGAATAACTATTTGGTTTTTTTTGGGTTCTTCGTGGGGTTTGCTAAAATTTAGTTGAAGTTTATTTTTAATGTAGATTGACCAAAGAAGTAAAATAATAATTATCGTAATAACGCTATAAAACCACATAAGCCTTTTTCTGGTAGAATATGGTTTGGCTCTTAATTTTTCAACATATTCTTTTGTTTTATGGATAAATTTTTGCATTGCCAGATTGATTATTTTGTTTGCTTTATAAATCCGTTTTTCAATTAACTATATTTTTCAAGAAGCACAACTTCTGGTCCCTCTTTAAGCGAGGATGAACTCGAGGATGAACTGGCGATTTTTAATTCTTTTATTTTTTTAGGTTGACTTTGCCCAATCTCTTTTAGAAAAATTGAAACTTCTTTTAAATCATATTTTAAATTAGGAATCTTATAATGAATAGGAATAACAATTTTCGGTTCAATTTGATGCAAGATATGTGCCGCTTCAATCCCATCGATTGTATAAACTCCTCCAACAGGAATAAATACAATATCGACTTTACTTAATTCATCAAGCTGTTTTTCTGAAAGTTCAGTCTGTCCAATATCTCCCAAATGACACAAAAAAACATCCTCTATATTCATTAAATAAATAATATTTTCGCCTCTTTTAGCACCTTTAACATTGTCATGAAAAGATGGAATGCCTTTAAAATAAAATCCTTTTAAAGCATATTCGCCTGGCTTATCTATCAAAAAAGGATTATTCAAAATTGTTTCTTTATTTGAGTGATCTACATGTTGATGAGTAATAAGTAAAATATCCGCCTTTATTTTAGGAGGCAAAAATCCAATTTCCGCGCTGTATGGATCTATAGCTATATTAGCATTTTTAGCTTTAATTTCGATAAATGATTGTCCGTGCCATCTTATTATCATAAATTTTTTAAGAAACCAACAAAAATTTCTCCTTCAAAATTATACTTCAAAATTATAATTAAATCCTAAACTAAAAAATAGATATTATTTATTGAGATATCAATTATTATCCAAAAAACAATAAATTTCAAGATTTAACTACAGTTCCAATAAAATTTTCACCAGCAATTACTTTTTTGAAATTTGTTAAATCTTTTCCGTTAAAAACATAAGCAATCATCTTTTCTTTTTTGGCAAAATCAGCAGCTTTCTGATCTATAGGAATATTAAGCCCTGGGGTCCATTTTCCACTAATTAAAGTAGTATATTTATTCCAAGATATCTCTTTAAAAGACTTGGCAGATGGAAATTTTTTGGGGTCTTTATCAAAAATATATTTTACATTTGTAGGAAGGAAGACTACTTTAACCCCTAATCTTTTAGCCCAATAAAAAGCATCAAAATCAGTTGACCACCCTGGTTTAACACCAGCTCCGAAAATAATATTATGATGACCAAAAAATATTCTTTGATTAAATGAGGTTAAAATTTTAGGGCTTGCGTTTTTGTCGAAAATTTTTGATGTGAAATAAGCATTTAAATGAGTAACTTTAATACCAAGCCAATCTAATATTTCATTAGGGATATCAGGGGATATTTTTTTTAAACTTGATTGGAAAATACGACATAATCTTCCACCGCCGACGACAATTAAAAACTTATAACCTTCATCTTTTATAAAACGAATTATCATCTGCCTAAATTTTTTTAAAAATTCTATATCTGGTTTCCCGGGATTAATAATAGAACCGCCAAGCGCTATAACTTTTATTCTTTCACTCTTGTCTTTTGGCATAATTCAAGTAAACTATAACAGTTAATGATTAAATAACAATAATTCATTTTAAATGATAAATAAGTTTTTTTCAAATAAAAAATTCGGCAATCATGGAGAAAAAATAGCAACTGATTTTTTAAAAAATAAAGGATTAAAAATTTTAGAGAAAAATTGGAAAGTTAAAACTGGAGAGATAGATTTAATAGCCAAAAAAGACTCTGAAATTATTTTTGTTGAGGTAAAAACTATTTTAAAAAACGACTATTTTTCTCCAGAAGATCATTTTACTTACTTTAAAATTAAAAAATTACAAAAACTTGCCCAAACTTATTTTTTATTTAAAAAAATGTCTCCTGAAAATTACCGATTTGATTTGATAGCCATAGTGATATCTCCTTTTGATGAAAATAATTATGAAATAAGGCATTATGAAAATATTATCAGTGAAGACTTCTAAAAATAACCAACAACTGCCTAAATTAAAAAAATTAAAATAAATGTAATTAGACTAAAAAGATATGATATCGTATACCTTATCTTATTGATTAATAATTAGTGGTAAACTTATAGAAAATTTAAGCTTTCTTTTTTTACAAAGTCTTACAAACAAAGTGATTCTAGCAAAGCCATTGACTTGAAATTTGAAAAATCAACAATTTTTTCAATTTTACACACTTTATTAAAAACTGTAAAATTTTAAAATCTATGCTTACCTTTGCTATTGAAACTTCTTGCGATGATACTGGAGTGGCTTTAATAGAAAGCAAATCTGTTTTAGAACATAAAATTATTGTTAATTTAGTTTCTTCGCAATTTAAGATACATCAGAAATTCGGTGGGATTGTTCCTAAACTCGCTAGCCGCCAACACGGCAAAAATTTGCCTATCTTAATTGAAACTGCTTATCAATCCATAAAAAAAGATCGGCCTAAATTTTCTTTCAATCAAATCGATCTTATTGCTTATACTTCTTATCCCGGACTTGAACCTTGTTTGCTTGTTGGCATCACTACTGCCAAAACTCTAGCTTATTTTTTAGATAAACCAGCTTTTCCAGTCAATCATATCATTTCACATATTTACAGCGTTTTACTTTCTCCAGAAATTCAAAATAAGCCCACCCTTTTAAAATTTCCAGCAGTTGCTCTTGTAGTCTCAGGAGGGCACACAGAACTTTATTATTTAAAAACATTAAAACCAATCAAAATAGGACAAACAAAAGACGACGCCGCCGGCGAGGCGTTTGATAAAGGCGCCCGACTTTTAGGAGGACCCTATCCTGGTGGGCCATATATTGAAAAATTATCACAAAACGCAGACGAATTAGCATTTAATTTCCCTCGACCAATGATAAAAAGTAACGATTATAATTTTTCTTTTTCAGGCCTTAAAACAGCTTTGCTTTATACTTTACAAAAAATGCAAAAAAAAGAAATCAATCGAAATGAAAAAAAGCTTGCCGCTAGCTATCAAAGAGCTATTGTTGAAACTTTAGTTTTAAAAACATTAAAGGCAGTAAAAGACTATAATGCTAAAACTTTAATTGTTTCCGGTGGTGTTTCAGCCAATTTGAGACTAATAAATTTTTTTAAAGAAAAAATTTCAAAAGAAAAATTAAATATTCAATTTTTTGTGCCACCGAAATTTTTAAGCACTGATAATGCAGCAATGATTGGAGTACTTGGCGCAATCCAGATGCTTGCCAACAATTACAAAAAACATCATCAATAGTTTTTATAACATTAATTAAAATTTAAGAAATATTGTAAATTAGAAAGTATTGACTTTATATAATAACCTGCTACACTTTATAAATAAAGTTGTTGTGTCCGCTTTTCTGGATAAGGGAAGCGGCTGTTTTATTAAAAGTTATCGAAAATTTAAAAAATTTTTAAAAACAATCTAACAATCGAAAAGGCGATGAAAAAATAAATTGAAATTAAATTAGCGATGAAAAATAAACTATAATTTTTGTAACAATTTTTTTTGATAAATCATAATTTTAAGACATTATTTTTAAAAAATATGGTTTTTAAAGAACTTTTATTGGCTGTAGAACAAATTGCAGCCGAAAAAGATTTGAACAAAGAAAAAATTCTCCAAACAGTGGAGATGGCTTTTGCCGCGGCTTATAAAAAGGAATTCGGCAAAAAGGGCCAAAAAATCATTGCCTCAATCAATCCTGACAAAAAAGAGATAAAAATCTATGAAGAAAAAATAATAGTTGACGAGTCTTTATTAAAAAATGAAGACGGAAAAGATGGTCAAACTACCCAAGAAAAGTTAAAGGAAGCTTTGAAAATACAGATAGAA
The DNA here is from genome assembly GCA_037443185.1 of bacterium. Classification (GTDB taxonomy): domain Bacteria; phylum Patescibacteriota; class Minisyncoccia; order 2-01-FULL-47-10; family JBBIMT01; genus JBBIMT01. The sequence continues at coordinate 25,030 of JBBIOV010000005.1, read as the reverse complement.
GAATTGTCTAAATTTAAACCGGAAGAAATAATATTAAATAAAACAACAAAAGAAGAATTAGACAAACTAAAAGAAATTCCTTTAAGATTTAAGCCTCAAAGACATATTTTACTTGATGCTGCTAAAAAATTTATTAAAAAAGTATCTTTAGGTGATAAACTGCTTTTCCCTCTTCCCTTTAAAGAGGATTTTGGCCGTATTGCCGCTCAAACTGCCAAACAAGTTATTATCCAAAAGATACGCGAAGCTGAAAGAGAAAGTGTATATGAGGAATTTAAGAAAAAAGTCGGACAAATAATCAGTGGATTTATTCAAAAAATTCAACCGCAGTTAATTTATGTGGATTTAGGTAAAGCCGTAGGCATCTTCCCCAAAGAGGAACAAATCTTCAATGAAAAATACCGCGAACAAGACCGAATGTCTTTTTATGTATCTTCAATTGAATCCGGGCAAAGAGGGCCAATAATTTTCCTATCAAGAGCAAGTGCTGAAATGATAAAAAAAATGCTGGAGATAGAAGTACCTGAAATAGCCAACAAAGTAGTTGAAATAAAAAGTATTGCTCGAGAAGCAGGCTCACGATCCAAAGTAGCAGTTTATTCAGCAAATCCTGAAGTGGATCCAATAGGAGCTTGTGTTGGACAACGCGGCGCTCGTATATCTGCAATCATCAATGAATTTGGCTCTGAAAAAATTGATATCATAAAATGGAGCAAAGACGAAAAAGAATTTATTATGAATTCTTTAAGTCCAGCTAAAATTTCAAGTATTGATTTAGATGAAAAAACAAAAACTGCTACTGCCTGGGTAACACCAGATCAACAAAGTCTGGCAATCGGTAAAAAGGGTCAAAATGTCCGTTTAGCCGCTAAATTAACTGGTTGGAAAATAGATGTAAAAGTTCAGGGCAAACCTGAACAAATAAACGAAAAAATTTCAGCGCAAAATAATGGCATTGAACAAAATAGTGGCGATAATAAAAACTTAAAAGATAACAATACTTAAAAAAATCAGTAATAAATAAAAAGGAGTCAATTTAATGCGCACAACGGTAAAAAAAACAGAAACTGAGGTTGAAATCTCAGTATTTGTGCCCTTAGAAGAAGCAAACGAGTATTTCAAAAAAGCCGCTTTTAATCTTTCTAAAGAAAAACCCATAAAAGGCTTTCGTCCAGGAATGGCGCCTTTTGAAGTTGTCAAAAATTATTTCGGTAACTCAGCGATATTGGATGAATTTTTAAATATTACTTTAAAAGATACTTTCAATAAGGCTATTAAAAAAAATGATTTTTCTTATATCGGCAAGCCTAAAATTGACATTATTAAGTTAGCTCAAGGAGACGATTTTGAATACCGTATTACCTATCCTATATTCCCTAAATTTGAAATCGGTAATTTTGAAAATCAATTAAAAATTACTTTGCCTAAAAAACCTGAAGTTACTGAAAAAGAAATTAATCAAGAAATAGATTATATTATTAATTCGCGCGCAAAAATTGTTAAAGTGTCTCGCAAATCAAAAAAAGGAGATTATGTCAATATAGATTTTACCGCTAAAATCGGCGGTGTTTTAATAGAAAATGGATATGCAAAAAATTATGGCTTTATCTTGGGAAAAGGTAGTTTCGTACCAGGATTTGAAGAAGCGCTTGAAGAAATGGCAGCTAATGAAGAAAGGCGATTTTCTTTAGATATACCAAGTGATTATCAACACAAAGAAATTGCTGGCAAAAGAGTCGATTTTGAAGTAAAAATGAACGCTGTTTTTGAAAGACAACTGCCTCAATTAACTGATAGTTTTGTCAAAAGTTTAGGGAATTTTAATTCCGTTAAAGAATTAAAAAAATCATTGCAAAAAGGTCTTTTAATAGAAAAAACAAACGAGCAAAGAAATAAAATCCGAGAAGATATTTTAACTAAAATGAGAACAATTTTTTCATTTTCAATTTCTCCCCTTTTAATAGAACAAGAAGCCTTAAATCTTTTAGATAATTTTAAAGAAAATATACAATCTGGCGGGTTGTTATGGAGTGATTATTTAAAAAAAATGGAGACTGATGAAAAAAAAGTTTTCGAAGATTTAAAAAAAGAAGCTGAAAAAAGAATAAAAAATTTTTTGATTTTGGAAAAAATAGCTAAAGAAAAAAATATTGAAGCCGATGAAAAAGAAATTACAGCCAAGGCTAATGACATTTTAAAACATTATTATTCCATAAATGATGCATTGCAGGATTTTCAGCCTGAAGAATTGAAAAATCGCGTAAGACAAGAGATTATTTACGAAAAAGTATTCAATTTACTTGAAAAAATAGTAGGATACGAAAAATAAAATCCAAGGATACCAGATAAAAAAATTAAATGTGTTGCAAATCAATAGATAAAATGTTAAGATGTTATATTATTTTTTTTAATTAAATTTAAGCATTTTTTTTAAAAATTTTAATCTATGCGCAATCAATACATTGTTCCAACAGTTTTAGAAAAATCGCCGCGACATGGCATTTTCGCTTACGATATTTATTCGAGGCTTTTAGAAGATAGAATCATTTTCATTGGTGGGCCAATCAATGATGCAGTCGCCAATACGGTTATTGCTCAGATGCTTTATCTTGAAAACAAAGATTCAAAAAAAGATATTAAGCTTTATATCAATAGCCCAGGAGGCGTTGTTACAGCTGGTCTTGCAATTTATGATACAATTCGTTATTTGTCTTGTCAGGTACAAACAATTTGCATCGGAATGGCAGCATCAATGGCAGCAGTTATTTTATCTTCAGGCACAAAAGGTAAGAGATTTGCATTACCCAATGCCGAAGTCATGCTTCATCAAGTGATGGGTGGTGTTGAAGGTCAAGCAATAGAAATTAAAATTACCACTGAGCATATTATGAAAATGCGCCACAAATTAAATAAAATACTTGCTGCAAATACAGGAAAGTCTTTAAAACAAATTGAAGCAGATACTGATCGGGAATTTTATTTATCTGCTGAAGAGGCAAGAAAATACGGTTTAATTGATAAAATTATTTCCAAGAGAAAGTAAAAAACGATAAAAAAGATAAAGAAAGATTCGAAATGAAATTTGGTTTTTAATTTAAATTTTCTATAAATTAATTTTACAAAGCTAACACATTTTAAACTCACAGTTTAGCTCTTTCGATAATCTCTTTTTCAACAATTTCTTTGGGTCTACCATATTTGAGCTTGGATATTTTTTTAAGAGGTTCAACAATTACTTTATTGCCTGGAGCTGGTTTTACTGTTTTTAACATAAATGGTCGCGAAGTTTTCCCATTGATAACAATTTTAGATAGAGCATAAAAATTATCTAAATTAATTAAATCTTGTTTGGAAAATTCCGGCAAAAATTGTTTTTCAGCAAATTCAGCATCTTGAGCGCCAATTCTGAAAAAAAACATTGAACCAACATTGCCAAAAACAGCATCACGAATTTTTTCATCCAATTGAGTAATAAATTGATGAGCAACAATAAGATTTAAACGATATTTTCTCGCTTCTGATAAAATAGTAGCGATAGAGTTCGTAGTAAAATTTTGAAATTCGTCTATGTATAAATAAAAGTCGCGTCTTTCTTCTTTTACAATATCAGATCTTTTCATTGCTGCCATTTGAATTTTAGAAACTAAAATAAGACCAAGCAAAGCCGCATTAACTTCTCCTGTTTGCCCTTTAGACAAATTAGCTAAAAATATTTTTCTACTATCCATTATTTCTCTTAAATTGAAACCTGATTTTTGCTGACCAATAATATTTCGCATCATTTCATTTTCAACAAATCTTCCTACTTTTGAAACAACATAACCTAACATATCTGATTTGGTTGCCGCGGTTGTTTGGCGCCACTCTCTTTCCCAAAATAACCTTACCACAGGATCAGAAACTTTCTCAAGTTTGATTTGCATAAAAGCATCATCAGTAAAAATACGCGGAATCTCAACTAAAGTGCCAGGGCTCGAAGAATCAGCCATTAAAGCTAACATTGCATTTCTCATATAATGTTCAAACATTGGGCCAATTATTTCTGGCGGAAAAAGTTTTTCAAATATTGCAATCATTTCTTGAACTGCGAAATCTTTTTGTTCAGGACTGTCGTATTCAAGCATATTAAGACCAATGGGTCGAGCCATATCAAATGGTTCAAAAACAATAACATCTTCTGCTCGCTCTTTTGGGATATGAGAAAGTGTAGCATTAATCAAATCTCCGTGCGGATCAATTACTCCTACTCCCCTACCTTTTTCAATATCTTGTCTAATTAATTCTTCAAAAAGAGCTGTTTTGCCAGTACCAGTTTGCCCAATAACATACATATGCCGCCGTCTATCATCAACAGAACCAAAATATACTTCTTTTCTTTCTCCACGGAATACAGTCTCTCCTATTTTAATTTCTCCGTCACTTGGCAAATCAGGCGGAGGAGCAACTTCTCTCACCTTTAATATTTTCAATGATGGGGTTTGAAGATTTCCTAAAGATAGATGGAAAATACTTGCTAATTCGGCGGTATTTAAAAGAATTTTTTCTTTAGATGAAAAACTTCTGAAAATAAAATTATAAATATGTTTTTGAAGTCTCCATTTCTTAACTCTTTGAATATAAAATTTTGAACCCAAGGGATTAGCGAATTGACCAAACCCAGCCTCAAGAGATTTTAAAATATTTTCTGATTTTTCTTGAGTATCAGCGGAAGCTATAAGTCGAATATTTACAAAAAAAAGCGGTTTTGATAATTTAAAGGAAACATTTTCAATCATTTTTTGATCTGGTTGATTTTTTGTTGTTTCTTCCATTTCTCTTTTTTGCTTTTGCTCATTTGTTGCAAAAAAGCGCCAAATTTTCTCAAAATTAAATGATGCTCTCTTTAAACTTTCATGAAAACTTTTTCCCATATAAAGATATTCAAGAATTTTCTTCCCTTTTTCCTCTAAACTCAAAGGAGCTTTAACTAAAACGATTTGCACCGCTGCTCCTTCATTTTTAGGAATCTTAGATAAAGCGTTTGTGATTTGTGAAAGTGGATCCTGAGCTAAATTTAGATAAGTTTGTATGGGCAAAAAATCATTTCCTGCTAATTTAATAATTGAGCCGGCTTGCACTTGATGCAACTTAAAAATGCTATAATCTTCGGAAACTTTTTCCAAATGAGCTTCAGGATATGCCCCTTGAATAGTTTTTACAATTTCTTGTTCGTATGCTTTGCTTATAGCAACAAAAAAATTAATTTGATTCTCATGAGTAGGCGATACTATTTCAAAAGCAATCACCGGCGGACCCTCAAGGAATTGTTTCCAAAATCCAACACTACCTATATTTAAACAGGCACTGTAGATTTGTTCAGCTGCTCCTATCAATTCTTTATAATTTTTTTGCGAATTTTCTTTTTGTTCTTGCGTCAGTTTAGGAGCTTGAATCAAATAAACACTGCAACCTAACAATGACCTGAGATGTCCTACTTGTCTTCTTGAAAAAAACGCCAAAAAAATATATGCTAAAACACCTGTAATCAAAAAAAGCGCTAAAATAAAAAGAGTAAAATAATAGGTGTTCATCATTTTTAAATTTTTAACTAAATTTTACCAAGCGCCACTAATTTATAAAATAATTCATCTTTACTTAAAATATCGTGCAAAGCATCAAGGATATAAGCGTCATTCATTTTTTTGGCTATTTCAATCGCTGTTAAGGGACCTTTCTCAAAGGCTAACTCAATTAATTTTGATATTTTTGTTTCATCTGGTAAATTTTTAAGGGCTTGACTATGCTGATGCGCTTCCTGGTGTACTGCTTCTGGCAACAATATCTTAGAAATGTGTTCTTTTAAAGCGATAACTTCATGAGAGATTTCAGCTTTACTTTTCTCTTTATAAGCAACCGATTTTTCGATAGCCTCTTGTTTTATTTTTTCAATGTCTGGCAATTTTACTTCTTTTAATTCCATAATTTATTATCTTAAATTTTAAATGAAAGTAATTTTTTGATATTTGTCTTTAAAAATTTTTTTAATTATAAAGTAATTTTTTAAGATTAGAATTTGCACCTAAACAAAAATTTTTATTAGATAAAATAAATTCACAATTGGATATTTAATCCTTTTAATAATGATTTCCCTGTCATTTCAGGAGGAATAGGAATTTTAAAAATATCTAAAATCGTTGGCGCAATGTCTGAAAGGAAACCTTTTGCTTCCCGTTTTGCTTTAAAAGTGTCAAGAGTCGTATTTTCTCTTTTTATTTTCGGACAAACAATAAACAATGGAACATTGTTTGTTGTATGATCCGGTAGTTTTTCACCAGTATATGGATCAATCATTAATTCTGCGTTGCCATGATCTGCTGTAACTAAAAGAATAATATCATCATTTTTTTCAACAAAAAAGACGATTTTTTTTAAATTTGCATCCACTACTTCAATAGCTTTGACTGTAGCGTTAAAATCTGCTGTGTGGGCAACCATATCAGGATTAGCAAAATTTACAGCATAGAAGTCGATATCACGATTTTTTTCCAGATGATTTAATAATTTATCAGTAATTTCAGCCGCTCTCATTTCAGGATTAGTCGCAAAAGATGTAACTTGAAGTGAAGGAATTAATTCCCTTTCCTCATTAAAAAATGGTTTTTCTATCGCGCCATTAAAAAAATAAGTAATGTGCGCATATTTTTCGGTCTCGGCGATACGAAGTTGTTTGATGTTGTGTTTTGATAAAACCTCGCTTAAACAATTTTTTACTTCTGGGGGTTCAAAAGCAACATACACATTTTTAAAATTTGCGTCATACTGCGTCATTGTCACAAAATATAAATCTTTGAGTTTTTTAGGTTGAAAGACAGGATTTTCAAAACCTAAAAACGCTTTAGTTAATTGACGGGCACTGTCTTCACGATAATTAAAGAATATTACAGCGTCGCCATCTTTAATAAATTGAGGCATTTTATCATTTTGTTTTACAACCAAAGGAGGAATCATTTCATCAGTAATTCCTTTTGCATAATTTTTAGTCAACGAAATCGCTATATCGTTAATTTCCTCTCCTTTTCCTTCTGTCATTAATTCATACGCCTTTTGAGTCCTATCCCAATTCAAATCTCGATCCATTGAATAAAAACGACCAATAATCGTCGCTATTTTACCAGCGTTTAATTTTTGGATACGCTCTTGAATTTGCGTCAAAAATTTTGCTCCTTCTTCTATTGGGCTATCGCGACCATCGGTGAACAAATGAAGATAAGTTTTATCTGCAATTTGTTCTTTTAAACACAAATCTAATAAAGCATAAAGATGATCAATGTATGAATGTACAGACCCAGAACCGATAAGTCCCATAATATGCAAGTTTGAGTTATTTTTTTTGATATGTTCTACCGCTCCTAAAAACGCTTTATTTTTAAAAAAAGACCCGTCTCGAACCGCTTGAATAATACGAGGAAGATATTGATATATAATTCTTCCAGTTCCAATAGCCATATGACCAACTTCTGAATTTCCTGGTTCAAGCCAAGAAAGTCCAACTGCAATACCAGACGCCTTTAAAGTAGCAAAAGGATAATTTTTTTCTAAATAATCGAAAGTCGGCGTTCTAGCCGCAGCTATGGCATTACCCTGGGTTCTTATCGAAACACCAAATCCATCAAGTATTAAAAGAATAATCCGTTTATTTTTTTCTTCCATATAGCTTAAATTATACCAAAAACTATGGAAAAATAAAATAACCCAAATTTAACTATTTAAGGCCAGCATTTACTTTTGGCTCTCATAATAATGTCTACTCATTATTGCACTCTATATTGAAGCGCTTCCAAAATATGATTATTTTGAATATGCTCAGCACCTTCAAGATCCGCAATAGTGCGAGCAACTTTTATAGTTCTATGAATCTGGCGCGGCGAGAGGAAAAATTTATCAGCGGAAGCCTTTAATGAAGCCTTTGATATTTCATCGAGTGGACAATATTTTTTTATGGCTAAAAAATTTAAACGTGAATTTAACATTTTTTGCCTTTTCATTTGTAACTTTCTTGCCGCCTGAACCCTTTTTTTTATCTCTTCAGAGGTACTACCTTCTCTTTTTAAGTTAATTACTTTTTCGCTTTCTACTCGCGGCACAAAAATCTGCATATCTATTCTATCTTTAATAGGCCCGGAAATTTTTCTTTGATATTTATGCACCTGAAAAGCACTGCAGGTGCATTCTCGATGAGGATCATTATAAAAACCACAAGGGCAAGGATTATAAGCACCGATTAAAATAAAGAAAGCTGGAAAAACGGCTTTACCAATAGCACGCGTTACCTGTATCTTTCCTTCTTCTAAAGGCTGTCTTAATGCTTCCAAAATATTTCGATGGAATTCAGGCAATTCATCTAAAAATAAAACTCCATTATGCGCTAAGGAAATTTCTCCAGGCAAAAGATGTGGGCCGCCACCAAGCATAGCTGCCTCAGAAATAGTATGATGAGGTGCGCGATATGGTGGTTTACTGACAAATGGCGTTGCTTTATTTAAAAGTCCTGCCACACTGTAGATTTTTGTAGTTTCGATAATTTCTTGATAATTTAATTCAGGTAATATAGAAGAAAAAGCGCGAGCTAATAAAGTTTTCCCTGAACCAGGTGGACCGAAAAATAAAATATTATGAGCGCCAGCTGCTGCAATTTCAAGTGCTCTTTTTGCATTCTCTTGACCACGAATGTCAGAAAAATCAATTGTTTCTGCTAAATGACTTTTTTGATTAAAGGAATTAACATTACCATGAAAAGGAGTTAAAACATTATTGCCTTTAATATGATCTAATAACTGCGCTAAATGACTAATTGGAAAAATCTCAATATCTTTTATTAAGGATGCCTCTTTAGCATTTGAGAAAGGTAAAAATATTTTCTTGAAACCTTCTTCTTTTGCTTTAAGTGTAGCCAGCAACACTCCTTTGACTGGTTTAACCGATCCATCAAGACCAAGCTCCCCTATAAAAATAGTCTTATCATCATCAAAGAAAATTTGTTCGGTTGCTCTTAAAACCGCTATTGATATAGGCAAATCGAAATGAGAACCAGTTTTTTTAATATCAGCTGGGGCTAAATTAATTCTAATTTTTCGAATGATACTATCTGGCGATTGAAATCCGGAATTCTTCAAAGCCGAGGATATTCTCTCTCTTGCCTCCTTGACAGCATTATCTGGTAATCCTACTACTGAAAAAGACCTCAATCCTTTGCTCATATCTGCCTCTACTTCAATAATGGTCGCATCAAGCCCCAAAAAAGCTACTGAAAATATTTTAATCTTTGACATTAGAAGCTAAGAGTTTTGCCTACCCCTCAAAGCTCCTTACGATAATTTTACTATAACAAAATTATTATTTTTTTTGTTTTTTCAAACATTTAACGCAAAATTTCGCCTCTGGAACTATCTCTAATCTTTTTTCTGGAATTGGCCGACCACATTCAATACAAATCCCATATTTTCCTTTTTCTATATTTAAAAGCGCCTCTTTAACTTCTTGTAATCTTTTTTCTAACCGATATTCAACTGGCAATGTTTCAATATAACTTTCAAACTCTAAAGCGCTATCCTCCAAAGAACTTCCATAATTGGGGTATTTTGTTTCATAATCCCCTTTTAATTTTGGGTTTTCGGTTCCTAAATTATTTAATTCTTTTTCAAGTTCTGCTTCTTTTGCAAGAAGAAGTTTTTTAAATTTTTCCAGTTTGTTTTTATGCATTTATCTAAAAAGTCTTGTTAACTGAAAAAGATAACAAGATCATAAAAAATATTTTTATTGAGCGCATTTTAACATATTATTTAAAAAAAACAAGTATCTTAAATATTCTTATCATTTTTGAAATTTACTCAAAATAAAAAAATAAATTTTTAAAAAATAAAAACGGCTAAAACCAAAAAAGCCGTATCTACATTTTGTATACAGTTTGGTGCGGGGCGTTTTAAGACCCAAAAAGCTAATCCTTTAAATGGGTAAACGCCCCGCGCAAGTCTTTTGGTTTTTTGTTATCCGCTCTTCCCTAAGATATTTTCCAGATACCTCAAAAAATGAGGCATTAAGATTGCCAAAGCGCATTATAGCGCGGCAATTAAAAAGGAAAAATCTTGGCAAAGAGTAGACAACGAACCAAAAGTATGAAAATATAAAAGAACTCTTTCCAAAGAACTGTGATCAGGACTTTTTCATTTTTTTGAAAAATTATTCTGAAAAATCCTGATCATTATTAATTATAGCATTTTCATTTTCCGAAGTCAATGTATTATCCTGTGGATAACTTTCAAAAGCTGAATCCATATTAATAATTCTATCAATTGCTGCGAACATACTATCCTTTGAGGTTGTAAAAATTAGTAAATTGGATTTATCTATTATTGCATAATCTAAAGAAAGGTATAAATCTTTGAAATTATAGTAGCGAATTCCTACATTTTTATAGTTTGCGTCCTTAAATAAAGGAGTTTCAGTGGCGAAATCCGAAACTGTTACCCCCAGAATATTTTCAATTTTTTGAATAAATTGATTTTCTGATTCTTTAAGACTATTTATTAAATCAATATCGCTTTCTTCTTTTTTTTCTATTTCTAAAACCGCTCCATATGCGGGCATACCCTTTGTATCAATATAAACGAATAAATTATAAAATTTCTGATTAAACTTACTAATAATTTTAGGATTTAAATTAATATTCAATCTTTTAAGTAACTCACTAATAGAAGGTACCTTCCCCTCTATGGTCAAAAAAAGCCTTATAAAAATATTCTTATCGGTTTCATTAAATTGCGGTGAAAAATTTTTTAAAAAAGCCAGCACATCATCATTTTCTATAATATTTATTAAATACTTCTGCTCCATAAAAAATTTATTCACTATCGCTTCAGGGTTTTCTTTTTCTTTAGGTTTAGGAGATAAGATAAAAGCCTCTTGATTTAAATCTTGGCTTAAATGAAGTTCATTTTCATTATTTTGCTGAAACGGCATAAGACTAACATTTTGAGCAGGCAATTGCGTAGCTGGATAAATAATATACCACCAAGATAAAGCCATCGAAATTACACTACCTAAAATCGTAAGAAAAAGCATTACGATTAAAACAGGGTGTTTATCTTGATGTTCAAAGATATAAGTTTGTTCTTGTTCAAGCGCAAAAGCGCCGGCTCTTTGTGTGATTTCTGAAGCTTTTTGTGGTTTTTTAGGATTTTGTAAAACCGCTTTTGCTTTTGCTTTTTCTCTTTCCAATTCATCAGTCATTGTAACAATTTCAAATTGTTCCTGATTACCACTACTTGCTTTTTTTGAAAAATCAGAATATACCATTTTAATATTTTATTTATTAAGTCTTTTTAAGGAAAGTTGAACTTTCCCGGATTCTTCATCTACTCCAATTACTTTAACTTCGAGGTCTTGACCTATTTTAACTATATCATGAACATTTTTGACAAACTTATTAGCAAGTTCAGATATATGAATTAATCCTTGTTTGCCAGGAGCATATTCTAAAAAGGCACCAAAATCAGTAATGCCAACTATTTTCCCTTTTAAAATTTGACCTACTTCTGGCATCTTTATTATTAATTCTATCATATTTTTTGCTTTTTGAGCACTTTCTTGATTATCTGTTGTGATATAAAGAAGCCCTGAATCTTCTATGTCAATTTTTGCGCCTGTTTGATTAATAATTTCTCTTATATTTTCCCCGCCAGAACCAATAATTTTGCGAATTTTTTGGGGGTCTATTTGAATTGTCAAAACCCTTGGAGCGTATTTAGAAAGTTCTGCTCTTGGCTGACCTAAAACAGAATTCATTACTGATAATATTTTACTTCGAGCTTCTTTACCTTGTTCTAAAGCTTCAGATAAAATCTTAAGCGGCACTCCCTGAAGTTTGACATCAAGTTGAATAGCGGTAATACCGATTTCGGTGCCAGCCACTTTAAAATCCATATGACCATAATGATCTTCAGGCCCTTGAATATCGGTTAATATTTTATAATTGTTTTCATCTTGATAAACGAGCCCTATCGCAATTCCTGCAACATTGCGTTTTATTGGCACTCCAGCATCCATTAAAGCCAGTGATGACGCGCAAACTGATGCCATAGAAGTTGAGCCGTTTGAAGATAATATTTCAGTAACTATTCTAATAGTATAAGGAAATTCTTTCTCAGATGGCAGCAATTGTTTTAAAGCCTTTTCCACTAAAGCGCCATGTCCAATTTCTCTTCTGCCTGGTCCCCTAAGTGGCGCTACTTCACCGGGCGCAAATGGCGGAAAATTATAATGATGCATAAAACGACTTTTACCAACAACTTCCATTCCTTCAATATAAAGTTCCTCCCCCGGAGCGCCTAAAGTTAAAACAGATAAAGCTTGAGTTAAGCCTCTTTCAAAATACGCCGAACCATGAGGTCTGGGTAAAACTCCTGCCTGAACTTTAAGAGGCCTAATTTCATTTAATTTTCTGCCATCCGGTCTTCTTTCTTTTTCAATGATATTTTTAAAAAATACTTCTGCGGTTTTAATTTCAAAAATTTCCATCGCTTCAGATAATGAAAAATCACTGGATTGTTTCTTAATAAAATCTTCGAACTCGCGTCTAAATTTTATAGATTCTAATTTGGCTGAAACATTAAATTCTGGTTTATAAAGATATTTATCGATATTTTGATAAATAAAATTAGCAACAAACTTTTGGAGTTCTTCGTTAAAAATATGCTCTGGAGTTTCTCTTTTAGTAGGTTTGTATTCTTTTATAATTTCATTTTGAAAATCAATCAACATTTTAAGAAACTTAGAGCCAAAATCTATTGCTTTGACTATTTCTTTTTCAGAGATTTCTTTTGCGCCGCATTCAATCATTGTTATTAAATTCCCATCACCAGCCACAATTAAATCAAGCTCACTGCGAGACATTTCATCGTAAGTAGGATTAATAATTAATCTGCCATTAATCTTACCAATTTTAACCCCAGCCACAGGACCATTAAAGGGAATATCAGAAATACAAAGAGCCACAGAAGCTCCTAATAAAGCTAAAATGTCTGGATCGTTTTCTTTGTCAAAAGATAAAATTGTAGCGATAATTTGAACATCGTTTCTTATATTTTGATTAAATCTTGGTCTTATGGTTCGATCTATCATTCTAGCTGATAATATTGCTTCATCTGATGGTTTGCCTTCTCTTTTGACAAAACGTGACCCTTTGATTCGTCCGGCAGCATAAAATTTTTCATCATAATCAACAAGTAAAGGAAAATAATCTATTCCTTCCCGCACTGTGTTAGACATCGTAGCCGTAACTAAAACAACAGTCTCGCCGCAAGTTACCAAAACCGAACCATTGGCTTGAGACGCATAAGCTTTTATCTCTAAAATCAATTCTCGACCAGCAAAATTTAAACTAAAACGACGATTCATTGCATTTACAAAAATAATTCATAACACTTGTAAACAGATGATTGTAAATTTAAATTCCAAAAATTATCTCCTCTTTAGAAGGCTGAACTAAAGAGCTTTTTTTTATTTTTTTCTTAGGGAAAATCAAAAACTTTTTTTCATACTGGGAAATATCAAAAAAATAATCAGCTTCATTTATTAAAGCTGATGAAGAGCTGGCTCGAAATCCAGCAATTTCCACTAAACAACCTGAATTTTCTCGAAGATATTTGATAAGAGGGACATAATCCCCATCGCCAGTACAAAGTATAACTGCATCTAATTTTTTTGATAATTTTATAGCATCAACAGTAATACCCACATCCCAGTCGCCTTTTTTCATTCCCCCCGGATAAGTCTGAAGAGGCTTTGATTTGACTTCAATTCCGGCGTTTTGAAGAGCATTTAAAAAGGCTTCTTTATCTTCTTGCTGAGTATCAATATCATAAGCGATAGCTCGAATCAACCGACGATTACCGATTAAAAATTCAACTAATTTTTTAAAATTTACTTTGGCTTGAAATAAATGTTTTGCCGAATGATATAAATTAGGCACATCTATAAAAACACCAATTCTCTGATCGGAATATTTCATCATTTTCTTAACCCGAGTTTTTTTAATAAAGAAGAATAAAACTTTGGATTAGTAGTTTGAATATAATTTAAAAGTCGTTGTCGCTTAGAGACAATTTTCAAAAGCCCTCTTCTTGAAGAGTTATCTTTAGGATGTTCTTTTAAATGTTGGGTTAGATTTTTTATCTGTTCAGAAAAAAGCGCTACCTGCACCGCCGCTGAACCGGTATCTTTTTCGTGAAGTTTAAATTTTTCTATTATCTTTTTCTTTGTTTCTGGTTTAATCATATATCAGATAAAAATATCAAAATTATTAAAAATATGTTTTTGGCTATTTTGCTTTATAGCATTTAGATAATCTAAATAACTAATTATATTTTATCTCAATTTTTTGAAAATGTCTACCGATCAATAAAACAATATCATCAGATAAAAAATTGAATAAACAATGTAGGATAATTTACCATATTTTTAAAAAAATTCAATGTTTTATTTAAAGCTTTTACAAAACCAAAAATATTTCTTAAAATCAAGCCTATTATAAAAAGCCAATCTTTCAAGTTATTATTTATTTTAACCAGCGCTACTTTATCCAGTGTTTTTCTTTAAAATGCTGATCGCGTTCATAAATTTCTCTATCAATACGGTATCTTCTTTGTTTTAACTGTTCATCTGAAAGTTGATGGAGTTCAATAGCGCGTCGTTTTAAAATTTCTTTTTTATTGTTTTGAGGGTTATCTAAAATTTCGGCAAGTAAAGCATTAAGAATTAACCCAACGCGAGGTCCTGGTTGAATTTTTAACAAATCCATAATTTCATTACCATTAATATCAAGTTGAGTAACATGAATTGGATCAGCTGAAACTTTTTCTATCATATATTCAAAATGACGCAGTTTATATGGTTTTTCTTTAGGAACTGGCGTTGCTTTTCTATCGGCAATCCTCACTGCCACTAAATCTTTCATTCGAGATAACCCGCCCATTTTCATTATTAATCTTCTCACAGCTGATTCAGTAACTTTACCAACATCGTAAAAAAACATATGATTAATGATAATTTTATAAACCCCTTCAATGACTTCATTAGAAAATTTTAAGCGTCTTAAAATATCTCGCGCCATTTCCGCTCCAATAACTTGATGACCATAAAAAGTAATTCTTTCAGGAGTTACTTTTTTGGTTCTTGGTTTCCCAATATCGTGTAAAAGAGCCGCTAATCTAACTACTAAAGTCGCGTTTTCCATCTCTGATGCTTTCTTTAAAGCTAAAACCGAATGTTTAAACACATCGTATCGATGTGGAGGGCTTTGGATACAATTTATACCCTCGCGCAATTCAGGTATAATATACTCTAAAAGACCAGTATCTTCCAAAAGAAAAATACCTTCCGCGGCTCTTGGAGACATGATGATTTTTATAAAATCATCGCGAATCCTTTCAGCTGATATCTTTGTTAAATTAAAAGCAGCTTTTTTAATTGCTTCAAAAGTTTTTTTTTCAATTTTAAAATTTAAAACCACAGCAAATCTTACCGCGCGCAAAAGCCTTAAAGCATCTTCATTAAATCTTTCAATGGGTTCTCCAACTGTTCTAATTATCTTATTTTTTATATCTACCTGACCATTATGAGGGTCGATAATTTTTTTTACTTTACCCTGATTGTCAATATCAAGTGCTATTGCATTAATAGTAAAATCTCTCCGAGATAAATCTTCAAAAATCGTTTTAGCAAATTTCACCTCATCAGGACGTCTCTTATCAGAATATTTCCCTTCAATTCTATATGTAGTCGCCTCAATCAATAAATTCTTATCATTTTTATTTTTTACAACAACTGTTACAGTGCCAAATTTATTCTCATAAAAACTTTCTGGAAAAATTTTCTGGATTTGCTCCGGAGTAGCGTTGGTAGTTAAATCCCAATTGTCCAGTGGCTCAGGAGGCATACCACGCAACAAATCTCTCACTACTCCTCCAACCAAATAAGCTTCAAAATTCGCTTGCTTTAAAGCATTAACAACTTCGGTAATTTTTTCAGGGATTTTTATTTTCATATAAAAAAATTTATAATCTAATATTATTTAATATCTTTAAAAGCTTCTTTGATTTTTAAAGCTCAGTCTTATGAGTTCTTGATAAAAGAGTGTCCCAGGCAAAGATTTTTAATAATCTTAACATTTCAATATATCTATGATTTCTTTTAAACTCAAACTGGATAACTTCGTGCCTTCAGGAGCAATATCGCCACCACATAAAAGCATTTTCTTTGAATGATGTAAAAACCAATCAGCGTTTTTATCTATCTGTTGAAGTTTTTTATAAATTTCAGTTAAATCCACATTACTATCGGCTCGCGCTAAAATTGCAATGTAATTTTTAAGCGGATTTTTAATCGCCACTAAAACATATCCTTTTGAGTAGGCTAAATTATCAACGCCCTTATACCGAGTTTCTAAAGCTGACGCCCTACCCCATTTAGTTTCAAAATCAACTCTTAAATTCTCCCAATCAAGCCTTAATCTTTCTTTGATAATTAAACTCATAAAAAGTATATCTAAAATTTCAATGCCCCATAAAACAAGTTTCTCATCATCATTACAGCAGTAATTTCTCGCGCCTTGAAAAATGCCACTCAAAGAAAAATCACGAATATCAGAATCTAACATTGAAAGCTGTCCAGTATCTTCTAAAACAACATATCGCACAAGACGATGAACTGCTGCCAGTTGATCCGATTTTTGAGGTGGTTTGCCTTCTTTGATAATAAAGTTCCAAACCAAGGAGGCTGATGAATGAGATTTATCGCCATATTTACCACTGTGTTCATCAAATTTCCCCTTTCCTACGCCTATATGGATAATTTGCGGATTAGAATTAACAGGTTTATCATCTAAAGTATTTCCTCCAGCAGAAATAAATTTTAAGTCAAATTCCTTAAAATCAGGATGAAATTTTTTTAAAAGCCAAATAGCGCAAATTTCATCTAAATGAGGTTTTTTATGAGTTACAATTATAGGTTTTGTCATCATATTTTGATTGTAGCAATGAAAACTACACTCCGCAAGTTTTGCAAGTTTTTAAATTTTTTAAAAAAATTGTTCTGTTTGATATTTTTATTAAATTTATCATTTTTTTGATTTATTATAAAAGGTGAAGTCTTTAGCTATAAAAAGATTGTTTTATTTAATAAATTAGTTATAATAATGATTAAAAGTTAATTAGAAATGAAGGCAATTATTCAAAAAGTTAAACAATCATCCGTTAAAATAAACGGAAAAATTGTTGCTCAAATTGAACAGGGTTTAAATATTTTACTTGGAGTTGGCATTAAAGACACAGAAGAAAACGCTATAAATTTAGCTGATAAAATTTTAAAATTAAGAATTTTTGAAGATAAAGCTGGTAAAATAAATTTATCAGTTCTGGACATAAAAGGCGCAATATTAGTTATATCACAGTTTACTTTATACGCAGATACTTCGAAAGGAAATCGTCCAAGTTTTAAAAATGTTGCTCCTCCTGAAACGGCTAAAAAACTTTATGAGCTGTTTATTGAAAGATTAAAATTATCCGGGTTAAATATTGCACATGGTTACTTTGGCGCTAAAATGGAAGTAAAAATAATCAACGACGGACCAGTATCTATCATTATGGAAAATTAAAATTTAGGAACAGGATTTATGAATAATAAATTTAACAATAAAGTAGTTGTTTCTGGAATTCAGCCAAGTGGTATAATCCATATAGGAAATTATTTGGGAGCTTTTAAAAACTTTTTAAAATTACAAAATGATTATAAATGTTTCTTTTTTATCGCAGATTTTCACTCTTTAACAGTACCTCAAGATAGAAAGAAATTAAATAGTTGGATTTTGGAATTAATGGCGACTTTTTTAGCCCTTGGACTTAATCCTGAAAAGTCAGTTTTGTTTGTTCAATCTTTTGTTCCTGCCCATACCGAGCTTACATGGATTTTATCAACTCTCACTCCTCTTTCTTTTTTAAAAGAAATGCATCAATTTAAAGAAAAAGCCAAAAAACAAGGCAAAGATGTTAATGCTGGACTTTTCACTTATCCAATACTGCAATCAGCTGATGTTTTGCTTTATGATGCTGATTTTGTTCCTGTAGGGCAAGATCAAATTCAACATATTGAATTAATTAGAGATTTGGCTAAAAAATTTAACGAAAAATATGACAATACTTTCAAAATTCCTCAGCCGCTCATTAATAAAAATACTGCTAAAATTATGTCTTTAAAAGATCCAACAAAAAAAATGTCCAAAAGCGATCAAGAGAAAACTTACATTGGTATTTTTGAAAGCCCAGATGTTATTAAAGAAAAAATTATTAAAGCTACCACAGATTCAGGAACAGAAATTTTTTTCGATCCTATCAAAAAACCAGCCATCTCTAATCTTCTTCTAATAGCTTCTGGAATCTTAGATACAGATATGAATACAACAGTAAAAATTATGCAAGCGCCTAATTATATGAAATTCAAAGAGAAGTTAGCTCAATTAATTATAGATTATTTCCAAAAAATCAAAATCAAAAAAGAAAAATTGCTCATTGATGAAAAGGAGTTAAAAAAAATATTTATAAAAGGTGCTGCTCAAGCTCAAGAAATAGCAATGAAAAAAATAATCGAGATAAAAAAGAAAATAGGACTTTTAGTAAAAGATGAGGGTTGATTTTTGAAAATTTCTTTGTTATACTCATTTAACTTTATGAAGAAAGTTTCCACTCCCAAAATAAACCAAACAGCATCTTCTTTATTAAATAAAGAGATGATATATGAATTATCCGTTATTATCAGGCCTGATTTAAACAATGAAGCGGCAGAGCAAAAAACGCGCGCTTTGGCTTCTTATATTACCCAGATAAACGGAGAAATAAAAAAAGAAGATATTCTACGAGAAATCATACTTGCTTATCCAATTACAAAATTCCGCAGAGGTTTTCTTTGGAGTTGTTATTTTATCTTAAAAGATCCTAACAATCTAAAAAAGCTTACCTTTGATTTAAATATTGACTCTTCTATCTTAAGGCATATTATTATTAAAAGGTTGGAGGTTCCAAAAACCCAATCTGAATTATCACTTGAACAACAAACTGCCAAATTAATGACTAATGTTGTTCCAACCCCAAGTGACGCTTCTTTGGGTATTGAACAGCCCCAAAAAATATCTCAAAGTACCCAAAAAGAAAAAAAATTATCAAAAACAATACCACAAAAAGACAAAAAAACTACTCAACCATCCAAAGATACAACTGAAGCCAAATTAAAATTAGATGATATTGATAAAAAAATAGACGAAATCTTGAACAAAGAAATAGAATAAAGAAACAAAATTGAAAAAAATTACAAATTACACTGTTAATAACAATTCTAACGACCAATTTTATGAATTTTAATAAAGTTTTTTTACTTGGTAATTTGGCGACTGATGTGGAAGTTAGAACTTTGCCTTCAGGTCAGCCAGTTGCCTCTTTTCGCGTAGCGACTAATCGTATTTTTAAAGATGCGCAAGGAAATTTAAAAAAAGAAGCGCAATTTCATAATGTTGTCGCCTTTGCGCGTCTTGCTGACATTGCATCAAAATATCTTTCTAAAGGTAATATAGTTTTTATTGAAGGAAGACTAAATCATAGAAGTTACCAAGATCAAAATGCGACAAAGAAATATTGGACCGAAATTATTGCTGAAAACTTACAGCTTCCTCCTAAAAAATGGACAACTGAAACTTCGGCCGAAATGAATCAATCTAATGAAACAGAAAAAGAGGTTCCCATAATTCCAGAAGAAGATCCTTTTGATGAAGAAATAGACCAATCAACAAAAAAATCAAATACAATAAATATTGAAGAAGATTTACCTTTCTAATTTGATAATTTTTTTAACAAACGAAAACATTTTTTTTAAAAAAATATATTTAGAAGAAGTAAATTTATTTATCCAATATGCCAAAAGAATGTTTAATCTGTAAAATGCAACCTATCAAGGAAATTGACTGGAAAGATGTCGCTTTACTAAAAAAATTTCTTACGCCTCAAGCAAAAATTGCTCCAAGAAAAAGAACTGGTACCTGCGCCAAACATCAACGAGCTATAGCCAGAGCCATAAAAAGAGCCCGCAACTTCGGTCTAATCTTGTTTACAACTAGAGTGGCTCATAAATAATCCTCTTTTTTAAACAGGAGGATTATCATACTAAAGTAATTTGTTTAAATTATTTTTCTGCTTGAAAAGCTGTTTTTTTTATTTTTTCAGTGATTTCATTTAATAGTTTATTATCTTGAATCAAATACTTACACGCGGCATCAAAAGAGGTCCCCAAAACTTTTTCTTCAAACTTATAGGTATTGCCTGACCGCGTTATAACCCCCACCTTTTCACCAAGCTTAATCACATCTCCTTCTTTATTAATACCTTGATTAAATAAAATGTCAAACTCCGCTTCCTTAAAAGGTGGCGCTACTTTGTTTTTTACGATTTTTGCTTTAACACGATTACCAATAATTTTGTCGCCTTTTTGAATTTTAGCAATGCGATCTAAACTAATTCTTACCGAAGCAAAAAATTTTAATGCCATTCCTCCAGGTGTTGTAGTCGGATTGCCAAACATTACTCCAATTTTCATTCTGGTTTGATTGATGAAAATAATAGTCGTACCATTTTGAAATGCTAAAGCAGTTAATTTTCTTAAGGCTTTAGACATAAGACGCGCCTGTAGTCCCATCTGTTGCTCATCCATCCGTGCTTCAAGTTCTGCTTGCGGAGTTAAAGCCGCAACTGAATCAACAACAATCAAATCAACAGCCCCTGACTTTACTAAAGTCTCTGCAATATCGAGCGCCTCTTCGCCAGAATCTGGTTGGGAAATTAATAAATCTTCTGTGTTGACGCCAATTTTCTTGGCGTATTCAGGATCAAGTGCATGTTCGGCATCAATATAAGCAGCGATATGACCCTTTTTTTGAACATTAGCCACTAAATGAAGCGCCATTGTCGTTTTGCCCGAAGATTCGCCTCCATAAATTTCTATTATTCTCCCTTTAGGAATGCCCCCAACTCCCAAAGCTAAATCAAGAGATATTGAGCCAGTAGGTATAACATCGACATCCACATGGCGCGCCTCCCCTAACTTCATAATAGAACCTTCACCATATTTATCTAAAATTTCTTTTATTGCTAAACCAATTTTGCCTTCAGACAATGTATTTTCTTTTGTTTTTTTAAAAGACTTTGCCATTTTTTAAAAAACTATATAAGCCCTTAAAAACGACTTACAAAGTTTTTATTAATTAAATATAAATGAACTATCATAAATGAATTTTTTAAAAAATCAATATATTTTAACTCCAGTAAAATTCTTCTTTTATATATCAAATATTTAAAATAATTTCATAAAATGAGCCAAAAAATCGATTTTCACTGATGCGCCCGGCAGGAGTCGAACCTGCAACCTTGAAGTTAAGAGCTTCCTGCTCTACCAATTGAGCTACGGGCGCATTTCAAATATAATTAAAATAATAATTAAAGATTTCTTTAAATGATAGGATATTTTTCTTTAAAAAGCAATTTAACTTAAAAAATTAAAAAAATAAAATCTGTGCCTCTGCCAGGACTTGAACCTGGAATACGACGTCCGAAGCGTCGCGTGATGTCCAATTTCACCACAGAGGCGCATTTTTGCGCCAAAAAATTAAAGAAAAGAATTATAAATGACACTTTCTCACTCGATTTACTTCACATAAAAAAACAGAAATTCAAATATCATATACTGCATATTAACAACCAAAGACTTAGACTTAATATTTTAGATTTAATTTGCTAAAAATTTAACCCATAAACCTTGAATTCTCACAAACTTTAAATGTTTTATAACTGATTTTTATTATCATTTTATGATTTTTGGTTTTTGTTTTGGTCTCTTCTTTGTAGACTTTTGCCATGATATTTTTGATAAATTTCTTTTAGTCTTGGATCGGTAATATGAGTATAAACTTGCGTTGTGGTAATACTTGAATGACCGAGCAGCTCTTGTACTGATCTAATATCAGCTCCAGAAGCTAACATTTCAGTCGCAAAAGAATGACGCAAAGTATGTGGGGAAACATCTTTGCCAACTATTCCTGCTTTGGCAGCGTATTTTTTTATAATTCTCTGGATGGATCTAACAGTAATTCGCAAATCTGACTTATCTGATGATAATTTTTGAGGTACTCTTATAAATAAGGCTTCACTTATATCAACTCTTTTATCTAAATAATTCTTAATTGCCATTTTAGCTGAATCAGACAAAAAAACAATTCTTAACTTTCCTCCTTTTCCTTTTACTGTAAACTCTCCTTTCTCCAAATTAATTTGCTCTCGATTTAAATTGACAAGTTCAGAAACGCGCAGTCCAGTACTGAATAAAGTTTCCAAAATTGCTTTATCACGCAGATTTCTTAAACTATTACCTTTTGGCGCGTCTAACAACCTTTTAATTTCATCAAGATCTAAAAAAGAAACTTGCCTTTTCTCTTGTTTGCTAAGTTCTATTTTGTCGGGCGATAAAACGTTATAACCTCTTTTTGTCAAAAAAGACAAAAATCCTCTTAAGGCGATAATGTGATAATTTTGAGTAATCTTTTTAAGTGGCTCACCCTTTTGATCAACCTGCCTGTTTAACCATAAACGATATTTTAAAATTAAATCTTCAGTGATTTCAGTAATGTCTGAAACCTTCGACCAGTTAAAAAATTTTTTAATGTATCTTTCGTAATTTTTAATTGTCAAAATCGCCCTATTTTTTTCAATTTCTAAATATGTCAAATAATCAAATAAAAGCTTTTTAATGTTATTTGAAGTCTCTCCCATACCTTAATCTTAATATTATAAGACATATATGTCAAATTATTCACTCATTTTTAAGAGCTAAAAATAAATTTAAAAAAAGTCAGTCTAAAATTTTAAAAAATACAAATTTTTGAAAAAACGATATTGCTTTTTTATTTTTTTATTGGTTGGTTAGATTAGGTAAAGTCAGCTAAAATCATCCCTAAAATTCTCTTTAAAAAAACTTGCCTTTATTAAACTTTGAGATTTTTTTATATTTAACTTGGCGACTTTGGTTAAGATTTTACGCCAATGAGAAATCAAAGAAAAAACTCTTTAAATCTCCCTTTTTAAACTAAATTATTTTCCTCCAGTTCGCCAACGCAATAAAAGTCAGCTCCTAACCTTCAGGATGTTTTTTACTTATGCAGAATCATTTAAATAAAAAAATATGTTAAACGCCACTAGATTACATTAATTTTTAAATCCACATCATTTTATAACCGCATACAACAACAGCTACTACTGCCAAGATAATCTCTTTTTAAGCTTGTAGAACTTTAAAAAATACAAATAGATATTTATTAACTTTATTATTTTTAAATGAACACTAATCTTACCTTCTAACAAAGTAGTTTAAATCTTGAGAAAAATGTCAATGAATTTATAGATTTATTTGACTTTTGGAAAAAAGTAGTTTAAAATGACGAAAAACAAAAAAAGAAAGAGGTGAATAAGATTAATGCCTAAAAAACAAGCTACTCTTAAATCTGGAGAGGTTGCAATCATTTCGCCTTTGCACGAAGGGCAAGAAATTAAAGGCAAAGTAATTGAAAAAGGCCAGAGTGTAATTTATTTAGATCTCAGTCCATGGGGCACAGGTGTCATCTATAAAGGCGAAATGAAGAACCTAGCCCAAGATGTAAAAAAAATTAAAGTAAACGATATAATTAAAGCAAAAGTCATCGCTTTAGAAAACGAAGATGGCTTTATTGAGCTTTCTTTAAAAGAAATTAAAAATCAAAAAGCCTGGGAAGCTTTGAAGGAAAAATTTAAAAATAAAGAAGAAATCCCTGCACTTGTAATTGCTGCTAACAAAGGCGGATTAATGTTAGAAGCCGAAGGAATAAAGGGATTTTTGCCGGCTTCTCAACTTTCCATTGAACACTATCCTCGCGTTGAAGATGGACAAGAAGATAAAATAATGCGAAAATTACAGAAACTTGTTGGAGAAACATTAAATGTACGCATCATCGATATAGATGAAACCCAACAAAAACTTATCTTATCAGAAAAAGCTGCTCAAGAAGAAGAGTTAAAAAACATTTTATCTCATTACAAGGTGGGCGATATTGTAGAAGGAGAAATTACTGGGGTAGTTTCGTTTGGCGCTTTTGTTAAATTTGGAGAAGGTTTAGAAGGACTTGTGCATATTTCCGAGTTAGGATGGAAACTAATTGAGCAACCAAAGGATATTGTAAAAGTTGGAGATAAAGTAAAAGCTAAAATTATTGATAT
The DNA here is from genome assembly GCA_037443185.1 of bacterium. Classification (GTDB taxonomy): domain Bacteria; phylum Patescibacteriota; class Minisyncoccia; order 2-01-FULL-47-10; family JBBIMT01; genus JBBIMT01. The sequence continues at coordinate 662 of JBBIOV010000005.1, read as the reverse complement.
ATCAGGCACCCAAGTTTCTCTATCTATTAAAGCGTTACAGGAAAATCCATGGTTAAAAGCCACTGAAAAGTATAAAATTGGTGAAAATTATAAAGGGGTCGTGACAAAGCTTAATCCTTTTGGCGCTTTTGTGTATTTAGATAAAGATATTCATGGACTAGCTCATATCTCGCAATTTGGTTCGCAAGAAAAAATGGAAAAAATGTTAAAAATTGGGGAGGAATATTTTTTTAAAATCACTTCATTGAAGCCCGAATCACATCGAATGAGTTTAAAATTAATCCTCAATAATGAAACAACTCCTTCAAACACTGAAAAAACAGTACCTTCTACTACTGTCAAATCAGCAGAAAAATCAAAAACTGAACCACCAAAACCTCCGGTTCCTCAAAGTTCTTCTACTCAACCAACAGAAACGCAGGTCTTGCTGAAATCTGACTTATCAATTGTACCACAACAAATAAAGACCAAAAAATTACCAAAAAAAACTACCAAAACTAAAGTCACCAACAAAAGTAAAAAGTAATTTTATTTCAAGGAAATTTTTAAAGCATGAGACAAATGGCTAAAAATTATGTTAATTTTCTTTTGCTGTTGATGCTCGGCGTCTTAGCCTTTTCCTTTTTTGTTCAAAATAATACTCAAAAACCAGAAATAGTAGA
>JBBIOV010000004.1:0-60779 GCA_037443185.1 bacterium | reverse complement strand
CCATCTTATTAACAACAATCAATTTAGAATGAAAAAAAACTTATGGACAAACAAGAAAGCTGGTGAAGCGATTTTTTTAAGAGAATTTGAGAATGAAAAAGAAGAAGCAGCTCAAATAGTTTGGAATATAAGAAAATTGATATCTGAAGAAAACTTTCAGTCAAACGAAATTGCCATTTTATATCGAACTAACGCTCAGTCTCGTGCTCTGGAAGAGGCTTTTTTAAGAGAAGGATTACCTTATAATTTAATAGGAGATGTAAACTTTTATCAACGCAAAGAAGTAAAAGATATTGTGGCTTATTTAAAAATTCTCCATAACCCAGTTGATTCTTTAAGTTTAAAAAGAATTATAAATGTTCCACCTCGCGGTATTGGTGAAAAGACAGCTTCTTTAATTTTACTTTATGGAGAAAATTTAATGAATGAACCGCAGACTTTGAAAGAAAAACTGCCGTTGCGAATTTATAAAAAAATTTCAACGCTTTTGACAATACTTAATGATCTCAAAACTTTCAAAAAAAAGCTCCCTTTAAGAGATCTTATAACGCAAGTCATCAAAATCACAGGATATGAAGATTTTTTAAAAAGGGATTTAGAACAAGGAGGATATCGACTTGAAAACATTCAAGAATTAATTTCTTTAGCTAAAGATTTTAAAGACTATCCCCAAGAAGAACAGCTTCAAAAATTTTTGGAGAAAGTAAGTTTATATAGTGAAGATGACAAACTTAATTTATCAAAAGATGGTCCCCATCTAATGACTTTGCATATTGCTAAAGGTTTAGAATTTAAAATTGTTTTTTTGGTGGGAATGGAAGAAGGCATTTTACCTCATTTCAAAGCCTTTGAAGAGCCTTACGGCATTGAGGAAGAACGGAGATTATGTTATGTAGGACTTACTCGAGCTAAAGAGCGTATTTACTTATCTTTTGCTAAAAAAAGAACTCTTTATGGCAAAACTCAATTCTCTCTTCCTTCCAGATTTTTACAAGAAATCCCCGAACATCTTTTACAAATAAATAAAATCGACAATATTTCAAAATCATTTATTGATTTTTAAGTAAGGACATTTAAAAGCTTCTAAAAGTAAAACCTTAACATTTAATTGACTATGTATTCCATTGCTCAGATAAAAAAAATTTGTAAATTACACAAAATTTCTCCCTTAAAGAGTTTAGGGCAGCATTTTTTAATTGATAAAAAGGTAAGAAATATGTTTTTGCAATTTGCCGATATCAAAAAAAGTGATATAATTATTGAAATAGGTCCCGGGCTTGGCGCATTAACTTTTGAAATTGCTAAATATGGCGGGAAAGTTTTGGCTATTGAAAAAGACAAAAAATTAACTGAAATATTAAAACAAAATGCACCCGAAAATGTTGAAATTATCAATAAAGATATTTTAAAATTAAATATCGTCGATTATCTACCTAAAAAATACAAACTAATATCAGATATTCCTTATAATATTTCTAGTCCTTTACTAAAAATATTTTTTGAAGATATTCCCCAAAAACCCAGTTTAGCTGTTTTAATGCTACAAAGAGAATTTGCGCAAAAAATATTAGCCAAACCCCCTTACGCTAGTGGTTTAGGGATTATTCTTCAATCATTATGCAATATTAAAAAAATTAGCGATATCGCTCCTGATTCTTTTTGGCCAAAACCAGATGTTAAATCAAGTTTAATGTTATTTAAAATTAAAAAATTTCCTCTTTTAAAAAATGAAACTTTTGCAATTGTTAGGAAATGTTTTGTCTTTAAAAGAAAAAAAATATTAAAAACCTTGACTCAAATTTTAAATAAAAATTCAAAGGAGATTGAAAAAATATTTATAAATAATAATATCAATATAAACGCGCGACCCCAAAATCTCTCTCTTAATGATTGGCGAAATATTGAACAAAAGTTAGTACGATTATAATTTTGGCATTATTAATAATGACTGATAAAAAAATTAGATTTAATGGTTATTGTATTTTCAAAATTTTACAATTTATAAATTATAGATTTGATTATATTAATTAATACTAATTTGCTTTTTTTATTGTGTCTTTTAAAAAAATATTTATAATTTTAGCTTTATTATTGGGAGGTTATTTTCTGTTTTTTAGTCCAACTGAAAATGTTATTAAAATCAACAACGACAACAATAATAACAAGGAGGTAGAAAATAATTTTAAAAGAGGGGTACTTACGGAAAAATATTTTAATTGGCTAAAAAACGATTTAGGCGTCAATGAACAAAAAATAACCCAAGCATATTTAGAAAGATTTTTTAAAGAAGTAGTACCGCCACAGTTGAACCTCCCTAAAATAGACGACACAGAAATAAAGATTATTGACTCCTCCAAAGAAAATTTAAAAAATTATTTAGAACAAACGGCAAAAATCAAAATATTACCTGATGAAAAAAGTATAGATTATGTTTCAATTGTTCAAGATATCGATAAAGGCAACACTATTAAAATTTTAAAAGAAGTTCTTGAAACAATAGATGATGCTTTAGCAAAACTTAAGGCAATATCTGTCCCCCCGGAAGCAAAAAATGTTCATAAAAAATATATAGGTTTGATAAAATATATGCGTGTAATGTTTGATGATTTAAATTACGCCAAAGAAGATCCAATTAAAATAAATTATAATATGGCATTATCGGATAAAATTATTCAAGTATCAAACGAAATAACAACAGAAAGAGAAAAATTAGCCAATTCCTTGAGATAATATAAAAGTGTTTATGAAAATTTGGAAAAATCTATCAATCCAATAGTTTAATTAATTAGTAATTTAAAAATTCTCTTTTATGAAAAAAAGTTCGTTATTACTGATAGCTTTAATAATTGCAATCTTTGGCTGGTCTAATATTAAAAACAAAACCGATGTCATTCAATTGGAAAATTTTCCTATTAAAAAGAAAGTTCAAAAACTTAATCTTGATAAAGAATTGGCAGTTAATGCAAATCCTCAGGAGACCTTAAAGACTTCTTTAAGTTCCATTTTCTCTCAAACTTCTGAAGTTGCGTCAGAACAAAAATCATTATCATCTCAATCTTCCTTATCTTTATCCTCCTTATCTGCTTTTAGCACGCTTCCAGTTAATTCTTTAGATTTGAAAATTGAAAAAATCAACCAATTTTCAAAATCAGCAATGGAAAAATATTTAATAGACAGCGCTAATTTAAATTTTCCAGACAATACCGATGTTTCACTAGCTCTTTTTGAAGCGCGCGACGGTAATCCTTCTAAAATGAATAATTTGATAAAATTGTTCAAAGAAAAAATTCCTAAACTTGAAACGTTAACTCCCCCGGACGAACTTAAAGAATTTCATGAAAAATCTTTAATCTCGATTAAAAATTATGTATCACAACTTGAAAAAATTGCACAATTTTCAGGTAATCGGGAAAAAATTTTAGAAGTTTTAAATTCCCAAGAAATGAATACAGCTCGCAATACAGCTCGTGAACTTTTAACAAATTTAAGAGAAATAGTTAAAAAATATAATTTATCAATCCCTACAGAAGTTTTACCCAAAGATAAAATACCAGACCAAAAACCATAAATAGTTTTTGGCAGAATGATAAATTGAGAATAAAGATAATGGTTTGAATAATTCATCATAATTCATAATTAATTTATTCATGACATATGATTCTTAATTTTCAAACAAAACGAAATTGCATAGCTGTTTTAGTTGTAGGACTGATTAGTGTTGTATTTTTCAGCTTGTCGGCAAATGCGGCTGTTCCTGTTTGGACTGTTGGCTTTGATAATAATACAGATTATGAAAAATCACTGGAAGTGTTTTTGTTTAATTTAATGCAAGCAATACAGGAGCGCAATGAAGATTTCCAAATGTCTTTTAAGTTAGCCCAAATAGAAAAAGCTCGGGAAGATGTAAACAAATTGATGTTTGAAGCTTTTACCGAGCTTAGATCTGAACCGGTTCTTTTAGAGTTTCACGAGATAAACAAGTATTGCGAGCAAACTCCATTTACTCCAGGCTTTGAAGGTGACGAAGATAAAAGAAATCGCGCAAAGGTATGCACTTGGTACGATGAGATAAAAAATTATATGAAAAGTAGAGGTCTCACTATTATAACCGCTCCTTTTGATAAAGATAATCCTTTAGCCGCTGGAACTGATCAGGATCCCTTTTGTATTCATGGTGTTTTAACTCAGGAAGGAGAATGTGTACAAATAAAATTAGAAGGCAGAATCATTACCAATCCAGACAATTTTTTATTTGAAGAACCGGCCCAAAAAGCAAGAGATTTTGTTATGTGCTACCTTGCGCCGTGGCGACATTTTCCTTTTTCAGAAGATAGACAACTAGCAGATCAAAAACGAGACGCTTTAAAACAATATTTTTTATTTGAAATTGCGCGCAAGATGAACTATATAGATGTTGCGCCTCCAGAAAGATGGTATACTCCAGCTCGTTGCGAAAAAATAATGGCATTGTTGGGCTGTCCAAAAATCGTTGGTTATGGCTCAACTGCTGTCGAAGATATCAATCCTAATGACCCAAATGTTTTTCTTGCAAAAACCGGCGCCTGTCAGTATAAAGCCTTTGATAATGAACCAAAACTCAAGGAGCCCTTAGGTATGAACTGGACCTGGGGTATGCTCTTAACCGCAGTTCAAGATCCAAACAGTACTTTTGTAAGCGTCAGAGACAAAATTGATGAAAATATTAAAAATATAATTAATCAATATGAAAAATTACGAATTGCCCAGTATATAGCTGGACAAGGCATTCGCCCGGAAAAATATTTAATCGGATACAGAGCTTATGATCAAGAAACCTATAACCGATTACTTTCGGCTATTGAAAAAGAAGGATTAAGCGCAGAAAATGAAAATTCAAATGATGCCCCCAAATATACTCCCACTGGTGACTGGTTTTATTATGATACCGAATATGTTATTTCCCCTGCTGTAATACTTTTAAATAAAATAGCCGCCGCAACTCAAGCTGAATTTGATATGGCTCGCAACGCCTTTAAAGTTAGACCCAGCCAGGAAAATATAGCTTATATTGAAAGGGACATCACTAACGAGCCTGGCTTTGTTGCCGGAAGACTTGGCTCAGATAAAAGATGGGTCTCGGTAAATTTTGAAAGCAATAATAACAATCGCGTACAAAATCCGCCAACTCAAGTTGAAACTTTTGGTCCTGGTCTTGAATCTAGTATGGGATCGCTTCTTGCGCCCTTTGAAGACACTGGCATTAAATTAGACGAAAGCTACAAAAATAAAGATAATCCGACCTGGATTGATGGAAATTATTTTAGTCAATGGTATAAAGATATCCTTCAACTTCATAATTATAATTTCGGAATAATAGTTAAGTATTGGTTTGGAAATCCAGAAAAAGCATTTTTCACTCCTGATAGATAAAAGTTTTTTAAATGCAAAAGATTTCAAATTTATTGGAAAAATGGACTTGTTTGATAAGAAAATGGCGCCTTGTAGTCGTTAGTTTTTTGGTTTTTTGGTTGTTAGTAAAACCAGCAACCGCCAAGGCAATCGCTTGGGTAATTCCTGTTGTTATTGGAACTATTATTACATTGCTTGCGCCATTTATGGGAGAGAAATTATTAGATACGGTCCGTTCTTTAGCAGCGTGGGTATTATCATTAAGCGCTCAACTATTATCTTATGTATTAAGTCCGCAATTTAATAACCTGCCACTAACTCGAGAAGGAATAGTTACTGTTGGTTGGACAATAACAAGAGAAATGGCAAATATTCTATTTGTAATATGGATGGTCATTATAGCTTTTTCGTCAATTTTCAATATTGACGATTATGGGGCTAAAAAGAGATTTGCGCTGTTAATAACAATTGCTCTTTTAGTAAATTTTACTCAAGTTATTACTGGGGTGATAGTTGATATGAGTCAGATTTTAATGAATTTTTTTATAGGACAAGGTTTAAGTCCTGAAACTCCTCTTGCAATAGCCCAAGCTATGCATATTGATAAATTGCTTGTGGATAATCCGGAGTTTGGGACTATCCTTAAGGAGAAATCGGGATTATCTCAGATAACATTTTTTGGAATTCCTATTGGACATGCTATTTATTCTTATGGCACAAAAATTTTCTCTATTATCTTTCTTGCTCTTGCAGCGCATCTATTTTTGCTTATTGCCCTTATTTTCATTATTCGAATCGTCGCACTTTGGATAATTACGATTTTGGCTCCAATTGCTTTCGTTTTGGGAATAATGCCTTTTGGTTCTGGCTGGCTTAAAAATTGGTGGAGTCAGTTATTTTCTTGGTCTTTTATAGGTGTCACTATGGCTTTTTTCTTATATTTGGCAGCTCGTCTATCGTTTATAATTAATGATAATTCAAGCGCTATTTTTAAAAATTTTAACACTCCTTTGCCTCCAGGAACCGCTATTCCATTTCAAGCAATGGCTTTTTTAGGCCAATTTTCTCCTTTTTTAATATTTTTAACTATTTTTGCTTTTTTAAAAATCGCTCAAATAGCTGCTCAACAAATTAGCGCAACGGGCGCCTCTCAGATTATTGGATCAGCAGAAAGATATTTAGGAAAAATAGATAATTTCTTAAAAAAAGCAATCAAAATATCAACAATTACTTTAGCAAAAAAAGGCTTAACTTCAATAGCAGTCGGTGCTGGTTTAGCAGCTCGCGGCGCTTTAATGGCAAAAGAAATTCCCCAAGCTATTTTAAAACGCGTTAGTTCAAATAAATATTTAATGGCTATCCCTGGAATGAAGGAAGCAGCTGTTTGGAGTCAGAAACAATTAAGCGCATCAGAAGAAAGAATAAAAAAATTGATGAATGATTATAAAAAAATGTCAACAGAAACTCAAGTTGCTTTTTATGCTTCTGGCGATTATGAACAAAAGATAGCTATCGCCAATAATCTTGCCGTATCAGGAGATTTAGCAAAATTGAATTTAACTCCACAAGAATTAAGAAATCTCTATCAGGGAGCAAAAAATATTAGCAAGGACTTCTCGGCAAAAATCGGAATTGCCGCTCCTTCAGTTGTTTTTACAACAGAAAAAGAAAGAATAGAACACATTTCAGCAAATAGACATTTAAGTCACTTGATTGATAAAAATGATCTTTTAAAACCGGAGGTTGTAGCGGCGCTCGGAAAAACAGGAATAGAAAATATCATAAAAAAACAAGACGCCGAAAGAATTGAAAATGTTGCCAAAGGTATAAGGAATTTAGAAAAGGTCTTTGAAAGAACACCTCGCAAATTCCAAGAATATGCCGACGCTTTAAAATTAAAGACTGAAACATTAAAGAAAATAAATGAGTCCCAGAAAAAAATAATTTCCAATGTCGAGAAATGGGGCGCTGAACGCCCACCAAAAGAAAAAGAATATAAAGAACCAGAAAAAAAAGAAATAAAATAGCTATTTAAAATTTTTCAGCTATTTCGATGGCAAACCTACAAAGAATCCAAAAATTCCAAAATTTACCAGAAAATATTCAAAATCTTCTCCTAAGCGAAGAATATCATTTATTTTTAGATAATATCGCTCAACAAACTTCTTTAAATCAATTGCAAAGATATTGGTTAAGTTATGCCGTTTCTACAATTTTTTTAAAAGAGGTAGCTTTAAATAAAATGGTAGAATATTTACAAAAAGAATTACAAATAAACCAAGCAAAAGCATTTAAAATTTCGCAGCTTTTATACGAAAATATTATAAATAAATATAAAGATTATTTTGCTCCTTTGCCTTTAAAAGCTCTAGCCAAAACTCTTGCACCAGAAAATAAACCAGCTCCAGAAAAACCAATACCACGCCTAAAAGGCAATATCGTTGATTTGCGCCAAGATCAAATCAAATAATTTATTTCTTGATGCTAAATAATCTTTAGTAACAAATGATTTAAAATTTCAAACGAAGTTTAATTGATATTTGACAATTAAATTTAGACATTGGACATTTCTATGATATAATCATAAGTATATGGAGTACCAAATGCCTCAATTTATAGAAATAGAAAGCAAAATTATTTTCGGACTTGAGTTTAAACAAGTGATAGGTTTTTTATTGGTTTTTGGATTTTTAGGAATAATGTACCTACTACTTAAACCTGCAGCTTTTTTTATTTTAGCTACTCCCATTGCTTCAGTTGCTATTGCTTTTAGTTTTGTTAAAGTAAATGGCAGGAATTTCTTTGATTTTTTAACATCTGTTTTTGCATTTATGGGGAAATCCCAAATTTATATCTGGAAACGAGAATATGAAGATGTAATTTTTAAAGATCAGATTATTGATTTATCTGAGATTCAAATTATAAAAAAACATAAACAACAAGATGAAAAACCTAATATCCCAAAAATTTTATCATCAGTTGAGATTGACAAAAAAATATCCGAAATAGCCAAAAATCTCAATTCAAAAAAGCTTTATTCATAATGAAAAAATAATTTTATTATAAATTTTCACTTTAGCTATCAAACAAAATAAACTATTGATATAATCACAAATTTGCTATTATGTTTTTTGGTTCTCGTCCTTCAACCCAAAATTTCGTTCAAATATCTGAGATTAAAGATGGGGTTGTTATTTTAAAAAACGGTGGACTTAGGGCTATTTTAATGTGCTCTTCTGTTAATTTTGCTTTACTTTCTGCGCCTGAACAGGATGCTTTAATTTATCGTTTTCAAAGTTTTTTAAACTCAGTGGATTTTCCAATTCAAATTGTCGTGAACTCTCGCCAGATTAATTTGGATAAATATTTAATGGACTTGGCTGAGCTTTCCGCTAAACAAGAAAATGAACTTTTAAAAATACAAACTCAGAGCTACATAGAATTTGTAAAAAGTTTAATTCAATTTTCAAATATCATTTCAAAATATTTTTATGTTGTAGTTCCTTTTGAGCCTGTTAATATTAAAAAAAGCTTTTCTCTTTTTGGCGCCGGAAGATACAAGCCAATTTACACTCAAGCTGAATTTGAAGAACATAAGAATCAACTGTGGTTAAGATTAAAGCATTTAAAAATTGGGCTTGAATCAATGATGATAAAAGCTGAATTTCTCAATACCAAAGAATTAATTGAACTTTTTTATAATTTGTATAATCCTGATGATAAAATGAAAGAAACTAATTTAAGTGTATATGAAAAAGGACAACAATCAGAATAATAATTACTATTATAGTAATCAATATAGTTTAATTAATTTGTTTAATTAATTTATAAAAAATAAATATTTTTTGTTCTTATTTTGTTTTTTATTTTAAAATTGCCAAATTGCGTAAATGCAAATAAAAATGAAACTACTTGATTCTCTTAAAGTAAAATTCAATAAAAAAAATATTGCGCCTCAATCTCCATTAGCCCAATTTTCTCTTGAAGAAGAAGGGATCAAGCAACTGCAAGAGTTTATTGCGCCCCCGGCTGTAAAAATTGAGTCAAATTATATTCAAATAGGCAGAAAATTTTGCCGCACAATGTTTGTTTTTACCTACCCAAGATTTTTGCGAACTGCTTGGCTTTCGCCAATTATTAACTTAAATAGAATGCATGATGTAGCAATTTTTATTAGACCAGTGGATTCTGGGATAGTTTTAAAAAATTTAACTTCAAGACTAGCTAAAATTCAAGCAGAGATTGAACTGAGAGCAGAAAAAGGGTATGTTCGTGACCCAAAATTAGATACTGCGCGAGAAGATATTGAGGCGCTGCGGATCGCTTTGCAACAAGGTCATGAAAGATTCTTTAAAGTCGGGCTTTATTTTACAATTTATGGCAATAGCCCAGAAGAAGTTACTGAACTTGAAAAAGAGATAATCGCATTTTTGGAAAACCGTCTTGTCTATGCTAAGATTTGTACTTTTCGACAAGAAGAAGGTTTCACAACAACTTTACCTCTTGTAATGGATAAAATAAACATTACTACCTCAATGAATACCAGCCCCCTTTCAACAACTTTTCCTTTTGTCTCTGCTGATGTTAGTTCCAACAAAGGCATCTTATACGGCATTAACCGCCATAATAATAGTCTTATTTTATTTGATCGATTTTCACTTGAAAACGCAAATACTATTATTATAGGCAAATCAGGCGGTGGAAAAAGTTATGCCGCAAAGCTGGAAATAATGAGATATTTGATGTTGGGGGTTGATATCATCATAATTGATCCTGAGAATGAATATCAATATCTTTGTGAAACTGTGGGAGGCACTTATTTAAAAATTTCTCTAACAAGCCCGCATCATTTAAATCCTTTTGATTTGCCGCCAATTCGCCCTGATGAAGATCCAGCAAACATTTTAAAAGAAAATATTATCGATCTTGTCGCAATTACAAGAATTATGCTTGGCGGCTTTACGCCAGAAGAAGATTCTTTAATGGATAAAGCAATACAAGAGACTTACGCTTCGCGAGATATAAAACCAGGGGTTGACTTTTCCAATAAAACTCCTCCCACTTTAGTGGATTTAAAAAATGTTTTAGAAGATTTAGCTGGTGGCAAAGATTTGGCTATAAAATTAGAAAAATATATTACTGGTCGGTTTGCTGGATTTTTCAGCAACCAATCCAATGTTGATATAAATAAAGGCTTGGTTGTTTTTAATATTCGTGATATGGAAGACGACCTAAGGCCTGTGGCTATGTATATTATTGTAAACTACATTTGGAAAAAAATTCGAGCTAACTTAAAAAAAAGATTGCTATTTATAGATGAAGCTTGGTGGATGCTCTCTCACGAAGACTCTGCTTCATTTTTATTTGCTTTAGCCAAAAGATGTCGTAAATATTATTTAGGATTGTCAACCATTACTCAGGATATAAACGATTTTTTAAAATCTCGCTTTGGCGAACCAATAATTACTAATTCTTCTTTACAAATTTTATTTAAACAATCTCCGTCTACAGTTGATTTAACTCAAAAAGTTTTTAATTTAACCGATGAAGAAAAACATATTTTAGTACAATCAAAGGTCGGTGAAGGAATATTTTTCGCTGGGCTAAAACGTGCAGCAATTCAAGTGGTTGCCTCCTACTCAGAAGATCAAATTATCACTTCAGATCCAGAACAGATTTTAAAAATTCAAGCTGCAAAAAAACAACTGTTAGAGGAAGGGATTTTACAGACACCCGGTGCATAGATAGAGAAAAAATGAATAAACTTTAAAATATAAAAAAATGTTTTAATCATTAAAAATGTTAAAGATGCTTAAATGACATAAAGAATTAAAATTATAAATTGCCAAAATTGCAGATTAACAATTTAAAAATTTAAATTGTATAAAAATTTCACAATTTTTTTATTTTTAACATTTTGATTTGAACATTTAATATGTATTTTAAGATTGATGAGACCGGGCCTTTTTAATAAAGTCCGTTTTTGCAAAATTTATAATGCCAAGCGTAAAAAAATTACTAAATTTTTTAAAATTATTCGTATTCATCATTGGCTTTCTTTTAATCTGTGCCAATTTTGCTTTTGCGCAAGACCCAACTGACTCGCCCGAACAAACAAGCTCTAATGTTTCGTCAGAAGAATTATTGAAAAAACCAGAAGTTCAATATCCAACAGTTCCTGGCTATGGCACAATTACAGCTAAAACTACTCCACCTGAATATATTCGTTATGTCTTTGTATTTAGTATTTGGGTTTTAGGTATAATTGTTCTTGCAAATTTAATATATGCTGGCATCCAATGGTTTTTATCAGGCGTAAATTCCGAACTTGCCAAAGAAGCTCAAAAAAGGATTGAAAATAATTTGTATGGTGTATTTTTACTGCTTGGCACATATCTAATTTTAAATACCATAAACCCTGACTTATTAAATTTAAAGTTAACGCCAATTGCCGAAGTGTTACCAGATATCCCAAAAGCTTGTTATTTTGCTGGCGGCCAAGTTGATTCCTGTGACGCCTATAATCGTTTGCCTGTCAATGATAAAAAAAAATTTTGTGAATTTGATTATTGTCAGGTAATTAAAGGACGAGGTTTTGGTAAAGGCAAAGAGCCAAAAAATAGTTTATGTTTTTGGGATCAAAGTAATAAATGGGATGAAGGTCTTTTTCTTGAAGATAAATGCAAAACAGTAACTTGCGATAAAATAAAAACTTGCGCTGATTACAATCAAGAAAATTTACCAAACTTAACCACTCCTGGTGGTGGATGGGGAATATATAGGGCTTGCTATTTAAATGTTTGTTCAGCTCCTGGACTTTGTATTATGGACGAAAACAATCAATGCGTCGAAGCCAGAGGAAAAACAGATCCTGAAAGTGGTAAATTTATTAAAACTGGAGAATGTATTGATAATGATGACTCGACTTGTTCACAAAGTTCTTCTTCGACAATATGTAATATGGGCGTTCCATCAAGATGGCTAACATTTATGGGGAAAAATGCCTATAAATGTACTCCACCACAAGATGAAAATGGTCCATGTGAGGAAGATAAAGATTGCAAAGAGAATTTTGCTTGTCAAATATTTGAAACAGACTTTGGTAGATATGGTTTTTGTAAACCTAAACAATAAAAATATTTTTTAAAATATGATGTTTCATCTTAGAAAAATTCTTTTTTTTATCAATATTACGCTTATTATCTTAATAATTGGCGTTTTGAGTTTTGCGTATATAAAGAATAGGCAAAACACAATGACAATAATCAATAAAAACGACAAAACCAAAAAAACAACTATTCAAGAATCTCCGCTAGCACTGGCTGACATTGCAGCTGTTGGTTTAAACATTGAAGAATTTTCCGGAAAAATAAAATTTTACGGCGCTGATGATGGCGCGCTTTATGAAATTTTTCCGGAACAGATTGTAAGAATGATAGCAAACCCCAATTTGAAAAATATAAAAAAAATCACTTGGTCGCCAGATAATTTAAAAGTTTTTGTAAGCACTGATAATAAAAAATACATTTATGATTTTATTGAACAAAAAGCTTACCCTTTAAACCCAAATATTCAAGATTCACTGGTTTTCTCCCCTAATTCTCAAAAAATTTTATATAATTTTAAAACTCCCACAGAAAATATTATCAGCGTCGCCGACTATAACGGACAAAATTACTTAAAAATTATTAAAAGCCCTGCTTATGAGCCAACTTTAAATTGGACTTTAAACGGCGCTTATTTGTGGAGAAAAAGCGAGAATCAAGAAAGCGAATCTTTATATTTAATTGATGTAGCCAGCAAAAAAATTGCTAAAATTTTAAATGCCATTTCAGGGTTTGATGCTTTGTTTGCATCTTCTGGTTTAAAATTTATTTACCAAGAAAAGATAAATGGAAAGATTATTTTAAATTTCGTCGACTTAAACATCAACCAAAACGGGAGTCAATATTCATTAAAACTACCTTTTTCAACTGAGGTCAAAAAATGCATCTTTTCTCAAAGCGAACAAGAGCTTTATTGCGCTTTAAAAGATAAAATTATTCATTTTGATATCGCAAAAAAAATTGAAACCGAAATAGCAAAAATAAATTTCAATGGCTTTAATCTTCAATTAACCCCTGATGAAAAATATTTAATCCTCCAAGATAGTAACACTTTGATACCATTTTATGTAAAAATCAAATAAAAAGTGCTCAAACTTCAAATTTCAGGCTATAAATTGCAGACATTATAAAAAAGACGTCTATTTTAAAAGAAAATTTTTAATTTAATTAAAAATATATCAATTTAAAATAAGGACTTTTAAAAAAATAGAAAAAAATCAAACTGACAATTGAAACATTATAGAAAGTATTTTTTTAAAAAAAGTAAGCTTATCAACTTTTTTTTAGAAATAAAAGATTAAAAATTTAACGTCAATAAAAACGGAATAAAAATAATATAAGTAACTTTATTAAAAAGAATATATCATAACCCAACAAAATCGTACTAAAAATGAAATTTAAAAATAAGGATATTAAAAAATTTTAATTAAAAATGTAATCGATATTTTATACTAAAATTTAATAGATATAATAAATTTAGTAAGTTAGAAAAACACTAAAAGAAAAAATAAAACTTTTAAATAAGTTAGATTAGTTAATTCTTATTTGTACATATTGACATTATCCTTTCAATATGATATTATTTTTTTGTTGTTCTTTAACATTTTGAAAGGAGGTTCAAATGTTTCTAGTTTTGACTTTACTAGCAACATTGCTTGCTTGGCTGCCTTACAATTTAGAGGGAAGAGTCGGAAGATGGGAGAAACAATCAATCATAGCTGGATCTTATTTTTGTTTTAACTTGCTTGCGGCGGCAACTCCTTGGTTTTTGTTGATATCTGGCATAGTCGATATTATCAATCTTGCTGGATCATTCATAAATATGAGCTTTGCCTTGCTAGCGATCAAGGTTAATAAACCAGACGAGGGATCAATGATTTTAGATTGGGGTCGTCCAACCAATATCTTTCGCGGCCCCACAATCTACTTTATTGTTCCTATTCGTCAACGACCCCAGTTAGAAAGTATTAAAAAGGTAGACTTCGATATAGAAACTTCAGTGCCGTTTCCAAAAGTAGGCAATGTCAAAATAAAAGGCAGTTTTCCATTTGTTTTAGATGGCGGCAGAGAGGCTCAAAATGTTCTCTATCATGATGAAGACGGGACAGAAAGATATTTCCGAGTTCCCCAACAGCCAAGTCGTGTTCAACAATATATCTTAGCTGGCAGAGTTGAAGGGGTAAAAGCTCTATACCAAGGACGTATCCAACAGATGATGCAGCAATATTTCCAAGCATTATCTGATGAGTTAAAAGAGAAGGTCAGTTGGCAAGAACTGCGTAAAAGGATATACGCTGACAAAGAAATTAATGGATTAATTGAATTTTTTCTTTTTGGCGCATCTATCCCTAACGAAGTATTGAACAAGATTAATGGTTGGCCAGACACGGCTGCCTTAAATCTTGGGATAGCATTTCTGCCTATTATGATAGACATAGAAGTACCAGCAGAGATAACTCAAGCAGAAACGCAAATAGGGTTAGAGATTGCCCAAAAAGATATAGAACGGATAAATGCTGAAGCTGCTGCCCAAGCTGCTACAATTTATCTAAAATCATTAGGTTTCTCAGAGGAAAAAATAGATCAAATAGAATCTGAGGAGCGTATAAAGCTGGGTAGAGCGCTAAAACAGCTTCGACTTGCAGAAGAAGGTAAACCAGGTGTCAAAGTTGAAACTAAAGACTTCAATTTTGATGTCTCAAGTTCCTTAAGAGAAATTTTGCCCAGTGTGGCGGAAATTGTTAAAAATATCGCCCCGATCATCAGCAAAATAGAGAAAGGAGGCAAAGAATGAGGCCTCAGCTGATAATAATAAGTAGTTTTATTCTTCTAATTGTTAGCGCGCTTGTTATTTTTTTTAGCACGCACGCTCCGATAATTGCATTTGAGCGTGACTTAAACACATTGCGCTCAATGTTTAGAGATCGTTTCCGGCTATCAACTTTTGTCAGCCAAACAATGGTAGCAGAGGTTAATGTTGGTGATCAAATTAACATCTCTGCTGATCAATTAATCTTTGAGAGCGAAGGAGATGTAGCAGTGCCTGCCGGTGAGCTTGGCATCAAATGGTGTATTATGCCAAAGCTCAGAGCGATAGAGACATTAAAAAGCAAAAGAGAAATCTCTTGTGATAAATATAGCAGCTGGCAAAATATTAATCTTTTGCCATTAGGAGGAAGGCACTACATTGGATCTATTAATGTAACATCACGCGGTGTGCTTTTGTTGAGAATTTTTGACAAAACTTGTAATTCGTTATTTAAGAATTGTCCCCGAGCGGGGATGTTTGATATATTGTTGACTTTACAAAAAGGAGGGGATAAACAAGCGACCAAAAATGGTCGCTTGTTTTACTTTAGACAAAAAATCCTAAAATCAACATTAAAAGAGCCATAGCTGGGAAGAAATAAATTGTGGTCTCAAAAATAGACAAAATTAAAAAATAAAGTATTGGATAAAAAAGGGGGGAATAATTATCACCTACAATCTGTAGTTCGTGATGTGTGTTTTGGAGCTTGTGATGAGTGATTTGAAATTTGTAATTTGTAATACATAATGCATAATGAGTCATTTTATAAAGTATCGACAAAAAAATTAGTATAAATGAAACAACTCCAACCAGTCCCAACTCTGCCCATATCTCAAGGTATGTATTATGCGCGTTAACTGGAGCGCGCAAATCTTTATCTGGCTCTATATATATAGGAAGATTACCAAGTCCCACTCCAAAAAATAAATTTTCTTTAATAACCATAAGTGATTTTCGCCACAACTCTATTCTATGTTGGCGAGAAGTATCCTGCGCTAGAAAAATATCAGTAAGTCTTTCCATAAACGGAGAAAATGATAATAAAAATATTACTAGCATACTCAATACTATATACAACAAACCAAATACTTTCGTTCGCACTTCTCCTTTATTAAAGAGTCTGTAGCATATTAATGTAAAAGTAGTCATAAGCAACGCAACATAAGCGCCTCTTGATAAGGTGAATAAAATTGCCAAAATTATCGCTAAAATACCGCTATAAAATACTGGACCTGCAATTTTATTTTTAATAAAAAAAGAGAGGAAAAGAATTATGCCTAAAAAAAGCGCAAAATTTTGAGGACTTGGAAAAAAACCAAAAGCCCTTAAATAATCATTACCCCCAACAGAAACAAAAAAACTTGAATATTCCAAAACAACCGACTTTAAAAAATTGCCATAAAAAATAGAGCCAAAAATATCAAAAAACCATTGCAAAAAATCTTCTTTAGGAATAAAAAACTGTATCAAAAATTGAAAAATACCAAGTAAAGCAATAACAATTCCGCTATAAAATATTACCTTAAATATTTTAGCCGAAAAATCAAAAGAAAAATTTTTAAAAGTCTGAACAATTGGCAAATAAAGAAATAATAAGTTTAACAAAAATAAAAATTTCCGCAGCCAAACTTCTTTGTCAGATGTCCAAAATCCGGAAATACCAGCAAAAAATAAAAAAGTATAAAAAAAAATACTTTTTAAATCAAAAGGAATAAATAGATCTTTTTTAAACAAACCTCTAAAAAGCCAGGTAGTAAAAATTATAATTGCCATAAGTCTTGATAGCGGCAAGTTAAGGCCAAAAAACCCAGGCAAAATAGGAAAAAACGGCAAAAACGCAAAAAAAATTAAAATCAAAGTAATCATATAAATAAATTACACTCACGCTTATGTCAATTAAATTTTCTCATCGAAATCGAAATCTTTTTGGGTTAGCCCCCGAGAAAGGTATAAAGCGATAAAATAAACCAACGCACCTAAAAACAAAAAATAAACAATAGAAATTTCTGTTGGCAAAAAGGCATTAAAAAGAACTAAAATTATAGAAGGAATAATTACTCTTAAACGATCAGAAAAATAAATTGTTAACTGAACATCTTTTATTAAAAAGATTAAAAGAAGCAAGGTAACAAGAGCTTCTGTCGCTAAAGTTGTAGCTCCGGCGGCAAAGTATCCAAATTTTGGAATAAAAATTAAATTCAAAATAATATTAAAAATCATTCCAAAAAAATAAGCAATTAAAAGATACTTTTGTTTTTCTAAAGCAATTAAAGCATTTGACAAAAGCGACCCTAAAGCGACAAAAAAGAAAGCCCCAAGCAGCATCTGAAAAACAATAGCAGCGTCGTTTAATGATTGCTTTGAAAAGTTAGAACCAAAAAACTGAACAACATATAAAGGCTTTGTAAATAAAATAATAATCAATGGAAGCGCTACCACTAAAATAAGATGTAAGCTTTTTTGGAAATATTCTATGAATTTTTCTTTATTTTGGAGAGCAAATTTTGATAAAATCGGCATTATAAGTCCGACAAACATCGCTGGGAAAAATATTAAGCCTTCAAAAAGCTTATAACTTAAATTATAAATTCCCACTTCGTGATAAAATCTAAAAAAAGAAAGCAAAATAGTATCAATTTTGAAATAAACAACTGTAAAAACAATAGAAAGTCCAATAGGCCAGGTTTTTTTAAAAATATTTTTAAAGCTTGTAAAATCTAATGAAAATGAAAAAGGTATAAGATTTCTTGCTAAAGGAAAAACAAATAAAAAATTAACAAAAGCCGCCAAAGAAGTTGCAAAAACGATACCTAAAAGTCCTAAATTAAAAATAATTGCCCCCCAAACCGCCGCTAATCCAATAACCCTGCTTACAATTTCAGCAATTGACATATACCAAACTTTCAGATATTTCTGAAAAATTCCCGAAATCACCTGACTTAACGAAGAAAAAAAATAAAATAAAGTTGAAAGTAAAATTGCAATTTTTACTTCATCTTTATAAGGAAGAAAAAACATCACTATCACAGCAATTAGCAAAGAAACGGTGATAGAAAAAAGCCGTAAGGAAAAAATATCAGTGGCAACTTTTTTTTCGTTAGCTTGCGGTCGCGATATATCACGCGTCATTAAAGAATAAAGTCCTAAATCTGCCAAGAAACTAAAAAAATAAGTGAAAGCAAAAGCTGTTGAGTATTGGCCAAAGCCTTCTTCTTTTAAATATCCCGTAATGAGCCGAAGAGTTATAAAATATGAAATAAAAAATCCAATAACTCGAGACAAAGCGGAAATAGCAAAATTAATACCTATTTTTTTTCCAGTCATTTTTGATAAATTACGAATAATCCATTACGGATTTATCTTAACTTTTAAAATTTTTTAACTCACACAATTTATACTTAATATTTAATCTGTTATCGCTATACCATATAGTTATTGTAATATTTTAGTTGGTCCCTCTATAAAAACTATGCTGCTGACACAATTTTTGAATGTTGATATTTTAAATAATATTCTTGCCCAACAGTAAATAAAGTAGAAATAACCCAATACAAGCTTAAAGCCGCAGAGAGTTTAATTGCTCCGAAAAAAATAATAAAAGGCATTATTATATTTAATTGTTTAGTCATCTGCTGCATAATGTATATAGGCTCATTTTTATTTTTTAAAGAATCAGTTTGATTGATTGGGCGAGAGGAAGCTAAAGAAATTTTTAATTGCCAAAAAGTTGCCGCTGCCGCTATAAAAGCAAAATAAATATTAGGTAAAGATAAATTGATAAAGCCTAAAAAAATATAATTTAACTCTTGAGGATGAGGCGTGATTGAATAAAGATGAGGCAAAAGTTTACTAGGGTCTTGACTTACTTGCAATGCCTGATACAAAGCAATTAAAATTGTTATTTGAACCGCAAAATTGATAAAAGGCAATATTGGATTAACATTTGCTTCCTTATATATTTTCATCACTTCAATATTTAAACGTTGTCTATCATGTTTAAATTCTTTTGTGATTTGATTAATTTTTGGATGAATTTCTTGGATTTTTTGGGTAGCAAGTAAAGCTTTTTTTGATAAAGGAAATAAAATTAAACGAATGATAATTGTAATAATGATAATAGCAATTCCCATATCATTAAATAAAGAATAAAAAAATATAAGCGCATTGATTATTGGATCAAAAATAAAAATAGTATACATATATTAGAGTCTATTAATTTGTTAACTAAATAACTAATTAAATTATTGATATAGGTAAAGCTTTTAAATTATTCAATTAAAAACACTTAAAAGATTTGAATTTTGATTTTTCTAAAAACACCCCTTATTGCTTTATATCTTTTTTAACAGCTGATTAAATGCTTTTTTTAATTCCATCACAATATCTTTGTATTTTTTTTCAAGAAGACTATTTTTGGCAATTAAAACAATATCCAGTTTAAACGGAATTTCTTTAAAAATCAAATATAAAGCGTTACGCAACCTCCTTTTTATGAGATTTCTTTTAGTTGCTTTGGTAGAAACTTTAGTCGAAACAATAATACAAGCACGGGGATTTTGATTTTTTGATAAAGCAGTGTTTTTTTTATATTTTATAAAAAAATTATCCGAGTAAAAGTGCTTGCCGCATTTTAAAACTTCTTCAATTTCTTTTTTAGGTAAACGATATTGTTTAGGAAGCATAAAAATTATTCAAAAGTCTTGCTATTTTTTTAATTATTGATTACAATCAAATTATTAACAGGATATCCACATTTTATCCCTTAATTTCCCTCCTCTTTTTCTCTTTATTTTTTAAAATCTGCTGTTATATTTAAAGTTAGTGTGAATTATTAAATTTTTTAATATGACTTTACAAGAGCTATGGGATGCCGCACTTGGTGAAATTGAATTGTCGGTATCAAAAGCAAGTTTCAATACCTGGTTTAAAAACTCTCGTTTGATTGCTCGCGAGGGCCATAAAGTCATTATTGGCATCGACAGCCTTTTTCAAAAAACATGGATTCAAAGTAAATTTAACGATATTGTAATTCGTGCCCTTCGTAATATAGATTCTACTATAAAAGAAGTTGTTTATGAAGTCTCTAAAGCTCAAGAGGGTCAACAATTTAATAAAAAAGTTTCTTTAATCAAAAAAATTAAAGAATCCTCACCATCTCAATTAAAACATCAACTTGAACTTCATTCTTTACCTAAGAATTATTTTGAAACCGGATTAAATACCAAATATTCATTTGAATCCTTAATTGTTGGTTCATTTAATGAAGTTGCACATGCGGCAGCATTGGCTGTGACCGAAAATTTAGGAAAGAAATTTAATCCTTTGTTTATATACGGCAGCACTGGACTTGGCAAAACCCATCTTTTACAAGCCATAGGTAACCGCGCTTTGCAGTTATATAAAAATATTAAAATAAAATATGTCATTGCGGAAACTTTTACGAATGAATTAATAAATGCTTTAAAAAGACAAGATATGGAACAGTTCAAAGAACGCTATCGAGCAATTGATCTTTTAATTATTGACGACGTACAGTTTTTATCTGGCAAAGAGAAAAGTCAAGATGAACTTTTTCATACCTTTAATTATCTTTATGAGAAAAATAAGCAAATTGTTTTAAGCTCAGATAGGCCACCAAAAATTATCGCTCATTTAGAAGGACGACTTCGTTCGCGCTTTGAAGGAGGGGTTATTGTCGATTTAGGTATTCCTGATTTTGAAACTCGCTTAGCAATTTTAAAGAAAAAAGCTGAAGAAAAAGATGCTATTTTGCAAGATTGGGTTTTTGAAGAAATTGCCCAAAAAATATCTAAAAATATTCGCGTCCTTGAAGGAGCGCTAAATCGTGTTATTATTGAATGGGAAAAATTTGGTAGACTTTCTAAAGAAAGAATATCAGATTTAATAACTGACTTTTCCAGCGCTCAACAAAAAGAAATAACTTTTGATAAAATAATTGAGACTGTCGCCCAGATGTTAGATTTAGATCAAAACGAGATCATAAGGAAAGGGCGAAAAAAAGAAGTTGCCAAAGCTCGCCAAATTGTTATGTATCTTCTAAGAACAGAATTAGATTATTCTTTTCCAACAATTGGACAAAAATTAGGCGGTAGAGACCATACAACTGTTATGTATGCTTGTCGCAAAATTGATGAGGCGATAAAAAATGACGAAGAAGCTCGACAAGAAATGGAAATGATTAAAGAGAGATTATACAATTATTGAAAAAACATTTACAATAATTTTTAAAAGTTTTTAAAAAAAATTGTTTATAATTTAGTTAATAATGAATTAATTTAAAGTTTAACAAGTTGAAGAAAAGGAAAGTAAAAAATAATGTCCAAACTTTTAACATTTTATTCACACACCTTTTAAAAATAATTTTTGAGAATTTGCTTTGAAATTTTAAAACTATCCCCATAATTATTAAACCCTACGATAACTAAATAAAAATTAATTATATTATTATGATGAAATTTACCTGCATTAGAGAAAAATTATTAAAAAGTCTCAATTTAGCTAGTCATATAGTTTCTAAAAATATTTCATTGCCAGTACTTGGTAATTTGTTGATTGAAACTGATAAGGGTAAATTAAAAATAAGCGCAACCAATTTAGAGACTGCTTTATGCGTTTGGATTACCGGAAAAGTTGAAGGAGAGGGTAAAGCCTGTGTGCCTGCAAATATTATCACAGCCGCAGTTTCTAATATTAAATCTGATAAAGTTTTGCTTGAGTTAGTTGAAGGAAATAATATTAAATTAAGCGCCGGTGATTTTGAAGCTATTGTAAGAGGAAATTTAGTTGATGAATTTCCAGCTATTCCCAACGTTGAAAAAAACAACTCTGTTGCTTTATCAGTGTCTTTAGTTGCTGAGGCTTTAAGACAACTGATTAATACGGTAACAATCTCTGAGACACGTCCTGAAATTTCAGGAGTTTTATTCTCTTTTTCGGATAAACATTTAAAGCTTGTTGCTACAGATAGTTTTCGTCTTGGTGAAAAAACAATTGTTTTAAACAACGAAGCTTTAAGCACAAACACAAAAGAATCTCTTAAATCATTTATTTTACCTCTTAAAGGAGTGACTGAGCTCTTAAAAATTTTGGATTTAAAGCAAGATATTTTGTCCGTGGTATATGACGAAAATCAAGTTTTGTTTATTCTTGATGGTATTCATTTAACTTCGCGGTTGATTGAAGGTCAATTTCCGGATTATGAAAAAATAATTCCTCAGGAATTTTTAACTGAAGTGCTTGTTGATAGGAACGAATTGCTTCAAAAAATAAAAGCAGTTAGTATTTTTAGTTCACGTACCAACGATATAAAAATTAATATTAATTCAAAAGAACAAGTCATAACTTTAGAATCAGCTTCTTCTGAGACAGGACAATCAAAATCCTTTATTTTTGCATCCATCACCGGAGATTCAATGCAAATTATTTTTAACTGGAAGTATTTATACGATGGGCTTACAAATCTTACAACTGATAAAGCAATTTTAAGTTTCAATACAAACCAAAAACCAGCATTAATTCGGGGTAAAGGAGATAAAAGTTATTTCTATTTAGCGATGCCCATTAGAGAATGAAAAATTAAGATTTACTCATTCTAGATTGTGTTAAATATTTTTAAAATTTTTCTTTAAACACTTTAAAAATTAAATTTTACTGTGCGCTCTATTAAAACTATTATTCGTAAAAAATCTAAATCTTCTCTTTTTGTTAAAGGATTTCAAATTGCCCAAATAATAAGCCTATCGCGTTTGATTTTAAATGATTTTTTTCCTGAAAAACTACGTGGTAAATTTGAAATATATTATTTTAATTTAAAAACTAAAGCCTTAACAATCAAAACTTTCAACCCCCTAATTGCTTCTGAAATTCGCCTCAATGAATCAAAAATTCAGAGTATTTTTAAAAAAAAGCTTAAAATTAATCTTAAAAAAATTTTAATTAAAAACTACTAAAAGCGTTTTAAGCTGATTTTTTTTATTTTTTAAGGATATTTTAGTAATTGCTAATTATTTTTATGAAAAAATTTATTTTAATTGATGCCTTAGCGTTAATTCATAGATCTTTTCATGCTTTGCCACCATTGTCTGATAAAGAAGGGCGTCCAACAAATGCGCTTTATGGTTTTAGCTCTGTTTTATTAAAAATGTTAAAAGATGTAAAACCTGATTATATTGCGGCGGCTTTTGATTTGGCAAAACCTACTTTTCGGGACAAGATGTTTAAAGACTATAAAGCTCATAGAGAAAAAACGCCGGAAGCTTTAATTAGACAAATTCCAATGGTTAAAGAAATTTTAAATGTTTTAAATATAAAAATTTTAGAAAAAGAAGGATTTGAAGCTGATGATATTATAGGAAGTGTTTGTCAGTGGTTAGTGAAAAATTTTAATGATATTGAATGTATTATTGTTACTGGAGATTTGGATACTTTGCAGCTGGTTTCTGACAAAGTGAAAGTTTACTCCTTAAAAAAAGGAATTAGTGACACTGTAATTTATGGTTTAAAAGAAGTAAAAGAAAGATATAATTTAGAACCAAAGCAATTGCCGGATTATAAAGGTCTTGTTGGAGATCCTTCTGATAATATTCCTGGTGTTAAAGGTATAGGCCAAAAAACAGCTTCTAAACTCATTCAGGAATTTAGTAATCTTGAAGGAATATATCAAAATTTAAATTCCAGTAAAATAAACGACAAAATTCGTAAAATTCTAAAAGACCAGAAAGAAGAAGCTTTTTTTTCTCGAGAATTGTCTACAATTTATAAAGATATTCCTATTGAGTATAAAATTTCCGATTTTACTTTCGGTGGCTATGATGAAAATAAGGTGGCTAATACACTTTTAAAGTTTGGTTTTAAAAGTTTGATTCCAAGATTACCATTTGCAGTTTTATTAAATTTCAAACCAAAAGAGATGACTTCTAAAACCTTTTCGATTCCTTCAAAAGTATTAAAAAATTACAAAGAAATTGAAAAAACTATAGAGTTTTTTATAGATGATTTTGTGGATAAAAATAGTTTAGTTTTAGCAACTCTACGACAAGCTTATATTTTGACTGTGGATAAATTTGTTGATAATTGTAAAGATAAATTATTAATTGGGTATAATCTTAAAGAAATTTTTAAAAAAGAAAAATTATTTTCTAAATTATCTTGCCCTCTTTTTGATTTAAAAATTAGTGCTTGGCTTTTAAATCCTGATAGTAAAAATTTATCTTTTGAAAAAATTTGTCAGTTTTATCAAATTTTTCCATTAATCAAAGAAAAGTTAACTTTAAGCGAAAAAATTTATGCCGCTTTTCGTTTAAAAGAAATATTAAAAAACGAACTACAAAAAAACAATCTTTATAAAATTTTTAATAACATTGAAATGCCCATAGTTTTGGTATTATCGTCTATGGAAAGACAAGGCATAAAAATCAACAAAGAGAAATTGATTCAATTATCAAATGAACTTCAGGAAGAATTAGCCAGATTAGAAGAAGAAATTTATGAAATTGCCCAAGTTAAATTTAACATAAATTCCCCTAAACAACTTGTGCCGATATTGTTTGAAAAATTAAAGCTGCCAACTGAAAATATAATGAAAACGCCAAAGGGCGCTATCTCCACGGATGAAACTGAACTTAAAAAACTTTTAAATGTTCATCCTATTATTGAAAAAATATTAAACTATCGAGAACTTTCTAAATTAAAAAATACTTATACCGATGTTTTGCCTAATTATATCGCTGCCGACGGCCGTATTCATACTAATTTTGATCAGGCCGGTACCGCTACGGGACGTTTCTCTTCTTTAGAGCCAAATTTACAAAATATTCCAATAAGAACACAATGGGGAATGAAAATTCGTGGCGCTTTTGAAGCTGAAAGGGGATATCAATTTCTTTCTTTCGATTTCTCTCAAATAGAGTTAAGAATTATGGCTCATTTTTCAAAAGATGAACATTTGATTAAAGCTTTTCGTCAAAATAAAGACATTCATACTATAACTGCGGCAAAATTGCATTATATTAAAGAGGAAGAAGTTTCTCCGGCTGAGCGTCGTCTTGCAAAAATCTTAAATTTCGGGATTTTGTATGGACTTTCGGCTTTTGGACTCTCTCAAGCTACTCAAATGACAAGAGAGCAGGCTAAAGCTTTTATAAAAAATTATTTCGCTCAATTCCCCAAAGTTAAAGATTATATTGATAAAGCTAAGAAAGAAGCGCTTAAAAAAGGATATGTGGAAACTTTATTTGGCCGAAAAAGATTTTTACCAGCTTTAAAAAGTGGAGGTTTTCGCGCTCGTCTTCAAGCTGAAAGAGAGGCAATTAATGCGCCACTTCAAGGTACTGTGGCTGATTTGATGAAATTGGCAATGATAAAATTAAATGCTTTATTAAAAGATTATCCGGAAGGTACGGGATATTTAATTTTACAAATTCATGATGAATTGCTTTTTGAGATTAAGGAAGAATATTTAAAAGAAATAGCGCCCAAAATTAAAAATATTATGGAAAATATTTTTCCTTTAGATGTTCCTTTAAAAGTTGATGTGAAAATGGGGATAAGTTGGGGACAAATGGAAGAAATAAAGATTGACTTTTAAAATTATCTTGCTAAACAATAGAGTAAAAAGTTACTAAGTAAAAACTTAGAAAAGTTCGTAAATTTTAATGCCTAAATCAAAAAAATAAAAAATTTAATAAAAGATCAAAAAAACTTCAAAAAGATCAAAAAAGCTTCAAGCTGCTTATAATAACAGCGATATCAAACGATATTTTGGCGTTTTGATCGAAGATATTAATGAGAAATTTAGTATAATTGCTTAAGGACATTCTATATTGGAAGAAAGAATAAATCGTTTTTATTGCGAACTAGACTCCAAAATAGACAAAGTATATTCCGAACTCGATTCTAAACAACTTCAAATGATGATATTTTCATTTCAAGTGGTGCTATTGTTAGCGCTATTGGTTTAAATGGAAACGGCGGTAGCATATCCCTTAAAACACCCCAAAAACTTACTATTTATGAACAAATCAAAGCTGACGGTATTAAATCGCCAGGTAGAATAGATTTAATTTATTGTTCAAAAGATTTTTCAGGTGCTCAATTTAATTCTTCCCCATCAGAATTGGAAATGTTGGTGACAATTTATCCTCTATTTCAACCCAAGGCTTCAACCAGATCACCAATAATTTGCCAGCAACCACAACTCAATACTTAAACCAAACTTAAACCAAATTAAATTGTCTCCGACGAATTTGAAATTTACCCCGTCTTCTTTATTGTTAACTTTCAGTTAACCCCTTTGTCTAAATGAAAAATAAATGTAAAAGTCGCAATAAAACAATTTTATTAAGAGGGTTGTTTGGTTTGCGGCTTTTTTTATTATAAGTTTATTGAATATAAAACAATTTCCAGTTCATGCGCAAATTATTTTAATTACCAATCCCTCTTCCATAACTTTTGGTAATATTTTTCCCGGAGAAAATTTATCGCAAGATCTTTTATTATCCCTTGAACAAAACATAAATCAAGTAAGTTACAAGATTTCTTTAGTGGTTGGTCAGAGTCCATTGCTATGCGATTTTATTTCAGTACAAAATAAAGAAAGCGAAGGCGATAATTTAAATTCCGCAACTTTATTAAAACCATCAGATACGCAAGATCTATGGCAAGTTTTAGTATCAATTCCTATTAATGTTGATTTATCTAAAAACTACTCATCCTGTGCTTTGGATATTGCTATATTGTCATATAATGCTCAACCAATCCCTTCTACTTCAAATGGAGTGCCACAGCAACAATTAACAGGTGGCGGTTCAGTGCCAATTTCTTTTTTAGGTATCGGAGGTGGATTTTTACAAGAAAATGCCGGAGATTTTTTACCAACAGGCGAGCCGACTATAGCAGTTAAAGATAATGCCGCTTCTTTCGTTTGGAAGACAAAAAATTAGGCAAAAAGTAAAATAGTTTATGATATTTTATCCCATCCAACCGCTAGCGATAAATTAGTTCATTTTGGTTATTCCTGGGGAACTAATTGGAGTGTTTTTACTCAAGATCATCTAAAAAATATTCAAGGATTAAAACCAAATACGGAATATTTTTATCGAATTGGCGCCTTAACCTCTTCTGGCAGTATTTTTATCTCTCCTGAGTGGTGTTTTATTACTTCTGATAAAGGTCAAGTAATTGTGAGTCCTATCTCCCAAGCTGAGACTTCTAGATCAGTTATTCAGCCTTCTAAGGATGCAAAAATATCAAACGGAATTAAAATTAAAAAAAGCGACACAATTCCATCAGCAAATGGAGACAAAAAAGAACTACAAAAAAATGGTGACGCATTTAAGCCGCGAAATAAAACTTTAGGCGACTTGCTTATAATTTTAGGTATACTGGTCTTTTGTTCAGTTATTATTTAAGAAAAAAGAAAGATCAGCATCGTTAAACTATTTAAAATGAGCTCCTTTAAAAACACGAAGCCTATTTTACCGGCGGTTAATCGTTTAAATTTATTTAGTTTAGGGGATTTAATTTTGCGTATCAAAATGATTTTCTGTTTATTCAGATTGAAAATAAAATCATTTTTTGAACAATCTAAACTTTTTCTTTAATTTCAAGCAGTTTTAAAGATTTGTATCTACCATTTATTTGAGATTTACTTGTATTTTAAAAACATTAAAATAAAATATTCAATGTCCATTGTTTTTAATTTCAGAGGCAACCGTAATGTCGCCAAAGAAAATATTACTATATTAGACTCATAGAGTTAAAGAATTTTTAAAAACGAAGATTATTTTAAGCTTAATTTTTTGTCATAAAAAACAGGTAAAACCCTATAATTTTCAATAGATGTTGCCTTGGAAAATAAGAAAATTTTTTAATTTTTTTAATCTCAAAGGACAAAAAAATGTCTCAAAAATTATTAACAACTTTCAAATTTTAAAAGCGCCTCAAGATAAAAAAATTTTATTTATTGGTCCCCATCCTGATGATGAAACAATCGCCGCCGGTGGTTTTTTATTTAAAGCAGCTCGACAGGGCTGCGATATTTTTATCATCTTAATCAGTGGAGGCGAAAAATGGGGGCCTAAAGATGACCGTTTAAAAGAATTTTTCCAAGCTTGCAAAGCTTTAAAAGTAAAAACCGATAACATTATTTTTTTAAATTTCCCAGATAGATACAGTAAAAACACCTCAAACAGAGTTAAAATTTTCAGAGCACTTAGAAAATTTGCGCAGGAGATAAAACCTAATACGATTATTTATCCTTCTGAACTGGATTTAGATAGAGACCATAAAACTTTAGGTCAATTATTATTACAACTTCAAATGAAAGAAACTTTGTTTTTAAGTTATTTAATTCATTATGTTGCTTTCCCTAAACCTTACCGTTTTCGTCCTAATGATTTTTTAATTCCTCCTCCCAAGCTTTTTAAAAATAATAAATGGGTTAGTTTTATCCTTTCTCCTGAAGAGCTTGAAAAAAAACATGAAGCAATGTTAAATTATAGAACACAGTTATCAGTGCCTGGACTTAAAAGTTTACTTTTATCATTTATTAGACGAAATGAAATTTTTATAAAAAGAAAAACAAAAAATTAACTTACTAAATATTTTTTATTTTGAAATTAAATTTTTTTTTAAATAAAGTGTATGAAATTTTTTTAAAGAATATTTTTATTATATGAATCAACTAAAAAAGATAGATAAGAAAATATTTTATTTAATTCAAAAAGAAAAGAAACGACAAAGTGAAGTCTTAGAAATGATTCCTTCGGAAAATTTTACTTCTTTGGCTGTTCGTCAGGCGATGGGCTCTATTTTGACTAATAAATATTCTGAAGGATATCCCAAAAAGAGATATTATGGCGGCAACAATATTATAGATGAAATTGAAACTTTAGCTCAAGAAAGAGCAAAAAAATTATTTAAAGTGCCTTATGCGAATGTGCAACCCTATAGTGGTTCTCCAGCAAATCTGGCAGTTTATTTGGCAACTTGTAAGCCTAAAGATATAGTAATGGGACAACATCTTTTTGCTGGAGGTCACCTAACTCATGGTTTTAAAGTTTCCGCTACTGGAATTTTTTATAAAACTGTTCAATATAGCATCAAAGATATATTGACAGATGACGATCTTTTTGATTATCAAGAGATAAGAAAAATGGCTTTTCAATATAGACCGAAATTATTTTGGGTGGGAGCAACGGCTTATCCTTTAAAATTTCATTATGAAAAATTTGCTTGCATTGCAGATGAAGTTGGAGCTTATTTAGTGGCAGATATCGCTCATATTGCTGGTTTGATTGTCGGTGGCGTCCATCCATCTCCTGTACCTTATGTTCATATTATTACAACGACTACTCATAAAACTTTGCGTGGACCCCGTGGTGCTATTATAATGATTACAAAAAAGGGATTAAAAAAAGACCCTGATTTGCCACGCAAGATTGATTCAGCGGTTTTTCCAGGGCTTGGTGGTGGGCCGCATAATCATCAGACTGCCGCCATTGCGGTTGCTTTAAAAGAAGCCTCAAGTATTTCTTTTAAAAAGTACGCAGCGCAAATTGTTAAAAACGCCAAAGTATTAGCGGAAGAACTTAAAAAATTTAAATATAAATTAATCGGTAATGGCACTCAAAATCATTTAATTCTAATGGACTTAACTGATTCGTTAGGTTCAGGCGCTGGAGTGTTGGCTCAAGAAGCGTTAGATATTGCCGGTATTACAGTTAATAAAAATACCATTCCAGGTGAAAAATTTTCTCCTTTTTATCCAAGCGGAATTAGGCTTGGAACGCCGGCTCTTACCACTAGAGGTATGAAAGAAAAAGAAATGAAAAAGATTGCCTTCTGGATAAATCAGGTGTTAAACGAGATAAACGCATTCCGCCTTCCCGCTGATAAAAATAAAATTCATTTATATCTTAAAAATTTTAAAAAAGTTATATCTCAAAACAAAAAACTTAAACAAATAAAAAAAGAAATAAAAAAATTTTGTCTTCAATTCCCCATTCCATAATCTTTTAATAAAATTAAAAAATAATTAACTAAATTTAAATAAATTTTTGGATTTACAAGGTCAAGCTCAATGCAAAACATATCATTTTATAATTCTTTCAAAGTGTTATTTAATTATCTATTGAGTATAAAATCTTGCTTCTATTTATTTAAAATGTAAAATAAAAGTATGTCTATTCAGCTTGGTCAAAGCGATTTAGTTTTAGAAGAAAAAAGGATAGAATATTTAAGCGGCATCGGTCGCTTAGAAGAAGAAAAAATTACTAAAGCCAGAGCTCAAGCACTTAATCTTCCTTATATTAATCTTGATGTTGCGCCAATCGATATTGATAGTCTTGTTTACTTGCCGCTTGCGCGCGCTCGCAAAGGATTAATGGCGATTCTCCAGCGATTAGGAGATAAGTTTTTTATTGCAGCTTTTGATCCAGATAATCCAGAACTAAAACTTTTTTTAGATGAACTCCAAAGCCAAAAGAAAACTTATACTCTTTTGTTGGCTTCAATCTCATCTTTAAAGAAAGCTTGGCGATTATATGAGCTTTACCATCCTCCACTTTATACGGTCGAGGGAATTTTTTTGATTGATTATAAAGCTTGGCAGGAGCAAAGTGGTTTGATCGATACGATAAAAACGCTCGAAGAACAGTTAAAAGAGGAATCCAAAAATGTAAATGATTTTTTAACAAAAATGTTTATTGGTGCTGTTGTTTCTGAATGTACTGATATCCATATTGAACCATATGAACAAGGAGTGACTGTAAGATTTCGTGTTGACGGAGTGTTGCAAGATGTTGTACGTTTTCCTTTGGAACATCATCATTATATAATTTCTAGAATTAAGATATTATCTAATTTAAAACTAAATATTCAAAATATAAATCAAGACGGGCGATTTACTTTAAGAATTGAAAAATCAGACAAAGAAAAAAAGGATATCAATGTTCGTGTTTCAATTTTGCCTGGCGCTTTAGGAGAGGCAGTAGTAATGAGGCTACTTGGGGTTTCAGTGCCTAAATATGATTTAAAGCTAATGGGAATGCATCCGACTCAAGTAGCTTTACTTGAAAAAGAAATCTCAAAACCTAACGGAATGATTTTAACTACTGGACCGACGGGATCAGGTAAGACTACTACTTTATATGCTTGTATAGAATTTATCAAAAATCCAGAAATCAAAATTATTACTATAGAAGATCCGATAGAATATCAGATGGAAGGAGTATCGCAAACTCAAGTTAATAACGAAGAAGGTTATACTTTTGAAAAGGGACTTACGGCTATAGTTAGACAAGATCCGGATGTCATTATGGTCGGAGAAATTAGATCCCCTGATGCCGCAAATATGGCAATAAATGCCGCTTTAACGGGACATTTAGTTTTTTCGACTTTACATACAAATGATGCTGCCGGAGCTGTGCCACGACTTAGAAATCTAATGGTGGAAAAGACTTTAATTCCTCCAGCTTTATCTTTGGTTATTGCTCAAAGACTTGTAAGAAAATTGTGCCCCTATTGCAAAGAGCAATATGTTTTATCACCAGAGATGAAAGAAGCTATTAACCAAGCTCTTTCCTTAATTTCGCCAAAGTCAAAAATAACGCCGCCTTCTGAGATTGGCAATGTTTATAAACCAAAAGGTTGCGAAAAATGTTTTGGTACTGGTTATAAAGGAAGAACTGGTATTTTTGAGATGTTTGCTATAGATGATGTTATTGAAAAATTAATTTTGGAGGATGCGACAAGTTATGAATTAAGAAAAACTGCTATTGAGCAAGGAATGATTACAATGCTTCAGCACGGACTATTGAAAGTTTTAGAAGGAGAAACTTCTTTAGAGGAAGTGCAAAGAGTGGCTGGAGATGCTAGATTTATTGAACAACTCTATGGCCAAGCGGTTGTAGCGCTTCTATCAAACAGTTTAAAAATTAACTCTGAAATTTTAGATTATTTGACACCTGAAAAATTAAATCCGGAAGTTTTATCTTTGCAATTTGCGAAATCTTCTTTAGAAGAAATGATTCAATGGTCTGTTGCTTCAGCATTTTTGATGAGAGCATCTGATATACATCTTGAGCCACAAAAAGATACTTTTATCATTCGTTATCGTATCGATGGAGTTTTGCATCAGATTGCTGAACTGCCAAAGAAACTTTATTTACCACTTGTAGCCCAAATCAAACAATTATCAGGAATGAAAATAGGCGTCTATCAAGAAATTCAAGAAGGTAGATTTTCAACTATTGCCGGAGAAAAATCTTTTGATTTACGTATTTCAATTATTCCTGGAGGATTCGGAGAAACAGTTGTTATGAGGCTTTTAAGATCTGATATCGGAATTATCAAGCTTGAAGAATTGGGGATAAGGCAAGAAGTTTTGCCTTTAATTTACGATGAATTAAGAAAATCAACAGGAATGATTTTGACTACCGGGCCGACAGGCGCTGGTAAAACTACAACACTTTATGCTATGCTTGCCCGACTTGACTCATCTACAACAAAAATTATCACTGTTGAAAATCCAATTGAGTATAAGCTTAAAGGTATTATTCAAACACAAATTGACCCTGAACGTGGTTATACTTTTGAAACCGCTTTAAAATCTCTTTTAAGACAAGATCCGGATATTATGATGATCGGAGAGATTCGTGATTATGATACAGCGCAAACTGCTATCCAAGCTGCTTTAACTGGACATCTTGTTTTGTCAACCGTTCATACTAATGATTCACTTGGAACAGTTTTTAGACTTGCAAATTTAGGCATTTCAAGAGAAGATATATCTGCTACCATTAATATGGCAATGGCGCAAAGATTGGTGCGGAGACTTTGTCCAAAATGTAAAGAAGAAAAAAAGATTACTGTAGAACAGCTCAATTTGTTTAAAAAATATGAGATTGCTATTGATAAAGAGGCAGTGTTATATTATCCCAAAGGCTGTGCTAATTGCCAATTTACCGGATTTTTAGGAAGAATTGGCCTTTATGAGTTTATCTTTTTTGATAGCCAGTTAAAAAATTTAGTAGCTCAAGGCGCTTCAGAAGCCCAAATGAAAGATTACTTGAAACAAAAAAATTTTTGTTCCCTTATACAAGATGGATTAATGAGGGTAAAAGAAGGCATTACCTCTTTTGATGAGATTAGAACAGTTCTAGGATTCTAATTTTTGATATAAAGTTAAAGATATATTCTTAAGTTCGCAGGCAAAGGGTAGGACTTGAGGTATGGACAACTCTCAAGGGTGGAGTAAACTAAAGGATTAAGACAGCATTTGACTTTTTAAAAAGCAAAGCCGGCTTATCCACGTTCTATTTTATACTCCAAAATTGCCTGCGAGCTAAAAAATATATCTTTTGTATAAAGTACATTAAATTTTAAAACATTCCCTATCTTGCTTAAGCTATTTATTTTAGCAGATAAGTTATTTTTTGTCAATACTTTTTAAAGAATAATTTTTTTGTGTTAGTTGTTTTATGATAGAGAGAAACAATTGATGTTTTGCAATATTGGCGATTTTTAAATTTGATTTAAATTTGATATTAAATAATCTTTAGTGTTTTTTAGCATTGACTTAACTTAAAAAAATATATTATAATTTTTAATATGAGTACCGGATTTAAAAAAATATTAATTATTGAGGATGAAATAATACTTTCTGATCTTTTGGCGAAAAAATTAAAAGGAACAGGTTTTGAAGTAGCTCAAGCTTTTGATGGAGAAGAGGGGTTAAAAAAAATTAATGAATTTAATCCGCACCTTCTTCTTTTAGATATTGTAATGCCTAAACTTGATGGGTTTCAGGTAATGAGAAAATTAAAAGAAACAGGAAAATCATCAATTCCTATTATCATTATATCAAATTCTGGACAAAAAGTTGAACTTGATAAAGCGATTGAGCTTGGAGCCAAAGATTTTATCATAAAAGCTGAGATTAATCCAGAAGAAGTAGTGGAAAAAATTAATAAATATTTATAGATAAGATAGAGAAAAAATGAAATTTAATATTTTTGAAAATGGAAAATGAAAAAATAAAAATTTTGATAGTTGAGGATGATAATTTTTTAAGAGAGTTAGTTGTTA
The DNA here is from genome assembly GCA_037443185.1 of bacterium. Classification (GTDB taxonomy): domain Bacteria; phylum Patescibacteriota; class Minisyncoccia; order 2-01-FULL-47-10; family JBBIMT01; genus JBBIMT01. The sequence continues at coordinate 26,369 of JBBIOV010000004.1, read as the reverse complement.
AAAAAATGAGCGATTTTGGCTTTGATGTTTTGCAAGCTGAAAATGGACAAAAAGCCTTAGAAATTGCAAAAAAAGAATCTTTGGCGATTATTTTGCTTGATTTAATAATTCCTGAAAAAGACGGTTTTGAGGTTTTAGAAGAATTAAAAAATGACCCACGAACTCAAAAAGTTCCGGTTATAATTTTATCTAATTTAGGACAAAAAGAAGAAATTCAAAGGGGCTTAAATATGGGTGCAGCTGATTTTCTTGTTAAAGCACATTATACTCCAGATGAAATTTTGGCAAAAGTCAAACAAATTTTAAGAATGGAGTAAGAAAATGTTGAAGTTATTATGCTATTTGGTGTTAAAAAAAATTAAAGTAATTTTTGAAGATTTTAGAACTGTCAAATCTTTGTTAAATCATTACTTATAAGAAATTGTTACTTAAAAGCCTATTGCTTTAAAGCCAAAGGGCATTTTTTGACTTTTGTTGATTTTTGAGATAAAATAATCCAAATCTCTTAAATTTGTTGCTTAATAGTTCTATCAGGGAGCGTTGGTTAATTGGTAAACCACCACTCTCCAAAAGTGGGACTGCGGGTTCGAGTCCTGCCGCTCCCGTTTTATGTCAAAACAAAAGACTGCCAATATTGTGGTTATCGGCGGCGCTACCGGAATATTCCAAGTTTTAACTGGACTTAAAAAATATCCAGTCCATTTATCAGCAATTGTATCTATGGCTGATGATGGAGGGTCAACTGGTAGATTGCGTAGTGATTTGGGAGTATTGCCGCCTGGAGATATTAGGCGTGCCCTTATTGCTCTTTCTCAATCCGAAAAGCATTGGCTTGATTTATTTAATTATCGTTTTGCTAAAGGAGAACTTGCTGGCCATAATTTTGGCAATATTTTTTTAAGTGCCTTGGAGCAAGTTACGGGTAATTTTGAAAAGGCGGTTCAGTTGGCTGGCACTTTATTAAATATAAAAGGCGAGGTTATTCCTGTGACACTTCAAGACATAAAACTTCACGCAATTTTAGAAGATGGGAGTGAAATTGCCGGAGAGACCAACATTGATATCCCCAGACATAACGGCCATCTAAGAATCAAAAAAGTTTTTTTAAAACCCCAGCCCAAAGCTAACCCTAAAGCGATTTTGGCAATTAAAAAAGCAGATTTAATAGTGATTGGACCAGGCGACCTTTTTACAAGCATTATTCCGAATTTATTAGTTAAAGGCATTCCAATAGCAATAAAAAAATCAAAAGCAAAAAAGATTTATGTTGCTAATTTAATGACAAAATACGGAGAAACGACAAATTTTAAATTAAGCGATTTTTTAAAGGAACTTGAAAAATATTTAGGGAAAAACATTTTAGATTTTATTTTATTTAACAGTAAAAAACCATCTAAAACGCGACTTAAAAAATATGGCAAGGAAAACTCAATTTTAGTAAAAAACGATCTCTCGTCTTATTCTATAAAAATAATAGAAACTGATTTGATAACCCAAAAAGACCTCATTCGACATGATCCTAATAAAACTGCAGAAGCGATATTAAAATTAAGCGATAAATAAAAAATGATACACTTTTAATGAATGAATATCTTTTTAATATAATTTATGGTTTTTATGGAGAAAATGTCTTTTTAGATTTAATTGGCATTTTTTTTGCTGAGTATCTTATTTTTTTGTTAATTCTTGGTGTCTTTATTTCCCTTATTCTTAACAAATTAAATCCTAAAGTTTACTTTTTTATTTTTGGCAGTTCTTTATTTGCTTGGTTTATATCTCAATTTATTAAAATATTCAATATTGCGACTCGTCCATTTAATTTAAATGCTTCCTCTTTTCCTTCCGGGCACACAAGCGTTGCTTTTGCTTTAGCTTTTGCATTTTTATTTTCTGTTTTTCATAAAAATAAATCAACATTAAATAAAATTTTAGTCTTTAAATTTTTCATTTTAGCTTTTTTGATTGGGTTTAGTAGAATTTTTATTGGCGAACATTGGCCTTTAGATATTGCAGGAGGAATTATTTTAGGATTTTTGATTCCTTTTTTTATTTATAAAAAAAAGTCCGCGCTCAATTTTCTATCACGCGGACCCAAGTGCAATTAATTTACTTTCCGTCTTGATTATAAGAGAAGTTTTTAGCCCTCCCAACTATCCATAAAGTGCCCTTTTTTGTTGTTGAATTATATCGACCTCTCATCATAAACTCTTTATCGTTTTTGATATATCCCCAAAATTCCCACATAAGCCTTGCACCCTCATTATCTAAAGCTGACATCTTATCTATTCTTATTATAGCGCGATATTTTTCTTCGTTTAACTTCAATAAACAAGGAATCCACAATCCTTTCCCCAGTGATTCAAGAAGTTCCTTTTTTGTCAAGGAAGACAATATTTCATATTCTTCCTTAATATCCATTTTTATCTCCTTTCTTTTACTGGTTCGTAACAGACTATTGTTCTTTTTTTGCTTTGATAAACAGTTAGCTCAAATCTATAAAAGATATTTTCTTCATTTTCGTAGCTAATTTCTAAATTATCCGGTTTCCAACCGTCTCCCTGATTTTTCAAGCGACATATTGCTTGAAATCTAACCGGTGTTTTGTCGTTCATCTCCAAAGTACCATTTATAAAAACAATTTGCAGGTACTTATCGTCTCTTACGCCTCCATAAATTTCGTCAGCTGTCATTTCAGATACTTTTTTAACTAATTGAGGACTTACTGATTTGATCTTAGATATTTTTATGACCGTTTTTGGGTTTAATTGCCGAAACACCTTTTTCACCATTTTTAACGGTAGCTTTAATGTAGCCTGTTTCATAATACTAACCCTCCTGTTAAAGAACTGGCTAAAATGTATTTTTAGTTTAACTTTTAATTTTTTAATGTCAATATGTTTTTTTATTTTATTGCCTAAAAAGCTATAAAGACTAAACTTTACTTAAGACGCTTTTATTGGTAAAATTTATTGATCTAAAGATGATTTTAGGAGTATAATGTAGTCAACAATGATTTTTGAATTTAATTATTAATTTAAATACTATGAAATACACATTACCTTCATTATCTTATCCTTATAATGCGCTTGAGCCATATATTGATGCACAAACAATGGAAATTCATCATACAAAGCATCATCAAGCTTATATTGATAATTTAAATAAAGCACTTGACAAATATCCAGTGCTGCAGGAAAAAAATCTTGAATATCTTTTACGCAATATCAAAAGCGTCCCTGAAGATATCCGCCAGCAAATAATTAATCACGGAGGAGGACATTTAAATCATACTTTATTTTGGCAGATTATGGCTCCTAAAAAAGAGTTAGATAAAAATTTAATTTCAGAAATAGAAAAAGAATTTAAATCTTTAGATGAATTTAAAAAGATATTTAGCCAAACCGCCTTGTCTCATTTCGGTTCTGGGTGGGTATGGCTTGTACGCGATGAAAACGAAAAATTATTAGTTTATTCTTTGCCAAATCAAGACTCTCCTTATTTAAAAAACCATACTCCCCTTCTTGGACTTGATGTTTGGGAGCATGCTTATTATTTAAAATACCAAAATCGACGCGCTGATTACATTGCTGCTTGGTGGAATGTGCTTAAGCTTTTTTAATAGCAACCTAAAAAATAAACTAATTAAAAACATCTTGCAAAAGCAAGATGTTTTTTAAAAATATAAAAGTAGCAGATAAAAATTTATTACTTTTTTATAAAAGCCTCGTAAAAGTAAAATAAGGTTAAAACTAAAAAGCTTAAAATAGTTGTAAAAAAAAGAGAAAGAAGTTTGTTTGAAATTTTTTGATTATCTATATCCTGAGAAGAAGGTATTAAATTGAAAATTAGTGATGAAATTAAAAAAACAATTATTCCTAAAATTCCTTTTCCAATCCAATGATGGTAAAAAGTGTTTTTTAAAAAATCTTTTAAAGGCGAATATAAATCCGCTGTAATTATTATTAAGGTTAAAAAAATTATTGTTATTATTGCGCCAAAAATGAGTGCTTGGAGTTTTGTCATAAACAATTGGTTTAAAAAATTATTTTAAAAAGCCGATTTATTTTTTTACCGCTCCAGAAATAATGATACCCATAAAAGCAATCAACAATCCTAAAATAAAGATCGTCAATGACAACATGGCAAGACTTTTTCTTAAATTTTCATTTTCCTTTAATTTATCTTGCATTAAATATGAAGCTATAAAAACAATAAAAGCCAAAAAGGGAAGATATAAAAAAATGTGTTCTTTTAATTCCATTATAAAATTATGTGCCCAAGAATAAAGCCCCTGTTTAATAATTGGCTTGACACTATCTCCATAGTAAAAGACATAATAATAACCTCCGGTAAGCCAAGATAAAATAAAAGCAAGCAACCCTCCAAAAGAGTTTCTTTTAAGTGAGAATAAATTTACCTCTCTTTTTAAGAGATTCATTGTAACACTGAAAAAAAAAGCTATTGCGATTATACCAAGAAAAATGTGAGATGAAAGAAAAAATACAAGTAAAGGTGACATAAAGAAAAATAAAATTTTATTAAGTAGAAATTTTATTGTTTTTATTTTTTATAAAATTCAAAAAATAATAAGCCACAATAACCATTACGATGTAAAATAGAATAATTGTAATAAAAGATATATTAAGCGAACGCCATGAGCCTAAAATTAAAGCGCTATACCAGGAAATTAATGAAATCGGGCTACCAATTGAGGTTGGTATAATTTTAAATTGCATTGCTAGGGCGTTTAACATAATAATTGCGACAATCAACATTTTTGATAAAAATCTTTCGTTATAAAAATACGCTGGACCAAAATTACCTAACCGCCATAAAATTAAAAATCCGAATCCAGAGATTACTGTCAAAAATAACCCAATTCTTAAAATAAAAAAAGTTATTTTTAATACATTTGATTCTTCTTCTGATACCTTTTTATCTTTTAGGGCCTGATAAGATAAAACTTCAGCGAAAGTCGCACCTCCAGCGCCTAGCACTGTTCCAATGATATGACTTATTTTAAATAAAGTATAAAAATCCATTATTTTAATTTTAGCATTTTTTTTATTTAAGTAAAGATAATATTCAGTATAAAAGAAATCTCTTAAAGTTTTGACTTTTAAAATTTTGATACATTATTAAAGTTAATTTTTTATTTTTAATTTCAAAGTTTCTATTGACAAATAGGTTATAGGGGTATAAGATATATTAAATTACTGAAATTTATTTTATGGTCAATCAAAAACTCAAAAAAAGAGCGTTGCACCGCGCTAAAATTATTCAAGGACAAATTTCTGGGCTTATTAAGGCGATAGAAAAAGAACTTTACTGCGCTGAGCTTTTAGAGCAGTCACTTTCTATCCAAAAATCGCTTCAAAGTCTTGATGCTTTTTTGCTGGAAAATCATTTGCGCAGTCATATTAAACACCAAATGAAGAAAAAGACCGAGGCAGAAAAAGCAATAAAAGAACTCGTTAAAATTTATACTTTATCTAAAAGATAAAACCAGGCTCTAGATTATCACAATAACAATTTGGTAAAATTTTGGAGCGAACTTTTAAATAAAATAAATGATTAATAATTTTTTAATTATGAACCACAAACAGTGCTCTCAAAAAAATTTTAAGAAAAAATTTTCAAATGATAGCAATCTAAAATCAAGTTGCTCTTGTGGTAAGGAGTGCCTTTGTTGTAGCGCTGAGAAATTATCTGTAAATTGTGGCTGTACTATGGAGGCAAAGCAATATGAATATAGTCTTAATGAAAAACTGAAGCACTTAAAAAACGAACATAAAGAAGGTGCGCAATCTTTTAGCGAAAAAAAAATTTACACTTGTCCTATGCATCTAGAAGTTAAACAGTTAACGCCTGGTCGATGCCCGGGATGTGGTATGGGATTAATTCAAGAAAAAAGGAAGAAAAAAACCGCCCCAGTAGAAGATTTAGAATTTGAAATTTCGAAAATAACCCATAGAGAACATGAAACAGCGATGTCTGACTTTAAAATTGCCAGGAAAATGGAATCTGATATGCGTCGTCGGTTTTTAATCTCGTTTATTTTGTTGATTCCAATATTTCTTTACTCGCCGGTTGCTACAAATTATTTTAAGCTTCAACTTCCTTCTCCTTTCCCCGTTAATATCTTGCTTTTAATTCTTACTACCCCAGTTGTTTTTTGGGCTGGTTCAATTTTTATTACCGGCTCTTATCGGTCTTTAAAAGCTCGACAGTTAAATATGGCAGTATTAGTGGCTACTGGTGTACTGGCAGCGTATTTTTTTAGCGCTTTATTAACTTTTTTAAAACCTGACTCTGAAACTTTTTATGAAGCCGCAGCGGCGTTGGTTACCTTTGTTCTTTTTGGTCATTGGATGGAGATGCGTTCTCGTCGTGGCACTTCAGAAGCCTTGCGAGTGCTTTTTGACTTAATTCCTCTTAAAGCAACAGTTATTCGTAAAGGCAAGGAAATTACAATTCCTAGCGCTGAAATTTTGAAAGGAGATATTGTCGTGATTCGGCCTGGCAATAAAATCCCTGTTGACGGCGTAATTATTGAAGGAGAAACATATGTTGATGAATCTTTGGTCACCGGAGAATCAATGCCAGTGCATAAAAAAATTGGTAGCCAAGTAATTGGCGGCTCAATTAATCAACAAGGCTCAATTAAATTTAAAGCCACCAAAGTTGGTAGCGAAACCGTACTAGCACAAATTATCAAGATGGTGCAAACAGCGCAAAATTCCAAAGCGCCAGGTCAGAGAATCGCTGATAAAGCCGCAGCGGTATTGGTGATTGTCGCTATTGGTTCAGGAATTGCCGCTTTTTTAGGATGGTATTTTTTCGCTGACGCTTCACTAATTACTGCTTTAACTTTTGCTGTTTCCGCTGTGGTTATCGCATGTCCTGATGCGTTAGGACTTGCTACTCCAACAGCAGTTGCGGTAGGAACTGGTCTTGGCGCTAAACATAACATTTTAATTAAAGATGCTGCTACCCTTGAAAGAACTTCAAAGATTAATGCTATTATTTTAGATAAAACAGGAACTCTTACTAAAGGAGAACCTGAAGTAACAGATGTTATTTCTTTTATAAATATAGAAAACGAAGATATGCAAAAAAAAATTTTGCAAATTGCCGCTTCCATTGAAAAACATTCCGAACATCCGCTAGCAAAAACTATTGTTGAGAAAGCTGTAAAAGATAAAATTGAACTACTAAATGTCGCAAAATTTGAAGCCGTGGCAGGTTATGGAGTAAAAGGATTTATAATTGGTCTTGCTGCTAGTTTTGGTGAAAAGTCATTTAATTCTTTTGATAAGACAATCCAAAAGAAGGCTAAGTTTTTTAAAGGTTTTCAACCAGATATTGCTGAATTTAAGGCAGAATCTGGTTTTGGACTTTATGGCAAGGCAGTTGATGCTAAGAACTTAGTGCTTTTGGGTAATCAGAAGCTTATGAAAAATTATCGAATTAAAATCAACGACCAGATTAATAAAAAAATTGAAAAACTTCAAAAAGAAGGCAAAACTGTAATGCTTTTGGCTCTTGATAATGAAATAATAGGGTTAATTGCTGTTGCCGATACTTTAAGAGAAAATTCTAAAAAAACAGTAGATGAGCTTAAAAAAATGGGACTAAAAATTATAATGATGACTGGCGATAATGAACGAACAGCTAAAGCTATTGCCAAAGAGCTTGGGATTGAAAGAGTTTTCGCTGAGGTTTTGCCAGCTGATAAAGCTAAATGGGTAAAAAAACTTCAAGAAGAGGGCAAATTTGTGGCAATGGTTGGTGATGGCGTTAATGATGCTCCTGCTTTGGCGCAAGCTGATATCGGCATTGCAATTGGCGCCGGTACAGATGTGGCAATTGAAACTGGTAACATTGTACTTATGAAATCTGATCCTTATGATATTGTAGCGGCTATTCGTTTAAGCAGGGCTACAGTAAACAAAATGAAGCAAAATCTTTTTTGGGCTGCGATTTATAATCTGCTTTCAATTCCTGTTGCAGCCGGCGTTTTCTATAATATCTTTGGCTGGTCGCTGCGGCCTGAAATCTCAGCTTTTTTAATGTCAGCTTCTTCTATTATCGTGGCAATTAACGCTGTTTTATTAAAACGCGTTGAACCGCGTCTGCGACAGTAAAGTAAATACAATCTACTTTTAGCTTTAAAATAAAATACATTAAATTAAATATTTCAAAATAATCATTTCAATTAAGTGACTGGCTTAATTATAATAAATTTGACAAAATCAAGATTAGAGCATAAGATTTCCATCTTGTTATGGAAATCTTTTGTTTATCGCAAAATCAAAATCAATACCCAAAACTTTTAAAAAATCTTCCAGGTGCGCCCCAAAAAATTTATGCAAGCGGAAATTTAGATTTACTTAATGAGCCTTGCTTTGCAATAGTGGGAACAAGAAAATGTTTAACAGAAGGCAAAGAGACGGCAAAAAAATTTGCTTTTGAACTTTCTTTTGCTGGATTAAATATTGTCAGTGGTTTAGCTTTTGGTATTGATTCATCGGCTCATGAAGGGGCAATGGCAGGTAGAAGTAAAACTATTGCGGTTTTAGGCAGTGCTCTTAATAATATTACACCTTCTAGTCAGATAAAATTGGCTCATAAAATATTAAAAGAAGGAGGTTTAATCATTAGTGAATATCCTCCAGGCGCTAAAGTTTTTCCCTCAAATTTTAAAAAAAGAAATAGAATAATCGCTGGAATCTCCTTGGGCGTTTTAATCGTTGAAGCGCCTTTTCAATCAGGAGCAATGATAACTGCTGCTTTTGCTAAAAAATATAAGCGGCCACTTTTTGCTATTCCTGGTTCTATTTATTCTAAAAATTATGAAGCAACCAATAATTTGATAAAGAAAAGTTTAGCATATCTTGCTGTTTCACCTAAAGATATTTTAAATTATTTAAAGAAAAAATCGTTATTTATAGAAAAATTGCACCACAAAAAAGAAGTTAATACCGGAGTGTCAAATCAAGATGAAGATTTTAATCATTGGCTTTCAATCATCAATATTTTAAAGGCAAAACCGCACTCTATTGACGAAATATCAAAAAAATTAAATATTGAGTTGAGCAAGCTTTTAGTTATAATAACTAAAATGGAAATAGCCGGAAAAATAAAAGATATAGGCAACAAAAGATATGTTCTTGAGTAAATTTTACTTAAAATTAAAAATAAAGATTTATTAGTTAAAAATTTTAAATATTAATTGATAACTGCTGCTTATTTAATACATCGTTAAAGTTTATAATCTTAAAGCTCCTAAGATTTTCAAATATTTTTAAAAGTTCAACTTCTCTTCATTATTTAACATTAAAATGAGTTTAGTTATTGTTGAATCACCAACAAAAGCAAAGACGATAAAAGGTTTTTTAGGTTCCAAATACCGAGTGGAATCTTCTTTTGGTCATATTCGTGATTTACCTAAAAGCTCTCTTGGAGTTGATGTTAAAAAAGATTTTCAAATTAAATATGTGATTCCGCAAAAAGCCAAAAAAAATGTTAAAGTTCTAAAAGAGAAAGCTAAAAATGAAAAAGAAATTATCCTTGCTACTGATGAAGATCGCGAAGGAGAAGCAATTGCTTATCATTTAAAAGAAATTTTAAGTCAAAACAGAGCTAAAAATTTTAAAAGGATAGTCTTTCACGAAATTACAAAAGAAGCTATTTTAGAAGCTATTAAAAATCCTCGAGATATAGATTTAAATTTGGTCGATGCCCAAAAAGCACGCCGGATTTTAGATAGACTTGTAGGCTATAAACTTTCACCTCTTTTATGGAAAAAAATAGCCAGTGGACTTTCAGCCGGTCGAGTTCAATCAGCGGCTTTGAAATTAATTGTTGATCGTGAAAGAGAAATACAAAATTTTAAACCTGAAGAATATTGGGAGATTTTTGGGCTATTTAAAATTCAACACTGTGATGATAATGATAAAATTATAAAGACTCAGTTAACCAAAATTAATCAACAGAAATTAAAACAATTTGATATTAAAAATAAAGAAATGGCTGTAAAGATTAAAGAAAAAATTTTACTAAAAGACCTTTGGGAAGTAGTAATTGCTGAAAAAAAAGAAATTTTAAAAAACCCTTTACCGCCTTATATAACAGCAACGCTTCAACAGGATGCGGCTTATAAACTGGGATTTTCAGCGCAAAAAACAATGTTGATTGCTCAACAACTCTACGAAGGTGTAAACATCAAAAATTATGAAAGAATTGGGCTAATTACTTATATGAGAACTGATTCAGTGCATTTATCTCAAAAGGCGATATCGCAATTTCGTGATTTTATTGAAAAAAATTTTGGAAAGAGGTATCTTGCGTCTTCGCTGCGCATTTTTAAGAACAAATCAAAACTTTCTCAAGAAGCCCATGAGGCAATTAGACCAACAAATATTTATTTTGTTCCTGAAAACATCAAAAGTGATCTTACTCCTGATCAATATAAACTTTATAACTTAATTTGGTCTCGCGCTTTAGCGACTCAAATGTCGTCAGCCATTTTTGAAAATACTTTGATTAATATTGAAGACGCTCAAAGAGAATTTACTTTTGAAGCAAAAGGTCAAATTTTAAAATTTGAAGGTTTTTTGAAAGTTTACCAGATGAGGCTTAAAGAAACAGTATTGCCAGAGATTTTCCTTTCTGATAAGGCGCAGCTGCAGGAAGTTAATCCACAACAAAAATTCACAAAACCACCAGCGCGATTTACCGAAAGTTCACTTATAAAAACTTTAAAAGATTTTGGGATAGGGAGGCCCTCAACTTATGCTCCAATCATTGAAACTTTATTTAAACGACAATATATTATTAAAGATGAAAATAAAAAACTTATACCCCAAGAAATAGGTTTTGCTGTCAGTGATTTACTTTCAAATCATTTTCCGCAAATTGTCGATGTTAATTTTACAGCTCATATGGAAGATGAGTTAGATGAAATTGCTTCAGGTAAAAAAAGCCTTATTCCAACTTTAAAAAATTTTTACGAGCCATTTGAAAAACTTCTTGAAGAGAAATATAAGGAGATTGAGAAAAAAGAAGATGAAAAAACAGATCGAATTTGTCCTAAATGCGGCAATTTCGTTGTCATTAAATTAGGTCGGTTTGGTAAATTTTATTCTTGCTCAAAATATCCAGAATGTGACTTTACGGAAAATATTTTGGTATCTACTCATATAAAGTGTCCGCAATGTAAAGTAGGTGAAATAGTGGAACGAAAAACACGGCGCAAAAAAATTTTTTACTCTTGTTCGCGTTACCCCGATTGTAAATATGCAATGTGGGATAAACCTACTGGGCATATCTGTTCAGTTTGTGGTGCTTTAATGGGGCTTAATCGTTGGAAAAAAGAAAAATGTTCTAATAAAGAATGTTCTACTAATCTAAAAACTAAATCATAAATTCTTAAATTTCTTTTATCTTCGCTTGTTAATAATTATGTTGATAAATTGTTAAAGAAAGAATCTTGAAAAAATATTTTAAGAGCATAAAAATTATCTTTTTTAAAACAATATATCCTTTTAAGAAGTTTAATTTTGAAAGGGTATTACAAAAATATGGATTCAAACTTAAACATAGAAACACCAGAGATAACTACCATTAAAAAAGAATCAAAACTAAAAAAATATTTACATCGTCTTTGGGTCTCATTTTTAATAATGTTTATCCTTTTAATGATTATTACTTTAATCAGACTACCTACTTTTTTACAAAAAGAAGCTACTAAAGATATTATTATTAAAATCAACAATACTAAACTTACTTTAGATGATGTTTTAGGCAAAAATCTTCCTCCTGAGCCTAACCCTGAGGTCAAAGATGCTACCTTGGAAGGAGTTGATGTCAATAAAAATGGTATTCGAGATGATGTTGAACTAGCTATCTTTAAAGAATATCCTCATTCTGCTAAAATGCGAGCTCAACTTTTACAATATGCTCAATCTTTACAAATTACTGCTTTAGTTCCCTTTGTTAATGAAGAGATTGCTACTTTTTGGGAAGAAAAAAGTAGTACTGCTTCTTATTGTCTTACTTCTACTATTCCTAAAGTCGACCTCAAAGAATTCTTTAGGAAAAAGGATGAACTTATTAATTTTGTAGAAGAAAAACAATTCAACACTTACGAAAGAAAAAAAAGAGAACAAGATTTTTATAAAATGGCGCGTACAAGCGGAGATTTGGGCAATGAATGCGACATTGATTTATCTATTTTACCTAACTAAATTTATCTATTCAAAAAGAAACTACAAAGATAAATTTATGAAAAAAAGAATAATTACTGTTAGCATTTTTATTGTCATATCGTTTATAATAATCGTCCCATTCGTTAAAGGGCAGGATCAAGCCTGCGAATCTGCTGGGTATAGTATCTTTTATGTCAATGGAATTTTAACTAACGAGGATGAGGCTAAAAAAGATAAAAGAAACTTTGAAGACATTTTATTTAATTATTATAAAGATGAAAAAGTTTATATCAAACATCTCTACAACCCTTCCCATTTTCAAGGCGCGGGGGATCTTTTACAAACTGCCAGTCAACTTGCTGGAATGCCTTTAAATAGTTATGACTTAAAGAAAATGCTTCTTGATTTGCATAAAAATTTAACAACAAAAAAACTTTTGCTTTTAGGATATTCGCAGGGAACTTTATACGCCAATCAAATTTATGAATATTTAATTCAAAACGGCTTCCCTAAAGAATCACTGGCAGTATATGATATTGCTACTCCAGCTCATTATATTGCTGGAGATGGTCTTTACATTACCAGTAGCAATGATAAAGTAATCAATTTTGTCAGAAAATTGGCCACTCAATTAAAAATCAATCCTCCGCTTCCAGCCAATATAGATATTCCTTTAAGTCCCAAAGAGGCAAAAAATCTCTGGGGCGGTCATTCTTTAAGAAATGTTTATTTAGCCAATGCTGCCTCAAGAATAATTATAGAAATTGAAAACGCGCTCAAAAAACTTTTTGTTTCTGAAGATATTCAATCATCAGCAAGCGGTTGTTTTAATCCACCATCTGATAATTGGCTCTTTAAAACCGAAGGTTTTTTAATTAATACAGGAGATTTTTTAACAGACATAGGCGCTACCATTTTTAAAACAGTTTATAAAGGATACATCAATACTGTTATTGTTGGTTTTAAGGTAATAGATTACTCTACGGCTTTATTAGCTGATGTTATAGCTTCAGGAATAAAAAGTGGCTATCATGTCTTTAACGAGATCTTAAAAACAATAGATAATTACATAAAAAAAGGATATTTATCTGTTAGATTTATAGGTGATAATAATCATATAAAAACAGCATTTCCTACATTTCAAGAATATCAATCATTAAATTCTAGTTCTAATACCTTAACAAAAGATAATTATAATCAATCGAGCTTTGAAAACATTTCTTTGATTTCTGCTTTTGATGTAAAACTTAACCCTAAACACATTAACCAAACCCCATCAACTATTTTTAAAGATAATGTCAATAATGAAGAAAATCAAAAATTAATTGATATCCAAAAATTATCTGAAGATATTTATCAAGCCACCTGGAACTATTATCAAGCTCATTTGTCTGGACAATATTCAACCAATTCCTTAAATGAAATAAAACAAAATTTACCCTCGACTTTCCTTTTAATTCCTGGCGGCCCCTCTCTTAACAAAACTGACGATTCAGTCATTTCTACCTTATCCTCGTCTTCTTCAATGTTACAAAATCAAAATATTACAAATGACAACATTAGCATCTTTCAAAACTTTTCAAATGATAATTATTCTTCTCGAAAAGAAAACGAAAATTTAAATGACAACGAAAAAGAACAAGATAATTCGACAAATCAGCCAGTATTTTCAAAATTTCAAAATCAAATTTTAATCAATGAGATTTATATAGATTTCAACAATGTTCAAAATCAATGGTTGGAATTAAAAAATTTGACTGAAGATGAGATTAATTTAAATGGTTTTAGCTTAAAATGGGAAGATTATCAGTTAACTTTCACTGAAGATGATAAAATCCCTCCCCAAGGTTTTTATTTGCTTAAGTATTTAAATAATGAAGATTTACCCCAAATTGAAGCAGATAAAATATTTCATTTTCCTTTTAATCTGTCAGGCCAAAAGATTGCTTTAGTAGATAATTTCAATTTAATCATTGATGAAGTTGATTTTTCTCAAGGTTGGCTTAAAAAAGAAAACGACTCAACTTCTCGTTCTATTCAAAGAAAAGATTTGTCATTCTGGGCACTTTATTTAAATGATGGTTTCAATGAAGATTGCCTGCCAAAGGTTCAAGATAAAAATGGAAAAGTTATTTTAGGCACCCCCAAAAAAGAAAATGATTTTACTTTAACTTCTCAAAATGATACGAATTTTCAAACAATCATCAATCAAACGACTATTCTTCGAAATCAAAATTATTGGTGCCAAAGAAAAAGTCCTTACATTATAGAATTTTCTGAATATAGCCATCCTCTTTTAGACGCTCAAGCTTCACTGAACATCACTTCAGGAACTCAAATAATATTTAAATATGTTTCTCCTTCAGTATCAGCCCCTTTTAATTTTAATCCTAGACAGCGTATCAGTGCTTTTGAAATTCAAGGTGTCTTTAAGGCTTTAGGCAGTGCTTCAGAAAATATACATATATCTTTAGACTCAGATAGTCTAAACAATTTTAATAGAGATTATCTTGATTTTTTCTTATTTAAAGATACTTCACAATCTTTTCTTGAATATTTGAATGTTAATATTCAATTTTCAAAACCTCTTCCTTCTAACATTTTCAATTTACAATCCTCCTCATTTTCTTTACAAAACAGTCTCTTAAAAGCCGATACTCCCAATAAATGGGTTTACGGCATCTCTGTTTTGCGTCCCATTAGTCCCCAAATTATCAATAACTCTTTTGAAGGCTTTTATCATCCTATATTTATTCACTCTCAAGGCGAACTCATTAATGGACAAAATGTTTATCCGGCTCCTATTTTCAAAAATAATTCAGGAAGAAATAATCAATATAACGGCATTACTCTCTTTTCAGGCAGTGGTTTTGCAACTGTCATCGGACAGGACTGGGTAATGTATGAAAATGATTCAGATTTTCCTTATTTTATCGCTTCTGACCAGTGGGATTATCTGACTATTTTACAAGGTGCTACTTTAAAAATTATGCCTGGAGTTAAAATAATGCCTTTAAGTTGTCCTCGGGATTTTTACTTGCTTAAAAGTTTTGGCACTATTGATGCTCAAGGTACTAACGAAAAACCAATTATCTTTACTTCATCTTGCCAAAACCCACAACCTGGTGACTGGCAAGGAATATCCATAAATGCCGGCAAGGCTATTTTCAAGAATGTAGAATTTTCTTTTGGTGGTTTAAATTCCAATCCCTTTGTTTATTATCCCAATCAATTAAATGAAATGGTGCTAATTAAGAATAGTTCTGAAGCTACTTTAGAAGATGTTCTTTTTAAAAATAGTTTAGGGGTGGGGCTAAAAATCATTAATTCTAATGTCGCTTTAAAGAATGTTTCCTTTGAATCTATTGCTCAAAGTCTAATGATTAAAAATCCTTTAACTAAAAAAGTTTCTTTAGAAAAAATCAAAATTGTAAATGAAGGGATTAAAGGCTCTATTGGAGTTGATATTTTATCAGGAGATGTTTCTTTAAAAAACAGCCAGATCATCAGTGGTCGGTATGTTGGTATTCATAATCGTTCTCCAGAAATTTACAATCCCCCAGAAAAAACTCTTCTTCATTTAGAAGATGTGTCTATTATTGGAGCTGACAAGGCTATTTTACAAGAAGATTATGACGATATTATCATAACAATTAAGAATATCACTTTAACTAATAATACCTATAACGGAATTTATTTTTCCCAAAGTATCGTTGATACTTCTCCTATTAAAGAAGAAGTTACCTTACAAAATGAAGTTCCCTATATTATAGTCAATCAGGCTTTAATTGGTAGTGGCGGTAAAATTAATATTCAAGAAGGAACTATTTTTAAAATATTCTGGGATTTTCCTTGGTATATTTTCAAAGTTAAATCAGGCGGCACTTTAGAGTTTAACGGTACTCTTGATAAACCTATTTATATCACTGATTTTCACGATGATTTAATAGGTGGTGATACAAACAATGATGGAGACGCTTCTTTGCCTTTGCCAAATAACTGGAAAGCGATTCAATATGAAAACGGTTCATCAGGCGTACTTAAAAATGTTAAGATAAAATATTCAGCTTATCCAGCTATTGAAATTGTAGAAGGAGCAAATGTTACTCAAGAAAACATAATTATTGATGATTAATATAAACTATGTTACTTTCTTATAAGAAATATTATTGTGGTCGTTGATTTTAAAAAATTAAATAAAATTTGAATGATTCAAAAAATGAACACCATAAACTACGATTACTTTTCTAAAATCGATTTAAGAGTAGCCAAAATTTTATCAGCTCAAAAGATTAAAGAGTCTGAAAAATTATTGAAATTGGAAGTCAGATTAGGTAAGGAAAAAAGAACAATTGTTGCTGGTATTGCCAAATTTTATAAACCAAAAGATTTGGTGAATAAATTAATAGTTATTGTTGTAAATTTAGAACCGCGAAATTTAATGGGAGTCATTTCTCAAGGAATGCTTCTTGCTGCCTCTGATGAATCAGGTAAGATAGTTTTAATTGGACCACATAAAAAAATTAAGGTGGGTTCAAAAATAAAATAACACTTTACTTTTCAAAAATTTATGATATCATAAATTTAGTTCTTTCTGGAGGGTGATAGAGATGATAGAAGAAATTTCCGTAAGAAACATTCGGCGTATTTTTCTTCCAGATGGTTTTTGCGTAGAAGTAACAGTTGAAGATACAGCCGGTTGGTTAGTTTTCCGTTTTCTTCCAAACGGCAAAGTTCAATTAAAAGCAGGAGGGGGATATAATGAAAAGTGGCAGATGTATAAGATAGATAAAGATAGGATAGAAAAATTGAAAAAAAAAGCAGTAGATGCATTTATCAATTTTAAATTAGATAATTTGGCAAGAAGACGTGATTGGGAGTGAAATTACTTTAAGATTATTTGGGCGCATAATGCGCCCTTTTTTATTAATAAAGAAATGCCGTTTTTATGTGATTTTTATTAATGAAAATTTAATAAAGTTAAAAACATAGCAAAATAACAGATAGCGTTTAACTTTGTAATCAATAAATTTTTAAAATAATACTTTATCTTATTAAGTTTAAGAAGATGGTATTGTTTTCGTTTTTTGTTCGTATATAATATATGTAAAAAAATTAAAGGTTAAATTATAGTTTTGTATTTTAAGAAAAACTTAAAAATTTTTTTAATTACTCTTTTTGGTAAAAGAATATATAAAAATAAATTCTTAAAGTTTCTTATATTTAATTTTATGAAAAATGTCATTTTACATCTGGATATGGATTCTTTTTTTGCTTCTTGTCATCAGCAAGGCAATCCTTTGTTAAGAAATAAACCTATTGCAGTTGTCGGTAATTTTCAAGGCAAAAAAGTAATTCGTTCAGTAGTTGCCGCGGCTTCTAAAGAGGCAAAAAAATTTGGCATAACAAACGGAATGCTGCCTTTTGAAGCAAAAAAACTGTGCACTGAAATTATTTTTGTTGAAGCTGATGAGCCTCGATATGAATATATTTCAAAAGAAGTTTTTAAAATAATGGCAAAATACGGGGAAAATTTAAAAATTTTAAGTATAGATGAAGGGGCAATATCTATTGGCAGCAATCATAATGAAAAAGAAGTGACTAAAGTCAACAATTACAATTATAAAAAAGCTAAAGATATTGCCTTGAAAATAAAAAAAGAAATTAGAGAAAAATTGGGAGAATATTTAACTTCTTCTATCGGAATTTCTTATAATTATGTTTTAGCTAAACTTGCATCCGATTTATCAAAGCCAAATGGCTTAAAAATTATCACCAAAGAAAATGTTTCAAGACTTCTTAGAAATTTAGCCATAGATAAAATTGCTGGAATTGGTAAAAAAACTAAAGAAAAATTATTTTCAATAGGCATAAAAACTTTTGAAGACTTACAAAATGCATCAGAATATTTTTTAAAGCGTCATTTTGGGATATTTGGAATTGACCTAAAGAATATTTCTTTTGGTAATGATTCTTTTTATTATTACCGTGAAGTCCAGGTTAAGTCTATGAGTCATTGTGAGACTTTCATTAGTAATACTATAGATAAGAAATTACTTTATCAATATCTGCAAAAAATTTCAGAAGAAGTTGCTTTTAGAATGAGGCAAAAAAATGTGGAGGGAAATACAATTTGCCTGATAATTCGATTGCAAAATTTTTCCACCTTTTCGCGCCGAAAAAAACTTAGCTATTTTACCTGCGATGGTTATGATATCTTTAAAGAGGCTAAGGTAATATTGAATAGTTTGTTTATTGTTGAGCCTGTACGTCTACTTGGCGTTGGGGTTTTTAATTTAAGAAGATATTGTCAGGATTTTTTATTTGAACATATGAAAAAGAGAAAAAATTTTTTAGATGCTTTAGATGAAATCGAAAAAAGATATGGTAGAAAAAAATTTTTTCCTCTTGCCATTAAAAAGATCTTATAATAAAATTAATGTGTATAAAATAAAATTTTTATTCATGAATTTATTTTTATTGTTGTTATAAAATTTATTTAAATGAATGAGACAGCTTTAAAAATTTTTAAAGCATTCGGGTTTAAAATTAATCAGTGAAAAAATTATAAAAGGAGGTGATAAAAATGAAAAAGAAAAAAGTTCACACAAAAAAGAAAAACAAAAATAAAAAGAAGGCCAGGAAAGTGCGTAAAAAGAAAAAGAATTAAAAGTTCAATAAACAAGTAGTTAAGAAATTTTTTTACGTCTAAAGTTAGAATGATGGCATATTATATATTGTGGGTGGTTCTTTGGTATTTTTTATGATTATTTACATACTTTAGCAAATTTTACCGGGTATAATTTCAAACATAATTTTTTATTGAATATCTATCTTTTTTATTGTTTCTTTGAAGATGATTTTTGTTTTTTTAATAATAAAATAAAAAAATTTAAATCAACCTTAAGTTTAGAAATATTTTTATCTTAAATTTTAAAAATTTCTTTTATGTAAACTTATGATTAAATCTTATTTCCAGCAGTTAGAGAATTTTTTAAAATATTTTTAAAGTATTAATTTCTAATTTTATTTACAACACTATTTTTTTAACTTATAAAAGAACAATTTTAAAGAGCTAAAAGCTAAACAGCGGAATTATCTAAAAAAATTTTAAAAATAGTTCTAATAAGAATTTTAATATCAAAAAGCAAAGACCAATTTTCTATATAGTAAATATCTAATTCTACTTCTTTTTCAAATGGCAAATCAGAAGCTCCGGAAATTTGGGCAAGTCCTGTGACGCCAGGTTTAATTGATATTAATCTTTTTTGATAAGGAAGATATTGTCTTACTTCTTCTGGTTCATGTGGTCTTGGCCCAACAAAAGACATTTCTCCTTTTAAAACATTGATAATTTGGGGAATCTCATCTATCCGGAAACGACGTAAAATTTTTCCCACTCTGGTAATTCGTGGATCATTTTTCATTTTAAACAAAGGTCCTTCCCGTTGTGATAAATGTAAAAGATTTTTTTTCATTTTATGAGCATCTTTTATCATTGAACGAAATTTATAAATTTTAAAAATTTTTCCTCCTTCACCTATCCTCTTTAATTTAACAATCACCGGACCTTCTGAATCTATTTTAATGAAAAAAGCGACAATAACATAAATAATTAAAAAAAACGGCATTAATAAAATAGAAAATAAAATATCAAAAAATCTTTTTAAGATTTTCCCCCAACCATCAAGCGGAGTATTAATAATTTTAACAAGCGGCATCGTCGCTAAAGTATGCACTTGCGTTTTAAAAGTTTCAAACATTACTGGCAAGAAATTGAAGGCGATGCGTGAGCGAAAACAAAAAGATACTAATTCTAAAATATCTTTTTTTGGAAAATTAAGATCAGTTAAAAAAATCTCATCTATATTTTTTTCTTTAATTAATTTTTCAATATGAGAAAGAGAGATATCATTGCTCTCGGCTACAATTTCATATCCAAAACGCGGTGTGGCGTTTAGTTCTTTTTTTAAATTATATAAAGCTTGAGATCCAACCTTTCCGATTAATAAAACTTTATGTCTGGCAAAGCTAAATTGACTTACAAGATATTGTTGAATTTTTTTGATGATAATCCTGAAAATAATGATAGCCAGTAAAGATAATATCCACCCAATAATAATTATAAAACGAGAATCGAATAAAATACGAGATAAAAATAAAAAGGTAGCAATTAATGCAAAAACCACCAATGAAGAATTTATGACTTTAAAGATTTCTTCAGTGACGCTTCGAGTGACTTTCAAACTATAAAGACTATTTATGGCAAAAATAAAAACCCAAATTATAGCAACAATAATTAAGGATAGTAAAAATTGATCAAATTTCAATTCAAAAAATACTGGTTTTAATTTTTGAATTAATGTTGAATGTCTAATGAAAAAAGTAAGTATTCCCACTAAAAGAATTGATAAAAAATCAGTAAAAACTATAGCAACATTAAAGTAAATCTCTGACTTTTTCATTTTGTAAATAAAATTACACTCCTAAATCCTACTACTTTTGTAATAGCAATAAAGCTTTTATAAAAGTTTTTAAAAAAATATTTCAAAGTTTTCGAGGCGGGAATCTATAAGCCGAATTCTGTTTTGCATTTTAAAATGCAAATGACAGCCATATATCTGGGACTGTTGTTGCCAACAGCCTCAAGCCCTGCATTTATTGCAGGTTGCACCAGGCAGGGTTTAGCGCGCTTGTATGTCGCCATACAAACGGCAAGGGTCTTACTCCTTGCCTTTTCACCCTTACCCCCTCATCAAACGAGTTTATTTATAAATGTAATTTTTATTCTATAAACGCTTATTTACAAACTCGTTTGTGTGGGGGCGGTTTTGTTTCTGTGCTACTTTCCCTATCCCCTCTGTTTTTAACAGATAGGACGGTCGCTGTTAGCGACTGCCACGCGGCGAAGTCAAAAACAATTAACACTGTCTGAATGTTTTATCTTTAACTTGTAGCGGCAAGTGGTATTAAAAATTTAAAAAATGTTGTTAACTGTTTTTGACTTCGCCGCAAGGTGTTCGGACTTTCCTCTTTTGCAACAAAATCGCAAAAGCGGCTGTCCAATTCCCGCCTCAATAATAAATATACTACAAAATAAACTAATTGTCAAAGCATATATCTTGCAGGTATAATTTTTTAAATAAACATTTAATATTCACTATTTTACCAATCCTTAAAAATTAAATTATAAAGTTTTATCTGATAAAATGAATAAATAAAAACAAATATAAATTTTAGTGTTTGTATATTTGTGTTATAATTCAAATATGATTTTAAGTTATTTATTAATTTTAATGTTTTTTTTATTGGTTTTGGGTAAATCGACTAGAATGATTATTAGTGGTATTGAAAAAATCAATGCTCTTATAAAGACATCATATTTTCTTTTAGGCTTTTCATTGATAGGATTTTTAACCTCAATGCCTGAATTTGCTATTGGCATGATGTCGGCGATAGCAGGTATTCCAAGTTTATCATTAGGTAATTTAATGGGAGGTTCATTTGTTTTATTTAGTTTAGTAACTGGGCTTTTAGCTGTTTTTTATCACGGCATCCAATTTGAAAAAAATTTTTCATATAAGAAATTGGCTTGGGTAGCGGTGATTATTTTATTGCCAGCGATTTTTTTAGTAGATAAAAAAATTTCTCAATTGGAAGGATTGGTTATAATACTAGCATATCTTTATTACTTTTTTTCTTTAAAAAAGTATTCGCCTTTACAAAATCATCAACTGACAAACAAGAAAAAAAATTTTAAGAAAATACTTTCCCTTATTAAAGCTGGTTTTTTAATCATTTTTGGCGCAATCCTTCTTCTTACCTCGTCTTCTTTGGTAGTTGGCTTAAGCGAGAAACTCATAAATAGATTCAATATTACGCCGTTTGTTTTGGGTTTAATAATACTTTCTATAGGGACTAATTTGCCTGAGATTTCAATTGCTTTGTTAGGTAATAAAAAAAGAAAAAAAAATATCGCTTTAGGAACTATTTTGGGGAGTGCGGCAGTGAATTCTCTTATTATAGGGATGGTAAGCTTGCTAAGACCTATCATCATCACCGACTTTTTAAATTTTTTACTGGTGTCTTATTTTTTGATTTTAGGAGTTTTAGTTTTTTTATTATTTGCGAAAACAAAAAATTTTATTTCCCCAATTGAAGGAACATTATTGATTATTTTATACTTAGTTTTTCTTGCAAGCCAAATTTTTTTATCTATTTCAAAAGTATTTTAAAAATAATCTTAATAACTGATTTAAAAAATAAAATTGAAAAAAATTTAGAACGTGTTAAGATTTTTAGTTTTAAGTTTATTATGCCGGAACTTCCAGAAGTAGAAACAACAGTTAATTTTTTACAAAAAAGAATCATCGGGAAAAAAATTATCGACGCCTGGACTGATTATCAGGCTCATAAATTTTCATTTTGTGGAGGATTTGAGAATTTTAAAAAAGAAATTATTGGTAAAAAGATTGAAGGAGTTTTTCGGCGCGCGAAAAATATTCTTATCAAGTTAGATAATAAAAAGATTTTGCTTATACATCAAAAGATGACTGGTCATCTTTTGTATGGTAGGTGGGAAAAAACTGATAAGAAGATTTTAGGTGCCAACAAATGGAAAAGCGCCTGGATATCTTTGAAGCCAAGCGCTTTAAATGATGTTTATAATGATTATTTGCATTTTATGCTGTTTTTATCAAATGGAAAACAAATTGCTATGTCTGATTTGAGGAAATTTGGGAAAATAAGGATTTATAATTCTCTTGATGTAATTGAAGAATTAAAAAAACTTGGGCCAGAGCCATTAAATAAAAATTTTACCTGGCAAATATTAAAGACTTTACTAAAAAAGAAAAAACAATCAATTAAGAAAGTTTTAATGGATCAAGAAACAATATCTGGTATAGGTAATATTTATTCTGACGACATTTTATGGTGTGCTAAAGTTCACCCCTTAAAAAAAAGTTATCAACTAAAGGATGAAGAAATAAAAAATATTTTTTTATGTATTAAAAAAATTTTAAAAGAAGCGATAAAATATGGTGGAACCAGTATTCAGGATTACCGGAAACCAAATGGAGAAAAAGGATATTATCAGAAAAAAAGAAAAGTATATAAAAGGGAAGGTCAAATTTGCCAAAGATGTAAAAAGGGCATTATCAAAAGAATAAAAATCAGCGGTCGATCATCTTTTTTTTGCTCAATTTGTCAGCGACAAAAATAATCTTTTTAGCAACTTTAAAAGTAATAAATAAAATTTTTTTGTCAATATATGGAAAAAATTTAAACTTGTTATAATAAAAACATCTATTATTTAATTTTTGATGGGGAGTTTATGATTTATAATATTTTCAGTCAATATTTTAAAAAATATATATTTATTGCAACTATTATTTTATTTTTAGGGATTATTTTCTTTAGTAGACAAGATTTAATAAGTGTTGATAGTAATAATCAAAATATAGTCATAGAAAATAATAAAAAGATTAACCAACTGATAATTAATACTCAAAGTCAGGAAAACAAAAAAATAAGTCCTTTAAGTGGTTTGCCATGTGCTAATTATAAAGCTAGACCTTTTGCGGTTATGATGGCTGGTGATAAAGAAGCGCGACCATTGTCTGGAATTTCAATGGCTGATATTGTCGTTGAAGCACCTGTTATTACTGGCGACATAACTCGTTATATGGCGCTTTTTTTATGCGAGATGCCTGCAGAAATAGGTTCATTAAGATCAGCAAGAGATGACTTTATTCCATTGGCAAAGGGATGGGACGCTATCTTTGTGCATTGGGGAGGCTCCCATTTTGCTTTAGATACTTTAAAGAAAAAAGTTATTGATAATATTGATGCCCTAACTAATCCTTTTCAAACTTTTTATCGTAAACCATCAATTCCAGCGCCTCACAACGGTTTTACAAGTTATGATAAACTTAAAAATGCCGCCCAATCTTTTAATTTTAAAATGGAAAGCACTCTTACTCCTTATCCATTTTTAACTTCTTTTGATTTAAATAAAAAACACAGCGGTTTTGCTTCTTTAGTTATTACCTATGCTGGTAAATTTAAGGTAAAATATATCTATGATGAGGAAAATGGTAATTATCAGAGATTTAAAAATGACAGTCCAGAAATTGATAAATTAACCAACAAGCAAGTCGTAGCTGATAATATTTTGGTTTTAGAAACATCATCTAAACAAATCGAAGGACAATATAACGATTTAAAAGTGATTGGCGAAGGTAATTTAAAGGCTTATATTTTAGGAAAAGAAATATTGGGTAAATGGAAAAAAGATAATTATAATGCGAAATTAACTTTTTTTGACAATCAAAACCAGGAAATCGCTTTAAAACCAGGTAAAACTTGGATACAATTTATTGACCCTCGCTATGAAGAGGCAATATATTATCAAAAGTGATATTTTTGATAAAATTTGAAGTTAAGTTTTGAAGCGGATATAAAAAATTTTTAACAAATTTTAACTCGATTTATGGTATATTTTTTATATGGTGAAGATTCTTTTAGAGCTTTGCATTTTGTTCAAAAAATTTTGAAAGGGAAAAAGTATAAAAGAATGGATTTTGAAGAATGCGAAATAAAGGATATTGTCTCTCAAATATCATCATATTCACTTTTTAGTTCTATAGTTGAAGAAGAGAATTTTTTTATTCGTGGGGAGAAAATGTCTTCTTTACTACAGATTCCCGATGCTGTCATAAATGATGAAAATAAAATAATTATCTTTTATTTTGAAAAAATCACTCAAGATCAATTAAAGAAGTTGCCTTTTGGTGTTAAAATAAAAAAATTCAAAAGCTTAAAAGGCGCTTCTATATTGAAGTTTATTCAAGATTATTTAACAGATTTAAAAATAAAATATGACAATGAAGCAATTAATATTTTAAGTCAATATTGTGGGGGTGATTTTTGGAAGATGGCTACGGAAGTTGCTTTTATAATCAATAAAAAGGGAGCAAAAGAAATATTGGGCCAAGATATTTATTATTTAGCTGAATATAGCTTGAAACAAAACGCATTTGCAATTATTGATAAAGCATTTTGTCGCCAACAGGGGAAATCCTTGAAAATTTTGAATGATTTAATACAAAAAGAGAAAATAGATGAGTTTAAAATTATAGGCGCTATTAATTGGCAGATAAAAAATATTTTAACCATTAAAGAACTCTCCTTAAGAAACTTATCTTTATCGACGATTCAAAAATTTACTTCTTTAAAATACTTTATAATAAAAAAAAGTCTTGAGCAATCGATACCTTATAATAATTTAAATTCTTTGCTCAAGCTACATTTTGATTTAATGAAACTTTATTTTAATCTTAAAAGATTAAAAATTTCCCCTCAAACACTTATAGAAAAATTTATTTATTCTTTAAAATAAGTCGAGCTGTTCTGGATTTAATGCGATTAGCTTTATTTTTATGTATAGCATGCACTTTAAAAGCTTTATCAGCCGCTTTATATAATTTTGGCAAAAGCGCTTCCGCTTCTTTAATTTTTTTTTCCGAAATTAATTTTTTTATCTCTTTGCGAAGAGATTTTATTAGGTTTGTTCTTTTTTGATTTTGGGCTCTGCGTTTTATACTTTTGCGTAATTCTTTTTTTGCCGAATGAGTATGAGGCATTTAAGCAAAAAAATATTTCTTAATTATAATTAATATTTAAAAGTCTAACATATTTTTAAAAAATTGCAACAGATTGTATTTAAATACAATTACAAAGGCCTGATCTTGTCTTAACTTTCTTCAGCGGTTAAAACTAAACTTAAGTTTAGTTTTTGTAAAAACAAAAAGGCCCGTATAGGGCCTCTTAAAGTGTAAAGTGTATCTCCTCCCTGTCGGGTGGGCTTTCGGTTACTCGGGATAACCAGTCTCTCCCGCTTGGCCTCAACCGCCTGACTTTGGCGTGGCTGGCGTCTTTTTTAGTTATTCCTCCTTTGACGCCATAACTGTGGGGAAAAATTCCACGCCCCAAGGAATTCTCGTTGAAAAGCGAGGATTTTTAAAGTCCCTGAACGGCACCTTGGCTGCCATTGAGGACTGGCTACGCTTTACCATTCCTTTTTCCCTTCAAAGGGAAGAAGAAAGCAGTAAGCGTGTCATCTCCTAAGGAGTCACTCCACCGCCTGGGGAATGG
>JBBIOV010000003.1:0-88509 GCA_037443185.1 bacterium | reverse complement strand
CTTCGGCTAATTGGTCAGGATTTTCTGATGCAGAATCTAGCCTTCGCCAAACTAATACTTATGAATATTCTTTCAGGAGGCAGTCTGATAATTATTTCTGGAATGGCGCTTCTTGGCAAGCTTCAAGTTTTACTTTTTTCACTACCGCTACTTCAACGACTTTAAGCGGTTTAATTTTAGCGCCAAATGTTGTTTATTATTTTCAAGTGCGAGCTTATAATAATGCAAATACGCCATCAATTTTTGTTAGCTCTGATGGCTTTTTAGTTCTGCCTTCAATTAGTTTTTCTTTAAGTGCCAATTCCATTAATCTTGGTACTTTATCTTTAACAATAGTCTCTGCAGATTCAATCACTACAACAACCTCAACTAATTCTGCCAATGGATATGTAACTACAATTTATACTGATGGAAATTTACAAACAGCGACTGGGATTAATTTTTCTTATATTAGTGATAACAGTAATGTAACAGCCGGTAGCGGAAAATATGGCATTGCCACTTCCAAAGCCGGACAAACTGTAGCGCAATATTCTGGTTCTTGCACATCAGGATCTTCAGTGGGACCAATGAGTGGTTCACCAACAATTTCAAACGCGACAACAAGTTCTTCAGCAATTTCAATAGCATCTTCGTCAGGTCCCGTTTCTAATGATACGACAACGCTCTGCTTTGCTATTTCTCCAAGCGCTTTAACCCCAGCGGGCACTTATTCACAAATTATCACAATCACCACAACCGCCAAATTCTAATCCCCCCAATAATCTTGGGACTAATCTTGGGACTTACGAAGTCCCAAGGAAGCTCAAGATTTTTCTCAAAATTATTTTTCAAGAAGCTTTTTCAAGAAGCAAGGTATTCATTTCTTGGATTTGCTTACTTATCTTCATATCGTTTAGCCATTGCTTGATCGCTTTTGCGTAATCTTTTCTCCCTCCGAAAATATCTAAGAGCATATTTTGATTGATAACAGATGGAAAATTTTTTTGACCTAAATAGTCAAGGTGGCTACTCCAACGATAATTTTCTAAAAATTTTATCGCCTCATTATATTTCCGTAACTGTCCTGTTCGCCAACCAATATCAATCATATCTAAGGGATTACAATGAATATAAAATGGTAAATATAAAAAATGTGTATCGTTTTTAATAATGATTGATTTATAACGGCCTTCAAATAAAGTCCCAGTGCGGTCGTATTTTTCGTTAAAGTATTTCGCATAACCAATGTTTAATTTGCGCATAAACCGGGTAACTCCATTTTCAACAATGGGTGATAGCAATAAATGATAGTGATTTGGCATTATGCAAAAAGCATAAATGTCAACAAGCAGCTTCCTCGGCTTTTTTTCAATCTTGGGACTTACGAAGTCCCAAGATTTATTGAAAGTGTAAAAGACATCAGACACTGGATTTTGGTCATTAAATTCAAACAAATCATGTATAAATCTAAAGCGATCCTCATCGTCAAGAAAAATAATGCGCTTATCCACTCCTCTACTTAAAATATGGCATATGTCACTCATAGCCGATAATACTACAATAACATCTTATTTTTTGCAAGAACAAACAGAATTGGGACTTCGTAAGTCCCAAGATTTAAATAATGGTTTTTGAGAGCGGTTCGGGGACTTCGGCAAAAACGCCAAGTTCATCTTTTATTTTTTGCGCAAGCGCTGTCGCTGGCATTTCTTCGCCCTGAACGACAAAAACTTTTTGGCAAGTATATTTTGATGGAAATAGCCATCTTAAAAGTTGCATTTGATCCGCGTGTCCGGAATAGCCGCCAATCGCCTTGACTTGCGCTCGCACTGGAATTGACCGATTATGAATTGAAACTACTTTAGCACCATAAAGCAAAATATTACCAAGCGATCCTTTAACCTGATAACCAACAATTAAAAGAAAACTTTTTGGATCGGGTAAATACCGCGCTTCATGGTATAAAATTCTACCTCCGTTTGACATTCCAGAACCAGCAATAATAATTTTAGGATTTGAGACACTGTTAATTTTTTTCGATTCTTCCTGGGTTTTAGTTAATGTTATGCCTTGAAAATGAAAAAAATTTTGATTCAGTTGAAATCTTTTTTGGGCCAAAGGATGCAAATAATGGATATTTCTTTTGTAAACTTCGATAATATCAATAGCCAACGGACTATCAATAAAAACAGGAATGAGCGGGATTCTTCTGTTTTCTACCAATTCATTAATTTCGGCAATTAATTCTTGTGTCCGTTCAAGCGCAAAAGCCGGAATCATTAAAACACCGCCTTTTTTGACTGTTGCTTCAATAATATCTTCTAAAATTTCTTTTCTTTTTGTAACATCTTCATGAATGCGGTCGCCGTAAGTTGATTCGATGATAATATAATCAGCGTTATCAATAGTTGCTGGGGGATTTAAAAAAGGTACTGGAGTCGGATAATTACCTAAATCGCCAGAAAACAATAGTCTTTTTCCTTCAATAGTTACAAGTATACTTGCCGATCCTAAAATATGTCCTGCCTCAAAGAACTGAACTGAGAAATTTTCTTTAAAATTTAATTTTTCTTTATATTCAACTGTCTCACACATCTTTAAAGTCTGAACAATGTCTCTTTCGTCATACAAAATTGGCTGATGGTGAAACTGCTGTTCTGTTTTGTGAATATGCAAATTATCCAAAAACATTAGTTTAGCAAGTTCCTTTGTTGGATAAGTGCAAAAAATTTTTCCTTTAAATCCTTGTCTGACAAGACGCGGCAATCTTCCTATATGATCTAAATGAGCATGAGTAAGAAAAACATACTTTATACTTTCAGGATTATAAGGAAAAGGTAAAAAATTTTTCTCTTCAGAAAAAAAACTACCCTGCGATAATCCGCAATCAATTAATATTTTTTCTTTATTGTTTTGAACTAAATAATTAGCACCAGTAACTTCTTTAGCTCCACCACAGAAAGTAATTCTTATCGAATTCATATTTTTTGATTATAACATAAATTTAAAAAAATAAACAAAATTTAATTAAAATCAAAAAAAAGCAATTTTTGATGCTGAAAATTTAACTCAGTCGCTAAATATCTCTTTTAAATTGACTGAAAATTTGCCAAATCAACCAAATTTTTAAATAAGAACGCCACTGTCAAAGGACCAATACCACCTGGCACTGGGGTATAAAAAGATGATTGCCTTTGAGCCTCAAGAGAAATATCGCCTAAAACTTTCTTTTGATAGCGCGTAATTCCAATATCAATTAAAATTACACCTGATTTTATATAATCAGCTTTTAAGAAATGCGATACACCACGCGCGCAAATAACAATATCAGCTTTTTTAATAAAATTCCAATCTTCATTTTTAGGCAAAAAAATTTTTGAACTAATTTTAAGCTCTTTATTTAAATTTTCTTTTAAAGCGTCGCCGAATATTTTTGAGTTTACCAAAAGCGCTGCCTTTTTATTTTTAAGAATTATCTTAGTTGATTTTAAGGATTCTATAGTAGCTAACACTAAAGGAGAAATAACAGGACTTTTTTTTGAAAAACCATCAACATCTTTTTTATAATTTATCGCTTGAAAAATTCTTTCAGCATTTAAATGTTTTGGCAGGGGCATTTGGATTAAAATGCCATTGATGGAATCGTTATTATTAAATTCATCTATTTGATTTAAAATTCTTTTTTCGGAAACATTTTCAGAGAATACTTTTTTAAAAAATTTAATACCAAGTTTTGATGCCTGTTTTTCTTTTAAAGCAACATAAATTTTAGAAGCGGGGTCTTTGCCAATTAAAATAACACCAAGCCCAGGTTGGTTTTTCATTTTTATTAATGTTTTTTTAATGTCTTGGTATATTTTTTCAGAAATTTTTTTGCCATCTATAATCATTTTTAAAAACTAATTAAAATATTTAAAGAAAAATAATTCCCCGCCTTTTAACGAGGAAATAAAAATAAATGAATTGTTCCGAAAAATTAATCCTAATATTTAAAAATTATTAGACTCTTCTTCAATGTTAATGAAATTTTGCAATTTTAAAAGTCCAGCTCCCGAGCGAGAATCGTCTCCTTTTGTCCATAAATCATTTAAAACTGCTAATTTTGTAAGTAAATTCCTCAACTTGATAGCGGAATTATCACTTAAATGCCATAACTTAGCTGCTATTCCAGCTGATATAGCTGCTGCTTGAGAAGAACCGCTTAAAATTTTATAATCATTATTAATCCATGTGGATTCAATATCCTGTCCTGGCGCTACAAATTCAATTTCCCCATCTTCTTTTACATATTCCATTTGACCTGGATTTGTTCCTCGCGAACTTTCTCTAACAATATTTCCTTTTTGATTCGTAAATCCAACCGAAACTACTTCTTTATAAAATGCAGGGTAATCAACAGAGTTAATATTAGGCCCATTGTTTCCGGCTGGAGCAATCATTAAAATATTTTTTGAAAAAGCGTTTTCGATTGCCCTCTTTAAAAACCAAGAATCGCTATTACCGCCAAAGCCCATCAAGACTATATTAATTTTGTCCTTTGAATTTAACAAGAAATTGATTGCCGCAGCCACATCATCACCTAAACAAAAACCATTATTCTCGCATACTTTATAAATGTATAAATTTGCTTTAGGCACAACCCCATAAATCCCTTTAGCGCCAAATCCTCCATCAGCCGCAACAATACCGGCTAAATGCGTTCCGTGCCCGTTTTGGTCTTCACAGGTATTTTTAGGCTTGTCTCCTTTGGTAAAATCTTGGCAATCTTTTATTCTATTTTTAAGATCGAAATGTTCGGAAAAAACACCAGTATCTAAAATAGCGATATTTATCCCCTCGCCTTCAGAAATCTGAGATAACTCGTTATTATTTAAAATTTCTTTTATTGCCCAGGAAATTTGTTCTTGAGGGTAAAATTCCCTCTTTGCAATTTTATTTTCAGGTCCACTTTTTGCTTTTTGACTTTCAAAAGAGCTTTCATTTAAATCACTAATCTTATAATAAGCAACCGGTTCATTTTTGATGCCAAAAGTTTTAATTAAAGATAACTGAAAAGAAGTTAAATTAGTAGTAAAACCATTTTCGAAACTATGCTCAACTCCTAAAATTGTTTTCAAAAAACCACTTTGAGAATAAATAAAATAGCGACCCGTCGGAGGTTTAATCTCTTTTATTTCTTGAGCAAAAATAGAAACACCACTAAAAAACAAAAAAATAATCGCACCAAATAAAAGATTTTTTCTAAAATAATTGTTCATTATTTTATTATTTTATCCCTTTTTATGAGGATAGTCAATATTTTTTAAGATTCATAATTTTTTTAAGTCTCCCATGAACTAAGTTTTTAAACATTAAAAAAGTTGGCTTAAAAAACCCAAATCCATAACTTGATAAGACGATAAACCCAAAAATTGCCAACAGAGAATCTTTTAATCTAATTAAGAGATTATAAGCAACCCCAAGCGAAGGAGCGTATCCAAAAATTTCAAAAAATTTCGCCAAAGCAATTTCAGCGCTTCCAAGTCCGACAGGAATTGGCAGGATATACCCTAACACGACAAAAACTTTAAACAAAATAACTTGCCACAAACTCATATTCACCCCTAAAAAATAGCCAAGCAACCAAAATTCCAAAAGCGAAGCTAGATACATAAATACCGAAATAATGAGTCCTTTCTTTAAAGCTATTTTTTTATTTTTGAAAAAGTCAATGAAAAGTTCTTCAAATTCTAATATTCCAGTAAAAAAATTTGGCTTCCATTTATGAACTCTTAAGAATTTCAAAATTGAACAAAGCAAATATTTTCCGTTTGCGATACGCCAATATAAAAAATAAATTACAATGACAATAACTAAAATAGTGATAAAAAAAGCTTCCTCAAATCTTAAAAATTTACTAAAATGTAAAATAGCAAAAAAACTGCCAAAAGAAGTAAATAAAATTTCAGCAAAAGTATTCAAAAAAGAATCCACCACCACATTAGCCAAAGCTAGTTTAAATGGAGCACCGGTTTCTTTGGATATTAACATCGCGCGAATTGGCTCGCCACCAATATAAGCTGAAGGAGTGATGTAATTTCCAGCCCAACCAGAAAGCCTCCAAAGATAAAGCTTGGCAAAATTTATTTTTAATGAATAAGATTTTAAAATTACATCCCATCTCCAGACAGCTATTGAAAAAGTGGTATTAGCTACCAAAAAATATAAAATAAATTTAGAAGCAGAGATTTCTTCAAAATTTGCTATCACTTGATTAAAATCAAAGCTCAAGATAACCAAGACAAAAAAGACAATCCCCACAAAAATTGAGATTACGATAAGTTTATATTTTTTTATAGAAACAAGCATTGTCCTAATTGGACTTGAATTTAAATTTTATTATAAAGCTGGTTGAGGATTCTTCTCTTTTCCTTTTCAATAATTTCGCCATTATATTCTCCTGAGTGCGCCGGCGATAGTTTATATTTTGGTTTTTTCATATCTAAATGAAGTTTTAAAATATAATCTCCATTTTTATTATTTTTGATATAAAGATGAAAACGAGGAAAATCAAAAGTTGACAATTTTCTAATAAAAGAATTTCCGTCGTGATACGGTTGAAAACCACACTGCCTTAAAAAAAGATATAAAGATTTACCCAAAAGTTGATTCTTTTTGATTAAAAAAATCATTGCAGTAAATCAAAAAAACTTTACTGCTTTAAAATTATAAAGCGCATACTTTAAAGTATGCGCTTTATACAAGACACTTATTGCTGCTTCCCAATTTTCATTAAAGTCATTACAAGATAATACAAAGCCGCAAGACCTACTAAAATATAAATTATAGCTCCAAATACATTTTCAGCGCCAAAGATCTTTTCTACTAAATTAAATTTAAAAAGTCCTACTAATCCCCAGTTTAAACCACCTATTACAAGTAAAACAAAAACTACCCAATCAAGCGGATTCATTTTCATTTTTCTTCACCTCCTTTCTTTTGGAGATGTAACATAGTTTATTTTTATTATACTCTCAAAAATTTTATTGACAAGTGTCATCCCTATGAAATAGAAATGTTAACTGGTAAAAGTTATTTTAAGTTAAATTTATCTAAAGACAAGCTTTAAATTATTAGGATTTAATATTTAGTGGTGTTTTTAACCAATTGACAAAAAGGGAGGAGTACGACTACAATAAAGATATTACAATCGAAAATCAAACTTCAATTATAGAAATTTGATTTTTATATTGTTCACAGACAATTTGCCCGGGTGGCGGAATTGGCAGACGCGCAAGACTCAAAATCTTGTGTTCTAAAAGAACGTGAGAGTTCAAATCTCTCCCCGGGCATTTTAATTTTAAGTGGACTTTCTTTATCAAAGAAAATTATATGCAACTTCGCGAATTTGGAAAACTGTTATTTTTAAATAAACACTATCTATTGACTTTTATTATTTTGGCGCTGGCAGTAGGATATTTTAACATTTTAAACGAAAGCAATTATCAAGTTGCTTCATTTTCTATATATGCCAAATTGAACTTTTCAAATGAAAAATTTGAAAACGCGTATGATGAAGTAAAAAATACTTTTTTTGTTATAAAAACAGCTGAGAGTTTTATAGACTCTATCAGATTTTGGCTGATGAACGACTTAAAATTTAAAAATGTTAAAATCTCTTCAAGAAAAATTACCCCTCAACATTTATTCATTCAATTAAAACAAAGAGGCAATAAATCGCTTATTTCAGTAAAAGATACAATCATTAATGAAATCAAAAATCGCCAATCTCTGCTAGTGAATGACAATCTAAAAATTTTTTCCATTGAAGCGTCTGATTATAAAGAATATCCAAATCGATTAAATTATTTGTTGGTAATGTCTTTAAGTTTGATAATTGGAATTTTCGGAGGCATTTTATTTATACTTTTAAAACACTACTTCCAACTACCAACAACTACCAAGGTCCAACCTTGAAACATTTCAAACATTTTAAACATTTCCAAGATCCGACCTCTATAATGGAGTTCGGACCTTAAAACAAGGTCGGACCTGGGTAACTATTTTTAAAGTCACTATGAATTTTGCCATAGACATTCGGCCATTACTTGAAAAATATCATTCAGGAGTACAAGAATATATCATCAACCTTTTAACCAATATTTTTAAAATTGATAGTCAAAATCAATATCTTTTATTTTCAAGCGGCAAACACGATAAAATAACGAATCAAGATTTTGCTAATATATTAAAAAATCAAAAAAATGTTAGAAGAAAACATTTATATATCAGCAATAAATTGCTTAATCGTTTTTTTCAATTAAAAATTTTCTCGCTGGATAAATTTTTAGAAGAACCTGATGTATTTTTTTTGCCTAATATCGCTTATTTTCATTTAAAAAAAACGCCTTATGTTATCACCTTTCATGATTTATCGTTTGAATATTTTCCAGAATTTTATTCTCTTGATCGTAAAATTTTTCATTACATGACTCAACCCAATAAAATAGCCAAATACGCAAAAAAAATCATTGCAGTTTCAGCTTCAACAAAACAAGATCTCATTGATTTATATAATATCAAACCAAATAAAATTGCCGTTATTTATTCTGGTATATCAAAGCAAAATCAAAATAAAAATTCAATAATGACTGACTACAATTTTTTGCCCAAAGATTTTATTCTTTTTTTAGGAACGATTGAGCCACGTAAAAACATTGAAAGTGTCATTAAAGCTTTTGAAATGTTAGAATCTAAAAACTTATATTTAGTTATAGTAGGTCCTCGGGGATGGAAATGTAAAAAAATTTTTGAATTAGCAAAAAATTCAAAAAAAAAGGATAAAATTATTTTTTTAGGCCCCATTAAACCTCAAAAGAGATTTATTCTTTATCAAAAAGCCAAAGTTTTTATTTGGCCATCTTTTTTTGAAGGTTTTGGTTTTCCGCCTTTGGAAGCTATAAATGCCCAAGTGCCGACAATTATCTCTAATAATTCTTCTCTACCAGAAGCAGTTAAAAATAAGGCTATACTTATTGATGCTTATAGACCACAAGAAATTTTTGTAGCGCTGAAACAAATTTTAAATAATAAAAATTTAGATATTTTTTTAAGAAAAAATAAAACTTTTTTAAATAATTTCTCTTGGGAAAAAACTGCCACTTTAACTTTAGAGATATTGACTAAAGCTGGAAAAAAAATATAATACATTATAGAAGCCTCCAACCCAAACCTCCAGGCCGGCGCACAGACTTATACGGTCCCAGTATCCCTTGGAAAGGTTTTGCCCCTGCCCTGCGGCTGCGGGATTTTTCCCCCCAAGGAAGTTAAGTCTGTGGCCGGCCCCTCTCGCAATTATTCATTCTCATCACTTCGCAAGGAGACATTGCCACCAGTCCCCCCCCACAGGTTTCAATGAGCAAGTCAAGCCCTCTCTTTATTTATAAAGAGAAGGGGAGAAATTAAGGATAAGACGGCTTAGCCACTTGGGGTAGTGGTTAAATGGCCCAAAAGCGTTCTTTAGATTTTTAATGGAGTCTAGATTTTCCCCCTCATAAAGTTCACCCCATCTTTATGGGGGGTTTTGTTTTAAAAACTAATGATTATCCTTAAGTATTTTCCCATCAGATACATTTTGAAATATTTTTTGTCCAGGATAAACAATTGCATCATTTCCAATAATTATTCCAGGCATTGTAGCGCTTTGAACGCCAATATTGACATTTGATCCGATAAAGGTTCCTAAGTGATAAAGCTTTGAATCTATTTTTTCTCCTTTTGCTAACACCACTTTGACATTTTGGCCATGAAATCTTTTATTAGCGGAAATAAATCCGGCGCCTAAATGGGAATTTTGGCCCAAAATTGAATCGCCAAAAAAACCCGAGTGCATAGAAGATTTTTTCATAAAAATAGAGTTTTTTACTTCCGCAAAAGAACCTATAATAACGCCCTCTTCAATATCACAACCGTTTCGCGCAAAAGCAAAATTTCCTACTTGAGCGTTTTTTCCTATATAACACGGACCTTTGATGATGGCTTTTTCATAGATAATTGCGTTTTCTTCTATATAAACATTTTTTCCTAAAATTAACGCTCCTTTTTTGATTTGGGCTTTTTTACTTATATAGTCTGGCAAATTATTTAAAATATGATTCTTGATCTTAAACAAATCCCAAGGATACTTTAAAGAAAAAGTTTCTTGTTCAGTAATAAAAACTCTAACATCGTTTTTCAAAAAATATTGATTTAAAGCCTCTTCTAAACTATTTTCTTTGCGTTTTAACTTTTCAAGCAAAGAAAGAAAATTCTTATTTAAAAAATAAATGCCAACTACTCTAATCTCCGAATCGTCTTTTTTGTTTTTGATAATTTTAATATTTTTAAGATGGACTTGAGGTTTTTCTATTATTCTTTCGACGCGGTCGTTCTTTAGTTTAAAAACTCCATATTTTATACCCCCTGATTCTTTTTTCCCCACTAACACTCCAGCGCATTTTTTTTGTTTTTTAAAAGTCAAAAGATTAGGAATAAATTGACTGATATTTATTTGGTTAGCGTTTAAAAGTAAAAAATCTCCTTCAATATAATCTTTAGCGCAAAGCAAAGCATCACCCATCCCAATAGCTTCCTTTTGAATAGCATAATAAATTTTTATTTTTAACTTTTGTCCATCTTTAAAATAATTTCTAATTTTTTCATCTTTAGCGTTAACAACAATGACTACTTTATCGCATCCGCTTTTTTTCAATTCTTTTAAAGTATATTCTAAAATAGGCTTTCCAGCCAAAAAAAACATAGATTTATGCCTTTTTTCATCAGCATATGGGTAAAATCGAGTACATTTCCCTGCAGCAAGAATGATAGGCAAAAAAGA
Organism: bacterium; assembly: GCA_037443185.1. Taxonomy (GTDB): domain Bacteria; phylum Patescibacteriota; class Minisyncoccia; order 2-01-FULL-47-10; family JBBIMT01; genus JBBIMT01. The sequence continues at coordinate 77,672 of JBBIOV010000003.1, read as the reverse complement.
ATTCATTTAAAAAAAATTAAGTTAAAAAATTATTTAGATGATTTTTAATTTTTTCCCAACATATTTAAATTTTTCGAGAGCATCATCTAAATCTTCTTTGGTGTGTTTAGCAGTAACAATAGTTCTAAGACGTGCCTTACCCTGAGGAACAACTGGATACCAAAAACCTTGCACAAAAACTCCCAAAGAAAACATTTTTTTACTAAAGACAGCGGTTTTTTTATCATCGTAGGTCATAATCGGAGTAATAGGTGTTTGGCTCACTCCTGTATCAAATCCCATTTCCTTTAATTTTTCTTTAAAATAGAATGTGTTTTGCCATAATTTTTTGAGCAAATTTTTTCCTTTGGGGCTTTTTAGAATTTCGAAAGCTTTGATAGAAGCTCCAACAACTGCTGGAGGCAATGAGGTGCTAAATAAATAAGGTCTTGCTTTTTGTTCTAAAAATAAAGCTAAAGATTTTTTTGTAGCCACAAAACCGCCTAAAACCCCAATAGCTTTTGAAAGAGTACCGACTTGAATATCCCAGTCTTTCTCAATACCAAAATAAGCAACGCTCCCTTCTCCATTTTGCCCTAAAACTCCTGTTGCATGTGCATCATCAACTATAGTAATAGCATCATATTTTTTAGATAAAGCGGCAATTTCTCTTAAAGGAGCAATATTGCCGTTCATTGAAAACACTCCGTCGGTTATAATTATTCTTTTTTCGAACTTTTGTTTTATGGATTTTTTTAAAAAATTTTCTAAGGCTTCTAAATTACAATGAGGATAAATAAATCGTTGGGCTTTTGTTAAACGAATTCCGTCAATAATTGAAGCATGATTTAATTCATCGGAGAAAACAGCGTCTTTCTCCGTTAAAATAGCATTAAGAAGTCCAATATTTGCCATAAATCCTGATTGCAACAAAACGCATTTTTCAGTTTTTTTAAATTTGGCTATGATTTTTTCAAGATGTCTATGAAGTGTCATATCGCCGATAATATTTCTTACAGAACCGGTACCCGTACCAAATTTTTTAAGCGCTGAAATTGCAGATTTTTGCATCAGATAATTGCCAGCAAGACCAAGATAATTGTTAGATGAAAGATTAATTACCTTTTTGCCATTAATTTTGGCAACTGCATCTTGCTTGCTTTCAAGCAAAGCAATGTTTTTATATATACCTGCGGATTTTAATCTTTCTATTTCTTTTTTAAAAAATAAAAATTTATCCATAAAATATACTTAAAAAATTAACTATAACTTTTTGAACAAACCTCAATAGCAAAGTAGTTATGAATTTAATTTTAAGCAACTTTTAAAACAATCTTGCCACATTTACCTGATACCATCAATTTCATTGCTTGATTTATTTTTTCAAGAGGAAATTGATGGGTAATCATTGGCGAAAAATCAAGTTTTCCAGAATCAAGTAGTTTCTTAAGCGTGTCCCAACTATGCCAAATTTTACGACCACTCACACCGTTGATAGTTATTCCCTTGAAAATAACTTCTTGTGCCCATTCAAGAGATATTTTTTTAGAGGGAATCCCAAAGGCATTAAAATAGCCTCCGTTTTTCAAACAAGCTATTCCCTCCAAAAAAGCTGACTCTGCCCCTGACATTTCAAAAACAATATCAACCCCTTCTTTGTTGGTTAATTTTTTAACTACTTCTATTAAACTTTTTTGTTTTGGATTAACGACAACATCAGCGCCCATTTTTTTGGCTAATTTACGACGATATGAAGAAGGATTAGAAACGATAACTAACGCGGCACCACAAACTTTACTTAACGCACACGCAGCAAGACCAGTTGGACCTGCTCCGGTAATTAAAACTGTTTTACCGGCAACTTTGTTTTTAAAAACAATGTTAACAGCATTACCAACGGGCTCCTGCGTTGAAGCGATTTCCAAAGGAAGTTTCTTGGAATTGATAATAATATTTTTTTCAGGTAAAGCAACAAACTCCGCAAAACATCCTGGTCTATCTATTCCTAAAATTTTTGTATTGACGCAAATGTGAGCATTACCCAAACGACAAGCATAACAAGTACCACAAACAATATGACTTTCAGCTGAAACAAAATCTCCAATTTTCACTAAAGAAACATTTCTACCAACTTTAATAACTTTGCCAACAAATTCATGACCCACAATCAGAGGAAGTTTTATTCTTTTTTTTGCCCAGCTATCCCATTGATAAATATGAACATCAGTGCCACAAATGGAAGCAGCTAAAACTTTAATTAAAACATCATTATCTCCAATTTCAGGAGAAGGCACATCTTTAATAGAAAATCCTACTTCAGGTTTTTCCTTTAAAACGGCTTTCATAATTTAATTGTAATTGTAAACTATAATATCTAAAAAACAAGTAATAACAACAAAATAAAATCAAAAGATTTTTTTAAAAAAATTTTAATTTGTTCAAAAAAAGCAATTTGGAAATGGAACCTGAAATTAAGTTTACCGCTACAACAATCTTACATTTTTTGGGGCGTTTTAATCCCTAAAATTTTGAGTCCTTCTTTTATTACTTGAGCAATTGCTTTAATCAACATTAATCGAGAGGTTTTTATTTGAGAAGGCGCCAATAGAATTGGCGAAGTTTCGTAATAATGATGAAAGGTCGACGCTAAATTATAAAGATAATCCGCTAAAATATTAGGCTTGAAAAGATTAGCTGCTTCTAAAATTATCTCCGGAAATTTTAAAACCGAAACTGCCAAATAATGTTCTAAATCATTAGTAAAAGAAATTTGACCAAAACGATATTGGCCGGCTTTTTTAAAAATGCTATTGATGCGCACGAAAGTATATTGTAAATAAGGAGCAGAATTTCCTTCTAAAGACAACATTTTTTTTCTATTAAAGATGATGTCACCTTGACGATCGCGACTTAAATCATTATATTTTATTGCGCCGATTCCGATAATTTCAGCAATTTCCTTTTTTTCTTTTTCTGACAAAGAGGGGTTTTTTTGGTTCACAATATCAAATGCAAGTTTTAAAACATCATTAATTAGATTTTCAAGATAAACTATATTACCACCACGAGTTGAAAATTTTTTACCGCTTTCGTCAAGTAAAAGACCAAATTTAATATGAAGGCATTGACATTCTTTTTCATTTAATATTCCTAGAATTTTAGCCGCAATAAACAACTGTTCAAAATGAAGTGTTTGTTCATTGGCAACAACATAGACGATTTTTTCGGGCTTAAATTTCATTCTTCTATAATCTAAAGAAGCCAAATCGAAAGTAGAATATAAAAAGGCACCGTCGCTTTTTTGAATTAATAAAGGTGGTAAGTTAAACTTTTCAAGAGGAATAATAACTGCACCTTGATTTTTTATAGCAATTTTCTGTTTAAGCGCCTTTTTTACAATTTTAGGTGAAAATTTTTGATAAAAACTTTCTCCAATAATATAATCAAATGTTATATCAAGCAATTTATAAAATTTGTTAAATTCTTTCAACGAAATTTTTTTAAAATATCGCCATAATTTTACATTAGTTTTATTGCCAGCTTGCAGTTGTTTTGTTTGAGCGCGCGCTTTTTCTTGTAAAGTTTTGTCCAATCGCGCCATTTTGTTAAATTCAACATATAATTTTTCAAGGTCTTCAACTGAAATTTGAACTATCTTTGAACCATATTTATTTTTATACATATAAAGTAATTTACCAAATTGCGTCCCCCAATCACCAATGTGATTCCAAGATATTACTTTATATCCAAGCCATAAAAAAATATTTTTAATCGCATCGCCTATGATAGTTGATCTTAAATGACCAGCATGCATCTTTTTGGCAATATTAGGCGAAGAATATTCAATTATGATTTTTCTTTTACTGTTAGCAGATCTGATTTTTTTGATACTATCGAAGAAACCATTTTTGGAAATAGTAAATAAGTTTTGAGCTATAAAATCGTCTTTTAATTTAAAATTTATAAATCCGTTTTGTTCAAAGATTTCCCCAATTATTTCTTTAATTTTTTTATTATTATTTAAGACAGTAGTGATTTGTTTTGCTGTCTCGTTTATATTCTTCTTTAAGATTTTAGCTAAAATGAAAGCAGCGTTGGTGTAATAATCGGCATTAATTTCTTTTGGGGGATCAAATACAAACGGTTTATCGAAATAATCTTTACCGAATTCTTTCTTGAAAATTTCTTTTAGATGTTGGATAATAATTTGCTTAATCATAAAAAGCATTGTAGCAAAAAATGACAAAAATTAAAAGCCTAAGTTGAACTTTTTTAAAAAATAGCTAAAATAACATTATGTCAAAAATTGATAAAATCAATCACCTTTTAAACCGAAATGTTGAAGAAATCCTACCCTCTAAAAATGCCTTAAAAAAAGTTTTGTTATCTGAAAAAAAACTGAAAGTTAAATTAGGCATTGACCCAACTGGTCCTAATATTCATATTGGAAGAGCGGTAGCGCTTTGGAAATTAAAGGAATTTCAAGACTTAAATCACCAAGTGATAATCATCATTGGAGATTTTACCGCTTTAATTGGCGATCCTTCAGATAAAGATAAAAGAAGACCAATTTTGTCACCGGAAAAAATAAAAGAAAATATTAAATTCTATAAAAATCAAATTGGCAAAATTTTAGACTTAAAAAAAACTGAATTTAAATTTAATTCGCATTGGTTGACTAAATTAAATTTTAGAGATATTGTTTTTTTAACGCGTCTAACAACAGTAAATCAAATGTTAGAAAGGCGGAGTTTTGCCAATCGTTTAAACAATAAAGACCCTATAGGGCTTGATGAATTCTTATATCCTTTAATGCAAGGATATGATTCAGTGGCGATAGAAGCTGATGTTGAAATAGGAGGAACAGATCAGACTTTTAATTTAATAATGGGAAGAACTTTACAAAAACATTTCAATCAAAAGCCTCAATTTGTTTTTATTACAAAAATGCTCGATTCATTAGACGGAAGAAAAATGTCTACTTCTTGGAGGAATACTATTAATATAAATGAAAATCCTGACAATATGTTTGGGAAGTTAATGACTTTAAGAGACGAGTCAATTATCAATTATTTTTATCTGGCGACGGCAATGAGCGATAATGAGATAAAAGAATGGAAGCAAAAATTAAAAAAAGGTTTAAATCCAAAAGAAGCGAAATTAAAACTTGCTTTTGAGATTGTAAAAAGATATCATGGCGATTTGGCGGCTATAAAAGCTAAAGAAAATTTTGAAAAAGTCTTTTTTAAAAAAGAACTTCCAGAAAATATTGAAGAAATTAAAATAGAGCCTGGATGCTATCCAGTAATTGAGCTTATTCTAAAAACTAAACTGGCTGCCTCAAAGTCAGAAGCTCGTCGACTTTTAAAACAGGGAGCAATTGATATTAATAAAAAAACAATAAAAAACATCAACGAGACTGTAAAAATTAAAGATGGCGATATTATAAAACGCGGCAAGTATATTTTTAAAAAAATAGTCTTTTAATTTTTAAAACCTTTTTTTAAAAATCTTAATATTTGCTAAATATTTTCTAATAAAAAACCGCCCCTTTTGAACTTATTTTTTAAGGTGGCGGTTTTTTGTTATTTTACATACCCTAAGAGGTACAATATTTGAAAATGAACTCCCTTTTAGACTATCTAATGTTTCTAAACTTTTTTTTATCATCAGCCGATATTGCGATTTTAAAGCAAATATAAGCCAAAAATTTATAAACGCTACAGCCAAAACAGCCAATACCAATATTGCTTCCATAATTTCCCTCCTTTTTTTATTCCTTTTTATTATAATCAATTCTTAAAATAAAACAATATTTTTTTGTCTACTTAAGTTAAATTTTAAGTTTGCGGGCAAGTATTGCCAACTTTAAAGAAACTAAAAAGATAGTGGCTTTGTTATTTAGGTTTTTTAAGTTATAATTAAGTTATAATAAACATTACCAACTTCGCCAAAGAAAAATTAGCTTAAAATGGAAGTTTCTATAAACAATATTTAATTTCTGACTTTTTTTGATACTTGAATAATATTAATTTTATAATTTAAAATTTGAATAATTTGGCCATTTTTAAATGTCCCTTTTTTAAGAAAAACCAAAATACGCGAGGCTAAACTTATTTTAGATTTTTGGTTTAGATCTTCAATTTAATCTATAAATTTATATGCTTTTAAAAAAAGTAATATTAGCAAGCGATATTTAATTATGACACCAGAACAAAAAGAAAAAATTCATAATCTTTTGTTTTCTTTTATCAAGGGAAGGTGGTTTTTTATTGTCGCCACTGTTACCATTGGCGCTATTTCGAAATCTTTTGAGGCTTTTGAAACTTCTTGGCAAGTTGAATATTTTTTGTATTTAGCAGCTTTTGTTTTTTCGTATAATCTATCTTTTTTAATTATTTTACGCAATGAATTCCTCTTTAATAAATTATTTAAATATTTAACGATTCTTAATTTACTTTTTGATGTTTTTAGTATCTCCGCTTTAATTTTTATCTCATCAAAAAATTTAACTCCGTTAGTGATTTTTTATATTATCCCTATTATTGAAGCGACGCTAACTTTTAAAATATTCGGGTTTATATTAACGCTGATTTTGATTTTAACTTTTTATAATACTGTAGTTTTTTTGGCAGCAAACGATATCATTTTTATTTTAATTAATAATTTTATTTTACTTCTTTGTGCTTTTTTCTCTGAATTTATCTTATTGCATGTTACGCAGCAGGAACAAAAACTTATTATGGAAAGAAATGAAATTAGAACTTTGCTAAAAAATCTAAGTGCTGGTTTAATACTGGTTGACAATACTGGAAAAATTATTTTTTCTAACCCTTGTGCTGAAAATTTTTTAAATATTACACACAACGATATTTTGGGGTTAGACATCAATTCTAAAGAAATAGAAAAATTTCCTCACCTAAAAAGTCTTTTTGATAATTCAAAAAAATACGATACTAAGAAAGAATCTCAATTTAATTTAGATATTAAAAAAGAAGGTAAGACTTTATACTTAAGAGTAAATCCTGTTTTTATTGAAGATGAACATCATCATTACATTGGTATAATGTATGTTTTGGAAGATTTAAGTCGTGAAAAGCTTTTATCAGACATTAAAACAGAGTTCATATCTTTAGCGGCTCATCAGTTAAGAACACCTTTATCAGCGATTAAATGGCTTTTGCGAATGCTTTTAACTGGAGATCTTGGCGCTTTAACTGAGGAACAAAAAGAATATATCAAGAAAGGTTATGACACCAATGAAAAATTAATTGAGCTTGTAAAAGATTTACTCGATGTTTCGCGCATTGAAGAAGGAAGATTTGGATTTAATTTTAAAAAAACTAATATCAAAGAAATAGTTGAAAAAATCGTGCCGCAATATATTTTTAAAGCCCAAGAAAAAGACATTCATTTTTCTTTTAATGAGCCAACGGCTGAAATTCCAGAAGTAATGGCTGATGAAGAAAAAATAACAATTGTTGTGCAGAATTTACTTGATAATGCCTTTAAATATACAAAAGCTTCAGGAAATGTTATACTGGCGCTTGTCCCAAGGGAAAAAGAAGTAGAAATTTCCGTTAGCGATGATGGTATAGGTATACCTGATGAAGAAAAAAATAAAATATTTTCTAAATTCTTTCGAGGTTATAACGCTTTAAGATCTAATATTGAAGGCACAGGTCTTGGGCTTTTTATAGTTAAAAATATTGTAGATAAGCACGGCGGGAAAATTTGGTTTGAATCAAAATTAAATAAAGGCTCAACATTTTATTTTACAATCCCATACGCTCATACCATTTAATAACTGACGCCAAGCTGCAACTTTCAAATACGAATTTCTTATTGGCAAAATGAGTTAATTGTTAGGATCATATTTATGAAAGTTTTAAAAATATTAAATTTTGCAACTATTTTATGGGCGCTTTTAGGCCAAAAACATTAAAAGAATTTATCGGACAAAAAGATATAGTAAAAAATCTTGAGGTTTTAATTGCGGCGGCACGACAAAGAAATGAGTCTTGTGACCATATTTTATTTTATGGTCCAGCTGGACTTGGAAAAACATCATTGGCTAAAATTGTTGCCAACGAAATGGGAGTTTCTTTTTATAGTGTAAATGGTCCAACACTTCAAAAACCAGGTGATTTAGTCGCCATAATTACTGCTCTTCAAAAAAACGATATTTTATTTATCGATGAAATGCATCGCCTAAATAAGATAGTAGAAGAAATTTTATATCCAGCAATGGAAGATTTTAAATTAGATATTGTTATAGGAAAAGGGCCATCAGCGCAGATTTTAAAAATATCTTTAAATCCCTTTACGCTAATTGGCGCAACAACTAAAATTGGTTTAATGTCTGACCCTTTGAGATCTCGGTTTGGAGCTTTGTTAAAACTGGAATTTTATCCACCCAAAGACATAGTTAAAATCTTGAAAAGATACGCTGCTTATCTGAAAATAACTTTAAGTGATGATGCCTTAAAGGAAATCGCTTTAAGATCTCGATATACGCCCCGTATAGCTCAGAGGCTTTTAAAAAGAATTAGAGATTTCGCTCAATTGGCTGAATTAAAAAAAATTACAACTGAAGATGTTTTGAAAGCTTTTGAGGTAATGGGAGTGGATAAATGGGGATTAGAAAAAACTGATAGACAGTTAATCAAAATGATTCGCGATAAATTTAACGGCGGTCCAGTGGGCATTGAAACTATCGCTAAAGCATTTGGCGAAGATCAAAGAACTATTGAAGATTTGTACGAACCATACTTAATCAAAATTGGATTTCTGCAAAGAACTAAAAACGGAAGAATTTTAACCAGAAAATGTCTTGAAAGCCAGCTAAAATTCGATTAAAAATCAAAGCTAATTGCTAAAAGACAAAATAACTTATACAGATTATCAAAACTTGCCAAATGTATTAACATTATCTACTTTTTAACTTGTAAATAATATGATTGGCTTTATCATTTTTGTACCTATTGGTATAATTTATATTCTTTTAACCGTTTTTGCTATTTTTCATTTACTGCATTTTGGTCTTGAAAAAGATAAAATTTTTATTAAAAAAATTATAATTATTTTTTCCATTATTTCAGCTATTCTTTTGTCGCTTTTTTTAATATTTTTAATAACTGCTTCCTGGGACAATTTATTAAATTTTAACAATGATATCCCTTCCTACTGATGAAAAAATTATAGTTTTTACGCGTCGCCATCCAATCACTCTTATTTTAAAATTGGCTTTATTTTGCGCTTTTTTTTTGATAACTATTGTTTTTATAACACTTTTGGCCTTTGATTTTAATTTAAATCCTAATTTTACTCCTTTTCTTTTCATTTTAATTTTATTTTTCATTTTAATATATTTTCTTTTTAGTTTTATATATTTTACCAACTGGTATTTAGATGTTTGGATTATTACTAATAAAAGAATCATTGATATAGAACAAATCAGTTTTTTTAATAGTGAATTTTCTGAATTTATGTTAGATAAAGTTCAAGATGTAACTATTGATAAAAAAGGATTTTTGGCTAATATTTTTAACTATGGAGATGTGCAAATTCAAACTGCTGGAATATCCCGTTATTTTATCTTCAAACAAGTCCCTAATCCGCGAAAAATAAAGGATGATCTAATGCTATGCGTTCAAAAAAAAGAAACAATTACTTAATAATTTTAATTTAATAAAGAAAAAATTTTTGCAATTCTTAAAAAGTAAAAATAAAAATTCTAAAATATGGCTGGTCATTCGCATTGGGCAAACATTCAACATAAAAAAAGCATAGAGGATAAAAAAAGATCCGCGCTTTTTTCGGCTATCAGTAAAGAAATTGCTATTGCCGTAAAAGAAGGAGGACCTAAACCAGAAAATAACAATCGTTTAGAAGCTGCTATTGAAAAAGCCAAAAAAGCTAATATGCCAAAAGAAAAAATCGAAAGAGCGATTAATCGTGCACTTGGCATTGGAGAAGAAGGAAAATTAGAAGAAGTTTTATATGAAGTATATGGACCAAACGGTAGCGCTTTTTTAGTTGAAGTTGCCACTGATAATAAAAACCGCAGTACAAGTGAATTAAAACATTTAGTTGACTCCTGGGGCGGATCATTTGCTCAAGCAGGAGCAGTAAAATGGATGTTTGATTTTGTTGGTTTTATTGGAGCTCAAATCCCCGTAGGCGTTAGCGAAGATGAAATTGAATTGAAATTGATTGATTTAAGCGTTCAAGATTATAAAAAAGAAAAAAATGGAATAAAAATTTATACTGACGCCCAAATGCTCAATGAAACAATTAAAGAACTGAAATCTATAGGAGTTCATATTCAAGAAACTGCTTTGATTTGGAAACCTAAAAATCCAATCAAAATCTCTAATGAGGAGATTAAAAAAAATATTCTATCTTTTGAAGATCAATTAAAATATTATCCTGATACTGAAAGAGTATTTTCAAATATAGAACGATAAATAAATATCAGTGATGCTAATTTAGGTTATCAACTTGCGTGTTTTATCTACTATTAATCCTTAATAAAGAAATTTTTAAAATAAAAAGTAGTAAAGGATAAAGGTCAAAAAAATTATGAAAAATTGATTTTTTATTTAACAGTCTAACTATTTAAAATACTCAATTAAAGACTAAAAAATTAATAAATCATAAATCTTTTTATATTTTTTGACTAGAATTTATACAAATAAAAACACCACAAATTTTTTATCTTTTATGATTATTTTAGGGATAGATCCGGGATTTGATAGATGCGGTTTTGCCATTGTTAAGCAAAATAGCCGTTTGGTTAATATTATCGAAACAGGATTAATTGAAACGCCCAAAGATTTTACCCCAGAAATGAGACTTTATTTAGTTGGTTTAAAAATACAGGAAATCGTTAAAAAGTTTAAGCCCAATGAAGCAGCTTTAGAAAAAGTTTTCTTTTTTAAGAACAAAAAAACTGCCCTTAATATTTCCGAAATTGTTGGAGCACTAAAATACATATTAACCGAAAATAAAATTAAAATATCTTTTTATACTCCTTTACAGGTGAAACAATCTTTAACCGGCTATGGTAAAGCAGATAAAAAACAAATATATTATATGTTAAAACAAATTTTTAAGAATGAAGTGATACCAAAGCAAGACGATGCGGCTGATGCTTTGGCTATAGCGATTGCCCATATATTTAATAATAAGCATTTTCAGTAATCAATTTTCAATTTTGTATAAAGTCTTAATTTAAAAAAATTGAAAATTGAAAAACTATGGATAATATTTTCCAATATTTAATCAATCAAGGTTTAAGTCAGCAAGATTTAATTATTTTGCTTGCAGCACCAGTTTTAATCTTAATCATTACTTTTTCTAGGCAGATTATTGGATTAAGAGGATTTGGAATTTTCGTACCTCTTTTAATGATTTTTGGGCTTTTAAAATTAGGGTTTGCTAGCGGGACATATATTATCGTTTTGACAACGATTATAACTTCCTTAATTCGTTATCTTTTAAAAGACATAAGAATACTTTATTTTCCGAGAATTGCTTTTATATTATCACTTGCAATTTCTTCTTTATTTTTAATTTTTTTAAGTGCGCCTCTATTTTTTTCTTTTAACTTTAAATCTTCAATTTTGGCAATGTTATCAATTGTGGTATTTGCTGAAAAATTAGCTGCTGTTCAAATAGAGCAAGATTTAAAGACATCTGTAATATTAACTGCCGAAACTTTATTGATATCGTTAACGGGATTTTTCCTAATTTCTTGGCAGTTTTTCCAAGAATTCATAATGACAAACTACCCGGCGGTAATAATTATCTCTTTGCTTTTAACTTTGTTGCTGGGTAAATGGTCAGGTTTAAGGATTTTAGAATATATTAGATTTTTCCAAATTATTAATAAATGAATATTATTTTATAAAAAAAATCTAAGATTCAGTAAATAAAAAATACAATGAAATTATTAAGATTTTTAAAAAAAAGTCAAAAAGTTCTTGGAATGAACGCTCGCAATTTGCATTATATTTATCCTTTTAACTCAAAACGCGCCAAACAAATAGCCGATAACAAAATCTTGACAAAAAAAGTTTTAGAAGAAAACAAAATTCCAACAGCTAAAACTTTTGCTACTATTAAATCAATTAATGAATTGGGTAATTTTAACTGGAACTCTCTTCCTAAAAGCTTTGTTATTAAACCAAACCGCGGCTGGGCGGGAGCGGGAGTACTTATTTTGTTTGGAAAAAAAAATATACCTCAAAATGCTTGGATTAAAGCCGATGGCAAATTAGTTTATGAGAACTTACTTAAAGAACATTGTTTTAATATCCTAGAAGGAAACTTTTCATTAGGAAATAGTCCTGATGTTGTTTTGATTGAAGAGCGAGTTAAAATACACCATTTTTTAAAACTATATAGTTTCCGCGGTATTCCCGACATAAGAGTGATTGTATTCAATTCAGTTCCAGTAATGACAATGTTAAGACTGCCTACCAAAGAATCAGAGGGTAAAGCCAATTTGGCTTTGGGCGCGGTAGGAGTGGGCATTGATTTAGCTAACGGAGTGACCACAACTGCTATTTATGGTAAAAAAAAGTTTATTAAATTTTTACCAGGGAAAAGGTTAATTTTATCTGGAATTAGAATTCCTTATTGGCAAGATATTTTAACACTGGCTGTAAAAGCCCAAAGGGCAATAGGACTTGGTTTTGCGGGAATTGATATAGTAATTGATAAAGAACAGGGCCCAAAGGTTTTAGAAATCAATGCTCGACCCGGACTTTCAATTCAACTTGCCAATCTTGCAGGTTTAAAGGATAGATTAAAAAGATTAGAGGAATTGGAAATTGATTCTATTGCCAAAGGCGTGGCAATTGGACAAAATCTTTTTGGCGGTGAAATTTGGGAAATTTTAGAAGAAGTGTCGGGACAAAAAATAATTGGGGTTTTTGAAACAATTAAAATTATCACACCAGACAATAAAGAATATTTAACAAGAGCTAAAATAGATACCGGTGCCTACTCTACTTCTATTGACGAACGTCTTGCAAAAAAATTAAAAATCACAGACGCTATATTAAATGAAGCTGAACTGGTAAAAATAAAAAAAGTAAGTTCTGCTTTAGGGGAACAAGAGAGGGCTTTTTTCCCAATTTCTTTTATTTTAGCCGGAGAAAGGATAGATTCTTACGCTTCCATTATTGACCGTTCAGACCAAAAATATCCTGTTTTAATAGGAAGACGCGATTTAAAGAAATTTCTAATTAATCCTTTAAAAAAGCGGATTGGTGATAGTTTTAAATAAGATAATATTTTTAAATAATATATTGTTCATATCAAATCCGATCTCCTAAAAGAGGATTTTGTTTTCTTTTAGATTCAGTCTTTTGTGGACTTTTTTAAAAAGGAAGGTCAACAATCTTGACATTCGTTTTTTGTTCGCTTATACTTTTATTTGATAAACCAACAATACAGTAAATCAAATGAAAATATGCTTGCGCCATTAACCCAAAAACAAAAAAGAATTTTAGATATTATTGTAAGATGCATAGAAGAAAACGGCTATGTTCCTAGTTATCGTCAAATAGGTCGCGAAATAGGATTATCTTCTCCGGCTACTATTTGGCAGCATATTAAAAGATTAAAAGAAAAAGGCTATCTTGTTCAAGATAAAATAACAGGACTTATAACTATCTCTGAGAAATTTTATCGTTCAGGCGCTTCTTGGACTTTATCACTTGTTGGAGAGGTACGGGCAGGACATCCTTTAACAATGTACGAACAACAAGAAACTATTACCTTACCCCAAGATTTAGGGCTATCTCCAGAAAGAGATTATTTTGTTTTAAGAGTTCAAGGAGACTCAATGATAAATGCTGGTATTTTTGATGGAGATTTTATTATTTGCGAGAAAAATGTTTTACCAAGAAACGGAGAAGTTGTTGTTGCTCGTATTGGAGAAGATAGAGTTACTTTAAAAACAATCCATATTGATTTAAAAAGAAAACTAATCAGACTTCAACCAGAAAATCCTTCAATGGAACCTATCTTTGTTAGAAAAGCAGATATTCAAGGAGTCGTTAGAGCAGTTTTTAGAAAGTATTAATGAACAGAAAAGTTATTAAAGTTGCTAAGGATGGTTATATCCAAGCAATGATAAAAACAAAAAGCATAATCTGAAAATTATAGTTTGTCTTTTATAAAGTAAATGTAAATGAATTTATAAATCATATCTATAATTTTAAAAAATGTTTCAACAATTACATCAGCCAATAAAAGTTTTCGTTGAGTTTGAGCCAAAGGGGCTAATTAAGCCAAGATATTTTTATTTAAACGGTTATTGCTATCACATTAATAAAATTGAATTATTTTATAAAAAACGTGAAGGAGAAAATGTGATTTATTATCTTGAAGTTACTGATAATGCCAATTATTTCAAATTGGCTTTTGATAGTTTAAATTTAAAATGGTATTTGGAGGCTTTGCAAAATGAATAATATTATTGAGGGCATTATAATTAAAGGAAAAGGGCGCGGTAAAAAATTAGGATTTCCAACCGCCAATATTGAGCCAGAGAAATCATCTTTTGAAAAAACTGGGTTAGAATCAGGAGTTTATGCTTCTATTATAGAAATAGATGGAGTTTTTTATAATAGTGCCACCAGCATTGGAAGAAACGAAACTTTCAACGAAAAAAAAACTACAATAGAAACATATATTTTTAATTTTGACAAAGATATTTATGGTAAAAAAGTTTTTTTGAATTTAATAGCAAAAGTCAGCAATATAAAAAAATTTGATTCTGAAGAAAAATTAAAAGCAAAGATGCAAGAAGACATTAAAAAAGCCAAAGCTATTTTATACCAACTGAAGTTAAACTTTCATTAAAAAATTGAGCCCTCAGTATATTAAAATGAATTTAGACCAATTCTTCTTACAAAATCTTGTTATTATCGCCATTTTTATTATTGCCTTGATATGGTTTTTTCAACGACTTAAAAGCATAATAGAAAATTATAAAGAGATTATTGGACAAGGACTAGCCGGAAAACAGGAAGTTATTTCTAAAGAACTTGAGCTACGAAATAAAGAAGTAAGTTCTTCAATAGAAAAATTGGAAAAACAGATAAACGAATTTTCCAATCAGCACGCTATACATTTTGGTTCTATTGATCAATCATTAAAAAATTTCGAATCCATCACTAAAGAGTTAAAGCTTTCAACGGATAATCTTACATCTCTTTTATCCAATAATCGGCTTCGGGGCGCTTTTGGTCAGAAAGTTGCAGAAGATCTTTTAAAAAAAATGGGGTTTGTTGAAGGAGTAACTTATAAAAAAGAGACAACCCTTATCTCAAGCAAGACGCGTCCGGATTTGACTATTTTTTTGCCAAACTCCCAAAAATTGAATATTGACGCAAAATTCCCTTTTGACGCGTTTGAACGATTTTATTTAGCCAATAACGACACAGATCGTAAACGCGCCAAAGCAGATTTTTTGCAATCGGTGAAACAAAAATTAAAAGAAGTGTCTTCGCGAGATTATATAAATCCTGAAGAAAATACAATTGATTTAGTAGTAATGTTCGTGCCAAACGAAGGTATTTATAGTTTTATCTATGAAGAAATGCCTGAAATTCATGAAGAAGCAATGCAAAAAAAAGTAGCTATAGCGGGACCTTATAGTTTCATAGCTCTGTTGCGTATTATTCAACAATCTTACGACTATTTGCATTTTGAAGAAAATATTAGAGAAATTGTTGAACAAATAAAACAATTTATGGCTCAATATGAAAAATATAAAGTAGAATTCTTAAAACTTGGCGAAAAACTCGAAAGTGTTCGAAAACAATATCAGATTCTATCAACCACAAGAGCTAATCAGTTAGAAAAAAGCGTCGAAAAAATTATGCTCCACAAAGAAATAAAAAATAAATACATCAAAAATTAAAATATTTGATATTCATCATAAAAATAAATATTATGACTGATTTTTTAAAAAAAATAGTTATTATTGCTCTTGTTATAACTTTTATTTTGTTAGGATTTTTATTTTTAAGTCCCCAACAAAGTATTTTGCCAGACATTACTCAAAAAACAGCAAATATTATTGTGAATTCTCCACAAAAATACACTTCAGAATATCCTTTACATTTAAATGGCAAAGCCCGCGTTTTTGAAAATACGCTCTCTTATCGCTTAAGTGATAATAAAAATAATATCATCACTGAAGGATTTATCACTACTAAGGCTTCAGATGTTGAACAATATGGTGATTTTGAAAAAAATATTTATTATCCCGAAACCAATGCTAAAGAAGGAGTATTAAAAGTTTTTCAAATTTCTGCTAAAGATGGTTCAGAAATTGATACCGTAGACATACCTGTGTATTTTCCGGTTTTTGATGGGCCAAATCTTAAAATTTATTTTGGCAACAAAATAAAAGATTCAAAAGCGCTTAAATGCGACCAAACTTATCCTGTTATTCGTCGCATCCCGCAAAAAATATCTACCGTTGATGCGGCATTAGGATTCTTATTGACAGGACCGACTCAAGAAGAACAACAAAAAGGCTACTTTAGTTCTTTACCAGATTATGTCAATGTCAAGCTAATAGCGCTCGATAATAAAACAGGTAAATTGTTAGTAGATTTTGATGAAAGTTTAATGCGTGGTGTTGCCGGTTCATGTCGCGTTATGGCAATAAAATCTCAATTATTAAACACTTTGAAACAATTTGATAATGTAAAAGATGTTTTAATAACAATAAATAGTAAATCAGAAGGAGTTTTCGAGCCTTAAAATGTTTATAGTAAAAAATTAATATGAAATACAGTTTAAAAAATAGTTTTATCACCCTCCACGCAAAAGAAAAAATGCGTTATTATAATATCAGCCAAAAACAAATTTTTAAAATTTTAAACCATCCAACTAAAGTTGAAAATTTCAAAATTATAGAAGGAGCAAAAGATTATTCACGAGATTTTGGAAAAAAGAAAAAAATTTTTGTAATGATGAAATATGAAAGGAAAAAACCTACTATAATCTCTGTCTGGAGTTTAATTAAATCAAAAAACTGTTAAAATATTATTGGAATCAAAATCATAAATTCTTAAATTTCTTTTATCTTCGCTTGTTAATAATTATGTTGATAAATTGTTAAAGAAAGAATCTTGAAAAAATATTTTAAGAGCATAAAAATTATCTTTTTTAAAACAATATATCCTTTTAAGAAGTTTAATTTTGAAAGGGTATTACAAAAATATGGATTCAAATTTAAACATAGAAACACCAGAGATAACTACCATTAAAAAAGAATCAAAACTAAAAAAATATTTACATCGTCTTTGGGTCTCATTTTTAATAATGTTTATCCTTTTAATTGACACCGAGGCCCGACCTTGATACTTAACCTATTGACTATTTTAAAAAAAATTATAAAATTTCATCTTAAAGTTCTTTAACATTCAAATTACATTAAAGAAGGAGGGGATATGGTCCCGCAAGAAAAACAGAGAAGATAGAAAAACAGAAAAGTCAATCATGAGATTATTGAGGACAAGGAGCGTTAAACAAAGCAGGTTAGGTTACAGCTACAACAAGCAAAAAGGAGGAAAGGATGAACAATATTATTATGAATCAAGACAAAACGGAATATAAGAATGAATCAAAAGAAAAGGAAGAGAAAAAAAAGATAATTGAGCAGATTTCTGAGTATCAGCGCATTATCGATGAAGCCAAAAAGAAAGGGTTCAGGACTCACGTTTATCTCCCAAATGACCAAGAAATTTCAGAATGTCAATTAGATACTCTAAGGCTTCATTTGGATAATTTTAAACGAGTCGCCCACTCTGCTGAGTTTTTTGAGAAAGGCGTTAGCTCGTCACAAGCACGATCATCAACTCAACTAACCAAGAGACTAACCAAGAGCCAAAAAAGACTTTTAGAAAATCCAAGGCAACGAATGAAGTTAATTAAACAAAAGGAGGAAAAGTTGAAAGAAGTCGACAAAACTGTTGCTGCAACTAACCTAGAAAAAGCCACGCAAGAGGAAATGCAGAAGCGGTATGCGCAGCATCCTGAGATACCGGCGACCGAAACTACCGAAGATGATGACTTTGGGCAACTTGACAAACTTGGAAAAATCATTGGAGAGGGTTTTAAAGAGGCTATCAAGCCTCTTTCTGAAGCTATCAATAAGCAAGGTCAAAAGATTGACGGCCTTGCTGAGAAAATAGGAGAAATACATAAAGTAGTCTCTAGCGCTGCACAAACAGAAGGAACATCTATTGATGATAGTAGAGACAGAAGTAATGATCACGGGTGGGACAAGAAAGTTATTTGGCTTCTTTCTCTTATCGGATTGTTAGCTTTTAGCGGTGTCCTCTATCTTCTTGGCGCCTTTAATGGCGTCAAAGATATTGCTGAAAGCGCTAAGCAGTTGGCAACAACTGTTAGTGCTACAGCAAGCGAGGCTAAGTCGCTTGCGCAAACGGCGCAAACGAGTGCTAATTTGGCCCTTGAGTATAACAAAGTTCAGAATAGTCGGCTTAACGAACTTGACAGGCAAATCGGTTTGATTAATTCTAAAATTTCTGGCATTTTGACAGAGATTAAAGAATTATCAAGCAAAGTCGAGCTCGATAGAGCCGAAATTATTAGGCTCAATGATGAGTTAGCTCAACTGCGTCGGGCGATACGAGAATACGCCCTCCAGTTCAACTTACAATTCAACGACCTTGAAATCCAATTTGGCAACCAAATTGCCATCTTGGATAGATTTTTAAGTAGGTTTTTTAAGATTTATGATTTTCTAACAATGGGAGAAGGTGGAATTTGTATTCGGGATCTTGGATGTTTTAACAAAAACAAGAGTCAGCCTTATCAAGCTGATTGTCTAGACGGCCTGACCAAAACCAATAAAGGCACCTACCTTGTTCCGGTTATTAAGCTATCTGAGCAAGGTAGCGCTTATCGAGCCGGCGAGCTTGTTGTCAAATTATGCTTACAGGGTATTAGGGTGTATTGGTTGGTTTTAGTCCAGTTTGATTCGGTTAATCCGAATCAAGGGCAAAAAGCCAATTATGAAAATACTTGTCAGATGATTGGAGAAAACATTTTCTCTTGTTCAAAAGTTGCAGGGTACAGACTCCGCAATGTTCGGACAGAAATAAACGGGATAGAAACCTGGGGTAATGTCCCAGCAGGCACAATTCCATAGTAGTTCTTTCACGAAACCGATAAGGCCGGTGCGAATATTCACATCGGCCTTATTTATTTTATTTTTAATCTAAAAAATACGATTTTTTTCAAAAAAATCATTTAACAATAAAGCAGTCAAAAAGAATAAAAATTGCTTAAAAATTCAGTCTAATTTTCCCATATAAGCGATTTTTATTGAGATAAAAATTGCGCAATAAATAAAGATAGCCTTTTTAAATCCCTTAATAAAAATTATTGTAAATTCTACAATAAAATTTTCCACTATTTTTGCGATCACTTAGATGAGTGGAAAAAAAAATTTTAAAAATATTTGATTTCGTCAATATTGTATAATTTTAAAGCCTAATTTTCTTAGTAAAATTTTAAAGATTAACTTATCTACAAGTCTCTAGAAGTTTTCGTTTAATTTTATATAATTACACCTTAAATAAATAATAAGTATTGACTTTTTATAGAAAAATTGTTATAATATTTTTACAAAAAATGGCTTTTAGTGGGTTCTTTCGCGTAAGTGGGGAAAAATCGAGTGATCCCTCCTAAAAGCTCGGTTAGTACCCTTGAATTTCGGGGTAAGCCGGAAATTTCCGTCACTTAACCTGAAGGCTTACGCGAAAGAACTCGCTGAAAGCCTATTAATTTTTCAAGAATAAAATAAGCGGCATTATTAATGCTTTTGAAAAAAATATCCTCATATGCTTTTGGAATTTTTTGTATTACATAATTTTCCAAATCGTCAGGTTTTTGATAAGGGCAAATACCAATTCGCAACCGATAAAAGTCATTGTTGCCTAAAGCATCAATAATCGATTGAACTCCTTTATGCCCGGCTGATCCTGCCTGAAAAGATTGCTTAAAAGAACCAAAAGGCAAATCAATATCATCATGAATAATCGTTAAATTTTCATTTTTTTCTTTATAAAAATTTTTAAACTTTAGCACTACTAAACCGGAATTATTCATATAAGTTAATGGTTTTATTAAAATAAAATCTTTACCTTGATATTTTGTTTTTATAAAAAACGAGTTGGCAAACTTTTTTTTGAAAGTGCCAAGATCCAAAATCTTAACAATTTGGTCCAAAACTAAAAAGCCGGCGTTATGCGGAGTTTTTTCATATTGTTTTCCGGAATTGCCAAGGCCAAAAATAAGATTCATAAAAAACATTATAAAAATTAGCGAATTTTTATCTACTAAGCTTTTATCTTGACAGTTATACAGTAATTTATGCTTAAACAGCAAAAGTAGTTAAACTTAAGGATTAAACGAAGCAAAAAAAGCTTGAATTTTGCTATAATCCTCCATTCCTTTTTCAGGTACTAAATAATATCCGTTATTTAAATATTCTTTTAAAAATTTTGTCGGCTCAAAAATGCCAATTGTATACTCAAATATATTTTTACCACTTAAATCTTTTATGAGCGAATAAAACCTTTTTATGTCAGAATATGTTAAATTCGTTGAAAAATGGGAGCGAAAACTACTGTATAGATTAAGATAAGTTTTAAAATCAAAAATAGGGTTAAGATTTCTAATCTTACTAATAATAGCTTGTATTAATTCTTTTTGTCTTTTTATTCTATCAAAATCCCCATAAAGAGAATGTCGACTTCTAACATATTTAGCCGCTGTCTCGCCGTCTAAAATTTGATAACCTTGTTTTAAAGAAAAAGTTTCATAAGAAAAATTATCTCCAGGGAAATAAGGATCAAAAATATCTTTTTCTACAAAGACTTCCACTCCGCCAAGCTCATCAACTATTTTCTTTAACAAATTTAAATCTACCAAAACATAATAGTTTATTTTCTGTCCAGTAATTTCTTCAACTTTATTAATGATTGTTTTAAATGGCTGATCGGGCTCTTGTAAAAGTCCATAAAGATATAGCCTATTTATTCTAGAAAACTTCTCATTTTCAGGAAAACGCACTAAAAAATCGCGAGGTAACGAAACTAAATATATTTTTTTAGTTTCAGGAAAAAACGATGCAACAATAATTGTATCTGTTAAATATGGCGCAGGATTGCCTTCTCCTGGTATTCCGAGCAACAAAAAATTTATCCTGCCGTTTAATTCGCCTTCTAAAGGTTCTTCTTTAGCAAAAGTAAAATCAACAAGAGCTGCCGGTAAAGATGTTTTAAAAGATGCACGTCGTCCTGTTTCAGTAACAGTTATAACCGTTTTAGTTTCAAAAATATAATCTAAATAAAGCGATAATAAAAAAATAAAAGACAGCGCAACTAAAAATTTCAACATTTTTTTAAAAAAACTGCTGTCTTCTTTCTTTGGAAGAATTTTCTTTTGGGGCTTTATTAAATCCCACTGCTTCATGATGAATATTTTACCATTATAATTCTTTTTTAAGAAGAGCGATGACTTTTTCTGCGCTTTCCTTCAAATTTTCTTTAGTATTAAAAACAAGGAAATTCTTTTTTAAAAGACTATTTTGGAAAATTTTGGAGATCTTCATTATTCTTGTATTATCAGTCCAGTAAATTAAAACTTTTATTATTTTATTTTCTCCTTCATAAAAAACCGCAATTATAAAACCTGGTAAAAAATTATTTTCAATTTCTTCTATAGCAGAAGGCAAATCTTTCAATGAATAATCATTTAAATTCAACTCCGAAAAAGAAATAGTGGCATAGCTTATTGGCAAATCTTTTAAGATAGTCAATTTTGACAACAAAAAACCAGTTAACTTTAGGACCGAAAATGATTTTGTTTGGTAAAGTTTTTCAATAATCAATTTATAATCCGCGCCACGCTCAATCAAACGAGCAGCAGTTTCAAAAGTAGAGGGATTAGTTTTGGGAGATGTGAAATTTTTAGTCTCCATCATTATACCTCCGAGCAAATTTGTCGAATGCGCTGGAGACATTGAAAGTTCATCAATAAGACGCAACAATTCAAAAACTATTTCACACTTGGTACTTTTAGTTAGATATACTAAATTAACCTGCCCATAGCGCGTATTCTCTATTTTATTGTCTATATTAATAATTGGGGTATCAAAAAAAACTTGTGAAAATTGCGGCTTAAATTCTATAAGCTCTGACCTATCTGAAACGCCAACAGTAATAATTAAGTCCGGGGCAAACTTTTTTTGAAAAATTTTAATCGAATCTAAAGTTAAAGATCCTTTTTGTAAATAAAGCTCTAATAAATATTCATTTTCTGAAGTATTAAACGCTATTTCACTAATTTCTATTTGATTTTTATCAATCAAAATAACATAAGGTATCACATTATCTAAAGAATAAAATACTCCTTCTTTTAAAGTCAAAAAATCGGGCTTTTGAAAATCATTTTGCAAAATAACACCGTAAGATTTTTTCTGAATATTTTTTAAAAAATTGGTCAGCACTGAAACAGCTCCAAATATATCTCCTAAGGAGTTTTTCCCCCCAAAAACAGCTATCTCTTTTGCCTCTTTAATTAGTTTAATTGCATTTTCCATCATAACAGCTAATTTTAAAAAATTTACTTTTATAAAACATCAAAGATCGAAACATTCAAGTTTAATAAAGTTTATTTATTAAGTCAATCTTGATAAAGGACATTTTTATTTTGTATTTAACATTTATTCAATATAGCATTAGTAATTCTTAAAGCAGGAGCATATAAATAAATTAGATAAATTTAAAGATGTTTAAAAAACTTTTGAAAAATTTAGCCAAAAATAGTTAAATTATTAGCATCGATGAAATAATATTATTAAAAGCTAATGAAGTAAAATTTTTAAGGTACTTTTAATTTTGAAGCAATCATCAGCGAAATTAAAGTTTGTCTTTTATTATTTTAGAAAAAGGCCAAACCCTTATTTTTTGTTTTCAATTATTTAAAAAGTTGCCTATAAAGCACTTTAAAAAGTCAAGATATTTGATATACTTTATTTGCTTCATTGCCATCTTTTTTGCTTTTTATTTTAAATATAAAAATTTGATTCATAATTTTAATTTTTCATAATGGAAATTACAACAACTTCAGAGCATAAAACAAAGCTAATTGGAGCAAAGCTTGGATTCTTTTGTCGCGATTTTTTTACAAAAAACAAAGAAACAGGGCCATTAATATTATTATTTTTTGGCGATTTAGGATCTGGAAAAACAACTTTTATAAAAGGATTTGTTAAATCATTGAAAATAAAAGAAGAACAAATTATTAGTCCAACATTTATTATTTATCAAAAATTTCAGACTAAATATTGCACTTTGTATCATTTTGATTTATACCGTCTCAATAATGTAAAAGACTTATTGAAACTTGGATTTAAAGATATTTTAAAAGAAAAAAAATCAATTATTTTAATTGAATGGGCTGATAAAATGGACAATTTTAATTTTAAAAATTTAAATGTCATTAAAATCAATTTAAAACACTCAAATGGCAATAAAAGAAAAATAGTTATAAAAGGACTATGAATTTAAAAAAATATAAATGAAGAATTTCGGATTGATTTTTTGCTGAAATTTAAATTCTTAAACTACTTTAGATTTAGGCTCACTGAAGAAATGACAACTAAACATTATAACAATTTTCAAATTTTACAGCTGAAAGCTTTCTTTTATGAGATTGATTAAAAAAATTGTCAAAAAATTTACGCCACCGATGATTATCAATATTTTCTATATTTTTAAAGCTTATTTAGCTACTTTTTTTTATGGTTTTCCTTCAAAACATTTAACAGTGATTGGCATAACCGGCACAAAAGGCAAGTCAACTTCGGTATATATGCTTGGGAAAATTTTCCAGGAAGCTGGTTTTAAAGTCGGCTGGTCCTCATCTATGAGTTTTTATGACGGAAAAAAAGAAATGCCAAATCCTTTTCATATGACGATGGCAAGTCCTTTTATTATCCAAAAGATTTTGAAAAAAATGTTAAAAAATAAAGTCCAATTTGCAATTTTAGAAGTCACAAGCGAAGGCATAAAACAATATCGTCATCTCGGAATTTATTTTAAAGCCGCAATATTAACAAACTTACAACCTGAACATATTGAAGCCCATGGCGGTTTTGAAAATTATAAACGAGCCAAAATGAAGTTATTTGAAGCTGTCTCTAAAAATCGAAAAAACGGAATTATTATCGTCAATGGCGATGATGAAAACGCTAAAGATTTTTTAGCATTTGATTGTGTCCAAAAATGGGTTTTTAAAAAAATTAAAAATAATCACAAAATTCAATCCGATAGTAGTGTTAATGAAGTATATTATAAAATTATCAATAGCGATGCAAAGACGACAAAATTTATTTTCAATTATAAAAAATCTTTTAAAGAAATAAATTTAAATCTTATTGGAGCATTTAATGCATCCAATGCTTCAGCAGCCGGAACAGCCGCTTTAGCCTTTGGCATAAAAATTGACACTATTAAAAAAGCATTAGAAAAAATTAAAAACCTCCCTGGCAGAATGGAATTCATTAACCAGGGACAAGATTTTAAAGTGATAATAGATTTAGCTCACACGCCAGATTCATTTAAAGCGGTTTTCGAATCGGTAAAAAAATTAAAAACACCTGACGCAAAAATTATTACACTTTTTGGCGCAGCGGGCGGAAGCAGAGACAAGTGGAAACGTCCTGTTATGGGAAAAATCGCTGGACAAAATTCAGATTATATTATTTTAACTAATGAAGATCCTTACGATGATGACCCTCAACAGATTTTACTGGAAATAAAATCCGGAATTAATGATTATGATTCAAGAATTAAGGAATGTCGGATATTTGAAATTTTAGATAGAGAATTAGCGATAAAAAAAGCAATTGAAATAGCTAAAAAAAATGATATTGTTTTACTTTTGGGTAAAGGAACGGAAGCGACAATGGTTTTTGAAAAAGGTAAATTTATCTTATGGAATGAAAAAGAAATTGTTAAAAAATATTTAAAAAATAAAATAGGGGCTATATAAATTTTATTTTAAGTATCATTTACTTTATCTTTTAACTTTTTTATGTGCCTTAAGTTTTTAACGCAGCTTGACAATTTTCAATCAGCTTTGTTGATTTTTTATTTTATTTTTATGTCAATGGCGCACTTATATTTATTAAATTTAGTACTCACAACAATTATCTTTTAATTTCAATATATCATCAACTATAGATTTAATTTTTAAATTCATTGACATTTAAAGAAATTTAGCCGAAAATTTTATATTATGCGTATCGGAATTGATTGTCGATTATATGGGCCACGCCAAACAGGCATTGGAACCTATATTCAATATTTGATTAAACACTTAATAAAATTTAAGCATAGTAACAATTACCATTTATTTTTTCTGCGTAATGCTCAAGCAACGGCTAATAAAATAAAATCCTCCAATTTAAATATCGAAATCCATTATGTTGATGCGCCTTGGTATTCTTTCAAAGAACAGTTTATTTTGCCTTTGCCCTTATATAATGCCAAGTTAGATTTGATGCATTTCACCCATTTTAACGCGCCGATTCTTTATATGAAAAAATTTATTGTAACGATTCATGATTTAACGCCAATGTTTTGGCCCGGTCATAAAATGGGAGGAAATATTTTAAGAAAAATAGCTTACAAAGCAGTTTTAAAACATGTTGTTCAGCGCTCCCAAGCCATTATCACTCCTTCGCAATTTACTAAAAATGATATTTTAAAATATTTTTCCATTGATCCAGAAAAAATTTTTGTCATATATGAAGGAATAAAAAATAAACCCCCAAAATCACAGAGAGACTATTTTATAAACAATATAGAAAAAAAGAAAAAAGAAGCAAAAGAAAAGTTAAAGGAAAAATTTTTTTTAAATTTTAGTTTTCCTTACATATTGTATGTTGGCGTTTGGAGAAGTCATAAAAATCTTACTGGCCTTATCAGGGCTTTCCATTTATTAAAAATTAAAAAACAAATCCCTCATCATCTTGTCATCTGCGGAGAAGAAGATCCATACTACCCAGAAGTGAAAATTTTAATCAAAAAACTTAAATTAGAAAAAGAAGTTTTTTTGACTGGATTAATTACTGGAAAAAAATTAAATCTTGTTTATAGAGGAGCCGATGCATATATTTTGCCATCGTTTTATGAAGGATTTGGATTAACTCCCCTTGAAGCGTTCAGTCAAGGAACGCCTTCTGTTGTCTCCAAAGTAGGTCCAATGCCGGAGGTACTCCAAGAAGGAGCGTTGTTTTTTAATCCATACGATATTGAAGATATGTCAGAAAAAATTTTTCGTCTGCTTAGTGATTCAAAGCTTCAAAAAAAACTTTTAATTAAAGGCAATGAGATATTAAAAAGATATAGCTGGAAAAAAATGGCAAACGAAACTTTAAAGATCTATCAAAATGTACTCCTGAATTAAAAAGAATTTTATACCTAATATTGTCAAAATATCGAATTTATGATAAAATAAAAGAAATGAATGGAAAAATATATGCCCAAAATAAAGGAGTTTCTTTTCATTACGATATAAAAGAAAAATTCAACGCTGGATTGAAGCTTTTTGGGGTTGAAGTAAAAGCAATAAAAACTGGAAAGGTATCTTTGCCAGGAGCGATAGTAAAAGTTGAAAATAAAAGAGCTTTTCTTCGTGGAGCTTCGATTGGTTTATACCAACCAAAAAATACCCCTCAAGATCTGAGCCCCAATAGACCAATAGAACTTTTATTAAATAAAAAAGAAATTTCTTATTTACAAGGAAAACAAAAAGAAAAAGGATTGATTTTGCTTCCGCTTAAATTATATAATAAAAATAATCTAATCAAACTTGAATTTGCTGTCGCTAAACATTTAAAGAAAATTGATAAAAGAGAAAAAATAAAAGAAAGAGAAATGAAAAGAAGAATAGAGAAGTTAAAAAGTTTTTAAGAAATATCAGAAATATCTCGGGCGCGTTCTTGGATTTGAAGGATAGATCTTTTACAATCGGGCAGGTCGGAGCGGCTAAAGGCTTCGTTAAAAAAATTTAGCAAAAAAAGTGTGAACACCTTTGCACCTTCCTTCGCGTTCGCTTAAGAACCGAGGCTTTATTTTCTCAAGTCTCCGTAGAGAAAATAAAGTAGGGACGGGGATAGGAAAAAGAAACTGATCTTGTCTTTTTCCGAAATTCTTAGATCTGTCGTCAAGTCAAACTTGACTTTGCTTTAGCAGATTTTGTTGATTTTTTACTGTTAAAGCGAGATTAAAAATCAACTAAACCTGCTAAACCTTTGTAGAAGTTTTATTCTCACGAGGGTTCGATTCCCTCCGCGTCCACAGCTTAATTTTGCAAAAACCAATTTCAAGGCATTTGCCAAATTTAAGATTATTGACTTAAAAATAATTTTATGTTATATTAAAGAAAAATAAAGAGGTTGGTACTTTAAATTTTTGGCTTAAGTAAGCGAATAAAAGGAGGGAGTCAATGAGATTTGTAGTTCTTTTTGTCGTTGTCTGTCTCTCTTTATGTTTTTTGGTCTTTGGGTCAGATGGACTCGTAAGTTACAAAATCAAAAAGGGCGATACGCTTTGGTCAATTGCTCGCTGTTTCGGAACTTCAATAAAAGATATTGTTTCGTTAAACAAGATTAAAAACCCTAATCTGATTTACATAGGTCAGATTTTGAAGATCCGTCCTTATACCACAGGAATTGCTGTTGCAAGTTGGTATGGTGCGTCTTTTCAAGGTCTACCTATGGCAAACGGTGAGCCGTTTAATCGATTTAATCCAATGATTGCGGCTCATAAATGTTTACCTCTTGGAACAATCGTAAAACTAACAAACTCTGAAGGTGTCAGCATTTCGGTTGTTATCAAGGATCGAGGACCATATGTTTCCGGAAGAGACTTCGATCTTTCGGAAGCAGCGGCTGAAATTTTGGGTTTTCGCAATAAGGGCATTACCAAGCTCAAAATTTCTAACATTTCTATAGGAGGATGAGTAATAAGCCCTATGCGCTATTTCAACTCCACTCGTTTCTTCCCATATATCTCCCCTTGTCGCATAGGGCTTTGGGGGTAAGAGAACTTTTAAACTCTTACCCCCTTCTTTTTTTAAAAAAATATATTAAAATGAAAATATATTCTTTAATCAAGAATCAAGGTCGGACCTTGAAGGTACAAAGTCGAAGGCACAAAGTCAAACCTTGAAAGTAGGAATTTAAAAATATGATTAAATTTATAGAAAATTTTCTTGATATTTGGTATACATTTTGGCATTTACTAAAATTGCCTTTTCAAGTTGTTTATCGCACAATTAAAAAACGGGATATCTACCCCCCCAGATAAGAGAATATGGTAAAAGAGAAAAAAGAAAACAAAAATCAAGATGAAACAGTTAAAACAAAAACTGATCAAGACGCTCAGAGTAATATTCCTTTTTGGAAAAAGAAAGATAAAGGAAAAGAGTTTTTAAAAAGACAACTAAAAAGGCAATTTTTTGGCGGTGGCAAAAAACGCGGTGTGCCTTTTGGTAGAAGAGGTATATAATTGTTTTATGCAAAAATTAATTTAAATAATTTTTTCAATGAAAAATTTTTATTACTCATATTAAAATATTAAAAAAATCGCTACTACCTCTGCAAATAATAACTCATTATAATCAATCGTGGATTTTAACAGTCAAAAACCGCTATCAGTTTCTGAATTTATAGAACTGGCAAATGCGTCGCTATCTCAAATCGACGCATTTATTGAAGGAGAAATTTCACAGTTTAATATAAGCCATTCAAAATGGGCTTTTTTTTCACTGAAAGATCAAGAAGCTGTTGTGGAATGTTTCATGCCTGTTTTTGAGATGAAAGTAGCAGTTGAAGTAGGAATGAAGGTTGTAATTTATGGCGTTCCAGGAGTTCATAAAAGATCAGGTCGCTTCAGAATAAGGGTTTATAAGATTGAACCATCTGGGGAAGGGGCGCTTAAAAGAGCCTTTGAATTAACCAAAGCAAAATTGCAAGCACATGGATTATTTGCCAAAGAGAGAAAAAGGCCACTTCCAGAATTTCCAGAAAATATTGGTTTAATTACCTCTAAAGAATCAGCGGCTTATTCAGATTTCATTAAAGTCCTGCGCCATCGTCAAGGAGGACTTAAAATATATTTAGCTCATGTACATGTTCAGGGCATTGAAGCTATTGACGAAATTGTTGGCGCTTTTCAATATTTCAACGAAAATGCTTCAAATTTAAATTTAGATGTTGTGGTGCTTATTCGTGGCGGAGGATCTTTAGAAGATTTACAAGCTTTTAATTCAGAAGAGGTGGCTTTTGCGATTTTTGGTTCGCGAGTGCCAGTTTTAGTAGGCGTTGGTCATGAAAGAGATGAAACTTTAGCCGATTATACCGCTGATGTGCGCGCTTCTACTCCATCTAATGCTGCTGAGATTTTGGTGCGTTCACGCGAAGAAATAGAATTTGAAATCCAAAATATTGAAAACAAAATTCAAAATTATTTCGAAGAAATAATAAAAGAGAAAAATTTTTTAATAGAGAAATTTTTTCTCCAAAGCACTCATTTCGTTAAAGACAAAAAAACAGCGCTGGAAGGAATATCTAATTTGTTATCGACGCGTTTTTTAAACTTTAATGAATTCTTTTTAAAATTAAAAATAGATTTTAAAAAAGATGTTGAATATTTCAATAAAGTTTTTGGGGCGATGATGAGTAAAATAAAAGATGACTTAAATTATGAAGAAAGATTGCTTGAAAGTTTTAATCCTTTAAAAATTTTAAACAGAGGCTATGCTATTGTCAAAGATAAGAAAACCAATAAAATATTAAAAAGCGTCAAAGATGTAAAAAAGGATCAGCTTTTAAATTTAACAATGAAAGACGGATCCATAGAATCATCGGTGATTAATATAAATTATTAAATTGTTTTTATTTTTTATGAAAAAAGATTTTAGTTTTAAAAAAGCATTTGAAGAATTAAGAAAAATAACAGCTGAATTTGAAGCTGGAGAAATTGATTTAGAAGAAGGGCTAAAAAAATTCGAAAGAGGGTTGGAACTTGCGCGTCTTTGTAGAGAGAGATTAAAAGAAACCGAGAATAAAATAATTGAAATAAAGAAAAAATTTGGCATCAACCAAAAAAACTCCGAAGACTTAAAATCCAACACTCAAAAAATAAAAAAACAAACAGAGGAAGAAATTGTGGGTAATAATTTATTTTAAATTATTTATTATTGTCCTGTTTTCTTTGAATTTTTGAATTAGGGACTCTGGAAGCAAAAAAAATTATGTAATAGAGATAATTTCTGAAATAACAAAAGGACAAATATTTATTTGCCCTTTTATGGCGCCAAAAAATAACTCAGAGTACTTCTCTTATTTAGCTAGAATATCCAGAAAAATGAAGCCAAAAAACATTATCAATAATATTCCCAATATGCAAAAAAGAGACTGCACGCCAAGAAAAATGAGTTTTTACATTTTGACCTCTTTTATAAAAAGAATAAGATGTTTAATTTTATTAAATTTTATAATCAACTCACTTTAACTATTAAAGGTTGGTCTATACCCAGTAAACTTCCAAAAATGAATAGGGTGGGTCTTTAAAGCAGATCCGACCTTTGTAGTAATACTTGGATCAAAATTTTTTCCTTTTTAAATAACATTCTTAAGTGCGTAAGTTTGTTTTATCTATAACCTTTAAATGATTCAGGACTATATGTTTGGGGAGTAAATTGATGGCGTTTGAAAAATATGGCTAACATTAAGATACCAATTAAAATAAATCCCGCTGGAACCAAAAAAGCAATAAAAGAGTCAACTTTATCCCAGAGGAATCCGACTAAAAAATTCCCAATCAGTGAGCAAACACCGCTTACTCCATAATACAACCCAAACGCTTCGCCGCCACGTTCTTTTTTCATTAAATCAGAAATAAAAGCCTTGCTTACAGAATCGGTTATACCAACAGATGTGCCAAATAAAATAAATACGCCCCAAATTAGCCAAGCATTATCAACAAAAGCCGCGCTAATTAAAGCGATGAAGAAAATAAAAAAACCAAAGATTAAAGTTTTAATTCTGCCCAATTTATCTGAAAATTTTCCCGCCGGATAAGAAGTAAGCGCATAAAATAGATTGTAAATAAGATAAAAGATAGGCAAAATAAATACCGCACCCACTATATCCTCGCCTTTTAAAAGGAAAAAAGAATAGCTGATATTACCTAGTGATAAAATGCCCAAAGTGATAATCGCTAAAAAATAATTACGCGAAAATCCTTTTAAATTAAATGAAAATCTATAGCTTTTTTTGTTTTTTACAGTCTCGCTGTTTTTATTGCTTTTAACATTTTTAACAAAAATCAAAAGCAAAATTACGCCAATTAGAGCTGGAATAAAAGAAAATAAAAATATACCACGAACAGCAGTTTCCAAATCCCAAAAGAATTTAGTTTGTAGAAGATATAAAATTAAAATATTTAAAATTACTCCAATAAAAGCGCCAGCGCTATCCATCGCCCGATGAAGTCCGAAATACTTACCTTTTTCTTTATCAGATACCGATTCGGAAATTAAAGCGTCTCGTGGGGTTGTGCGAATACCTTTACCAACTCGATCTATTACCCTTAAAAACAAAACAAAAACCCAAGAACCTGCCAAGAAAAAGAAAAATTTTGATAAAGCCGACAGTCCATAGCCGATAACAGCAAGCAATTTGCGTTTTTGAATAGCATCACTGATAATGCCTGATAAATATTTCAAGATTGCGCTTACAAATTCCGCTACCCCATCAATAAGACCAATTAAAAAGAAAGGGGTGTTTAAAATATTTTTTAAAAATATCGGCAAAACAGGAAAAATCATTTCCGAACTGATATCTGTAAAAAAAGAAGTCCACCCTAGAAAAATGACATTTTTCTTATTTTTATTTTGATTTTGTTTTTGTTTTTCCATAATTTTAAAAAGTTAAGTTATTCATTTTTTATTTTTTTGATTTTTTAAAATGTTAACAATGTTTAAATTTTGAAATTCTTTTAGGGTTAAATGCTTCATTTTTAATTTCTTTAGTAGTTTATCCATCAAACGATCTATCTTTTTTTGAAAAGTTTTTGATGTAGAACGGACTTTATCTTTTTTTAAAAATCCTCTGCGAATTGAAACTTTAATAATATAATCATAAGTTTGTAAATGTTGCAAAACTAAAGCTTCCAGTGCCTTATTTCTGCCAAATTTATTTACATAATAACAATAACCATCAAAAACACTGCGATCACATACTAAAACATCTGTTTTATCTTCAGCTTCAATTTCTTGGATGATTTGTTGGAGAATGATCCAAATTTGTGCTTTTTCAGTAGCTTCTTCATTGATGGGAAAAGGACATTTCCGCGCTATTTCGCCTAAAAAATCAGCGTCAATATGAGATTTTTTTAGCGCGACAACAAAATCATGAGCCAGCGTTGTTTTGCCAGTTCCATGAGTTCGAATAAAAGCAATTTTGTAAGCCATCTTTTTATTTTCGGGACACCCAGATTCGAACTGGGACTACATCCTCCCGAAGGATGCGTACTACCATTATACTATGTCCCGATTTTATGGAGTCTTTGAAGTTAAAAAGTGCTTAAAAATTAATGCTTCATCTAAGTTTTTAGCCAGTACTACCAAATCCTCCACGGCTTTTGCCCATTTTTTTTACTTCTTTCCATTGAACTTTTGATATTTTCACAAACACTCCTTGCGCTATTCTTTCTCCTTTTTTAATTTCAACTTCTTTATCGCTTAAATTTATCAAAGCTAACTTGATTTCATCTTTATCTCCACAGTAATCTTGATCAATAATACCTATAGTGTTGGCAAGCGCTAAACCTTTTTTCATAAAAAGCGAACTACGCGGAGCAATTAAAAGCATATGCCCGGGAGGAGTTTTAACAATTAATCCAGTCGCCGCCAACTTCCATTCTTTAGGTTTTAGGATTAATTTGTCTTTAGGCGCCAAATCAAATGCTACCGCTCCTTTGGTTTGGTACTGGGGTAATTTGATATTTGGCTCCAATCTTTTAATCTTAACCTTCATAAAAATTATCATATCATATTTCTTTAAAATTTCCATTTTTATAATTGTCAAATGCAGTGGGTAACATTTTTAAGTATCTGGCTATTAAGCTTAAATCCTAGTTGTCTATAGTGGCTTTTTTTGAAAAAACTTATATAATAAAAATGCGCAATGGATGAAATCAGGGTAAAGTTAGACAAAGAAAATTTACTAAAATCTACTCAAAATCCTCAATCACAAGGAAAAGTTTTAGTATTTGATATTATAAAAAAATCAAAACCTTTACCCTTTGAAGCACATATCACTATTGAGCGAGTAAATCAGCAAAAACCGAAGTTAAATGAACAAGAAAAAAGAGATTTCATAAAAATTGAAACAAAAAAAGAAATCAAATTTGAAAAAAGTCAAAATGCCCAAAATGAACAAACAATCTCAAAAGAAACTGAAATACCATACCAAAAACAAGAATCACCGCAAGAAAACCCAAGATATAGAATTTCCGGACAAAAAAGTTTTCGTTTAAAAAATTTTGCAGTTACTATTAGGTTTGGTATATCAGCTATTTTAGTTGCCCTGATAGTTCCTTTAAGCGCTAATTTATATCAGGCAAATTTAACACAGGAATATATAAAAGGAAAAGGGAAAGAATTTATTTCTGATGTTGTTAAAGCGGCAAGCTCTTTAGAGAATAAATCTTTTTCTGAAGCTACATTAAATTTTTCAAACGCCCTTGAGAAATTAGTTCAAGCTCAGGAAAAAATCGACAATTTAAGCCAAACGACAACATTTTTATTAGCTTCTTTGCCAGTAATATCAACACAGTTGACCCAAGGCGAAAAGCTTTTACAAATTGCCAAAAATTTAACTGAAATGGGACAAATTTTTTCAATGTTAATAGATAAAATAACTTCAATCAGTAAAGAAACAATTAAATTTAGTACTATTTTACCAAATCTAAAAAGATTTAACTTGTTATCAAATGATACTCAACAATTACTGAACGAAATCAATTTTAATAATTTACCACCTTCTCTAGGAAAATATGAAAGTAAAATTAAAGAAATCGTTGAACCTTTTCAATATCTGTCACGTTTTCTCAATGATTTTTTACCATCTTTAGAAGAAGCTCTAGGCATCAATAATCCACGAACATATTTACTCATCTTTCAAAATCCCTCTGAAATTAGACCAACGGGTGGTTTTATAGGATCTTACGGTTTTGTGATAATAGATGATGGGATAGTGAAAAAATTCAAAATAGATGATGTTTATAATATTGATGGACAGCTTAGAGCCTTAATTATTCCACCACAACCAATTCAAAAAATTTCCGCCGCTTGGTCTTTTCATGATGCCAATTGGTTCTTTGATTTTCCTTCTTCAGCAAAGAAACTTCAATGGTTTTACGAAAAAACAGGTGGCGAAACTACTGATGGAGTAATTGCCATAACACCAGCACTTTTAAAATCACTTTTAAAAATCACCGGGCCTATTTATTTAAAAAATCACGAAGCCTTAATTACCGAAGATAATTTTATTGATATTTTACAATACGAAGTTGAAGTAGATTACGATAAAAATCTTAGACAACCAAAGACAATTTTAGCCGATTTGGGAGAAGAGATAATTAAAAAATTTGCACACTTTACGATTAATGATTTAGCTAACTTTTTTAGCGAAATTTTAGATATGCTTGATAGAAAAGATATTATGTTTTATTTTAATGATGAAAAGCTTCAAAATTTTGTTGAAGCACAAGGCTGGTCTGGTAAGGTAGTAGATTTTGATGGAGATTATTTAGCAGTGGTTAATACAAATTTAGGCGGCTATAAAACTGATCGGGTTATTGAACAAACTATTAATTTAAATATTGCTATATCAGATAAGGGATTAGTTAAAAATTATGTTGAAGTCATTAGAAAACACTTAGGAGGAGATTCTATTTATGATTGGTACAACAGGGTCAACACTAATTACTTAAGATTTTATACTCCTTTAGAATCAAAACTTTTAAAAGCAAATGGCCATACTATCGAATTTATCTCTCCGCGAATTGATTATATTAAAGCAAAGTTTAGTCCTGACGCTGATATTTTAGCCCAAGAAAAAGCAACAATTATTGATTCAAGCGGTTTTTATATTGCTAAAGAAACTGGGAAAAGTACTTTTGGCGCTTGGACTTATGTCTCACCAAAAGAAGAATTAAAGGTAGCAATTGAATATTTATCTGTTGTAAAAGTAGATCTTTTAAAGCCTAAATATCAGCTTTATCTCCAAAAACAACCCGGAATGACAAATCAAAAAATCATTATCAATATTTTTTATCCAAAAAATTGGAGTATCGCTTGGAATTTCCCAAATAATTTAAATATTGAAAAAGGTAAAATCACTTACCAAACAATTTTAAAATACGACGAAATAATTTCTTTAAATTTTTCGCCATTTTTAAAATAGGAAATACTGCTTTATCGTAAAGCCAATTTCCTTAAAAAAATTGTGCAAAAAAAAATATTTAAAGGCGCTTTAACAATTGCGCTTTTAAGTTTAACTTCAGGAATTTTAAGCGCCTTCAAAAAGGGAATAATTTTATGGGCGTTTAAAGCGCAAGAAGGCGATATTTTTACCGCTGCTTTTGTTTTGCCTGATTTTTTATTTACTTTGATTATCTTTGGAGCGATGTCAACGGTTTTCATCCCTATTTTCTTACAACTTTATCAAAAATCTAAAGAAGATGCCTTCAAATACGCAAATGTTCTATTAATTTTTATCACTACTTTAGTGTCAGTTGGGGCTTTATTAGCTTCAATCTTTGCACCAGCTATCATTAATATTATTGTGCCTGGTTTTTCTCAAGAAGCAAAAGAAATGACTATTCATTTAACAAGAATTATGTTGTTACAGCCGATATTTTTGGGACTTTCAAGTATCTTTGGTTCTATCTTGCAAAGTTTTCATTATTTTTTTGTTTACGCCTTAACACCGGTGTTATATCAAGCCAGCGTAATTTTAGGTTTAACCGTATTTCATAATTTATTAGGCGCTGATGGTTTTGCTTTTGGAGTAGTAATGGGAGCGGCTTTACAATTTGCGGTGCAAGTATTTCCTGCCTTAAAAGAAGGGTATAAAATTTCTTTCAGTTTTAATAAATTAATTTTAAACAAAGTCAAAGAAACTATTTTGTTAACTATACCAAGAACTTTTGGAATGTTTGCTGATAAAATAAATTTTATCGTTATGGTAGCATTGGCTTCTACTATTTCTCAAGGCAGTGTAAGAATTTTTTCTTCAGCGTTTGACATTGCAACTGTAGTGACTGGCCTAGTTGGCATTTCTTTTGCTACTGCTGTTTTTCCTTCTTTAGCAAAAAGCGCAAAAGGCGATACAGAACAGAAAAATAATTTTTTAAAATATTTTTCGCAGGTTTTTTTACAAATTTTGTTTTGGTCATTGGCTGGCGCGGTAATTTTCGTTTCGTTAAGAGCGCAAATAGTAAGAGTAATAGCCGGATATGGTGAGTGTGATTGGGATTGTACAAAAGTTACTGCCGCAACAGTAGGCCTTTTTTCTTTAAGTCTTTTTGCCCAAAGCTTAATCCCACTTTTGTCGCGAGCATTTTTTGCGTTGAAAAATACCGCAACTCCAGTGATAATTGGTATTTTAGGAAACCTTATTAATATTTTTTTGGCATTTTACTTTATTAATTTAGTTAAAACAGATCAAAGCTTCTATACTTTGTTAAAAATAATTTTAAAAATAGAAGGAATTAAGGACCCGTTTTTACCTATGGTAGTGGTTTTAGCTTTAGCTTTTTCGATATCGGCTTTAACCCAATTCATTATTTTATGGCTTTTACTTGATATTAAATTAAATGGCATGATAATGTCTGAAATTACTCGCTCCTGGGTTAAAATGGTTATCGCTTCAGGAATAATGGCTCCAATAATTTATTTTGCTTTAAGAATTTTTGATGTACCGCTAAAAATTTTATTTTCAGGTAAAACAGTTATTCCGATATTTATGCAAGGACTTTTTGCTGGATTTTTAGGAATTTTGGCGTATATTCTTATTGCTAAAGCACTAAAAATAAAACCTGTTGATGATATTTGGGAAATTTTAAATAAAAAAATATTTTAACTTAAGAGGTTTTTAATTTTATGAATAACATAAGAAATTTTTGCATTATTGCTCATATTAACCACGGTAAATCAACTTTAGCAGATCGATTTTTAGAAATTACTGGAACAGTTGATAAAACAAAATTAATGCCACAATTTTTAGATTCAATGGGCCTTGAAAGAGAACGAGGAATAACAGTACGAATGCATCCTGTTCGTATGATATATAAGTTAGTTAATCGTCAATTCGAATCTCTATATGATAAACAAAAGTTAAATTCTAAATTACAGATTGGATCGGATTTAGAAAAAGTAACTTCAGAATATATTTTAAATTTAATCGACACTCCAGGGCATACAGATTTTTCTTACGAAGTATCCCGCGCTTTAAAAGCTGTAGAGGGCGCAATTTTACTTGTTGAAGTAGTCAAAGGAGTTCAAGCTCAAACAGTAAGTCATTATAAGTTAGCCAAAAAAGAAAATTTAAAAATCATTGCCGCAATAAATAAAGTAGACATTACTCAAGCTGAAGTAAAACGTATTAAAAAACAGATAACTCATTTAACAGAAATTCCAGAAGAGGAAATCTTTGAAATTTCCGCAAAAACTGGAAAAGGGGTTAAAGATCTTTTGGAAGCTGTTATTTATCAAATTCCACCGCCAAAACCATTAAACGACCAAAACATTTTCAAAGCATTAATTTTTGATTCTGAATATAATCCCTATAAAGGTGTTATTGCTTATGTAAGAGTTTTTGACGGTTCAATTAAAAATCAAGATAAAATATATCTTCTTGGTTCAGGTGCCAAAACTGAAGTAAAAGAAGTTGGAATTTTTTCTCCACAATTAACGCCAACGGGTATTCTTAAAAACGGAGAAATAGGCTACATCGTTACAGGACTAAAAGATATCCATCAATGCCGCGTTGGTGATACTATTGTTTTTGATGCTCAAACTTTAAACTTTAAACTTGAACCAATTACCAGTTACATTGAACCAAAACCGAATGTCTTTGCTTCTTTTTATCCTATGAATGAAAACGAATTTGCTAGTCTGAAGGGAGCGCTTGAAAAATTACGACTAAATGACGCGGCTTTAACTTTTGAATATGAAGCTTCAGGAATTTTAGGTAGAGGTTTTAGAATTGGCGCACTTGGATCTTTACATTTGGAAATAATTTTAGAAAGATTAAAAAGAGATTTTGATGTTAATGTGATTACCACTTCTCCTTCCGTTGCTTATGAAGTTGTTTATAAAGAAGGAGGGAAAATTTTCAATAAAATAGTGACAGTGCCAGCATATTTGCCGCCACGCGAGAAAATTATTGAAATCAAAGAACCATGGATCGCTTTAATTATCACAACTCCCACTTTGTATTTAGGCGCTGTGATGGATTTAATGAATAATTACAGAAGTAAATTTTTGCATTTAGAAAATATCGATGAAAAAACCATAAATATTCATTTTGAAGTTCCGCTGGCAGATATAATGGAAGACTTTCATGATAAATTAAAAAGTATTTCTTCTGGATATGCTTCTTTCGATTATGAATTTTTGGAATATCGTCCAGGTGATTTAGTTAAATTAGAATTTTTGGTACATTACGAAGTTATAGAACCATTTTCTAAAATAGTTCCCGCTCAAAAAGCCCAAAGTATAGCAAGAAAAAATTGTAAAAAATTAAAGGAGATTATTCCACCACAACAATTTTCAGTAGCAATTCAAGGGAAAGTTGGCGGAAAGATATTGGCTAGAGAA
This sequence comes from bacterium, assembly GCA_037443185.1. Lineage (GTDB taxonomy): Bacteria > Patescibacteriota > Minisyncoccia > 2-01-FULL-47-10 > JBBIMT01 > JBBIMT01. The sequence goes on along the minus strand of JBBIOV010000003.1, from coordinate 38,654 downwards.
AATATTCGGGCCATTACTCATGATTTAACTTCCTGGATGTATGGCGGCGATATCACGCGAAAAATGAAAAAATGGCAAAAACAAAAAGAGACAAAAAAAGAACAAAAAAAATTTGGAAAAGTTACATTAACAAGAGAGACTTTTTTAAAACTCTTAAAGACTCATACATAAAAAAAATTAAAATAATATTGCCAAAATTTTTTTTTAGATTATAATAATTTTAAGTCGCGACAAAACAAAAACCCTTGGGAAAATTATTTGAAAAAAGCCCCAAGGGTTTTTGTTCATCATTTTAAAATATTAAATTATTTTTTGACGCGCGAAACTCTAATTAGTCCTGATGTCGGTATAATTTTTATATTACACCGCTCAAGCTCATCTAAAAATAAATTCATCCCCAAAGAATCAGAAGACATGTGACCAGCGATAACAGCATTAATGTGGGCTTTTTTTACCTCTTCAGTATGTTTTTCTGACATATGCATTCCCACGATAGTACCAATCCCTCCATGAGCCATTTCGTGATAGATTTTAGGAGATCCTTCGGTACCGCCTGTAATCTCTGTAAGAGCAATTTTACCGCAACGATTATCCAGAGATCCAGCGAAAAGCTCAGGCCCCATTTTTTCTTTTGTCGCTTCCTTGTATTCTGGGATTTTTTTTAAAAGATTCATCAAATCCTCAACATATTCTGGATTTTCTTTTTTTATCTCCTTTTCTACAAATCGAGCCACCAAATTATCAGTAGGTGTATGAACACACATTAAAGAAATATTTAAAAGTCGTGCCATATCAACAGTGCGATTATGATTGATTGGCGAAAGATTACGCGCTACTTCATCTACTCTTGTTTTTAAAAGACTTTCGGCAATATTTATAGGTATTCCATAATAAGCTAATATATCCGCCTGATAATGCATTACTTCATCAAGTCCAGCAAGCGCCCGTCCTATTGGATGATGAGCGATAACTAAATCAATATCACCCAGTTTATCAGCCAATAAAAGTTCATCGCCAGCAATATCAATACCTACTAACACTTTCTTTACTTTTTTATTTAAATCGCCAAATAAAATTCTCGTGTCAGAATATGGATTATGTAAAATTTCAATATCAAAAACTTCTTTTTCTTCTTTAGATAATTTTTCAAACTTCTTTTTCTGTCGAGCTAAAATTTTATTGATCTGTACTTTTGAACGAAAATCGTTTTTAATTCCTATATTAATCGCTAAATTGTATACTTGTTTTATGGTCATAATTAAAAAAACTTCATCGTTTTTGATGAAGGTTATCTTTATAGTTAATGATACATAAAAACAAAAAAATTGCAACTTAAACCTTTTTAAAATCTGTTTTTGCTAAACGACAAAAGTCCAAAATTCAAACACTAATGTATCTATTTGCCAATCTTTCTTAATTTCTTTAGCATCGCAAGCCAAAAATTTAAAAAGTCCAATTAAAATAATATCGTGAAAATATAACCTAACATTAAAAAGGCGGTAATTGGAATAAGGGCTGGAATTAAACGAGACTTTTTTGCGAAATATTTTACAAAAAATAAACCGATAATGCCAAAAAACGCAACAATTATCGCCTCATTTAAACCGTAATTTTTTAGAACTGATGTTGCAAACATTAAAGGAAAGGCCAAATCTCCAGCGCCCAGTAAAATGTAATTATTATGTTTAAAATCTTCTTTTTGAAAACTACAAAAATATCCTCGGCAATGCTTAGGAGCTACAAGTCCTAAAAATATATGTTCTTTTAAAAAATTCTCAGCAATATAAATCAAATGGCGTTTCGATTTTATTAACCAATAATCGTAAATAGATACTGCCGCTAAAATGAAAATCAGTCCAAAAATTGAAAAATTTAAACCAGCCAATCCAGCGATTCCTGCCACAGAAAAAACTATAACTAAATTATGAAACCAAATCTCACGCAAAATAAAAAATAACCAAGTAATAAAAATAGCCAATAAATAAGATAACAAAACTGGAGAAAAAAGTTGAAAAGAAATTGCAATGCCAGCCCAAACTATCAAAGCAATAAAATACTTTAAAATAAAGTTAAGTCTTTTTCTAAAATAAAGCAAGGAAAGAACAATAAACAAAAAAGCAAAAGTATAAATCAAAAAGCCAAGTGGATTTTGAGCTTGCGTAATTTTTAAAATTTCCTCTTGATTCCAAGAACTCAAAAATTCTTTAGCAATAAAAAGTCCAAAAAATTGAGTTAAAGAATATAAAATTAAAGTAGCCAGAGCCATTGAACTTTATTTTTTTATTATCTTGTAAGCAAACTAATTTTATTTTGTTGCTATTTCGTAAGTAATCGATACACTTGATTTAATTTCATTTTGACCAGGCTCAATTTGCGGCATTTCGTTACTGCCCCCAACTATACCTGTTTTTTCAGTAATGTAAAATGACCGCTCAAGATCATAATCAGAATTTTCAGAAAAATTAGTAATACGAACTAAAACGACACCCAGTTGATCAGCTAAAACTTTAGCTTTTTCGCGAGCATTATCGATTGCTTTCTTACGAGCTTCGTTTTGAACTTCTTCTTTTTTATCAATAGTAAAAATTAAATTATAAACTTCATTAGCCCCAAGCTCCACAGCTTTTTCGATGATTAAACCTATTTTTCCAAAATCACGAACTTTAACATTCAAAGAATTACGAATTTCATATCCTAAAAATTTTCTACCATATTGCGAGTAATCATATTGGGGATAAATATTATACTGACTTGTTTTGATATCTTCTTTTTTAATGCCTTGTTGACTTAAAAAATTGATAATAGCGTTAGCTTTAATGCTATTTTCCTCTTGCGCTTTTTTTAAATCAAAGCTTTTTGAAAAAACTGAAATTGTCATTTCAGCTAAATCTGGCACTCTTTCAATCTTCCCTTTACCAGATACTGTAATGGTATGCACTCTTTCAAACTCTTGGCCAATATAACGTCCTTTTTTAATTTCATTAATAATTGAAAAAATTTGTCCAATCGACACTAAAATTAAAAAAATAGTTAAAGCCCACGAAACATTTTTTGGTATATTTTCAAGTAAATTATTATTTGCCATACTGTTTTTTGTTATATTTACCTTAATTTTACTATTTTTTTAATTAATAAGCAATATTTAATTTTGCCAATTAAGGCTTAAATAAATTAGTTGCATACCAAACGAAAGTTTCCGCCTGTTAAATCATAGGAGATACAAGTTCCGGGACTTAAAGTACCGCTATTTACCGCCATACCACCACCACGCAATCTATAAAACCAAACATAATTTCCCACTGTCGGGATAAGGGATCGATTAAACGATAAATTAGAATCAAGCCAAACAACATAGCTAATGCCTCTGCCAAATAAATCAAAAATCACAGCCTCAAGAGGATTAGAATAAGGACTAACAATACTGCCGTTTACCAAAGTCACTTGATTTGAATAAGGATTTAATGTTATTTGCGTTCCATTTAAATAAACTGAAGAACCTTGAGGTGGTGGTGGATGATTATTACAAGATGCCAATTGAAAATTTTGACCGGCAAAATTTTTTATTATCCCAGGACCAGCATTTAAAAAACCGCTGTTTACCGGAATATGAGTTGACAAAGTCTCATAATACCATCTTGCATTAGTTAGACAGGGAACTTCTAAAATACTAAAAGAATCATTATTAGAAACTAAAGGTACTCTCCTTAAAAAAGTTCGGCCATCAAAAATAACCACCGCAAGTGGTGTATTATTCATATTGATATTCACGCCATTTATAAGCGGTAATATCTTAGATGAAGAAAAAATTTTGACCGTTGATCCATCAAGTCGTACTTCATTAAAATCGCCTAAATTACTATCGCAATTAATTAATTTAAAATTATTACCGATTAAGTCTCTTGAGATGCCATTGCCAGGAGAAATTGAAGCTGAATTTATGATTTTACCTGAAAATACACTCTCATAGAAAAAAACATCAGAACAAGAAAGCATTGAAACAGAAAAAGCCAAAGAGCTATCTAAAGGTTGTTTTCTTACAGGACGGATATTATTTGTATCAAAAATCACCACTTGTAATGGCGTTGTATTTGGATTAACAAAAGTGCCATCTAAAAATCTTGGATTACCGTTTAAAAAAATTCTTTGAGCATCTATCCATATTGAGGCAGAGGTTTGAGAATTAACTTTTATAAGAAAAAGCAAAAAAAATATCCCCAATGTTCCTCCTAAAAGAAATAAAGAGAATGTTTTTTTAATCATAATATTACTTTTTAATGCAATGAATTATTAGCTCAATAAATTTTAAAATAAATATAGCAAAAATGTAGCGATTATAGCTGTTTAAAATGATTATTTTGCAATTTTTAAAAAATCTGGTATATTTGAAATGATTATTTTATGGAAAAAACAAGCAGTAACACTTTTTTTATAACCACTCCCATTTATTATGTCAACGATAAACCTCATATAGGTAGCGCTTTGACTACTGTAACTGCGGATTTTTTAGCGCGTTTTTATCGTTTAGATGGCAAAAAGGTATTTTTTGCCGTAGGTACTGACGAGCATGGTTCAAAAATCGCCCAAGCCGCAGCCCTAGCAGGGAAAACCCCTGAAGATTTTGTGAAAATCCTCTCTCTTAATTTTAAACAAAATTGGCAAAATTTAAATATCAGTTTTGATGATTTTATCCGCACTGAAGAAGATAGACACAAAAAAGCCGTCATTTTATTTTTATCCAAGTTAAAAGATTCTGAATATATATATAAAGGTAGCTATAGAGGATTTTATTGCAACGGTTGTGAATCTTTTTATGAAAAAACTGATTTAGATGAAAATGGAAATTGCAAAATCCATCGACAGCCTGTAAAGCTAATTGAAGAGGAAAACTGGTTTTTTGCGCTTTCTCGATTTTCAGACATTTTAAAAGAAAAAATTGCTTCTAATCAGATATATATTTTTCCAGAAAATCGCAAAAACGAAATTTTAAGTTTTTTGAATCAAGGACTAAAAGATGTTTCTATTTCGCGTCAAAGCGTTTTTTGGGGCATACCTTTACCTTTTGATCAAAATCAAATAACTTATGTTTGGATTGACGCTTTAATTAATTATATCAGTATTATTGGATTTGGACAAAATGAAGAAATGTTTTATCAGTTTTGGCCTGCTAATTTACATTTGCTTGGCAAAGATATTGCTCGTTTTCATTGTATTATTTGGCCAGCACTTTTACTAGCTGTAGGATTAAAACCACCGCAAGCGCTCTTTGTTCATAGCTTCTTCACAGTAGAAGGGAAAAAAATGTCTAAATCTTTAAGCAATATAATAAGTCCTTCTGAACTAATTGATAAATTCGGAGTTGATGGCACGCGCTATTTACTTTTAAAGTCTCTTCCCAGAGAAAATGATAGTGATATCCAGATGAAAAAATTAGAAGATACTTATAATGCTGATTTAAAATTTGGATTAGGGAATTTATTTAGCCGAGTATTAACAGTGGCTTTAAAACACAACATTAAAAATATCAATCCTTCAAAAGAAGATTTTCCTGATTTACAAAAACAGGTTATCCAAAATATCAACAATTATTTCGAGGCAATAAAAACCATAGATACTGAAAAAGCAATTTCGGCTATACTACACAATATTACATTAGTGGATATTTTATTTGATAGAGAAAAACCCTGGTCTTTAAAGATAGATGAGCCTAAATTAAAAAATATTATTAATTTTTCGATTGAAAATTTAAGACTTTTATCTATACTAATATTCCCTCTTATGCCAGAGACCTCTTTTAAAATAAGAAAAGTATTGGGACTTGATACTTTTGAAAAATTACCTACTGGCGCTTTAGAAAAAAGATTGTCTTGGGGATACGAAAAAATGACAATTACAAGCGAAATAAAGCATTTATTTGAATAACAATAAATTAAATATTTTATTTCAACTTAAGTTTACTTGCTGATACAACACAAATAATATTTTAAAACCCTAAATCAGAATCTGATATCTTTAAAAAAAATGTCAGATAATTCTAATAATTAAACATCTTAAACAACTTTTCAAATTATGTCTAATTTACATATCGGTATCATAATGGATGGCAATCGTCGCTGGGCAAGAAAGAATAACTTGCCACTTATGCAAGGGCATAAAAAAGGGTACGAAAATTTCAAAAAAATTACTGAATATGCTTTCAAAGAAAAAAAAATTAGAGCTTTGACCTTTTTCGCTTTTTCTACTGAAAACTGGGGCCGTCCCAAAGAAGAAGTGACTTATATGATGAAAATTTTCAATCATGCTGTAAATGAAATGAAAAAAAGAGAAGCAGAGAATGAAAAATATAAAATTCAGATACGATTTATCGGTGATTTAAAAAGGTTTCCTTTTAAAATGCAAAAAAAAATGCTGGAAATTATGGATAAAACAAAAAAAAATAGCAATCATTTTTTAAATATTGCTTTAAGTTACGGAGGTAGAGATGAGTTAGTTAGAGCTTTTAAAAAAATTGTTCAAGAAAAAATAAGTGCTGATAAAATAGATGAAGCATTAATTTCCAATTATTTAGACACAGCTGGTATTCAAGATCCAGATTTAATAATCAGAACATCCGGAGAACAACGACTTTCAGGATTTTTAACTTGGCAAAGTGTTTATTCAGAAATTTATTTTATTGAAAAATTTTGGCCTGAATTTTCAAGCAAGGATTTTGATCAAGCAATCAAATGGTTTGAAAATAGATTTAGACGTTTTGGAACCTAAATAAAAATAAAGTTATTTTTAAAAACCCGGACATAAAACCTGAAGTTCTTCATCGGTTAAATTTTCTATTTCTACATCAGTTAGTCCTTCAAGATCACATCCCTCAGAAAAATCAGATACATCTGCATCAGACGCCTCAGCGATATCACTGTTAAAATATATTTCCGGAGGGGAAGGCGGCATCATCGACATATTCAGCTGATTTAAATTAGTTTGAAGTTCATTTACAGAATTGTTGATGTCATTTAATGATTGATTTATTTTCTCAAGCGCTGATTTTAACCCAAATGAAAAACTAAAATTTATATCAAGTGTCTGCAAAAGCAAAATAATAGTTATTAACGCAAGCGAGATAATAATAAATATTGTAGAATATTTTTCATAAGAAATATGTGGCATCATATTTAAAAAATTAATTATTATTTTGTTTTAATATAATTATAATCCTAACTTGAAATTTAATCAATAGGAGGACCATTAAGATAGGCATTAAATTCAATTTTATTAACAAAAACCGCTTCAGACTTGGCAACTGAATCGGGATTGATAATTGGTCTTTTAACTCCATTTTCAATCATAAAAATTTTGGGAATACCGGACAATTTAATAAACATTATATCCGGATAACTTTCTAATTCTTCAGGCAAAACCGTTATCACATCTTCCCATTTATTTCCATAAGACAAAAAAACCAGCGCGGTCCTTAAGTGACGTTTACGACCATCTGCATGTAAATAGTAAATTTTTCCATCAACAGGATTCTTTAAAAGAGCCGCTCGTTTAAATTTAGCAAGCTGCGAAGAAGAAACTAAACGAATTTGGTCAAATGAGAAACCATAAAGATTGAATATTTCTTCATTTGGTATCCAGTGCTTTTTATTATTAATGATATGCCAAATTTTTCCGCTTGAGCTTTCTTTAACAAGATCCCCATTTTTGATGATATAATTTTTATCAATTGATTGATGAGCTTTGCCAGATTTTTTAAATTGGGTTATGATACCGCCTAAAGGAATAGAAATATTTTGAGAAAAAGAAGAGCTTAAACCACCATTATCTGTAACAGTTAATCGAACTTTAAAATTGCCACTTTTGTTGTAAATTTTAGTTGGATGTTGTAATGTTGATGTTTCTCCATCGCCAAAAGACCAGTACCATGACTTGATATAGCCACCGCGTTCTTTATCATTATCATAAGATTTATCAGTAAAATAAATAATTTGATTTATTTTGGGATATTGTGGCGAAAAAGTAAAATTGGCAATTGGTGGGTTATTGGGCACATCTTTTATACTTATAATTTTTTCAGCACGCGAGCTTAGATTGCCGCTATCTTTAACTACTAAAGATACTTTATAACTCCCGCTTTTGGCATAAGTATGAGTAGGATGTTGCACTGTTGAGGTGAATCCATCTCCAAAATCCCACTGCCAAGAGGTAATGGAAGATACCTTATCATTATCAGTTGATTTATCAATAAAATATACCGTAGATTCAGCTTGAGGCGCTGATGGAGTGAAACTAAAATTTGCTACTGGCACACGATTACCAGGAATAGTTATAGTAAAATATAAAGATTTCTGACTTTGTAGCCCTGCTTGATCTTTAGCTGTTAATGTGGCTTTGTAGTTATTAGAAAGCAAATATTGGTGAGAGAGAATATTTGGTTCTGAACTTAAACAACTTGGCGTAAAACTTTGATTTGTGCCATCTCCAAAATCTAAATTTGCCGCTACCAAATCCGAAATATTAGGATCACAAACATTAATCTCAAAATAAACGATTCCTCCTGGGAAAAATTGACTGCGCGAGGAAATATTAAATCGTTTTATTTCCGGGGGAAAATTAGGTTGTACGATATTTTGACTCTTGATTGTAAAATTAAGCAATTTTTCAGTTTTCAATCCAAATTGATCTTGAGCAGTTAACTTTGCTTTATAATTTTTAGCACTAAAGTATTGATGAGTAATTATAGTAGGAGTCACCGCGTCACAAGTTGGAGTAAAATTTTGAATCTGCCCATCTCCAAAATCAAGACTTGCGGCAATAAAATTAGTATCATTGGGATCACAAATATTGATTTCAAAATACACAATCCCACCGGTAAATAGCTGACTTTTTGAAGATAAAGAAAAGCGTTTAATTTCTGGAGGAAAATTTACCTTTACGCCTAAAGGAGGTTTTATAGTAATTTTTAAAGATTTTTCTGATCTTAATCCGCGCGCATCTTGAACTATTAATTTAATTGGATAAATACCAGGACCTAAATATTGATGCGCAATAATGGTTGGATTTGATAACTCGCATTTGGGGCTAAAACTTAAATTAGTGTTATCTCCAAAATCAATAAAGCCGGCAAGAACATCGTTTTTATCAGGGGGACAGGCAATAATTTCAAAAAAAATTGTTCCTCCTGAAGAAAAAACGCTTTTTGAAGAAAAAGAAAATTTTTTAATCTCAGGTGGGAAATTTATTAAAATCTCAATATTTTTCGTTTGAGTGATTTGGTTACCGCTACTATCTTTTGCGCGCAAAGTAACAGTGAAAAGTCCGCTTGTTTGAAAAAGATGAGTTTGTTGGCTTAAAAGACAATTTTGAAAATTTAAAAAATCGACTATGCCGTCGCCATAAGACAAAGAAGCTTCCGTGATATCATTGTCAGAATCACAAATGTTATATTTAAAGGTAATTGTCTGTCCTTGATAAAAAGGGCCACTTTCTTGGATATCAAATGATAAAATTTGTGGTGGCGCTCCAAGAGCAAAAAAAGGCAAAAAAAATAAAATAAATAATATAAATATTATCATCATTACTAATAATTATATTCTACAAATATTATTAAAACAATAATTTATTTTCGTCAGATCATCGTTTTAATTGAGTTCGGGCTTTGAAAATTTACATTGTTTTGCTTTAAATAAAAAAGATATCTACAAGTCATCCCCAAAGTTATACACAAAAGCAAAAATCCTTGCCAAATCGACCAAAAATAATGATCAAAAAGCATTAAAATAAAAAAAGACATTAATAGACAAAATAAAAAAGCAGCTGTTAAATCTTTATTTTTTATAGCACTTTTCAGCAGATGCAAAATACAATAAAAGAAAAAAACAACAAAAAAAACTAACGCCAACAGTCCATTTTCAGCTGAAATTAACAAAAAAACATTATGAACTGGTTGGAATTCCCAGAAATTTTTTAACGGTTTGTCTGTATAATTATTCAATTTTCTTACAAAATTACCAGGACCTACCCCTAATAAAAAATTATTTTTTATCATATTTACCGCTATCCTACTATAAAAAGAACGCCATCTTAAACTATCGTCTTTTTCTAAATGAAATCTGTCTATAAAAAATGGTTTAAAAAACAATATTAGCAAAAAAATAACTACTAAAATCACTGGGATATAAAAATAATTTTTTTTAAGCCAAACTCTATAAAATTTTATAATATAAAATAAAAGCAAAAAGTTAAAAATGAAAAAAGCCAAATATGCCGCTCGAGAAAAACTAAAAAAAAGCGCTCCGATGATAAGAGTTAAGAATAAATAATCTATTTTGCTTTTTTTTAAAAAAAACATTTTATACACAAGCGCTGCTATTGACGCTATCAAAAAAGCTCCCAAAACATTAGGATGCACTAAAGTACCATAAGCCCTAATAAATTTTCCCAAATCTGTATTTATTTTAGCTACCCCAGCGACATCAGGTGCTAACTGAGGTTCGCCTAAAATTTTTAAACCAAAATCGCTTTGGAGAAAAAATTGTCCAATCGCAATTAAGCTTTGCAACACAGCAGAGAAAATAAAAATTCTTAACAAAAAACTGCCCCAATCTTTTTCAAAATAAAAATAAATGTAAAAAAATAATAAAATGCCAAGGACTATTTTAAAAAAATAGTAAAAAGATAAAAAATTATAATGGATTAATAAAGAGAAAAAAGTTACTATCAGAAATCCTAAAACAAGCAAAACAACTCCATCAAATTTCAATTTGGCTAAATTACCTCGCCAGATTCTTAGAGCAAAAATTAATAATAATAAAATATCGCTTAAATAAATAAAAATCGTAAAAAAATCATTTCCTTTTAATTCGCTATAAATAAATTTGCGTGTATTAAAAGGAATGGTAAATATCAAAACAGTCAACAAAATCTTTTCTAAAATCTCAAGCGGGATTTTTTTGCTCAAGGTTAATTTCCACATGTGCTAATTTTCTTAATCTTGAAAAATGAACTTTGAAACTTCCTTTAAAAGCATGTACAATTTGTTTGCCCATACTTAAAGCCAAATTATTGTCTGTTAAAAGAACTCGCAAGAAAACTCCTTTATCTTCAATAGAGATTAGTCTATCCAATGGATCTCGTTCATAAGCTTTTTGGGCAATGTTTTTAATAATGTTTAAAATTTCTTGTCTTCTATTTTGATTGGAGGGTAAATTTTTTATTATTATTTCCCCTTCAAAGCGACAATTTTCAATCATCTGATCAGCTGGGCAGAGCTTTTTTAATATTTTTGATTTTTGAGAATTTTCTTCTATGAATTTTAAAAGATTATCATTTAAATGTTTCCAAGACTTTTCAAAAAAGACAGCATTACATTTAGGACAAAGAATTATTGATTTTGAACCTTTTGTTAATTTTAATATTTTTTTTAATGGCAAAGCTCCTTTTGAAATAATTTGACGAGAAAATGATAAAAATTTCATTTGAGTAAAATTAATGATTATTAAAAAATTGGCTTATAATTTCCAATATTGATAAAAAAGAACCAAACATCAATAGAAATAAAATTATCCATCTTAAATAATGCCCCCCAGGTACACTGTAAGAAGACCTAAAGAAATGCTGATTAAAAGATTGAATTTTTTGGTGCAAAGCAATGATAAAAAATCCTTCAATTGCAATGGTTACCGAACCAACTATTTCCATTATGATAATAAAATCTTGAAATTTCAAGAGAAATAAAATAAGTGGTATAATGACAACTAACAACCAGCTTTGAAAATGATTAATTTTTAAATCATACCAAAATATTTTTTTTAAGGTATCCCCAAGGGTAATAAAAGAGGTAAATATAGAAATAAGCCCCAATGTCGCAAGATAAATAATAATGCCATTGCCAAATTTTAACAATAAACCATCAATCGCATTTTTTGAGGTTTCCGCTCCCGTAAAACCAAGTACGCTTAAAGTAAAAACAAAATAGATTACCGCTGGAATAAAAGTGCCCCAAAAAATTATCTTAAAAAAATCTTTATGAATTATTTCTTTAAGTTCAGGGATAGCTGTTGCGCCTGATAAAGCAAAAAGAATAATGCCATAAGGTAAAAAAATATTTTGGATATTATAACCTTCAAGATTTGATGGAACGATTTTATCAGCGAGCAATCCGGTCAATATCAAAATAATTAAAAAAAGTACGCCAGAGAAAAAAAGTTCAAGAGAAACAATCCATCTAATCGTAAAAAAAACTGCCATTGCACAGAAAAAATAAAATATTAAAGAACTAACTAAATAATTATCAAACGAAAAATAATAATTAAAAAGAGTGGCTGTAAATTTTCCTCCCAGAGACAAAAATACAAGCAATGTTCCATAAAGCCCAAATAAAGAACTGATAAAAGCAATCTTTTTAGCTTTTTTTCCTAAATATTTTTCTACATATCCTACAAGTCTATGCTTTCCTGAAGTTTTAATGACAACTTCTCCATAAAAAAGATGTAAAATAAAAACTATAAAAAATAAAACCACCAGCTCTAATATAAAAATAACGAATCCCGATTTTAAAGCAGCATAAGGCAAACCAAAAATTCCGGCGCCGATAATTGTGCCAATTAAAGTACTAATCGCTAAAAATTTATTCCACATTGCGAAAACTACTCAAAAAAGTTTTCCTCGAGTCTCTTAACAACCATAAAAATTATAATCACAAAAAGCGCTGTGAAAGCAGCTATTAAATAAAGTCCTAATGCGCAGGCTATTCCAATAGCGGCAGTAACCCAAATACCTGCCGCAGTTGTTAATCCCTGAATATGCAATCCACGATGTAAAATAATCCCACTACCTAAAAAACCAACCCCTATTACAATGTAACTTAAAATTCTGCCAGCATCGTATACTCCACTTAAAGAAAAATAAGGTACAGCTTCTTTACCTAAAATTACAAAAAGCGCTGCTCCCAAAGCTATTAAAGAAAAAGTTTTGATACCAGCCTCCTTTCCTATATATTTTCTTTCAAAACCAATAATTGAACCTAACAAAGCTGCTAAAAATAGTTTCACAATAATATCAAACTGATTTTCTAAAGTGAACATAAAATTTATTTTCAATTTTGAAAAATGGTAGACTTTTGATTAAAAATATCGTAATTATTTTTTTCTTCTTTTATTTTTTCAATCACTCTGTGCACTAAACGAATTGGATCATAATCATAAATTATTTTTCCTTCACCTCGATGAGATCTTTCTACTATTTCTTTTATGTGATCAGCTGCTCCACCGCTACCTTCCAAAACTCCCATTATTTTTTTATCCTCAAACGCAATCGTAAATTCATTTAAAGTTCCCATTCTGCCACAGACAAAAATTACCGCATCTGAAGATCTAACTAAAAGTAAATTCCGACCTGAGTATTCAAAACCAGTATACATTATAACATCGAAATAATCATATGGAAGTTTATAAGTTTTTATATGATGGGCTTCTGAAGCTGCAGGAGAGATTCCAATACTTACTCCTCCTGCTTCTTTAGCGCCTTTTGCCGCCCAATAAGGAGTACCATGAGTAGCGCCGGTAATTAAAACGCCATTATTTTTCACGATTTCTTGTCCTATTTTATAAGCTGCTTCCAAAACACCAGCATCACAATGAGTAGTTTCAGCTGCTCCAGAAACACAAATTTTATATTTTAAATGCCAAGAATGATAATGCATATTCATAATATTTTTATTTTATCAAACACAGTTGCTTTCTGGCAAGTGCTTTTATTTTGGGCTTGCGATACAAAGAAATTCAAATATACTTTAAAAATATGAACAATGAAAAAGATTTATTAATTTTAGCAGTTGATGAATTTTTTGTAGATAAAAATCAAAATTGGCTACAACAAAACAAAGCCCATATTTTAAAATCTCGACAAATAAACTCTTGGTGGGCAAAAATTTCTTTTTATATCGAAGAAAACGAAATTATCTCTTTAAGTAAATTCTTACGTGTTTTATCAGAACTAAATTATGAAAAAGTGCAGACTATATTAGCCCCAGGTCAATTTAATGTTTTAGGCGATACTGTGAAAATCTACCCAATATTAGAAAACACAGTTTATCAAATTAGTTTTTTTTGGCAACTACATAGAAAAAATAACAAAACTGTCACCATTAAAAATTAAAATCAATTAAAGAGCAAGAACAAAAAAGAATATTTGAACGAAAAATAACGCAACTTTATTTAAATCGCCTGGAAAAAAAAGATTATATAGTTCATTTAGATCATGAAATTGGTATCTTTAATAGATTTGTCTTTTTAAAAGGCAAAAAATATTTTGAAATTAAATACGCTAAAGGCGATACTTTATTTGTGCCTTTTGAATTATCAGAAAAATTAAGTCCCTATTATATAGGTTTTTCCAAGCCAATAATTTATCGATTAGGAGGCTCTTTATGGTTTAAAACCAAGAAAAAAGTAAAAGATGAAGTTGAAAAATTAGCTAAAGAACTACTAAATAAATATGCTCGGCGCGCCATTGCCAAAAGAAAACCATTTGGACCTGATGATGAATGGCAAAAAAATTTCGAAAGTAATTTCGAATTTAAGCTGACTTTAGATCAGCGCCAAGCTTTAGAAGACATAAAGAAAAATTTAAGTTCAAAAGAGTATATGGATAGACTACTTTGTGGCGATGTTGGATTTGGTAAAACTGAAATCACATTTTGCGTTGCCCACAAAGCTATTTTAGAAGGATATCAGGTAGTTTTGCTTGCTCCAACTATGATTTTAGCCGATCAGCATTTCCGTAGAGCCAAAAATAGATTTAAAAATACAGGAGTGAATATTGAAATTTTAAGTAGGGCTTTGCCAGAAGCAAAACAAAAAGAGGTATTACGAAACTTATTTTCAGGTAAAATAGATTTTTTGATTGGCACTCATCGGGTTTTATCCAAAGATGTTAAATTTAAAAATTTGGGGCTTTTAATTATAGATGAGGAACAAAAGTGCGGAGTTAAACAAAAAAAATTACGACATTGGCAAGAAGCGATTGATTTATTAAGTTTAAGGGCTACTCCTATTCCCCGCACTTTACATTTAGCTTTAAGTGGCATTTGGAAGATATCTAATATTTTGACACCACCGCTTGGCAAAAAAAAGACTGAAACTTTCATTGCACCATATGATATAAAAAAAATAAAAGAAGCAATTAAATTTGAGCTTGCACGAAAAGGACAAATTTATTATTTATATAACCAAATTTTCAAACTTGATTTTAAAAAAAGAGAATTGGAGAAATTAGTGCCTGGCATAAAAATTGCAACTTTGCACGCCAAAATGCCTGAGATAGAAATAATTAAAACATTACATCGTTTTGAAGAAAAAAAGTATAATTTACTACTGGCAACTACAATTATAGAAAATGGCCTTGACTTGCCCGAGGTCAATACTTTAATAGTAGAACAAGCGCAAAAGTTAGGATTAGCTCAGATGCATCAAATTAGAGGTCGTATTGGTAGAAAAGATATTCAAAGTTTCGCTTATTTCATTTATAAAAAAAGAAGGTTTAACTATTCAGGCAAAAAAACGACTTCAATATATTAAAAGATTCCAAGAATTAGGTGACGGATATTATATAGCATTGAAGGATTTGGAAATTCGCGGCGCTCGTAATATCTTAGGCAAAGAACAATCAGGCTATATGTCTGCAGGGGAGATTAATTGATATTCTCAATTATTAAAAAAAGCAATTGAGAATATCGCTGAAGAAGGTTTTAATCATTTTTAATTTTTTTAAAAAAGTTATACAAATAATAAGTTGGTTTATTGATTATTAAATCGTATGCCTGCGACAAAATATATGGCTTTGCGTTAAAAGCCATTTTAAATCTGGTAATGCCTTCCCACTTTTTAATTGGCATCTTGATGGTGCTAATTGCCCCAAAATCATAAAATTTTAATCCTAAATTGCGGAAAAAATTTATAGCCTCCCAATGTAATAAATGAGACGCCATTAAATGACGAAAGTCAAAATTTGTGCCACCGTGTAAATAGTACACAATATCGTCCCATTTTAAAAAAAGCGCTGTAGCAACAGGTATCTGTTGAGAATAAGCTATTAATAAAACCATATTTTCCTTAAAATTTTCTATTAAACTTTTATAATGAACATCGTCATAGATTAAAAAATTTTTTTTCTGAGCGGTTTTTAAAAGAAGTTTTAAAAAGTTATCAAATTCATTTAAAATATCGTTCTTAAAAAACGATTTCACGACAACGCCTTTTCTTTGAGCAAGACGAATATTGTATCGTGTTTTAGCATGCAAATTTTTAAAAATGTTTTTTTCATTATCGCTTAAATCCAGTCGAGCATTAAATAAAGGAATATTGCCGGCTGATAAAAAATAATTTTTAGGAGGTTGTTTGATAAAATATTTCTTGATTAAATTATAACTTAAATTATCAGCATAAAATCTAATAAAAAAAGAGCCTTCATTTTCGGCAATTGCTTTTACAGTTTCAAAAAAATCTTCCCAACATTCAATACTCATTTCTCCTATTGGACCAAGTGGAACATATAAATAATTTACTTGTCTAAACAAAATATATTTTAAAATAATAGCACCAGATTTTATTGTTTTGCCTTCTTTTTTCTGCCATAAAAAAAATTTACCGCCTTTATTTTGAAAAAATTTTCCCCATTCAAGAGATTGATAGAAATTTCCTGGACTGAATTTTTTTTGAAAATTTCTCCAATCACTCATTTTAAAATAATTTTAAAATTATTGATTTAAAATTTTTAGCGCTTCTTTTAATTTATTTTGAAGAGATTTAACTTGAATAGGAATTTTTAAAATTGCTTCTTTAGCTTCGGCTGCGCCATACCCTAATTTTTTAAGCGCCGCAATAATTTTTTTATCTTCTTCACTTATTTTATTTTTTTTAAATTCTTCCACTAAAGAGTGTTCCAAAAATAAATTTTTTATGACTTTCTTGGGAATGCCTTTACAATCTTTGAAGAAATTAATATCTCCTTTTTTAAAAGCATTTTTAATTTGAGAATGACTAGCAAAATTTAAAATAGAAAATGCTATTTTAACCCCAATCTGATTTTTTTTCAAAAGCTCCCTAAAAAAATCTCTGTCCTCTTTCTTTAAAAAACCAAAAATAAGCAATTCGATTTCTTGGCTTTTAAAACGAAGCGAAAAATGCGTAAATAGCTTGACAATACTTCTAACTTTTGGCATCTTTAAAAGATCACGGCGGCACATATAAATTTTTAGCCCCCAACCACCATTATTCAAAATGAGATAATCTTCGTATTTAGCCTCTAATTTTCCTTTAATTGTTTCCAACATACTATTTAATATATCTCAATATTAACTACATAGCAAGTAAATTAGGTTTTAATGTAAAATATTAATTACAATCGTCAACATCAAAATAATAATTTCTTCAACCAAGACTTATCTTAATTTTGGTAATTATTTTTAACAATTTTAACATTTATTTTATGTTTAAGCTTATCTCACCATTTACTCCAAAAGGTGACCAGCAAAGTGCTATTGATTTTTTAAGCCGCAACTTAAAAGATGAAATAAAATACCAAACATTACATGGCGTGACCGGTTCTGGTAAAACTTTTGTTATGGCAAAAGTTATCGAAGCAGTTCAAAAACCTACTTTAGTTATTTCTCATAACAAGACTCTTGCCTCCCAGCTTTATTTTGAGTTTAAAAACTTTTTCCCGCATAATGCCGTTCATTACTTTGTATCTTATTATGATTATTATCAACCTGAAGCATATATACCTACTACTGATACTTACATTGAAAAAGATGCCAAAATAAACGATGAAATTGATCGTTTACGTCATGGAGCTACTCAAGCACTTTTAACAAGGCGCGATGTTTTAATTGTTGCTTCTGTTTCTTGTATTTATAATATTGGTTCTCCTGAAGAATATAAGAAAATTTCTTTCATTATAAAAAAAGGAATGGATTTAAAAAGAACCTCACTCACTAAAATTTTAAGCAAATTGCAATACGAAAGAAACGACTTTGAACTATTACCAGGTACTTTCAGAGCTAGAGGCGATACGATTGAAATTTTTACTCCAAGTGGATATGAAAGCATCGTGATTGAATTATTTGGAAATTTTATAGAAAAAATTTTTATTAAATTTCAATTTAAGAGACCACAAGAGGTTAACGAAGTGACAATTTTTCCGGCTAAGCATTTTGTTACAGCTCAAGATAAATTAGATTTAGCGCTACAAAATATTAAAACAGAATTGCAAGAACGTATCAAATATTTCAAAAAAAGAAATAAATTTATTGAAGCTCAACGTATTCAAGAA
Organism: bacterium; assembly: GCA_037443185.1. Classification (GTDB taxonomy): domain Bacteria; phylum Patescibacteriota; class Minisyncoccia; order 2-01-FULL-47-10; family JBBIMT01; genus JBBIMT01. The sequence continues at coordinate 20,330 of JBBIOV010000003.1, read as the reverse complement.
AGAACAAATTATGATTTAGAGATGTTAAAACTCAATGGCTTTTGTTCAGGAATTGAGAATTATTCACGTCATTTAGAATTTCGTGCTCCTGGAGATCCCCCAAGCACTTTAATTGATTTTTTTATTTTTACGACTAAAAAAACCGGAGGTTATTTAACATTTATAGACGAGTCACATATGACAATTCCACAAATTAAAGGTATGTATGAAGGAGATCGTTCCAGAAAACAAGTTTTAATAGATTATGGATTTAGGCTTCCTTCGGCAATTGATAATAGACCATTAAAATTTACTGAATTTGATAAAAAATTAGATCAAGTAATTTATGTTTCCGCCACTCCAGCTGAATTTGAAATAAAAAGATCTTCTCCTTTTATCGCCAAAATGTTTATTCGTCCAACCGGTCTTCTTGATCCTGAAATTGAATTACGTCCAACAAAAAATCAGATAAAAGATATTCTCAAGGAAATAAAACAAGCAATCGCCAAAAAACAAAGAGTGTTAATTACTACTTTAACAAAGCGCTCAGCAGAAAATCTAGCTGAATATTTAAAAGAACACAAAATAAATGCTGAATATTTACATTCTGAAATTCATACTTTAAATAGGCCAGAAATATTATATAATTTAAGAAAAGGCGCTTATGATGTTATTGTTGGAATTAACCTATTACGTGAAGGTTTAGATTTGCCTGAAGTTTCTTTAATATTAATTTTAGACGCCGATAAGGAAGGCTTTTTAAGATCAGAGACGACATTAATTCAAACTATAGGAAGAGCTGCCAGACATATTGAAGGAAAAGTAATTTTATATGCTGATACAATTACCGCTAGCATGCGTCGCGCCATAGAACAAACCAACTTCAGACGCCAGATCCAAAAAGAATATAATTTAAAAAATAATATCACTCCCAAAAGTATCATTAAAGAAATTCGCCCTCTGGAAATAGTTGGCTCAAAATTAACTAAAAAATCTTTAGAAAAATCCCTTAGAAATATTGATGAAAAAATAAAATATGCATCGGAAAAAGAAAAACAAATCATCTTACAAGAACTACGCAAGCAGATGAAAAAAGCCGCGCAAGAATTGGATTTCGAAAAAGCCGCCCTTTTAAGAGACAAAATAAAAACATTTTTTAAATAAATACTACCCACCTTTAAACTTCAATCATTATAAAACCTTCGAAAATGCGTTGTGGTTAAATTTTATATAATTTTTTCAAACAATGAAAATACTTATTTTGGGCAAGGGTTTAGTTGGCTTAGCATTAAAAAAAGCATTCATTGATTTAAAGCCAATTTGTTGGGATATTCAAAATCTTGATATTACTGACTTTCGCAAAACGCAAAAAAAAATTTCACAACTGAAACCTGATGTGATTTTTAATGCTGCCGCTTACACCGATGTCGAAAAAGCCGAGACAGAAAAAGAACTTTGTTTTAAAGTTAATGCTGAAGCAGTTAAAAATTTAGCAAAAGTTTCTCTTGAAATTCAAGCAAAATTTTTTCACTATAGCACAGATTTTGTTTTTGATGGGTCAAAAAAGGAAGGATATAAAGAAGAAGAGATTCCTCAAAATCCACTTAATGTCTATGGTAAATCCAAATTAGCCGGAGAGAATTATCTTCGTGAAATATCTGAAAATTTTTCTATCCCTAATTTTTACTTAATCAGGACAAGTTATGTTTTTGGTATAGGTGGAAAAAATTTTGTCACTACGATGCTAAATTTAGCAGATAAACTCTCTGAAATAAAATTGGTTTCAGATCAATTTGTCTCGGTAACTTATGCTCTCGATTTAGCTTATGCTTCGCGCCAGCTTTTACAAAACCAAAATTTCACCGGAGGAATCTTTCATCGAACTAATGGAGGAGTCATAAATTTTTTTGATTATGCTTTTGAAATATTTCAGATTAAAAAAAATTTTGATAAAAAATTTAAAGTTCCAAAACTTATCCCCATTAGCTTAAAAGATTATATTAGTAAAGCAAAACGTCCCCAATACTCTATTTTGATTAATACAAAACTTCCCCCTTTAAGATTTTATTATGAAGCATTGAAGGAGTATTTAATTGATATTCATTTATAGGCAATTGTCTTAAAAATTCACGAAGGTTCTAAATTGCTTTTTCAAATAACATCTTAAGTGAAATAGTGGTAAACTTTAATAATTTTTTAAAAACATTACCCCTGATATGTATTTAACAAATATACAAACTTGACAAAAAATCACTTGAGATTAAGATAAAATTAATGAATCAAAGGAGGGATGTTCTTTGAAAATGACTAAATTGCCTATAGTAATGGCGCTTGCTCAAGATCAACAAACGCAAGTTGGCGACAGACAAAATGGTCATCAGACCGAATTAGAAAGACTAAAAAAGTTAATACTTGAGACTGAAATTCTTCCTAATTGGCCAGAGGATCCTTTGCTTAATGAACTTAAGCAAATAATCTATGAAACCATAGGAAAATTCTCCTTGGAAAAAGACGGTGCTTGGCATAATAACCGTCTTAATCTTCGCGGAGAATCTGAAGAGGTGGCAGTGAAAATGGAAGATGATTCGGGGGTGATTTTTATTCCTGCAGAAGTGAAGATTAAAACCGAGATTAACAAACCAATCAATCGTGGTCGGCTGTTTGAGAGGTCGTATATTAAGATAAATGTCTTAATAAAACGGCCACCGGTGAAGGCTGGAAAAAAATTTTTCCAGCCGATAAGTCATCGGGTGATTCTGTATGATCTTCAAAAAGGAGGTGCTAAGATCATCAGCGCTATAGATAGATGAATATGAAAAATACAAAAAGAAAGGGGGTGCCGTCATGGTGAGGACGGCAAATACGCGCCTGGAAAAATGCTTAAACTTAAAGCATTACAGCATTCCTGGCGCGTTTTACTTTTATTTTGACAATTGTTTGGTACAATAATATTATGAAATTCGTTGCTGACCTGCAAATTCATTCAAAGTACTCGCGAGCTACCTCAAAAGAAATGACTCTTGAGAATCTGGATTTTTGGGCTCGTATAAAAGGTATCCAGGTTTTAGGTACAGGAGATTTCACTCATCCGTATTGGCTTAAAGAATTAAAAGAAAAATTAGAACCAGCAGACCATGGTCTTTTTAAATTAAAAAAAGAATACCGCAAAACTGAAAATGGCATTACTCAAGAACCCACAAGATTTATGCTGACAGCTGAAGTAAGTTTAATCTATTTTAAGTTTGGCAAAGTTAGAAAAGTACACCATATTATATGGGCGCCTGATTTTAAATCAGTAGAGGAAATAAACGCGAGACTAGCGTGGGTAGGAAATTTAATGTCGGACGGGCGACCAATTATTGGAATTACATCCGAAGATTTAGCAAAAATTGTTTTTGAAAATACAGAAGAAGCCGTAATTATTCCAGCGCATGCTTGGACTCCTTGGTTTTCGATTTTTGGTTCAAAATCTGGTTTTGATTCTGTGGAGGAATGTTTTGATAAATGGACTAATAAAATTTTCGCCATTGAAACAGGGCTGTCTTCAGATCCATCTATGAACTGGCGTATCTCAAAACTTGATAAATACGCTCTTGTGAGTAATTCTGATAGTCATAGCTTACAAAAAATAGGCCGCGAAGCAAATGTTTTTAATACTGAACTAAATTATAAAGCAATTATTAATGCGATTAAAACAAAAAATAAGCAAAATTTTCTTTATACTTTAGAGTTTTTCCCGGAAGAAGGAAAATATCATATTGATGGACACTCTGTTTGTAAAGTATCATTAATGCCTAAGCAGACAAAAAAACTAAAAGGCATCTGCCCACATTGCAAAAAACCCTTAACAATCGGAGTTTTACACCGAATAGAACTTTTAGCAGACAGGCCAAAAGGTTATATTTCTGATAAATTTATACCCTACAAAAATTTAATTCCGCTGGATGAAATTATTATGGAAGCGCTAGGAATAAAGTCTAAATCAGAAAAAGTCTGGAGAATATATTTTTCCTTAATAAAAAATATTGGTCCTGAAATTTATATCCTAAATGAAGCTGATCTTTCAGTTATTGCTAAAATATCTCAAAATATCGCCGAGGGGATAAAAAGAGTAAGGGAAAATAAATTACATATTGAACCAGGATACGATGGAACATACGGCAAAATCCATATTTTTAAGCCTGAGGAGTTATCTCAAAAAAATAAACAAGAGGTTTTACTTTAATTAAAAATTTTAAAATTTAAATCACTGATATTTTTAAAAAAATATAATGTTGACTCAATCAATAGTTTTTTAAAAAAACAGATTGATAAAATTTTTATAAAATTGCATTTTGGTTAAAACATCTCCAAAAAAGTTTATTACTGGTATTACTAAAAAAGAGGTCAGTGCTGGCATCGTGGTTTTTTCAAAAGACAACAAAGGTCTCAAGTTTTTGCTTTTACAAGGAGAAAATGAAATCTGGAATTTTCCAAAGGGCCATCTTAAAAAAAATGAAACTTTAGAACAAGCGGCTTTAAGAGAAGTTTGGGAAGAAACCGGTTTAAAAATAAAAAAAATAAATCAGGGATTCAAGGAAAAGATTTCTTATTATTTTCAGCAAAACCAGAAAAAAAGGAAACAAAAAATATATAAAATAGTTTATTTCTTTTTAGCCCAAAGTTATTCTAAAAAAGTGCGACTTTCATATGAACATAAAAAATTTATTTGGGCATCATATGAAAAAGCGTTAAAGAAACTTAAATATAAAAATTTAAAAAAAATACTTAAAAAAGCAAATGATTTCTTATCATCAATATTCATTTAAAATTCGAGTCATTTCCCATTGGTTTTTAGTATTATTTTGGGCGGCAGTTATATTTTTTCTTTCTGCCCAACCTTCTTTTTTTCTACCCACTGGAATCGTAGGCGAATTGTTAAGTAAAAGCGCTCATTTTGCGGAATTTTTTATTTTTACTTTTTTGCTTTTCAACGCTTTAAAACAACATAAAAAAATAAAAAATCCGCTTTTAAAAGCGGTGCTTGTAGCTTTAGCTTATAGCGCTTCTGATGAATTTCATCAACATTTCGTCATTGGCAGAAATAGTGATATTTTTGATTTCCTAGTTGATAGTACAGGAGTTTTTACTTTAGGGCTGATTTTACTTTTAAAACAACGGCTTTAAAGGTCGATGGCGCATTCTGAGCTAAATCTGAAAGCATTTTTCGGTCAATAGCTAAACCTGATTTTTTCAAGCCAAAAATAAACTTACTATAAGATATTCCGTATTCTCTAACTGCAGCATTAATTTGAATATTCCATAATTTTCTAAATTCTGATTTTTTCTTTTTACGATCCCTATAAGCAAAATAGCGTGCATGCAAAAGAGCTTCTTTAGCGGCACGAAGTTTTGATTTTCTACCCCATTTAAAACCCTTAGCATCTTCTAAAATATGCTTCCTTCTTTTTAATCTTGCTTTTCCGCGTTTGATACGCATAAATTATTTTTAGTTTGTTATGGAAAATTACAACTATTAATAAATTTAAATTATCAAGTCATTAAACCTGCGCCTTGCTATCGATTTTATACATTCAATGATATGGTAAGAGTCTTTTAATTTGTTTTGCTAATTTACCTTCTAATTTTTTCCAGACTTTTTTTGCTCTTAATTCGTTAGAAGATTTTTTTGCCCTAAAATGATTTATACCAGCAGGCCGAAAAAGCACTTTTCCAGTGCTAGTAATTTTAAATCTTTTAGCTGCTGACTTTTTTGTTTTGAGCATTGATTTTCCTTAATAAAATTGTTAATCCTGCCGGAGTTTCTTTTAGCGGTGTTTCAATAGCGTATTCCTCCTTTATTTTATTTAAAAATTCTTGCAATTTCTCTTTAGCTAAATCTTTATGTTCTTTCTCGCGCCCCTTTAATGTTAAAAATACTTGAACTTTATATTCTTTGCTTAAAAACTTTGAAGCTTGATTTGCTTTGACATTCAAATCGTGTTCAGCTATTCTTACCGAAAATCTAATAATCTTTGTTTTGATTTGTTGGGGCTTATTCTTTTTGGCTTTTTTAAACTGATACAAAAATTTTGAAAAATCAATAATCTTAACAACTGGAGGATCGGCATTAGGCTGTACTTCAACCAAATCAAGACCTCGGTCTATAGCCATTTTTTTAGCCTCCTCAAGAGATACTATGCCAATCTGCACTCCATTTTCGTCAATTAATCTGACTTTTGGGACGATTATTTGTTGATTGATTCTATAACGAAAAATGATATTGATAAAGTTAATAATTATAATGTGGTTAGATTATAACAATACTTGTAAAAAATGCAAGATTTTCAAAATCAATTATCAAGTTTGCCTCTTTAATATAAGCTTGACTTTAACTACTTGATTGTATTAGCTTATATCCTTGATATCTTGTTCATATTTTTTAGCAATCGCCATCACATTATCTCCATAAAACCGAAAACGAGGATTGGTAGAGCCAGAAAAATATCTCATTGCCGCAGCCCATTCAGCCTCCTGATTACCAGTGATAGCACCGTTATCTTTTAATAAAAGAGCCGCTCCTAAAAAAGCATCTTTAATATTCCAAGGATTAGCCGGTTTCTTACCTGTTAAAGCGGAGATTTTATCTTTATATAACACCCAAGTTGAAGGAATAAATTGCGCTGGACCCATTGCCCCTCCCCACCCTATTTGATTGCCTTTTGCATCGCGCATCGGACAAGATATTGGAGTAACATCAGGATTCATTTTTAATTCATTCAAAATGGCTAAAAAATGACTTTGATCTCGATCAGGCTTCATAACCACCTTCCAGCTTTTGGAAGGTGGATCGCTTGGTCGATTGCAAGTCCCGACATTTTTTCCTAAATTTGACTCTTGAGTTAACACTGCCAAGAGCAAAGCGGCGCGCACCCCTGTTAAACTTTCCGCCCATTTAGCAATTTCCACAGCTTCCCCGAAGGTAATTTGATTGCTAACTCCCAAAAGTTCATAAATACGACTTCGAATCTCCTGAGCGCGTTTTTTTGAATCAGCGATAGAAGCTTGGTATTTAGCTTCTTTGCCTTGCGTTTCTTTTAAGATTTGATTTTGCTGAGCGGTTTTAAATTGAAGATTTTGACTCTGCAAAATTTGAATCGCTAAAAGATTTTTTTTGTCATTTTGTTTAGATTCAAGTTCTTGACGCTTCTGTTCCAGTTCTTCTTTTGTCCTTTTAACTTCTTTTAAAACGAGATTGAGTTTTTGGGACAATTGTTTTAACGCTTCAGATTTTGAAACAAAAGATGAAAAACTGTTAGATGTTAAGAAAAGTTCCACCAAAGATATCTTGTCACGAGCATACATTACGCGAATAATTCCCGAGACATCGTTCTTTAAAGTATTAATTTTTTCCAATAAATTTTTTATTAACTTCTCCACTGAAGCAATTTCTTTATCTAATTTTTTAATTTGCAAATTCGTTGATCGTATTTGAAGCGAAATTTTTTCTTGTTCTTTTTTTAACTGATTAATTGTGTTAATTAAAGTTTGTTTTTGAGTTTGAGTTTTAACAAGTTCTCTTTCGTATTCTTTTATTTGTAATTCAATTTTTTTTAACTCTTCTTCAAGCTCTTCGCGCGTTAAAGCAAAAATTTTCCCAGGAAAATTAAAAGAAATAGTAGTCAAAAAAATCAAAAAAATCAAAAAGCAATATTTTTCTTTTAGCACTCTCTTGAACATAGGCAATTTTATGTCTTTTAAAAATATTTCCATAAAAATATTTTAACCTAAAATAAATAGATTACCAACTTTTACTGTTTGATTTGCGATATTATATGCTATAAAGGTTTAACTTTTAAAGTCTTGATACTATATGTTAAATACTATATACTAATATCAATGACTCTCTCTTATTGGTTAAATAGGGCTAAAAAAGAAAAATGGGCATTGCCTCATTTTAATATCGCCGATTCAATTATTTTTGATGCTATTTTAGATGCAGCGCGAGAATTAAAAAGCCCCGTTATGATTGGCACTTCAGAAGGAGAAAGAAAATTTATGGAGCTTGAGGAAGCTGTTAGTTTAGTGAAAGGTTTTAGGATTAAAACTGGATTTCCAGTATTTTTAAACGCTGATCATACAAAGTCTGTAGAAAACGCAAAAAAAGCCATTGATGCTGGATATGATTCAATTCATATTGACGCCTCGGAGTATCCTTTTGAAGAAAATGTAAAAATGACTAAAGAAGTTTTAAATTATGCAAAAAAGAAAGATTTAAATATTTCTGTTGAAGGAGAGTTAGGTTTTATTGCTGGGGAATCGAAAATCCACGAAAAAATAGAATTAAAAAAAGAAGATTTTACAAAACCAAACGAAGCTTTAGCTTACATCCAAAAAACTTCCGTCGATAGATTAGCAATAATGATTGGAAATTTTCATGGAATAACCTTAAAAGGTAATCCTTCTTTAGATATAAAACTTTTAAAAGAAATAAATAATGTTATGCCTAATCAAACTTTAGTTTTGCATGGCGGTTCAGGCATTAGCGAAAGCGATATAAAAAATGCTATAAAAAACGGCATAAACAATATTCACATCAACACCGAAGTGCGCCTTGCTTTTACTAATACTTTAAAGGAAGAGATAAAAAAGTCTCCTCAAGAAACTACGCCTTATAAATTATTTGAAACTCCAAAAGAAACAGTTTACAAATTGATTAAAGAAAAAATAATTTTATTTGGCGCTGCAGGAAAACTTTAAATCTGGTTTAAAAAAATTATTTTCTTTACTTTTTATACAAGTTTTGAATAAAGTTTTTTATTTTTTCTTTAAATATTCCTTCATCAAATTGTTGAGCTTCTTTCATTAATTTTTCTTTGTTAAATTTCACTTTTTTATCTAAAAATTTTTTTATTGCCTGGAACAGTGATTTTTCGTTTTGCTCATCGTATAAAATTCCAGATTCATTATCTTTTATAATTTCTTTTATACCGCCACGATTATAACCAATAACTGGAAGACCACAAGCCAACGCCTCGACCGCCGCCATACCAAAATCTTCTTCCTGAGGAAAAATTAAAGCCTTAGCAAAAGCGTAATACGGGGCAATTTTTTCAAAAGGTATTTCGCCGACAAAAAAAACATTTTTGGGCGCTATTTTTTTAAGATAATTTAATTGAGCTCCTCCGCCGACCACTATTAAATTTTCTTGAGGTAAAGCCTTAAATGCTTTAATAGCTATATCAACGGATTTATAAGGTAAAAGTCTAGATACAATCAAAAAATATTTATCTTGAAAAGGCTTTTCTTTTTTTTCTATTTTTTTAAGTTTATTTTGTATCTCCAAAACTCGCACTGGTGGATATATTATCTCTGAATCTCGGCGGTAGTATTTTTTAATTCTTTGACTGACATTTTTGGAATTAGCAATGAAATAATCAACTCTCTGCGCCGCAGCAAAATCCCATAATCTTAAATAATGCTGAAAATAAGGAATAATTAAAGAGGCAAAAGGGAAATTTTTAAAATCCAGGTTGGCTCTTTGCGAATCAGTCCATATATAACGCAATGGAGTGTGACAGTAACAAATATGTAAAGTTTGAGGCCGCGTAATTATGCCTTTGGCAAACGAGGCTGAGTCTGATACAACTAAATCATATTTTGACAAATCAAAACTTTCTATTGCAATTGGCATCAGCCACGGATAGAAACGATGGTGGCGTCGCGAAAAAGGTAAATTTTGAATAAAAGATGAGATTATTTTTGTATTTTTAAAAACATAGTGCGTTCTCTGTTCATCGTATATCAGAGTATAAATTGGCGCTTCAGGGAATATTTCACATAGCGCTTTTAACACTTGTTCCGCTCCGCCAAATTGCGTCAAATAATCATGCACTAAAGCTACTTTCATAATAGATTATCTTAAGCGAAATTAAAATTTACGCAAGTGCCTTTTAATTGAAAATATTTAAAATAAAAAGATATCAAATTTTATCTTGTATATAATCTAAAAAGTCAATAATATTCTATTTTTTATCTTTGCAAAGGCATTTGAATGATTGGTCTAAGCTGAATTGTTTGGGCAATGAAACTTCCATCTGCACCGGCTTTCCCACTAATTAAAAAATTATCGCCAATCTGCAAATCAGCGATTTCTTCTTTCGCAAATTTGCTAATTTCGGTTTGAGATGAATAAAAAACAATTTTTGAACCACCGTCGCGCAGTTTTATTGTAATACTTTTATCATCCTTTGGGATTATTTTTCCGGTAATAAAATCCTGCTTCGAACAATTTCCAAAATTTTCAAATTGTTGTCCTCTTTGTTATCCTTGTTCAAAAATTAAATCTCTGAAACTTGTTTTTTATTTTGGGAATATTTCATTCCGCCTTAAAAACCAAAAGCACCACCAATAATTAAAGTTATTAATACTGAAATGATGATATTTTTTTGCATATTTTTGAGAAAAATTTAATTTCAAAAAAATTATGAAAATTAAATCTTCCATTTAATATTCATTTTGGAAAAATCTTATTCATATTTTAAAGCATCAATAGGGTTGAGCGATACAGCGCGTTTCGCTGGAAAAAACCAAATAATTATCCCAATAGCCGCTGAAACTCCGATTGCAAGAAAAATTGCAAACAGAGAAATTTAATTATTGATACCAGTTACTTGGGAAACAAAAACTGTCCACCCCAAAATTATACCCAAAATTCCACTACCAAAAGTCAGCGTAATCGCTTCTGCTAAAAACTGCATCGTAATATCTTTTTTTGGGCTTCAATCGCTTTATGCAAACCTATCTCTCAAGTTCATTCAGTAACAGCAGTAAGCATCATATTCATAATACCGATTCCGCCAACGACAAGTGAAATGCCAGCGATAGAAGCTAAAAAATTGTAAAAGTCATCGTCACTTGAGTTAAAGCGCCAACGATATCAGACTGCTACACGACATAAAATCAGGTTCAGCAACTCTGCGTTTTTGCGTTAAAAGCAAAGTTATGTTCTTTAACAGTATCAATTTGTTGTTTATCTAATATGCTTAAGGTAATGTTTAAAAGAAAATCATTGCCGGTTAAAACTTTTTGCATTGTTAAAAGTAGCGCCAAAACTAAATCGTCCGGATTAAAAAAATCGTTTTTCTTTTTTTTATAAAATGACGATTACTTTGAAATTAATTTTATTGATAAGAATAGTTTTTTATTGGATTTATTCCTTTTTAAATAAATCAACAGCCATCACAGATCCTAACACGGCAACGCGCGATAAACTTCTATTATGATTATCGGTAATAAAAGACCCCTCTTTTAGTTTGACATTACGTGCATAAAGATAATCATTAAAAACACCAATTACAGTTGATTAGTATTATTACCTGTTTCAGAAACAATTTGGAAACGCCGTTGGGTTGTTCTTAGCAAGGGATTAAAAGATTGAAATACGAATCCGATTTTTTTCATTGCGAATATCAGCTAATTCATCTTCTGATAATTTAGTAACATTTTTCCATCTAAGAAGTAATAGCCACTTGTTGAAGCATCAAGACAACCAAGAATATGCATTAAAGTTGATTTACCAGATCCGGAAAGTCCCATAATCGCTACGAATTACCCTTTTTCAATATTTAATGAAATATTTAATGATATCCGTTTTAAACGACATTTTCTATCTTTCCGCTTTTATTATAAATTTTGAAAATATTTTTACAATCAATCATATAAAGCAAAACTTTTCCGTTGAAATTATAAAATTTCACGAACACTTTTATTAAAAATTTCTTACCTGAAAAAGCCACCAAAGCCAGCAATTCTAAATGGTGAAGGAGTTGGTAAAGTTCTATTAGAGGAAGTAGTGTTATTGGCTCTAAAGGCGCTTGCAACTATTATATCACCTTCGCTGAGGCCTGATAAAACTTCAATATATTTCATCAAAAATACCAGCGATAATAATTTGACGAATAGAAAATGTATTTAAAATCACTCCTGAGGCGCTTTGACGCTGAGTTTGAATAAAATCCTGCAAGACTGTCTCATCTTTAGATGGTATATTAAAAAAATAATTATTACCTTGAGAAATTAGGGCTGTATTGGAATAACTAAAGCATCGGACCTAACATCGATAATAATATTCGCATTGACGGTAATTCCAGGTTTAATTCTTTCATCATTAGTATCAAAACTTATTTTTACATTAAAGAAACGATCCCCTGTGAAATAGATCCGATAGTGTCTATATTTGAAACTTGATCTGTAATACTTAAATTTGGTACTACCCCAAAGCTTAAGGCGGCTTTTTGACTAATTTTAACTTTTGAGATATCAACTTCACTTAAAGAAATTTCTGCTATTTTTTGGGGCGAAAGTAAAACGCCAATAACTGAATTTGCAGAAACAAAATTCCTTTTTTTAGAGTAATTTTTGTGATAATTCCTGAAAAAGGAGCATAAAGAGGAATAATCAGCTGATTTTTCCTGTGCATCTTGCAAGGCATTCTTTTTATGTTTTATCAAAAGTCTTTGCGATTCAATATCAAGAGGATTTGGTCCTTTTTTAATTTTTCAAGAATCGCTGTTTTCTTCTTCCATAGTTCTTGAAGAACTCTCAATATTTTCTTTTAAATCTTCTAAAGTACGTTTGATATTTAAAAGATTTAAAAGATAGGAATTAGTTTTAGCAGTAAAGATGGTTAACTGAGCAAGGTGCGTGTCAGCAAGTGGATGAGGTTTTCAATTTTTCTTCAATAAATTATCTTTATGAAATTGGATTAAATTATTAGCGCTTTTTACTGCTTCAGCGATATCTTTTACAGTATCATAAGTTTGGCTAATTAATGCTTCAATCGCTTCAACAGGAGAAAATCTTGAAAGTGATTTGTAATCTTCGAAATTTTTGTCATAAAAAGCCCGAGCTTTTTGTTATAACTTATAAGCGTCGTCTTAGTATTGCAAAATCTTCTGGTCATAAATTTTAACTTCAGAAGAATAATAATCCATATTCGTTTGAACAAAATTAAAGTTTGTTCCTAATAAAATATCATTTAATCCGCTTATAATTGACGGTAAATTTAAGAAAGCATTTAAAACATTATTAAATTATCTTCATAAGATTTTTTTAAATTATCCCCATAGCGAAGTTTAGAATTTTTTTATTTCTATTAAAGAATTTTCCGCCTGCAATATTGTTAAAGGAATCTGTCGGCTGAATCAATTTTTCAAAAGATAATTTTGCGCTTCCTAAGTTTGTTTGAGCATCTCGAACTAATTTTTGCGCTTCACGCGAATCAATTTGCAAAATAAGTTCGCCTTTCTTAACTTTATCGCCATTTTCACACCGACAAAAATAACGTCCCCGAGACTTTTGGTTTCAAATCAATTTGACTTAAAGATAAAACTTTCCACTCCCGGAAACTGAAAGTATAATGGTTTCTTTTTTAACCGTTGTCGTTGTCAGAGTATAATGAGTTAGCTCTGAAGTGCCACCGCCATTATTTTTAATAAAATAAAATTCACCCCATAAAAGAGCAAGTGCAACTAAAACGATGATTTTATGTTTAATAATTTAGTTCAAAAAATTTTTCTATCCTCATAAAATGAATTTAATTTTATTAAAACATTTTTTAAAAGGAAAAGATGATATGAATTATCCATTCGAGTTGGGAATGCTGGGATAACGCTGATAAACTTGGCGTTTATTTTACCTTCTTTATCAGAATCTCTTATGACAACCACATTGTCGCCTAAATTTAGCTGCATCGGTTTGATGATATCACGGAAGAGTTTAATAATTGTTTTGTCATCTATATGGATAATTTTTTCGACATCGTCTTTTCCTCTAATAATAATTTCACTGCCCTGGACAATATAGCGCTTCTTTCATAAGTGGAAATGTTTGTTTTGACAGATGATTTTTTGTTAAAAAATAATCATGTTATAGCCGATATTTTGAAAAAACAATTATTTTGGTTTTTGGCTTTATCAACGATTTTAATAATTATTACGGTTATATCGTTTGTTTTAAAAAAGAGAAAAGGTATGTTTTTAAGAAATGTTTTTATTTTAATGTTTTTTGGTATAGTAGCCTTTAGTAAGTTAGTATTTGGTCAAGAAAATTTTTCTTTTGAGATATTTTTGGATAAAAATAATTCAGGAAAAGAAGAATTATATAGATATTCTTTTAATGCAAAAGAGCAGATTGATAGATCAGGAAAAGAAGAAATATATATTGATAAACCAACCGGAGTAAAATTTAAAATCGTAAAAATATCACCACAAAAAGCCGATTTTATCAAAAAATACGGAGATACTCCTCCAGCAACAATTGATCCAACAGCATCTTATCAGTATCAAGTACAAATGGATTTCCAATTAAAAAATTCTATCTATTTTATTCAAGAAAATATACCACTGGCTGATGGAGTACTTATTTTACCAAAAAAACCAGTTGAAGTTGAAGTAAAAAATGAGCCAAGCGATTGGATAGATGTTGGAGGTCCAGATGATAGCCCGCCGGTTGATATAAATAAATAGCCACCAACAATATATTGGAAACCTGGTAATATTAATAATGGACTGAATGGTAATGATTTTTCGACTGCCGTATTTGCCAAAGGAGTTTCTTGTTTTGAAAAACAATTAACTGTAAACGGCAAGAAATGTAGTGCAATGGACAGATGTTCGATAAAAGTAGATAAAAAATTTTTATCTTTTGAGGTAGAAGCACAGAAAACTTACGAATGCAAATTAGCTTTTATATTTTCAGATAATAATATTGAAATTATTCCTGGAATGGAGTAGACTTTAGTAGAAACTCAACCTTTTTAAAAAAAACTACACTAAAAAAACTTTTACAATTAACCAAGTGCCTATTGCTGATATTAAAATTGAAAATAATAAAAGTATTTTTCAAGTTGGCGATGTAATTAAATTAACTTCATTTAGCAAAGATCCTGATAAACGTCCTAAATCTATTGAAAATAAATGGCTTATTTTAGAAAAACCTCGTGGAAGTCAAACTTCTATTAGCAAACGAGGTGCTTTTACCGCATATTTTATACCTGATCTTCCGGGTAGATATAAAATTGTCTTACTTGCTAATGACGGATTAGATATTGCCCAAAAAACAATCAATTTAGATATTATGCCGACTCAACAAACACAACCAAAATTTTCCTCTTTAATTCCCTCACAACCTGCTAAAGATTTCACTTTAATCTGCAAAAACACAGATATTGGGTGTAAAATACAAATGTTCCCTAATGAACAAAGAAATATTTTAATTATTCCTCAAAGTATTAGTGCTACTAATAATATTAATGAAAAAAAATGAAGTAAAATTTCAACTCTTTAGCATTCCAAAATAATTGCAGGTTTCTTTAGATGATGATATAATCAACATTAATACCCCAGTGACTTTATACATAACCACTTTTCCTACATATTCCGTCTAGAAACTATTATTTTATTTTACGTGCTATTTACAAAAAAAAGTCAAAGAGCAGCTTATTTATGTTAACATAAACCTCCTCCTTCTCTTCCTTCTCCTTTAGAGCCCACTATAGAAATACTGCCACAGTTTAAATGGAATTTATGAATAAAAAAGCTAGAATTTTAAATTCAATAAGAAATGTTAAAAATTGTGAATGTGAATCTTTAGCCTCATCGCAAATCAAATAATCCACAATTCGTTAAATCTATGAATCTTAAATTTTTGTCTCATTATCCTTCTTTATTTTGAACAATTTCGGCACTTTTATGGATAAAAGAAAGATTCTAAACAAAACTCTTTTAAAAATGATTAATGCCTTCATTATGGTATTTGCCATATTTATGTTGGCAATTTCTGCTTCTGCTCAATCTACTTATTGTAAAGCTCGACAAAATGATATTCCTCCTCAAATTAATTTTTTTTCTTTAAAAGGCAAAGTTTCACAATTAAAGTTTGGAGGCTGTATAGTTCAATTTTCTTTTAAAGCTTATGATCCCGATGATTGTTATCAATCAAACAAATGTTTAGAAGCGGAAATTGATTTTGGGGACGGACAAAAATTTACTCGATATTTAGGTTGTGAAACTTGGACTATACCTCATATTTACAAAACTCAAGGGTCGCTAACTGCCACTTTAAAAATCTGTGATCCATCAGGTAAATGCGTTCAAAAAGAAATTAAAAATCTTAATTTTGGTAAACCCGAACTACCTGCCTCAGAACCTGCTGAACCATCAGGTCCTTCAGAGTCGTCATCCTCTTTTCCGCTAATAAGCGGTGAAGCGCCAAATCAAACTGTAATACTTTGTGATCCTTCACCAAAAGGTAGTACTTCTTCCATTTCTGTATCTCCGCAAAACCCATCTACTTCAATACCTCCAAGATCTCCAACTAATCCCCCGCCTCCACCATCTCCACCATCTACTCCTTCACAACCTACTCCTCCAACAACTCCTCCAACTTCACCCTCAAATCCTTCTTTAAGTAGTGCTTCATTTGATATTCTTTTTGTACCATTAAACTATAATAACACCAGCCAAGATAAAAATAATTTTGAAAAAGAGGCTAATCTTTTTAAACAAAGAATTTTGAATATGTATCCCTTTAGTGAGATTAAGGATAAAATCAGTTTCCAAAAAATGGAACCGAAAGATTGTCAGCTTAAGTGCCCAAGCCCGAAATACTCAAACATCGAAAGCCAGTCAATGTTTAATCCTTGTATTGCCCAGCTAGTAAAATGCGCTTCTTCTATAGATAAAAGTAAAATTGATAAAGTTTTTGGGATTATTAAATATAAATCAATCAAGACAGAAGTATATGAGCCACAAAGTAACAAATTCATAGGCAATTTTTTTGGTCAAGGCAATAAAATCGGCGGGCAATACACAGTGATTTATCCTATCGAAAATTATGACGCTCTTTACGCCAAAAGAAATACCAACCTTCATGAACTTGGTCATCTTTTTGGACTGTACCACATCTTAGTGGAAAAAATTGTTCAAGGAAAAGATATTTGTTCATCAAAACTTTTTTTGGATCCACTTTATGGTCAAGTAAAAGGGGTGGATTATTGTGCCGGTCCTAATGCCTCTGATTGTAATGATCCAGGTAAAGAAACTGATATTTTAAGTTATTGTTTAATCAGAGATCATTATGGTCCTGCTGGAGCAGAACACATTAAAAACGAAATTCAAAAAATAATAAAATAATTTAATTGTTAAATCGTTATAGAGCCAATCCTGTCATTTTTTTAGTTTATATCAAAAAGCCGTTTAATAAAATAAAAAATCTTCAGGCATCAAAAAGCCTTGAGTCTCAATAAATAATCTATTATTATGATAAATCTTTTTAACAAAATAATATATACTAAATACCGCCTTGCTATTTTATTAATTTGTTTTTTCGTTATTACAGTCTCACTTTCATTAGTACTTGCTCAGTCACTACCTCGATTTTTTGTCATTGAATATACAGTGTTTAAAGATGGTAAAGCTACTTTTAATAGCATTAAGCTTTTACAAGGAGATGAGTTGATATATCCAGCAAGCAAGGAAGGCTACTCTTTTCAATTACGCGATTTAGAAAATAATATAATTGCACAAAAAACACTTAATTTAGAATTTAAAGCTGAAGTTGACACTGATAAAGGTTATTTACCGATTGATATTGATCGCATAGATGGATTTATAAGAATACCTTATCATCAAGATGCCGAGACTTTAGAATTAACTAACCCTGCAGGAAAAATTTTAACTAAAGCTAAATTAAAAGATTATATTTGTCAAAGTGATAATTTGTGTCCAGCAATATGTCGCAATACCGCAGATCCTGATTGCCAGGGACAAGGTAGATGTGGCGATGGAATATGTCAGACACGATATGAAAATGAAAACATTTGTCCTTTTGATTGTGCTATAGAAAATCAAATTCCTCAAGAAATTAATCAAACCCAAGAGAAATCCAGCAAAGAAGATTTAAATAATTACAGTTCAAATGGTTTTATAATTTTCTTGATTGTACTAACTATCATTGCTTTAGGAGTTTATGCCTATTTAGTATATAAAAAACATCATAAAACTTAAAAAAGTTAAAATAATGTAAATAATATTAAGATATAATATTAAGAAGTCCGGTTTTTTAAGAAATCGGACTTTGTTTATTAATTTTTATATTTTAAAAAATTAAGGTATTATAAAGAAACAACTTTACCGAGCTTGAATCAATTACCGAATTAGATTTCCATATTAGGTTTCATTTTTTATAATCTATATAATCTATATGATGTTTAAAATCTATATAATAAATAAGATACGACAAATAACTTTTCAGTCTTTTTATTTACGTAATTTTTTAAAACCCATAATTCTTACGGTTATTGTTATTATTTTTGTCATTGTTTTTGTTATTGCCTTGTTTGTTCAATTTAGCTCAAATAAAACTAATTTAACTTATAACGACCTGTTAAAGTTAAATGATAGCGATTTTATCAGCATCAATATTGGGACTTTCAAAATAAATGCGGAAATCGCACGATCGAATCAAAAAAAAGAGCAAGGTTTATCAGGTAAACAAAAATTAAAAGATAATGAGGGTATGTTATTTATCTTTGATCAGGAAGGGTACTATAGCTTTTGGATGAAGGGGATGCTATTTAATATTGATATTATTTTTATAAAAGATAATAATATTATTGATATCGCCAAAAATATGCCTTATCCAATTGATGAAAATAATATTGCTCAAGTGGTTCCCAAGGAAAAAGCCAATTTAGTTTTAGAAATAAATGCAGGGCTGGTGGAAAAATATAATATAAAAATCGGGGACACAATAAACTTTTTTTATCGAGGTCCGACCTTTAAGGGTCGGCCTTGAAAATAACCTACAATATGTTTTACGCTGATTCTAAACATTTTAAAAGTGTTTGCGGGTATGAGATTAACGGTGTTTGGTATCCGAGAGTCACCAAAATAGTCGAAATTAAATCAAAACCCGCTCTTTATAAATTTTACGGAGAGTTAAAAAATTTTAATCAAGGAGAAGAAATTAAAAAAATTTCTGCTAAAGAAGGAACCTTAATACACGAAACTGTTGAGAAGATTTTACAAGGACAAAAAATTTCAATTAATCCATCGATTGAACCAGCAATCAAATCATTTTATGATTTTTTCAAAAAAAATGACATCAAAGTTTATTCTAAATTTGTTGAAAAAAGAATTTTTGATTCAGAACATCGCTACGCTGGAACCATAGATGCATTAGCTTTTATCAATAACAAAATAGGAATTTTAGACATTAAAACTTCGCAAAGTATTTACCGAGACTATAATTTACAAACTTCTGCTTATTTTTATGCCCTAAAAAAAGATATAAAAAAATTACAAACCAGATGGATATTAAGAATAGATCAAAATCAAGTATGTTTAAAATGTGGCGCTATTTTAAGATTTAAAGGAGGCAGGAAAAAAATTAGGACTTATAATATTTCAAATCCTTGTCCTGAAAATAAACATCATTGGTCAGAACTTAAAGGAGAAATAGAATTAAAAGAATTTAGCGATTGGGAAAATGATTTTCAAGCTTTTTTAGGCGCAAAAAAGCTCTGGGAATGGGAAAATGAATACTGGTTAAAACAAATTGGGTATTTGTAAAAGAAACATTTATAAAAGATAATAATCCCAAAAAATTAGAAGCAGCCAAATACTTAAAAACTATTAAAGCAAAATTTTAGTTATCTATAAATTGCTCTAAATTAAGATACAAAAGGAAATGCAATGTTTCATTTTAAAATTATCGAAAAATCAAAAAAATCATTGGCGCGGATTGGTATCATCAAAACTTCTCATGGAATCATTCACACGCCGGCTTTTGTACCAGTAGCCACTCAAGCAGTGATTAAAGGCGCAGTAGAACCAGATGATTTAAAAAAAATCGGCGTTGAAGTTATATTTGCCAATACTTATCATTTACATCTGCGACCTGGCGAAAAAATAATCAAAAAACAAGGTGGGCTGCATAAATTCATGAATTTTAACGGTGTTATAATGACTGATTCCGGAGGTTTTCAGGCGTTTTCGCTTGGTTGGGGTATAGAACATAATGTTGGAAAAATTGCTAATATTTTTCCTGAAGAAATAGAAGGAAAAAATAATCAAGCACCTAAAAAGAAAAATAAATTAGCAATCATTACTGAAGAAGGTGTTAAATTTCGCTCCCACATCGATGGTAAAGAAATCTTTCTCACACCGGAAAAATCGATTAAAATCCAACAAAAATTAGGAGCTGATATTATATTTGCTTTTGATGAATGCACTTCTCCGCTTCATAATAAAGAATACACCGCTTCAGCTTTAGAAAGAACTCATAGATGGGCTATCAGATCTCTGAAA
>JBBIOV010000002.1:0-100403 GCA_037443185.1 bacterium | reverse complement strand
GACACTGACCAATCTTTAAAAGCCAAGCCTCGTTTACCTTTCTGGCGTGAAATATTTGAATAATTAAAAAAAACTATCAAGGTCTGACTTTGCTATTTATAGGTTAGACTTTGATGATCAAATAAATTATTTTGATTTCTTTAAAGTTTTATTTAAAATAGAAATAAATTTATTAAAAATAAGCACCAAAGAATTATCGGTCTTGACACAATAAAGATTTTGGCGATGCTTTGGATAGTTTTAGCGCATATTGTAGATATAAAGTATAATGGCATTCCAGGAAAAGATAGATGGGGCGCTTTTGATTATTTCTATTCTTTTAATAATGATTTTATTCAATTTTTATTTCTTTATATTTTCAATCTTGGTGGTATTGGTGTTTATATTTTTTATATCGCTTCTGGGTTTGGTCTTGCGCTTTTATTTAATAAAAAAATTGATTATTTTGAATTTATTAAAACAAGACTAATAAAAAATACTGCCGTCATACTATTTTATTGTTTTTGTTTTTTGCATAGGTTCTTTGATTGGTCTTTATCCTATTAAAATCAGTTTAAATGATCTTTTTTCGCATATTTTTTTTAATCCACAATTTTTTTAAGAAATATCTTTTTGGTATTTCCGCGCCCTTATGGTTTATGGGTGTTATTGTTCAGCTTTATCTGATATTCCCAATGTTATTTATACTGTCAAAAAAAATTAAACCGGGATTATTTTTAATTTTAATGTTTTTATTTAGCATTTTCTCTTATTTATTTTTTGACCGCATTTTACCTCAAACCAAACCTGTAACTGACGGAATTTTCCTTTTTTCTTTGGGAATATGCTTGCTAATTATTATAAAAATATCAAATTTCAAGCACCATCTTGCTGGACTTTATTTATTTTCCTTGCTTTAACTTTAATATCGTTTTTGAGCGTAATTAAAATCAACAACATTCCTATTAAAGGATATCTTTTTTATTTAATTTTTTGCGTTTCAATTGCTTTAATGCTTTTATCATTTTTAAAGCTTGGAGAGTATGTAAAAAAAGTTAGTTTATTCAATTTTTTAATATCAATCAATTACGAGATATATCTAACACATTATGCTTTTTAATATGGGTTTTCTTTAAGTTATTTGATATAAATTCGATAACTGCAACTACCATATTAGTATTTACATCTATTGTAATCGGATTTTTTACCAATCATCTTGCTAAATTTTTTTAAAAGTTGATTAAGATGTCATCTTTTTATCTAAAACATTATATTTTCACTATGATATATAAAAAAATATAAATAGATAAAAGATTTATTTAATTTTTTTAAAACCGTTCGGGGTGGAGGTCGGACCTCCTATTGACATTAAAAATTTTCTGACTAGAATGATAGTACCTCTAAGGGTTCTAAAAAGGTAATTTTAGTTTTTGGCCCTTTAACAATTAAATCAAGCTAACAAGATATCAAGTTAACGAGATAACTTTTTTTCTTTTTAGTTGCCCTACATATTTCTTTTATCAAGAGTTTGATCCTGGCTCAGGATGAACGCTGGCGGCGTGGATAAGGCATGCAAGTCGAGCGGACATAATCACCAACTTCCAGTTTCTGCCTTTATTTACGAAATTTCGTATATTCTAAAAATTAACTCAATTGAAGTTTGGTAATTGATTGTTGGTGATTATGTTAGCGGCAAACGGGGTAGTAACACGTACGTAACCTACATCAAACTCGGGGATAACCTCGCGAAAGCAAGGCTAATACCTGATAGTCACTGTGTAAACAGTGTAAAGCTCCGGCGGTTTGAGAGGGGCGTGCGGCCTATCAGCTAGTTGGTAGGGTAATGGCCTACCAAGGCGATGACGGGTAGGGGGCCTGAGAGGGTGTTCCCCACCAGTGGGACTGAGACACTGCCCACACGTCTACGGACGGCTGCAGTCGAGAATCTTCCCCAATGGGCGAAAGCCTGAGGGAGCGACGCCGCGTGCCGGAAGAAGCTCATTTGAGTGTAAACGGCTTTTGCCTGCGAACAAGTCCGTCTTTGGCGGATTGAGTGTAGCAGGAGAATAAGGGGCTCCTAACTCTGTGCCAGCAGGAGCGGTAAGACAGAGGCCCCAAGCGTTATCCGGATTTACTGGGCGTAAAGGGTCCGTAGGCGGCTTTTAAAGTCTCTTGTTAAAGATTCGCGCTCAACGCGAAAAATGCAAGAGATACTTAAAAGCTTGAGACTATCAGAGGCAAGCGGAACTCACGGAGTAGGGATGAAATCCGTTGATCCCGTGGGGAACGCCAAAGGCGAAGGCAGCTTGCTGGGATAGTTCTGACGCTGAGGGACGAAAGCGTGGGGAGTAAAACGGATTAGATACCCGTGTAATCCACGCCCTCAACGATGAAGGCTAGCTGTCGGAAGTGTCGACCCTTTCGGTGGCGAAGCTAACGCGTTAAGCCTTCCGCCTGGGTAGTACGGCCGCAAGGCTAAAACTCAAAGGAATAGACGGGGACCCGTACAACCGGTGGAGCGTCTGGCTTAATTCGACAACAAGCGAAGAACCTTACCAAGGCTTGACATTCCAGCGTCCTATCTCCTGGAAACAGGAGAAATTCGCAAGAAGGCTGGAACAGGTGCTGCATGGCTGTCGTCAGTTCGTGCCTTGAGGTGTTCGGTTCAGTCCGGTAACGAACATAACCCCTGCCCTGTATTACAAAGTGTTACAGGGGACTGCCCGCCTTAAGTGGGAGGAAGGAGGGGATGACGTCAAGTCAACATGGCCCTTATGCCTTGGGCGGCACAGGCGCTACAATGCGACGGACAATGGGTCGCGAAGCCGTAAGGCGGAGCAAATCCCACCAAACCGTCGCTCAGTTCGGATTGAGGTCTGCAACTCGACCTCATGAAGTCGGAATCGGTAGTAAACGCGCGTCAGCCACAGTGCGTTGAATACGTTCTCGGGTCTTGTACTCACCGCCCGTCAATGCAAGCGAGCTGGTGGTGCCTGAAGCGCCCCATATAAGGGGAACCACGGCAAAACCAGTAAGAGGGCATAAGTCGTAACAAGGTTTCCGTAGGGGAATCTGCGGATGGATCACCTCCTTTCTATACACTAATTTTTAAGCGTTTTAGCTTAAAAATGGTGTTATAGTAAAGATGGTCGACTTATAAATTCCAGAACGGATTTATAAAAGAATGACCCACTTTAAGGGTTCGCGTTTTTGAAAAAGTTCGCGTGATAAACTTTTTTATATGTAGGGCAACTAAAAGGGAAAAATTATTCCACTTCATAAATCTTAATTATTATAAAAAGCCCCCCAGGAGAGGCTTTTTATTTTTTTTCAAAATTGTATAAAGAATACAACTTCAGTAAACAAAGTTTTTTCTTTACAGCTTTTGCTTTTAGCTGATATTTTGAAATTTAGAATAAAATAATTTTGCAAAAAAAAATTTTTGTGATAAAATCTAAAAAGTTATTCAAAGATTAGTATTTAATAATCAGAAATTTTTAAAAAATATGAAAGTCACAATCTACTCTACACCTACTTGCCCATATTGTGAAATGACAAAGGATTTCTTAAGAGAACACAACGTTCCTTTTGAAGATTTTAATGTCGCGGCTGATCAACTAAAAGCTCAAGAAATGGTTGAAAAATCTGGTCAATTTGGCGTTCCAGTAATCGATATTGATGGACAAATTGTTATTGGTTTTGACAAGCCAAGATTAGCAAAACTCTTAAATATAAAAATTTAAATGTTTCAATATTAGCACTTCTATTATTTCGTTGTGCACTTTATTCTTTAAAGTTGCTACATTAAATAATGACAATCTATAAATTGGAGGAGCTTTAATGCACTTTGAAGATTTAAAAATTTATTTCAAAAATTTATAAATGATAAATCAATTTTTACAAAGCGTTGAGCGTTATATTGAAAGTGCGGCTCAAATTCTTTCTTTAAAAAAAGAGGTAGTCTTTTCCTTGAAACAACCGCAAAATATTTTTAAAAAAGAGATTATCATTAAGGGCGATGATAAAAAAGAAAAAAAATTTCCTGCTTATCTTATTTGGCATAATAATAAGTTAGGTCCCTATAAAGGCGGTATTCGGTTTCATCCTGAAACTAATCTAGAAGAAGTTAAAGCGCTGGCAATGTTAATGTCTTTTAAAAATGCGGTAGCTTCATTAACTTTCGGAGGAGCAAAAGGGGGGGTCAAGGTTGATCCAAAACAACTAAGCGAAAAAGAGCTTGAAGAACTTTCTTGCCAATATGTTAGAGAGTTTTTTGATTTTATTGGTCCTCATAAATATATACCAGCTCCTGATGTAAATACAAATGCTCAAATTATGGCTTGGATGGTAGATGAATATTCGCGCATAGCTGGTCAGCCAATGCCAGCTGCTTTTACAGGAAAACCTATTGAAAAAGGAGGTTCAGAAGGCAGAGATGAAGCGACCGGTTATGGCGGTAGTGTAATTTTAGAACGATTTTCTCAAAATTTGAATTCTGATATATTAACTGTAGCGATTCAGGGATTTGGAAATGTGGGTGAGCATATTGCGCAATTTTTGTTTGAAAAGGGGTATAAAATAGTGGCGGTTTCTGATTCAAAAGGCGGAGTTTTTGCGCAAGCGGGATTAAATATTCCGCTTGTTTCAAAATGTAGAAGATTAAAAGGAATGATTGCGCATTGTTATTGTATAGGCAGTGTTTGTGATTATAGTGGCAATGGGCAAATTTCTAACGATGATTTATTGAAACTAAATGTTGATATTTTAATTCCAGCGGCTTTAGAAAATGTCATAAACGAAAATAATGTTGATGATATTAAAGCGAAAGTTGTGTTGGAGATGGCAAACGGCGCTGTAACTTTTAATGCCGAACAAATCTTATCAAAGAAAAGAGTTTTAGTTATACCTGATATTTTGGTAAATTCAGGAGGGGTAATAGGTAGTTATTTGGAATGGCAGCAAAATTTAAAAAATGAACATTGGGATAAAAAGAGAGTTCTTAGCGAAATTAGAGAAATGATGAAAAAAGCAGCTGATGATTTAGTTGAAATTCAAAAACAATATAAAGTATCATTAAAATTAGCTGCTTTTATATTGGCTATAAAAAAACTTCTTTAACTGAAAAAAAATAAATTTTTCATAAATTAATTTTTAATTTTATGTTGAATTTCGACGAATTAAGAAGAAATATTAAAGGTGAAATTTTGTTGGATGAGGCAAGTTTAAATCATTATAAAAATGATGCGAGTATTTTTGAAATGAGACCTCAAGCAATTTTGTTGCCAAGAGATAAAGAAGATTTATTTTTGACAATAAATTGGGTAAAAAAACAAAAAGAAAGAGGTGAAAAAATTTCTATCACTCCTCGCGGCAAAGGTACTGATTTAACAGGAGGGGCAATTAACGAAGGAATCATAGTTAGATTTTCTGGATATTTGGATAAAATTTTAGAAATCGGTGATGATTTCGTTAGGGTAGAGCCTGGAATTATTTTAGGTGTTTTACAAAAAGAATTATTAAAAACAGGTAAATGGATTCCAATAAATCCAGCCTCGGCTGATTTTGCTTCAGTGGGGGGTGTAGTCGCCAACAATGCCGGTGGCACCAAGGCGGTCAAATACGGGACAACTAAAAAATGGGTTCGGGCTTTGAAAGTTATTTTGGCAGATGGCAAAGAAATAGAAGTTAAAAAATTAAATAAAAACGATTTGGCGGCTAAATTTTCTCAAAACGATTTAGAAGGCAGTATCTATAAACAGATAAAGGAACTTATAGAAAAAAATCGAGAGATTATAAACTCAAATAAGCCAAATGCCACAAAAATTTCTTCGGGATATGATTTATGGAATGTCTTCGATGGAGATAATTTTTCTTTAATTCCTTTATTTTCGCCAAGTCAAGGGACATTAGGTTTAATTACTGAAATTACTTTTGAAATTCGACAAAAACCATTTGAAGAAGGGCTTGTTTTGGGGTATTTTGACGATTTGCAAAAAGCAAGCGAAGCGGTTTTGGCGCTTTTGAAGCTCCAGCCTTCTGCTCTTGAAATGGTGGATGAACATATTGAAAAAATCATCAGAAAAATTAATCCTGAACTTACAAAAGATTTACCAGAAAAATTACCTAAAATCATTTTATACGCTGAATTTGAAGGACAATCACGAGATGAGGTGTTGGATTATTTAATAAAAGCCCATGATGTAATGAAAAATTATGCTTACGATACCAATCAAGCTTTAGAACCCCCAAAAGAGAATGAACTTTGGAAATTAAGAACATCGGCAGCGCATGTTATAAATCAAATGGAAGGAGATATTCGTGCTGTGCCTTTAGAATTTGATGCGGCTGTCGCACCTGAATTTTTGCCTAGATATTTGACAGAACTTGAAGAAATCTTCGAAAAATATAATTTTACTTTTTCTGTTTGGGGGCATGCCGGTGACGGCAATCTTCATATTCGTCCGATTATTAATACTAAAAGCGAAGACGATTTTAAAAAACTTGCTTTACTTTCGCACGACGTTTATTCTTTAGTAGCTTTTTTAAAAGGTGTAGCCTCTGGGGAGCATGGTGATGGCATTCAATGTGCGCCGTTTTTGGATATTTTCTATTCTGAAGAAATGTTAAAGTTATTTAGAAAAGTTAAAGAGATTTTCGATGCGCAAAGTGTTTTTAACCCAGATAAAAAAATAAATGTTTCTCTTGAAAGATGGAATGCTTTTTTGAGGAAAAATTTAGAGAATTATGGTAAAATAAATAAATAAAATAAGAAAATTTATTTTGAAAATAAATTTAAAGGTAAAATAATAATTTAATAATTTTTATTATGAACAAAATTCGCGTCGCAATAAATGGGTTTGGCCGTATAGGCCGAAATTATTTCAAACAGGCTTTTGAAAGAGAAGAGATTGAGATTGTGGCTTTTAATGATTTGGGAGATTTAGAGAATATGGCTTATTTGCTTAAGTACGATACTGTTTATGGAAGATATAAAAAGGATATTCAGTATAGATTAGAAAATATTCCTTTTAACAAAATTGAAGCCAAGGGGAAATTAATTGTGGAAGGGAAAGGGATTTTAATGTTTCAGGAAAAAGATCCAAGAAATTTGCCTTGGAAGGAACTTGATATTGATGTTGTTATAGAAAGCACAGGTTTTTTCACTGATTATCCAGGAGCATCATTGCATCTTGAAGCAGGTGCAAAAAGAGTGGTGATTTCAGCCCCGGCCAAAGGAGATGTTGAACATCTATTAATTGGAACCAATGACGATAAATTTAATCGAAATCTTTCCAAAATTACTTCTGATGCTTCTTGTACAACAAACGCTGTTACGCCTCTATTGGCTATAATGACTGAAAATCCAGGAGTAATTAAAGCAATGATGACAACTGTGCATGGTTATACAACAACACAATCTTTGGTTGATGGACCTGGAAAGAAAGGGGATTTTTTACGTGGGAGGGCAGCGGCTCAAAATATAGTTCCTTCCCATACTGGCGCGGCTGACGCGGTTTTTAAATCAATGCCTGAGTTTATTGGTATTTTCGATGCAATTTCAATGCGCGTTCCAGTAATTACCGGTTCAATAGTTGATTTGACCTTCATTGCTAAAAGAAATGTAACAAAAGAAGAGATAAACGAAATCTTTAAAAAAGCTGCTCAATCCGAAAGATGGAAAAATATTATAAAAGTATCAGAAGAACCTCTTGTGTCTTCAGATATTATTGGGGAGCCATATCCAGCTATTATTGATTTAACTTTAACTAAAGTAACGGCTGGTGATATGGTAAAAGTTTTTTCTTGGTATGACAACGAATGGGGATATACAACAAGTTTAGTAGAGCATTCAATAAGAGTGGGTAAATTGGAGCGAAGTGTGTAGTTAGATAAATTTTTTTTAAATTTTATAATTTAAAGACAATTTTTATTTATTAAGAAAGTTAGTTTAAAGAAGAAAAAATATTTAAAAATAATTCTAAATTGCAGGCAATTTTTTACTTAAAAATTTTTTGAAAAATTTAAAAATTTATGGCTGCTCAATAATCTATCCAATTGCTTCCTATGTTTTTCGAGTGTTTTTTGATTATTGAGGTTTGACTCCGGACACAACTATCGGGGCTGAGCCAATTTTTTAATGATTATGCTTTACCTAGGAGCTGATCATAGGGGATTTAAATTAAAGGAATTTTTAAAAGAGCGTCTAAGAGAGTGGGGGATTAATTTTGAAGATTGTGGTGCTTTTTCTTTTAATCCGGAAGATGATTATAATGATTTTGCTTTGGCAGTTGCCAAAAAAGTAGCGGAGAAACCAAATGAAAACCGTGGCATTTTAATTTGTGGTTCGGGCATTGGCGTTGATATTGTTGCTAACAAAATCAAAGGAGTAAAATCTTCTTTAATATGGCGCAAAGAATTAGCCGATCATCGAAAATATTACGGAGAAAATGTTTTATCTTTACCTTCTGATTTTTTAACAGAAAAAGAAGCGGAAGAGATTGTAAAAATATGGTTAAATACAAAAAAACTTCTACGAGATGAAAAATATAAAAGAAGAAGAGAAAAGTTGGAGGAGTTATGATTTATTAGACCTATCCACAAGGCCCGATCTCCATTTGGAGGTCGGGCCTTGGTAAACAAAAATGATTATCCCCGCAATATTGGAAAAAGATTTTGGGGAAATAAAAAGAAAAATCGCTTTGCTTGCAACGGAGACGCATTTTTTTCATATTGATGTCGCTGACGGGATTTTTGTTCCAAATGAAACATTTTTAGAAGGAGAAAGGATGAAAGAAATTTTCGGGACTTACGAAGTCCCAATTTGGGACTTCGTAAGTCCTAAGATATCATTTGAGGCACATTTAATGGTATCTCGTCCTCATAATCATTATAAAAGATGGATTGATGGCGGAGCATCCGTCATTATTTTTCATATTGAAAGCTTTTTAAATATTAAATGGAAATTGCGTGAATTTGCAGTAAATAATCTTGCAAATTTAATAAAAAAAGCCGGTGCAGAACCGGTGATTGCCTTAAACCCAGAAACAAAAATTAATTTAATTGAACCGTATTTAATGAAAAATATTTTTCGCGTTCATTTTTTATCTGTTCATCCTGGTTTTCAAGGTAATCACTTTATCCCTGAAGTTATAGATAAGGTGCACAATTTGAAAAATAAATTCCCTCATGTTAAAATAAGTATTGATGGAGGGATAAATGAAAAGACTATTTTAAAAGTTAAAAATGCCGGCGCTCAAATTTTTGGAATCGGCTCTGGAATTTACAAGTCGCAAGATCCTGTCAACGCCTATAAAAATCTCCAAAAAATTATATGTCCCTAAAAGAAATTTGGTTCAAAATTGAAAAAATTTTATTATATATCATATTTTTAGGATTTTTTATTCATGGTCTTTTAGCAATTATCTTGACCTTGCCTTTTAACAATTGCGAAGGATTACGTTTTTTAGGTTGGCAGCATTTTCAAATGTGTGATAATGATTTTGTGCCTTATAATTTCTTTTATGGAGCGATAATAACGATATTGAGTATCTTTCTTTTCAGATTTATCAATAATCCATCTCCCAAAGATAGATGGCAAAATATTGCTAAGTTATTCAGTATCTTGTTGGGATTAGAAACAATTTACGTTGGTTTTGGGATGATTAGTTTCGCATTTCCGCATTGCTTCATCTTTCATTGTATGACTGAATTCCAGCCTTCAGTTCTTATTATAGGTATTATATTCGTTTTAATAGGAATATTTTTAATTGTACGCGTTATCATCTCCAAATTTCCACTGCAAGAAAATCCCATATCCCTTATGATATTTAAAATTATCTTCTTTATAATCACAATTTTTTTATTGATAATGATTTATCATAAACCCTAAAATAAACAATTTTAATAATTTTAAATAATTTTAAAAAAATCTTTTAACAAACTTTCACGCATTGTTTAACTTCCTTCTTTTGATTTTAAATTTATAATTAGTATATTGAAGAGTAGATAAATAATATAAGTAAATCCTAAATTTTTTTCATATTTTAATTTAAAGATATTTTTATGCCAAATCCTTTTTATTATACCGAAGAACAACTTAAGACTAAAGCAAACGAAATTAGAAAAGATATTATTGAAATGCTACTTGCGGCAGGTTCAGGGCATTCTGCTGGACCTTTAGGAATGGCAGATATTTTTACAGCGCTTTATTTTTATATTTTGAATTACGACCCTAAAAATCCTTATTGGGAGGAACGCGATAGATTAGTTCTTTCCAATGGACATATTTGTCCTGTATATTATGCGACTTTATCTCATGCTGGATTTTTCCCACGAGAAGAACTAAAAACTTTACGAAAAATTGGTACTCGGCTTCAAGGTCACCCCCATCGTGAGTCTTTGCCTGGTATTGAAACAAGTAGTGGACCGCTGGGATGTGGATTGGGGCAAGCGTGTGGTATGGCAATTGCTGGGAGAATGGATAATAAAAAATACCGGGTTTATTGTTTAATGTCGGATGGGGAACATAATGAAGGATCGCTTTGGGAGTCTGTAATGTTTGCTGGGAAATATAAATTAAGTAATTTAACAGGCATAATTGATAGAAATAATATTCAAATTGATGGCTATACTGAAGATGTGATGCCGCTTGAGCCACTTGAAGAAAAATATAAAGCTTTTAATTGGCATATCTTGCATATTGATGGACATAATTTTAGGGAAATCATAGATACGTGCAATCACGCAAAAGCAGTATATGAGAAACCAACGGTAATCATAGCACATACTATTCCTGGTAAAGGAGTAGATTTTATGGAAAATAAATTTGAATGGCACGGCAAGCCGCCGAATAAAGAAGAAGCGCAAACGGCTCTTAAGCAATTAAGAACACTCGATGGAAGAATAAAAAGCGAGCATGAGTGATTATAAATAGTGAATTATAAATGGGGAATTACGAATTGACAATTTTACAGTTATTAAAAAATGACTACTTCTTGACATTAGATGTTGAATAAAATAAAATTTTCGTATATAGAACTAATGCAACATAGAATTTAAGAAAGGTGAAAAATCAATAGTAAATATGATTATGGTTTTGTTTTTGGTTTTTTATATCTTCCTTTTTTCATTAAAAATAAATTTATAAATCTAGAACAATATATATAAACAAAAAAAAGAAAAAGTTTATTAATAAATTAGTTGAAATGATAGATAAAGGAAAAGCTGGATTTATTTTTCCACACTACTACTTTTGGTCGCTGCTATTTAAATGTTGTGGTCAAAGGTTTTCAGAACTATGAGATATAGATATAAACAGTGTCGCAGATTGTCTTTATAGTATTAACACAAAAAGTTATAAAAAGTATTAAACATAGCGTCAATAAACATCAAAATTAGTCGTAAAAGTAGAAAAATAAAAAAAGTATGAAAAAAGATATTTTTATCGGAATTTTAGCTTTAGTCATTGGGGTAGGAGGAATTTTTGGAGTTTATAAAATGGATCAAAGTCAAAAATTTTCACGGGCACAAAAACGGGCTGAAGATTTAAAGTTTATAAAAACGGAACTGGAAAAATATAAAAACGAAAAAGGCAATTATCCTATTACTCATTTAAAAGTCATGACTGATAATCAGTCGATATATCGCGAAACATCTCAAGGCTTTCCTGTACTTCATGAAGCTATTTTTTTTTCAGAGTGTACCCATACGCAGTATATACCTGATGTGAATTTTGATTTGCCAAATGATCCGAGTAATTATTGTCGTTTGAATAAAGATTCTAGATACTATGGTGGCGGTCCTCAATATGGTTACGCTTCAGATGGAAAAGATTATAAATTTATTGTATTATATTTAGGCGAGGAACTTTGTAATGTATCAGGTTTTGAAAAATATATTGACCCAGCGCGAGGCTGCTCCAATTATAACGCCGCTTGGTCTGTTTATTCTGCAGGTGCACGTTGGTGGTAAATATTTAAAAAGTGAATGAAAAAATGTAGATATATTAATTGTTATCATTTATTAACTTTATAATTTTACATTCAACATTTCAGATTATGGAGGACTTAGGAATTTTAATTGGTTGGTCTTTTTTGGCGCTTATTATATTTGTGATTTGGGAATTTATTTCTCGACGCGTGTCTTTTTTTAAAGTTTACGAAGGCAAAATCTCGCCATTAACGATTGTTTTTACTATTATTTTAACAATAGCGGCTACAATGTTAATGTCGGCTGTTTGGCGCGATTTAGGTAAACTGATTGAAACACAGCAATTTGGGCCACTTCTTAATGCAAATTTAATATTTATTCATGGCGCATACGCTATACCTTTACTGATTATCGCTTCAATTGTATTTAACCGCTTTAAACAAAAGGGAACACTCAGTTTTGTTTTAGTTTTGCCATATTTTATTGGTTCATTGATTATAATGATAAGGTTTTTATTTGAAGCCGGAAGATATGTGATTAGTCTTTATGATCGACTTGGTGTTTATCTTGTTATTATCATCGTCATTTTCAGTGTCTCTGGTTTGCTTTGGTTTTTCCAAAGGGAGTGGGAGAAATTTAAAATTGATAAATAATATATTAAAAATGCTTCAAGAAAATTTTTTAGACATTTCGAAATTAGAACTTCAAGCAACTCGTGACGGATACGGTAAAGGTTTAGTTGAGCTTGGAGAAAAAAATAAAAATGTGGTGGTGCTTTGCGCTGATTTATCAGAAAGTACCCGTTCTTTATGGTTTAAAGAGAAGTTTCCTGATAGATTTTTGGAATTAGGAGTTGCAGAACAAAATATGGCTCTTGTGGCTTCTGGGCTTGCTGCCTGTGGTAAAATTCCTTTTATTTCTTCTTACGCTATGTTTTCTCCCGGAAGAAATTGGGAACAAATTCGCACAACAATTTGTTATAATAATCAGCCAGTTAAGATAGCTGGAGCGCATGCTGGAGTGTCTGTTGGTCCTGATGGCGCTACTCATCAGGCAATAGAGGATATTGCTATTATGCGCGTTATTCCTAATATAATAGTAGTAAATCCTTGTGATTCAATTGAAGCTCAAAAAGCAACAGTCGCGGCAGCCTCTATTAATAAACCTTTTTATATTCGTCTTGCTCGATTTAATTCTCCGGTTTTTACAAAAGAAGATACTCCCTTTAAGATTGGTAAAGCCGAGATATTTAAGGAAGGTAAAGATTTAACAATAATTTCTTCAGGGCCAATATTATACAACGCAATACTTGCTTCTTACGAGGCTGAAAAAAAATTATCAAAAGAAGGCAAAGATGTTTCCATAAAAGTTTTAAATTGCCATACTATAAAACCGCTTGATAAAGAGATAATTATTAATTGCGCCCAAGAAACAAAGAGAATAATTACAATAGAAGAACATCAAGTAAATGGTGGACTGGGAGGTGCAGTAGCTGAACTATTATCCCAAGAATTTCCTGTTAAAATGAAAATAATTGGAATTAATGATCGTTTTGGTGAATCCGGAGAACCTGGAGAATTATATGAAAATTTTGGTTTGTCAGTTAATAAACTTAGTGAACAGATAAAAAATTTTTTGATCTCATAAGTATATAAGGACTTACGATGTCGTAAAAATAGATGCGCTTTGATATTATTACAATTGGTGCCGCGACGATGGATATTTTTTTACGAAGTAAAGATTTTAGCGTTGAAAAAATTGGAAAATATAGTTTCAGACAGGCAGAATGTGTGCCTCTTGGCTCGAAAATAGAAATCAGAGATGTTACCTTTGAGTCAGGAGGTGGGGGGACTAATACAGCTGTATCATTTGCACGAAAAGGATTAAAAACAGCAACTTTAGTTAGAGTTGGCTTTGACGCTTGGGGTAAAGATATTTTACAATCGCTTCATAAGGAAAAAGTTTCTACTGCTTTTGTTGAAGAAGATAAAAAGGAAAAGACAGGTTTTTCGATTATATTAGTTGCCCCCACTGGAGAACGATCAATTTTAACTCATCGCGGCGCTTCAGAAAAGTTTTTAAGTAGTCAAATTCCTTGGCATAATTTTCAAGCTGAGTGGTTTTATATTTCTTCTCTTGGCGGTAATATAAAATTGCTGGAAGATTTAGTGAATTTTGCTAAAATTCATAATATTCATATCGCTTTTAATCCTGGGTCGCGGGAACTGGTTTATGGTTATAAAAGATTTAGTCATTTGTTAAAAAATATATCAATTTTGATTATGAATGAAGAAGAGATGGTTTCATTTACTGGTGTTAGTTTACACCATCATAAAGACATTGTTAAGAAAATTCGCAATTTTACTGACGCAATTATTGTAATGACTCAGGGACCAGAAGGGGTAATGATATTAGATGGATATAAACTTTATCAGGCAGGAATATTTAAAGAAAAAGAAGTAATCGATAGGACTGGCGCTGGTGATGCATTTGGGTCTGGTTTTCTAGCGGGTTATTTGCTTTCGCATAGCGATATAAAAGAAGCAATTAGAATTGCTTCAGCAAATTCAACTTCTGTTTTAGAGAACGTTGGTGCTAAAGCAGGACTTTTAACTTTAAAAGATTTAATGCACTATAGATGGAAGCATATTGAAATTAAAGAAAGTCTGATATAATTTCAACAAGGTTTATTTGATTAAGTAAAGAATTTATTTATTATTTTGTTTTTTTAATTTTATATGCTAAAATAATATAAACGCATTTAAAATTAAAAGAAAATTTTATAATGCTTCAACATAAATTAGAACACATTATTTTAATAATTCTTTTGATTATTGCCGCGTTTGGCTCATTTTTTGTCTATCTTTTTATTTCTGAACAATACAAAATTTTAATCCAACAACAAGAAACAATTAATAACTTAACAAGACAAATTTCAACAATTTCCAACTATCGAGGTTCGAGCTCGATAGTTGATGCAAATTCAAGTTTAAGTGAAATTGAAGGATGGAAAACTTATCACAATGAAAAATACGGTTTTGAGGTAAGATATCCTAATTATTGGACTTCTTGTTCTTCAAAGTTTATTACAAAAGAGATCATCACAAATAAAGAACCAGATCTAATATTCTACAAGTTTTCATCCGATGAAAATATTAATGGATCTTTTATATTTTACATCCAGGGCTTAAATAACGCCAAGAATATTAGTAAAATAATATTTGCCGATTTTTCGGAGCTTTTTAAATATTTCCCTGATTTAAATTCATTAAAATTTGAACTTCAATCAATGGTTAAATTTTACCGTGATATGTTGATTGGTTATAATTGGGTTGATGAAATATCATTATCAAACGGAGAAAAGGCTATTGAATATGGCTCCGGGAATGATGGCAGTAAGGGGTTATTATATGTTTTTGGAAGAAATAATATAATTAGAGCCAGTTATGCGCCTTCTATCAAAGATGACATAATATAAAAAGATTTTTTCCACTAAACAACTTCTTTTTTTAACAATTTTTAACAATATAAGATTTTTACTTAATAATTATATTTATAATTTTTAATTTTACATAAAAAATGCTTAACAATATCGCAAAAATTTTACACACTAACCAAGAGATACTTGAAAGGACGATTAAGAAAATGGAAGAAATAACAGGAAAGAAAAATGTTATCGAAAATATCGTTCAAGAAAACCAAGCAATGATTCAAAAAACTTTTGAAATGTTGCACATCCAAAATGGCAGTTATGAAGAAATTCAGCAGAGAATTTACGATAAATTAATTGGAGACGATCATGTTTTGTATCATTTTTTTGATGAGCCTGATTTAACTTCAGCGAAAAAATACAAAAAAATGATTGATACTGCTCGTAAGTACGGTAATCACAAAAAAGGCTTTTTTCTAAAAAAAGAAAAAGCGTTAGAGCTTTTATTCAAAACTCCTCCTCCACATATTATGCATGCTTGCAGTTGTAATAATGTCCAGCAACTTCTTAATACAGAGGATTGGCGGGAAATTTTTGCGGCTTTAAGATTTGTTGAAACACGAGAGTGGATGAATAATATTTTTTTGCCCCAGTATAAAAGTTTAAAACCAAGCGATTTCGAACAAAGAGAGGCGTCAGTTATAGTTTTAGCTCCAAAATGGTTGAAAATTGCGGAAAAATTTATCGAAAAAAAATATCATAATGTGTCACATTTAAAAGAACTTGGGATTATATTTATCATTCCACTTCCTATTAATACGCCAGGAGAAACTTTAGTCGTTTTTAGTTTACTTTTGCATTATTTTTATGAAGTTCAATTTTATTCTCGGCTTATCTCAATGTATTCAAAAGATGAAGCTAACTTTAATGAAAAATTAATTAGCTTATTAAGAGGTGATGTTTCTGAAGTTTTGCCTTTTACTAATCATAAAATACAATGGCTGATAGTTCAAAGATATTTAGCCAAAGATAATCCCAATGACCCACGTCTTTTTCAGCCTCATGTTAATTCTGAAACAATTCATTGGGATCACGCAAATGAATATTTAAGCAATTTTGCAAGAGATAATTCATTAGAAGATTTAGAATTTTGGGCAAAGCTACATTACATCGGTGATTTTTTCAAAAAAGCTACTAAAGAAGAAAAACTTGTAAGCTTTAATTTAGTTGATTCTTCAATCGCATTAGTAAAAAGGGAAACAATAGCTAAATATATTTATCATCATCAAGAATCATTATGGAATCGCATTTTTAAAGGATTTATCGAGCCAGAAAAAAAATTAGAGGACTTAATTGTTGAAAATTTCGACAGGGGAGTAATACAAATTTAAAATTAAGTATTATGTATCATAAAAAACTTAAGAAAGTCGTTTAAATAAAAATGCAAAAAATAAAAAACAAAAAAGCAATATTTTTAGCCTACGATGTAGGATTTTTAAATGGCCCTTTTGATTTAACTGAAGAAACAGCCGATCCATCACAAATGATTTTATTTGCGGATAAAGAAAGTTTTGATGGTATTTCCTTGATGCCTGGGATATTTTATCAATCTAAGTCGCTTCTTAAGACAAAAAAAGTCTCAACTATTGTTAAAGTTAACGGCATTACTTCTTTATCTTTTAAAGAAAATATAAAATATGCCCCGCTTGTTTCCTCTTTAGATAATATTGTAAAAGATAGTCTCACAGGAGCGATTGGATTTAATTTGTATCTTGGGACAAAAAAAGAGCCGCAATCTTTAAAAGATTTGTCTCAAGTAATTTTTACAGCGGCTAAATATTTTAAAAAAGTTTTCGTCTGGCCTCAAGTATTTGCATCTTCAACATTTTGGCATCATAACGAGACTTTACGTTTTGCTTATGGGGTAAGAGCAGCTATGGAAATAGGCGCTGATGCCGCAGTTATTCCTTGGCCTGAAACGAGATATCACTTTGATATTATCGCGAAAATGGCGCCAAATTTTTCTATATTTTTATCAGAAGTCACTTTCGATAATATAGAAAAACAAGAAGAAGCTTTAACTATAATAAAAGATTTTTTCGCTGAAGGTGGGAGAGGAATTTTTTTATCACCTAAAGCAATAGATTTATTTGGAAAAGGAGAATTCGTTAAAAAAATAAAGCATATCAAAAATCTTTAAATCCTTTAAAAGGCGTTTAGAAAATATAACTTAAGTCAAAATAATTTTTTCAAAGTATTATCTTTATTTATTTTAAAAGTTGAACTTTAAATGCCAGATGTTATTATTTTAGCTAATTTATTTTACTTACTTTTTGAATAGAAAATTCAGTTTTTTAAACTAAATTAGCAAAGTTGACTTTTAAATTTTTTTATTTAATATAATCATACTATGATGAAAAAAAGAAAAAAATTCAGTAAATTTAATTTCCGGATATTGGGAACTTGTATGGTTTGCAAGCTTGAGCTTGATGAATCTAACGCTTATATCATTAATGAAAATGAGTTTAATGTATATTTTCATATTGATTGTCCAAAATGCAAAAGCTCTTCGATTATAGGAATAAGCAATATTTTACATCCCCATATTACAAGCTTTGGAATATTAACGGATTTAACTAAGCAAGATTTTAAAAGGCTTGATAAAATTGAACAATTAACTCCCGATGATGTTTTAACTTATCATCTTTATGCCAAAATCAAATAAAATAACAATCAAAGCGATACCAAAGCAAAAAAAAGCCCTTAAAAAAGGGTTAATTAACGCTATTTTGTATGGTTCTCAAGTGAAAAATATCGCCTTTTGTTTAAAGGCCTCAGATTTTTCTCGTGTATTTCAAGAAGCTGGAGAAACGCAAGTGATTGAGATTCAATTTGAAGATACGAAAAAAGAGGCTTTAATACATGATTTACAATATCATCCGTTAACTGGAATGCCTATTCATGTTGATTTTTATGCGTTTAAAAGAGGTAAAGAAATAAATGTTAAGGTGCCAGTTGAATTTGTGGGGATAGCGCCAGCAGTTAAAAATTTAGGAGGTATTTTTATCATCAATACAAGAGAAGTTGAAGTTAGATGTCAAGCTGATATCATTCCAAAAAAATTAACTGCTGATATTTCTACATTAACTAAAATTAATGATGAGATTAAAATTAAAGATATTACTTTTCCTAAAGGAGTAACTCCTGTGCAAAATATAGAAACAGTTATTGCTTCTATTGTTCCTCCTCGTCAAGAAGAAGTCAAACAAGCCAGCGAAGCCACTGTTTCTGCTTCTGATGTTTCAGGCCCAACTGGTTCACCGACAACAAAAACTGATACTACTAATTTTTCAACAGGATCTGTTAAATAAGGGTCATAAAAATTTTATTTAGATATTTTCTAAATTTATGAAAGCTGTTTTTTAGGATAAAATAATCCCATTTGATAAATGGGATTATTTTGATATAATGAATTTATATGATAAAAACAGAAATAAAAACTGTCTTATTTTTGCTTATCATCGCTTTTTACTTTAATTTTGTAACTCTTCCAGTTATTGGTATTAGTACTAAAGATTTATCCAACATTTATAAAAAACAGTTATCTGATTTAGAAAAAGAAATTGAAATTTTCAGATTAAACATTCAAAAAATAGCTCAGGAAAGAAAAACTTTACAGGACGAAATTAAAATAATAGAATTTGAAATTAAGAAAATTGAAAAACAAATGGAAGCAACTGGAGTTGCTATTCAAGAGACTGAAAATCAAATCAATGAATTAGATAAGAAAATTCAGCAACTTGAAAAAAAATTAGACAAAAAGAGACAGTATTTATCAGCTTTTTTAAGAAGTCTTTATGAAAAAGGAAAAGTTTCTTTTTTAGAGATATTTTTAAGAGAAAATCGATTCAGTAGTTTTTTTAATCAAGTTCAATCATTAAACTTTTTTCAAGAATCTCTTCAAACTAATATTAATGACATCAAAATAATTAAAGAGGATTTAGATAAGGAAAAGGAAAATTTAGAAAATCAAAAAGCCGAACAATTAAAGTTAAAAAATTTGCAACAAATTCAAAGGAGAACTTTAACAAATAAGATGACTCAAAAGGAAGCAATAATTGAACAAGGAAAACAAAAAGAAAACGCTTTATCTCAAAAGAAAATTCAAACCGAAAAAGCTATAGCGGAAATTCGTGAACGAATTTATATGTTACAGGGACTTGCCTCAAGTATGAGTTTAGACGAAGCTTATCGTCGTGCCAAAAAGGTAGCTCAAAAAACAAGTATTAGACCAGAATTTCTAATGGCTGTTTTAAAAAAAGAATCTGATTGGGGTGCCAATGTTGGAGGTGGAAATTGGAGAAAAGATATGAGTCCCAAAGAGCGGGAAGCTTTTAAAATAGTCACTGCTAAATTAAATTTAAATCCTGATTTAATGCCAGTTTCTGCTAAGCCAAACTATGGATGGGGTGGCGCTATGGGACCTGCTCAATTTTTACCCAGTACTTGGTTGCAGTATGAAAGTAAAATTTCTGAAATTACAGGCCATAATCCTCCTTCGCCCTGGGATTTAGATGATGCTTTCGCTGCCGCTGCAATCAAACTTGTGGCAAATGGGGCAGATGCGCAAACTTGGGAAGCTGAATGGCGAGCGGCGCAAATATATTTTTCTGGTTCAAATTGGAAAAAACCACAATATAGTTTTTATGGTGATCAAGTAATGGAGTTATCTCAAATTATCGCTGAAGAGGTGCAGAAATTGAATTTAGCAGAGATATTTTAAAGACTATAAAGTATTTAAATGATAGTTGTTTTTCAAATTTCAAATTGTTAAATTCTTAATTCATCTGCTTTACCTAATTAAAGATAGTTAGTAACATTCGTCATCGGTAACTTAAAATTTATCAAGCTTTAATTATAATTATCACTTTTTTATTAATTAATATTTGATTTTTTAAGAACTTTATGTTAGTATTTTGAAACTATGAAAAAAGATATACATCCTACTTATTATCCAGAGGCAAAGATTAAATGCGCTTGCGGAGCTGTTTATACCGTTGGTTCTACTGTTAAAGAGATGGAGATTGAAATATGTTCTAATTGTCACCCGTTTTATACCGGAAAACATAAATTTGTAGATATTGCTGGACAAGTTGAAAAATTTAAACAAAGATATTCTCAAAGAGTTTCAAAAAAATGAAATGGAAACAATTATTCTTGAAATTCGAGCGGGAACCGGAGGGGAAGAAGCTGCTATTTTTGCAAGCGATATTTTAAGAGCTTATACTAAATTTGCAGCTTCTAAAAGATTTAAGGTCTCCCTAATTAGCTCCACAAAAAGCACTTCAGGCGGTATTAAAGAAGCGATTTTAGAAATTTCAGGAGATAATGTTTGGAATATTTTTAAAGGAGAATCAGGCACTCATCGAGTTCAAAGAGTGCCTAAAACTGAAAAATATGGTCGTATTCATACTTCTACTATTACTGTTGCAGTTCTTAAGGAACCTGAGATTTCAGAAGTTTCTTTAAAACCTAAAGATTTAAAAATTGAACACTTTAAAGCTTCAGGCAAGGGCGGTCAACATATAAATGTTACAGAATCGGCTATTAGAATAATCCATTTGCCTACTGGTTTAACTGTTTCAAGCCAAGATGAACGCTCCAGCCATAGAAATAAAGAAAAGGCTTTAAGGATATTACAAGCAAAATTAAATGATTTACAAGAACAAAAGAAAATAGCTCAGTTAAGTGATATCAGGAGACAACAAATTGGTAAAGCAAAAAGGGCTGAAAAGATAAAAACTTATAATTTTCCTCAAAATCGCTTAACTGATCATCGAATAAATAAAAGTTGGTATAATTTGGAAGATATTATGGAAGGTAAAATGGAGTCAGTATTGCTGAAAAATTAATATCAACAGTAAGAAATTATAAATGTTAAAAAAAGTTTTAGATCCTTAACAATTAAATATTAAAAATTTTGAAACAAGCAATTGTTTCAGAATTTTTAATGGTTGATGATTTATGGAAGGAGGTGATGAAAATTATGGCAAAAATAAAAGAGAATGATAATTTCAGATTGAAAAATGAAAAAATGTGGCAAAATGGTATGACGGCTAAAGCTATTGCTTGGATAAAAGAAAATTTTAGTACGATTATATTGCCATTGATTGCTATCATTTTATTGGCGCTTGGTATCTATTTTTATTCTACTTCTTCAGAAAAGATGACGTCCAATAAGTTTCCGATACGAAGTAGTCAAGAAGTTCCAGCAAATATTAAAACACAAAATGAAACAAACGCTAAAGTATCAGAAACTAAAACAACTACTGAAAACCAAATAGGTACAGGAGGTCCAGAAGTTGCAAAGGTTGAAATTTATACTGAAAAAGCGGGAAAGGGAGAGGGGATAACGCATTTGGCTAGAAAAGCGCTAAAGAAATATTTATCCACTGAAGGCTCCTCGCTCAACCTGTCAAAAGAACATAAGATTTATATTGAAGATTATATGAAAGATAAGACTGGTAATTTCAAATTGAAAGTAGGTCAAGAAATATCGTTCTCTGTGAATTTAATCAAAGAAGCGATTTCAAGAGCTCAAAAGCTCACCCAATCGCAACTCAATAATCTCAAGCAATATTCAAAACTTGTTCCTTCATTGTAAAAATAAAAACGCTTATTTTTGGAAATTTCCAAAATAAGCCATATTAATATGAGATCTTTATCGGAGGGCCCAGCCCCATTTTCTGAAATCCCTAATTTTTTGTATAAATTCAAGGGATGATAGAAAATGGGGCTGGGTTTTTTTATTAAATTCAAGTTTCAAAAAAATAAATATTTTTTATTGAATAAAAAAATTTTGAAGTTGACTTTATCAAAAGAAAATCTTATACTATAAAAATAAAAAAAATCACTAAAAAGTAAATTTTGTAATTTTATGTCAAATAATGTGGTTGAAGCGATTTTAGGCTCCAAAGACATAGCCATTGCTGAAATGGCAAAAGCGGGAGTTTCTTTTGGGCATCGAGCATCAAAATGGAACCCTCAAATGAAACCTTTTTTAAAAGGAACAAGAGGCGCTGTGCATATTATTGATCTTGAACAAACTTTCGATAGATTTTTTAAGGCTTTGAATTTTATTGCTGATTTAATAAAAGAAGATAAAACAATCCTTTTTGTTGGAACGCGTAGCCATGCTCGCCAAGTTACTGAAAAGATGGCAAAAGAAATAGGTATGCCTTATATAGTTGAAAGATGGATGGGGGGGACATTTACTAATTTTTCTGTTATTGCTAAAAGATTGGAGTATTTTAGAGAGTTAGAGAAAAAAATAGCAAGCGGTGAGCTTGATAAATACACTAAAAAAGAAAGACTCCTTTTTTTAAAGGAATTACAATATTTAACAAAGAAATGGGGTGGTCTTAAGGATTTAACAAAATTGCCTGAAGCAATTTTCGTGGTTGATGCAGTGCATGATAAGTTAGCCATTAAAGAAGCCAAAGCAAAAGGAGTAAAAGTTGTTGCTTTATGCGACTCAAACGCCGATCCTAACCAAATTGATTATCCAATTCCGGCTAACGATGACGCAGTTTCTTCTTTAAATTACATTTTTGGAAAAATTATTGAAGTTGTCAAAAAAGTAAAAAATGATAAAAGCGTCGTTAAAGAATAATTAAAAATATATTTTTAAAATTTTTACTAATAAATTTTCAAAAATTATGGATATTAACACTTTAAGAAAAATTAGACAAATTACTGGAATGTCAGTAATTGAATGTAAAAAAGCTTTAGAAGAAGCAAAGGGTGATGAAGAAAAAGCGCTGAAAATTTTACAAAATCGAAGTCAAGTTTTAGCATCAAAAAAGCAAGACAGGATTACCAAAGCCGGTCTTGTTGAGGCTTATATTCATCTTAATGGAAAAATTGGGGTTTTGTTAGTTTTATATTGTGAAACAGATTTTGTGGCTCGCAATCCTGAATTTAAAGAATTAGCTCATAACTTAGCTTTACAGATAGCCGCTTGCAATCCTTTATATATTAAAAATGAAGATATTCCTCAAGCAATCATAAAAGAAAAAGAAGACTTCTATGCCCAAGAACTTCTTCAAGATAAAAAACCAGCTCAAATAAAAGAAAAAATTATTCAAGGTAAAATCAATAAATTTAAGGAAGAAGTAGTTTTGCTTGAGCAATTTTTTATAAAAGAACCAACGAAAAAAATAAAAAATTTACTTGAAGAAAAAACAGCAAAATTTGGAGAAAAAATTGAAATTGGAGGATTTACCAGATACGAAATATGATTTTCATTTT
The DNA here is from genome assembly GCA_037443185.1 of bacterium. Classification (GTDB taxonomy): domain Bacteria; phylum Patescibacteriota; class Minisyncoccia; order 2-01-FULL-47-10; family JBBIMT01; genus JBBIMT01. Next base: position 76,756 of record JBBIOV010000002.1, on the reverse strand, counting down.
AATCGCAAAAATCATATTTTATTTCAGCATCGCAGGAATTTTAGCTTTGTATTCAAAGAAAATATTTACCCAAAAGGAAAAACGGGATAAAATTATTTTTATCACCAAAATCATTTTTTCAAAAATAAATATTTTTTTCAAACAAGCTGGCTTATGGTTTAAAAAAATGTTTTTCTTCATAGCTCCTAGATTCAAAAAGACAGTTATTTTCAGCGTTAATAAAATTACTCAATTTTTTTTTCTAATAAAAAATGCATTTTTATCAAGAATTGCTACATTCAAAAAAGAATTAAAGCCAGTTCATTTTAGTAAAGAAAAAAAGGAATTTTTGAAGAATCTATGGGAAAAAGTCAATAAAACTAAAGAAGGAAAATTATCTGTGAAGGTAGCAAGAACTGACGATTTTAAAAATAAACAAATACCACCATCAATCTTTAAACCGATTTTCAAGGAAAAAAAAGAGACATCTCCTTTAAAGGAACAAATGTTTCATTCAAGGACTGATGATTTTAAAACAGACAAGGAGGAACTTAAAAAACAAGTTGTCGATGATCCAATTAAGCGTGATATTTTATTAAAACAGGAACAATCTCTTTTAAAATTGATTACTTTAAGGCCAAAAGATTTTAATATTTACAAAAAACTTGGCATCATTTATAAAGAATTGGGTAATTTCGAAGATGCGAAAAATTGTTTTGAGTATGCATTGAAACTTGGTTCCAAAGATAGAGACCTACAAAAAGAGATTGAGATGTTAAGATGATTGGCCGATGTAGCTCAATGGCAGAGCAGCCGCTTTGTAAGCGGCAGGTTGTGGGTTCAAATCCCTCCATCGGCTTTTTATTAATATTATTTTTTTTAATATTATTAAAAAAAGCGGAGATGGCAGAGCGGTCAAATGCACCAGACTGTAAATCTGGCGCCCATCTGGGCTACGGAGGTTCGAATCCTCCTCTCCGCATATAAAAAACAAGGTCAATCATCTAAAGGGATCGTTGCTTTTTGAGTGAGAATTAAATTTTTGCCGATGTAGCTCAGCTGGTAGAGCATTCCCATGGTAAGGGAAAGGTCACCGGTTCGACCCCGGTCATCGGCTTCTATGGCAATGGAAAAAATGACAAAATTAAAATGCGCCAAGTGCAAAAGGATAAATTATTGGCCATATAAAAACAAAAAGACAGTCTCAAGAAAGCTGTCTTTTTCTAAGTTTTGTCCTTGGTGTAAAGAGCATACCATTCATCAAGAAAGCAGATAAAGGGTAAACTTTTAAATTTTTTTCAAAATTTTTCAAAAGGACAAATTCAACTACAACAAAAAATCTATGATTTTTAATTGGAAAAAATCGGTTATTTTTTTTATTTTAGGATTTGTCGGATCTTTGATTATCATTTTAATTTCAAGCGGATTTTTTTTCTATTTTGGTTTTTGGCAAAAAGTCGACCTTGGTAATCAAGTAATTTCAGTGGAAGTTAAAGAAGGTCAAACTCTTTCTGCACTTTCAGGTCTTTTAAAAGAAAAAGGAGTAATCAAGAGTGAATTTTTATTTAAAATAGCCGCTAGAAATTATAATATTGAAAGAAAATTGCAAGTAGGATTTTACGAATTTAGCGGTAGATTAAATGGTTTTGATGTGCTGAAAATTTTACAAAATCAGCCAGACATTATTGTTATTTTTCCTGAAGGTAAAACTGTAGAGCAGTTTGGGGAAATTTTGGAAGATAAAAAAATAATTTCTAAAGTTCAATTTTTAGATGATTTAAAAAACTTCGATTCAAGCGAAATTCTAGAATTTAAAATAAATAATTTTGAAGGCTATTTATTTCCTGATACTTATTATTTTAAAAAAGGCCAAAAAACAGACGTTATTTTAAAAACCATTTTAAAAAATTTTAAAAATAAAGTTTTGAATAATTTAAACACTTTTATACAAAATTCACCGCTAAAAATAAAACAGCCGCTATCAGTTGCTGATAATCAGTTTTATGATATTCTCAAGTTGGCTTCAATTATTGAAAAAGAAGTCCAAGAAAAAAATGATAAAAAAATAGTCTCCGGAATATTATGGAAAAGACTACAAGATAATTATCCCCTCCAGGTCGATTCCACTTTAAATTATATTCTTAAGACAAATCGACCTTGGCTTAATGAAAAAGAACTAAAAATTGATTCCCCATATAATACTTACAAATTTAAAGGATTACCGCCAACTCCGATAGCCAACCCTGGTCTTGAATCCATTCAAGCAGCGTTTGAGCCATTAATGACTGATTATTACTTTTATTTAACTGATAAAGAGGGCAGAACGCATTTTTCAAAAACTTATCAAGAACATCTTGAAAATATTAAAAAATATTTAAGATAATTCTCTTGCGTTTTTTATGTTTTGCCAAATTTCTATCAAAATGTTGTAAAATCAGAAAAAAGGAAAGATATTTGTAAAGTTTGAAAATTTACATTGACAAAAGGAGATGAAAAGTATAAAATAGAAAAACAATCTCGCTTATTAGCCTGAAGCTGGCAGGCTAATTTAAGGCGATAACTTAAGGAGGTGTTCTTTAAATTAATGAAGGTCCAGCAAAAGTGTAGGGGGTGATCTCCCTTGAAAGATTTGATTGTTGTAGAAGATAAAAAAAATCAAATCAAAGGGGGAGTGAAAATATGGCGTTTAAAAAGAAGCATAAAAAATGGTTGACTCTCAAAAACACCAGACATCAACAAGTAATATGTTGCAACCCAGAAAGCAAGCCGGTTATCAACGGCATCGGAGAAGTGGTTGTAAATAACGGTGTCGTTGAAGTGCAGAAGAGAACATTGGTGGGTCAACAAGTTGTTTCGTTGATTCAGCGGTTGGTATCTAAACGGTAGAGAGGGGGAATGATGGGAATTATTCTGACCTTTGAAGGGTATAAAAAGAAAAAAGAGCTTCTTGATTCAATAAACAGGAGGCTTCACGAAGAAATACCCAGAAGCCTTCAACGGGCGAGATTTCATCATTCCCAACCTCTTGACGCAGAATATCTCGATATTCTCGCGGAAAAGGAAAAGTTAGAGTTAAAAAGAGAAAAGTTGCAACAAGAGCTAGATAATGCAACAGTTATAGATTGGTTGGAGTCTAGCTTTAAATCTAAAAAGATCGGTATAGGCTCCGTGGTTAAATTAAAAGATTTAACCAACGGAAAGGAAGAAAAAATACGAGTAGTGTCCCCAGAGGAAGCTGATTGTGAGATCGGAAAAATCTCTTATCAGTCTCCTTGTGGAAGTGTTTTGTTGGGTAAAGCAGCAGGGGCTTTGATTTCAGTGAAAGCCCCAAAGGGGGTTATCAGGTACAAAATTTTGGAGGTAATCAACCAACATCAACCAAAGGGAGGAAGCATGGAGGCAGATTTTAAGCATTCATTTGGCGACGCATCAATCTAACAAGCGTCGCTGATCTTCCATCTCCTCACCACCACCCTCTTTAAGAGGAAGTAGTATGCCCAGCTTTGGTTATACAATAACCATCGCTGGGCATTTTTTATTTTAAGTTTTACGATATCACAAACACAATATTTTTATTTAAAAACCTGACATTTTTTATTTTTGTCTTAATATTTTTTTTGTAAATAAAAATAATTTGAAAACTTGACTTTTTAAAATGAAAATATTAAACTTATTTTAACAAAAATTATTTTATTATAGTATTATATTCCGCAGACCGCGGGCAGCTGGATATTTTGAAATCTAAATATTTCCAAATATCTTCCTATAAGTCCCGCGCAGGAATAGATGAGTATTCAGTAATGATGTAGATAATATTTAGTATTTTTGTCTGCGGTTTAACGCGGATTTTTTTATTTTTTTTATTTTATTTTAAACAAGTAATTATCTGTTTTTAAAAATCTTGCAACTTGAAAAAATGCAGAAAATATTATGTTAACAAAAGACCAAAAAAAGAAAATAGTAGAAGAATTAACAAAAATGCTTGAAAAAGCAAAAAGCACAGTTTTTTTTGATTTTTCAGGCTTGTCAATGCCTAAACTTTTGATGCTTAGAAAGAATTTAAAAAAAGAGGGAATAAAATTAAGAATAACAAAGAAAAATCTTTTTAAATTAGCAGCAGCGAAATTAGGCATTAAAGAATATTTTGATTTATACAAAGGTTCAATCGCTTTGATTGCAGATGAAAAGGGTCAGACTCAGGGGGCAAAAATTTTAAAACAGTTTAAAGATAAAGAAGTAGAGAATTTAGTTGTTTTAGGCGGAATTTTAGAAGCCAGATTTATTAGCGCTAGCGAAGTTTTGCAAATTGCCGATTTGCCTTCGCAAAAAGAATTATTAGCGCAACTACTTTCCATTTTACAAGCGCCTACTAGAAATTTTGTTTCTGTAATTTCTACTCCTATGAGAGATTTTCTCCAATTATTAAAAAATAAAAAGTAATTTGAATTGCTAGCTTGTTAGCTTGTTATTTTTTCAAAATAACAAGATAGCAGTTAAGCAAAAAATAATATGGAAGAGGTAAAGATTCCAGAAAAATTCCAAAAAATCGTTGAGGAAATAGAAAAAATGAGCGTTGTTGATTTAGCTGAACTGGTGAAAATACTTGAAAAAAAGTTTGGTGTTTCTGCTCAAGCACCAGTGATGACCGTTGTTGCTCCAGTGGCTGGAACTCAAGCTGCTCCCCAAGCTGAAGCCAAAACTTCTTTTAATGTTATTTTAAAAGAAGCCGGAGCGCAAAAGATAGCAGTAATTAAATTGGTTAAAGATATTACTGGTAAGGGACTAAAAGAAGCAAAAGACATTGTAGAAGCTCCACCGCAGATTCTGAAAGAAAATGTGCCAAAAGAAGAAGCTGAGAAAATGAAGAAAGAATTAGAGGCTGTGGGCGCTAAAGTAGAACTACAATAAAATTATGATTTAAGACCTAGATCTAAAAGTTAGACCAGAACAAAAAGCCTTCATTGTAATTATTTAAACAAGAAGGCTTTTTGTTGTTAAATTTGCAAAAATAAAAAATATTGTTAATTTTCCATTGAAATCTTTAAGGTAAAGTTATTTTAAATAGCCCCCTTGAGTTTGCCGCGTAAATTGTTTTTTCGTCAGATGAAATTGAAATAAGGCGCGTTCCTTTAAGTTCATCGCGCGCAATTTGTTTAAATTTTTTACCATCTTTTGATAAAATGATTATGCGACTATTTACAGGATCAGCAATATAGAGATTTTGAAGCGTTAAATCGGTATAAATTTTTGCATCAACACCGATTTCTATTCCTGTTTTATTGTCAAAGGAATCAATTTTTTTTCCTTTATAAAATTTTAATACTTTACCGCTTGAATCTAAAATATAAATGTTAGAATCAATTGCCAATGAAAGAGGATCGTTAGTCATTTCAAAAGAGGAATCAGAGAGCCATTTAGTGGGGTTACTTAATGCAAAAGAAATAGAAATCGGCGATTTGTATAGCCATGGTGCATTTGAAGTTAAAAAATACAAGTTGGAACTATATATCGCTAAATCTTTTATAGAATTATCTTTTTCGGGGAATTTTACTTGAAAGGACTTTAAACTTTTATCTGATACATTGAAAAGGTAAACGGTAGATGGAGCATTTGATGAAACTATAAAAGCGTTGTTAGTTAAAGGAAATTGCACTCCCCAAAAATAATCTTTAAAATTATTATCAATAAACGCTGTAGATAATTGATTTTTTAAAATATCGAACTTTATTAACAAATTGTTGTCAATCAAAAATAATGAATCGGCGGTGTGGAGTAGAGTTTGAGGTTGAAAAGAAAAACCGCTTTTTAAAAAATCAACCAATTGTAAAAATTGTGCTTCCTTAATTAAATTTTGATAATTTTGGAAAGAAGATTGGGAAACTTCTTTGTTTTTAGCTGGATTTTTTATAGGAAAATTTTGATTAATTTCTTTGGGCGTTTCATTTTTTTGGGAAATGTATATCAATCCTAAAATAACCACAACAACAAATAAAATATAAGCAATTTTAAGACTAGGATTATAACGATGTTGATATGGCTTTAAATATTTATGAAAATATAAACTGAGTCGATTGAAAAAATCCTTTTCTCTATTGGTTATATTTTTTAAAGTCGGTTTTTCAGCAGTCAAGATTAATCCGTTTTGTTTTGTTTCTTTGTTAGCTGTATTTTGAAAATATTGAGAAATGTTTTTATTTTTCAGCAAAGTTTGAGCTTCTTTAATGTCTATTTTTAAAATAGCAGCTGATGACGAGGGATCTATTTCTTTTAAATTTTTTTTCAAGAAAGAAATAGTTGATTCAAAGGGTAGTGAAGTAACTTTAATTTTGAAAGATTCTTGGGTAATATAAGGAATAATTTTAGGAGTAACTGCTAAAAAGGAATCGTTCGGATAAATCTTACCAGAAAAAATATGATTAAATAATAAAGCTGTATGGTTTTTTTTATGATTTGAAGCCAGTTGAGAAATTAAAGTCCATTTGCCCCCGCGAATAAGCCAAATATTTGCTTTGCCAGTTTTAGCAAAAAATATTCGGTTAGCAGAAATAACGATTATTAGAAGATGGAGTGATCCCTTAAAATTCTTTAAGGTGTTTTTAAAATGAATAGAAGCTTTTTTTAAAGTAAATTCAAATGCCTTAACGATATCAGGGGGATCGGTGAAAGAATAATAAGTTTTCTTGATTACTGACGCTAAAGCATTTAATAAAATTATTCTTGATTCTTCTTTGTGCCCAAAAGTTTCAACCTCGCCTATAATATATAAATTACCAAGCCTTTGTTGATTTTCTTGCAAGGGATGATAAATAAAAATTTCTGCCTGATTTTGGCCTTCAATAACGAATTTCTGACTTATAGTTTGTAAATGTTGCATTTTTAAATTTTTCAGTTAAGATAAAAATGAATTTTACCACAAAGACGTAAAACTTTTATTAGTTGCAAAATATTATGATTTTTTAAGTTTGAATAAGTATTATTTATTTTAAGTTATGAATAACAATCTTACCACTATTGATATCTTAGGTGAATTATTTGGTTCTAAAGTGAAGGCTCGTCTTTTAAAATTTCTTTTTCATCATCCTCAAGAAGCTTTTAGAATTGGTGAAATTGCAAGGCGTATTCAGTCCAATTATAACACAACGCACAGCTATATGAAAGATTTATATCGGATAGGACTTGTAAAAATTCAAGATGACTCAAGAAATAAAGACAAAAAAGAAGAAAAAAAAGAAACCAGTGATAATAAAATGCAAAACCAAGAAGAAACTATAACCCAAAATTCAAGTTCAGATAGCTTAAAAATTTTACCAGAAGTACCAACTGCTTTACCTTTAAGTCCAGATCATATCAAAAATCAAAAGCTTGAAAAAACAGAAGATGAGCCTGAAGGACGGCTTTTTATTGTAAACCGATTTTTTCCTCTTTACAAGGAATTAAGCACATTAGTTTTAAAAACTAATCCTATTTCTGAAAAAGAGGTAGTCAGCGAATTAAAAAATTTTGGTAGAGTGAGGTTAGCAGTTATTTCTGGTGCGTTTTTGAATGCTTCGAATTGCCCGGTAGACTTTTTTTTAGTGGTCGATGATTTGGATAGAGGGAAGTTTGAAGAATTTATGAAAAAATTAGAGGCTGAAGTAGGCAAGCCATTAAATTACACATTTATGGATACTTCGGAATTTACTTACCGCTATAATATTTACGATAGATTTATTCGTAATGTTTTTAAAAACGCCCACCGCACATTAATTAACGAACTCAAATTTGAGCTTTAAGAAAAAGTCTTAATTGCCCAGTTTAAAAGGACTGTTAGTTCAATGGCAGAACACTCGTTTCACACACGAGAGGTTGCAGGTTCAATTCCTGCACAGTCCAAGGCATCCTTAAAAATTTATTTTAAAGCTTGTCCTTTTATTTTAAAAATTTTTTTAACTTTCAGATTTCTTTATTTTTTTCAAGGCAAAAGATTTTTAAGATTTTTTATTAAAAAAAATTTTATCTGTTAATATTTTTGAAAAACGTTTTTTAAATTTTTCTTTAAAAAATATTTTTGAGTGAAAAATTGTCTTAAAGACACCAAAAAAAACTTTTAAGTTTATAACTGACTTTTATATGTCAATAATAAAATATCTATAAAAGCGCTAAAGATAAAATTAAAAAATATATTATAAAAAGTTTAAAAAAGATTCAATGTTTAAAAAGGACTCAAACTGCTTTTATAATAGAGAGCATTTCGTTAGAGGTTTTATGCAATAGTTCTTCTGAAGAAGCTTCAATATTCAGACGAAGTAAATTTTCAGTGTTTGAAGCACGAATATTGCCCCACCAATCAGGAAATTCAATAGTGATTCCGTCTAAATATTCAAATTTTGCTTGAGGATATAAAGATTTAAATTTTTGGGCCAATATTTTTAAAATTTTTTCAGGATTTTCTTTTAAAGGAATATTAATTTCGTGAATTTTGAAATATTTTTGATAAGGCTTTATAAGCTCGGATAATAGTTTATTTTTTTTATCTATAATTTCCAATACTTTAAACGCTGCATAAAATCCATCATCTAAACAAAAGTGATCCTTAAACATTATATGGCCTGAAATTTCTCCTCCTAAAAGACCGCCATTAAAAATTAATTTTTCCTTTATTAAAGGATTGCCGGTAGGCATTTTAATAGCTTCTGCTCCTTTTTTTTCTAAAATTTCTTTTAAAATACGGCTGGCGCGGAGATCATAATAAACTTTTTTTTCAGTAGGATTTTTCTCTAATTCATATTCAGCTAGTAAAGCGATAATTAAATCAGCCCCAATTATTTCACCATTTTCGTCAACAAAAAAAACCCGATCACAATCACCGTCAAAAAATAGTCCAATATCAGCATTATTTTTTTTTACTTTTTCTTTCAAAATATTAAAATTTTCTTTGTTATGAGGATTTGGTTCATGATTTGGAAAAGATCCGTCAGGCTTAGAAAAAAGATGGGTAGCATTTACATTTTTAAATATTTCTAAAATTTTTGGCATTAAAACGCCGCCCATTCCATTGCCGTAATCACAAACAATTTTTATTGCTTTTTGGAGTTTAAATTTAGAAGCAATATATTTGATATAATTTTTTTTAAATTCTTCAGTATGTTCCGCAAATTGAGTGATGTCAACTGGGGTTCCATTGCAAGTATCTAATTTTGCAGTGATTTTTTGAATTCCTATTAAACCTTGAGTTTTGCCTATTTGCATTATTCCGCCTACTTCTTTTTTTAATAATTTTAGGGCATTGTATTCCGATGGATTATGCGACGCTGATATTACAATCCCAGCATCGCATTTTTGTTGAGCTACTGTAAATCCAACAAGTGGGGTGGGGGCAAATCCAACTGACAAAATTTTAGCATTTTCTTGATTTAAACCATTTAAAACAGACTTAAAAAGAGCCTCAGAGGATAGCCGCATATCATAACCTACGGCGATTGTAAAATTTTCAGCAGGGGATATACTTTTTAACCATTTAACAAAAGCTCGCGAAATTAAATATACAGTTTCTTCATTTATTTCTTGCGGATAAATACCCCTCACATCATAAGTTTTAAAAATATTGGTATTGAGCATAAAATTTTTAATTAAAAAATTTTAGACGATTTCAATTTTAAAATTAAGTTAAAGTTCAACCTTGATAGTAATTATATTATACCCTAAAAATTTTTTTTGTTGTATAATTTTAATAAGTCAAAAAAGAAAAAATTTTTAAAATCAATAAATAACTAATTGTTGTTGTTAAATTATTAGACTTTTAAATTATTTATAAATTTGTAGTTTAATTTTTGTATGAGGAATTTTTTCTTTTGGTATTTTCAAGATGCGCCTAAATTTTTAGTTGATTTTTTTATTAAAATTTTAAAATTTATTTTATATTTTTTTGGATTTTTTATTCACCTACGACATTTGTTTTTGCCATGGAAACACATAAGCATTTCTTATGGCAGAGGTTTTCAAGCTAGTGTTTTCTTTTACACTTTAGCGCTAAATGGCACTTCTAGGATTGTGGGATTTTTTTTGAGGCTTATAATAATTGTTTGGACACTTTTACTTTTTTTGTTAGCTTTATTTTTAGGGCTGGGGGCAATTTTATTGTGGTTTTGCTTGCCTATTTTAGTTATTTATTTTTTGGTTTCGTTATTTTTTATTTAACAATTTCTATTTTTTAGCAATATTTTTATCAGGATAGTATGCCTGACTTTTTATTAAATTATCCTCAATTTTTGCAAGCTAAATTAGATAAAAAAATTCCCTCTTTTTTAAGGATTTTTTTTGTCTTTGTGTTGTATTTAATTTCAGTAATCTTATTTATCTTGCAAAATAAATTTTACAAATTATCTCTTGTTTTTTTTATCATTTTATTTGTTTTGGAAATATATTTTTATAGCAGGCGTTTTTCTAAAACAAAAAATGGACAGTTTCAGATTGATTTTTCGTTGGCGCAATCTTTGGCCAGTTGTAGAACTTTTTCTATATCTGAAATTTACGAAAATTTGCTCAATAATCACGAGGTGAAAGTTTTTTTTGAAAAAATTGATTTAAATACAAGTATTATTAAAAATCAATTAGCTCTTCCTCAAGAAACGCTCAGTGCTCAAGAGTTATATAATTTTTTCAATGAATGTGCTTTAGTATCACAAAAAAAAATTATAGGACCGATGGATGTTTTATTTTTAATTATTAAGCGAAGTAGTGATTTTTTAAATATTTTGAATCAAGCCAAAATATCACTTCGCGATGTAGAGCTTATTATTAATTGGCTTGATAGGGAAAAAAAATATCAAAAGATTGACCTTTTTTCATTAAGTCCGATAGGTTTAAGTTGGAGTGCTGGGTATACGCCACTGCTTGATAATTTTACAAAAGAAGTCTCAAAAAAAGACACACAAAATTGGCACGAAATTTTACATCAAGAACTTATCCAACAAATAGTAGTGGCTATTCACAATGGGAGGCTGCCTGTTTTGCTTGGTCAGGTAGGAAGTGGCCGCCGGGGCACTATTTTAACTTTAGCTAAAAGCATTCAAACAGGAAAGTTAAGTAAGTATTTAAATTATAGGAGAGTTTTAGAATTTCAAAATGAATATTTCAAGGCAAAATTTGCGGAGGAAAATCTTATCAAAAAAGTTGCCAATAAAGTTTTAGAAGAAGCTATCTTAGCTGGCAATATTTTTTTATTTATTACAGCTCTTGATAAAACTCCTGAAATTATTGAAGTTTTAAATGAATTTATTGGAATAAAAAATTTCGTGGCGGTGGCTTCCGCTGATTTAGAGAAATTTGAAGAGATCTTGTCAAAAAACAAAGATTTTTCATCAAAAGTCGATAAAATTTTTATTCGACCGCCTAAAAAAGAAGAAGTACTATCTGTTTTAATGGATTTTGCTTGGGACAGAAAAATAAAAATTTCAATTTTAGGACTGAAGAAAATTTTGATACTGGCGGAAAAATTTGATCCTTATTTAAATGAACCTCAAAGATCAATTAATTATTTAAACGAGGCGGTATCTTATTGTGTTAGCAATTTAACAATTGGTGAGAAAGAAATTGAAGAATTTTTCTCCTTCCGTTTTAATATATCTTTGGGGCAATTAAAATATGAAGAAAAACAAAAATTATTAAACATCAAAGATTTATTTCATAAAGAAATGGTGGATCAAGAAGAAGCCATTGAAAAGATATCTGCCGCTTTAAAAAGCGCGCGGTTGGGGCTTTCGGAGGCAAAAAGACCGATTGCTTCTTTTTTGTTTTTAGGCCCTACTGGCGTTGGCAAGACAACTTCCGCCAAAGTAATCGCCAAAGTGTTTTTTGAGTCAGAAGATTTTTTGGTGCGTCTTGATATGAATGAATATTCAGACGCTGGCGCGATATTAAGACTGATAAACAAAGAAGAAGGCGCTAATTCTTTTATCGCTTATATCAAAAAAAACGCTCAAGGAGTGCTTTTGCTCGATGAAATCGAAAAAGCCCATTTAAATGTTAAAAACGCCCTGCTTCAGATGTTGGACGAAGGGTATTTAAAAGACAGTGCAGGCGAGAAAATATTTTTCAATAATTACATCATCATTGCCACCTCCAACGCCGCATCGGAATTTATCCGAGAAAATATTAGTCAGCTTGCTTTTGATTCTTTTTATTTTAAATTAAAAGAATATCTTTTAAAGAAAGAAATTTTTGCTCCAGAATTTTTGAACCGTTTTGATTCGGTAATTGCTTTTAAGCCATTAAATCAAGAAGATATAATTAATTTAACGAAGATGATTTTAAAAAATTTTGCCCAAAAAATAAAAGAAGATAGAAATATAAATATTAATTTTAAAGAAAGTTTTATTATAAATTTAGCTCAAAAAGGATTTTCGCCGGAGTGGGGAGCGCGGGAAATAAAAAGAGTGATAAAAAGCGAAGTTGAACCAATCATTGCGCAAAAGATAATCTCAGGGGAGTTAAAAGAAGGGGATAGTCTAACATTATAACTATGACTTATCGATGTCCGGTTTCAAACGGCGATATCGTACATCCAACATTGCATCTAGTAAAAAACTTGATTTTAAAATGAAAAAGAAGTAAAATTATATATAATCAAAGTAAATTGTAAATCACTTTTAATAATTAAAATAATAATAAAAAAAATCTTATGAAAAAAATATTCTTTTTTTTGAAGTTTAGTTTCATATTTTATTTTATTTTTTTATTTTTTTCTCATCCAAAATTTTCATTTGCCGATACAGCGCAAGTGAATTATCAGTGTCAATATTATAAGGAGCTTTATAATATAATTTCAAAAAATGGCAGCGCTTCAGAAGTGGCGCGAGCGCGAAGTTTGGTTGATAGATATTGCTCTACTTGTCCTTCTGTTTTTAAACCTTCTTGTAAAGATGGTAAAGAACCGTTTGCTGTTTATGACAAAAAAACAGGATGTGTACGTTCTTATTATTGCTTAGAGAAAGATGAAACATTTAGCAATTCATCATCTACTTGTCCTACCCCTCAACCTATAACTTGCTCAGGTAATTTAATAAAAAGACCTGTCTATAACAAGAGAGGCTGTTTAGTTAAATATTATTGTGCTCAAAATATTAAAAGTGAATTCTATTATTATTTTGTTGATAAAAGTAACAAAGTATATCATTGGCGTAATAATAAGTGGTCCAAAGTATCCGCTCTCCCTGTTGGGAAGCGCCTTCAAAGAATTATTCCGCATGATAGAGGAACATATTATGTATACTATAGATAATTAGGGAGTATTTATGGATAATGTTAAATTTACATTTTATTTAATTAAAAAAAAAGTCGGCATTGAATCAATAATTGGCCTAGGGAATTTTTCTTTAAAAACTACTGGAGATTTAGCAGAGGCGATTTTAAAAGCGACGCCTAAAATTAAATTCGGTTTGGCAATGAACGAAGCATCCGATAAAATAGTCAGAGCGGAAGGTAATGATGAAGCGTTAAAAAAACTGGCTATTGATACAGCTTTAAAGGTTGGCGCGGGACATGCTTTTTTTATATTTTTTAGTGGCGCCTTTCCAGTGCAAATTTTGCCTGCTATTAAAAATATTCCGACAGTGTGTCAAATTTTTGTAGCCACAGGGAATGATCCATTAGTTGTCTTTATTGCTGAAGCTGCAAAATCTCGCGCTATCATAGGAGTGGGAGACGGTCCGGTAGTTGATTGTATTGAAAATAACAATCAACGAAAGCAAAGATATGAAAAATTAAAAAGTATTGGGATTTTAAAATAAAAAAATAACTAACATTTTTTTTAAAGAGAAAAAAATAAAAGCAAAATAATTTAATAGTCAAATTAAATATTGCGGTGAAATTTAAAAAGGTGTATAATTTAAGTAAAATTAAAACATCATTTGTAACTTTATATTTCTATAAATAATTTTTTATAAAAACTAGCTCTTTTTTCTATTGACGGGAAAGGACTAGTTTTAAAAATATGATACAAAATTCAAAAACCAAAATATCCTTTATATTGTCTTTATTTATTTTCCTTTTTTTAATTAGCAAAATCACATTTAGTCAGAATGTTCCTCCACCGCCTGGTATTTCAACTTTTTCTATTCCTTTAAAAACAGGCTGGAATATGATTTCAATACCTGTGGATCAGACGCAAGAGAACTTAAGCAGCCAACCAAGAACTCCTGTTTTATCAGATATAAAGGGTTGTTCCATAGGCGCAATATGGGAGTTTAGCCCTTCCAGCAACACCTACATTCAACCTACTACTCTTTCTCCAATGAAAGGATACTGGGTTTTTAGCGAAGATGATTGTAATGCAACAATAACTGGAAAAAGATCGTATTCCCTTTTAAATCTGACTTCAGGATGGAATATGATTTCTTCCCAATTTTCATGGAATCAAATTAGTGAAACTGGCAATCCTCGTTGTAATTTAATCTCGCCTATTTACTATTACGATCCTTCTAAAAGCAATTATATTACTGTAAGTATTAATACCGCACTTGAGGACAATAAAGGATACTGGGTTTATGTTGGTAATAATTGTTCTCTTAAAGAGTCTTCCAAACCTTTAACTTGCCCGAATATTGTTTTTCCAGAAGTTATGCCACCTGAGGGATGTTATTATGAATATCAAAGAGATCAAAATGGATGCGTGATAGGCAGAACTGTTGTCTGTCCTCCTTCATCTACTCAAACTTATCCACCTGTGGGACTTGGTAATGTTGTAACAGACAGAAATCTTCTTTCTCCAGTAATTCCAAGCAGTGAAAGTTCTTTAATGCAAAGCGCGATAAAAGACCATCTTCAATATTATAATAATATGATTTATTTGCCAGTATTTGATTTGAATCGAGGAGAGATAAAGCTTTATGCTTTTGATACTGGCACTAAAAAATGGAGTTGGCCTTATAAAACATTTACTTTTGAACAAAAGCCAGGTTCATTCAGAACTTTAAAAGAAAACGATAATTTGTATTTTGTAATGTTAGGAGGAACTTCAGGAGGTATCTTAAAATACAATATCACTCAAGATAAATTCGAAAACTGGAAATTGACTGTCGGATCGATTATTTCGCCACAAGCTTTAGTTTCAGTCTATAAAGATGATATTTATCTTGTGGCTAACAAACAAGACCTTTCTCAAACTAGATGGGTGGGCGGAGGTGAGACTGGAACGGCTAATTTAATTTATGTATTAAAATTAAATAAAACAACAGGCGAATTTGTGTATCAGTATTCAGGTTCTATTTCTGACAGTTTTTTAAAACAACCGTCTGTGCTTTTAAAAGGTAATAATGTTGTAAATGAAGAGATATACTTTATTACGGGTAATAAATATTATAATTATTATGGTTATAGATATTATGAGGACATTGCAATACTTAATACTTATAATATAAATCAAAAGCGATTTTATCGAGAATTAGAAGTATCTTCTAGGAGAGAAACGAACTTAGTTAACATATTAAATTCGGCTCAATTGATCTTTAACGGTCAAGGAAAGATATGGGTTTGTAATCAAGACCAGTGTATAACTTCTTCTGGACAAATAGCAGCAAGATATAGTAGCGGCATTGGTGCTAGCAATAGTGATATTTACTCTTTATATTCATCAGGTGGCGCTTTTCAATTATTAAAAAATAACTCTGTTCTTACTTCCTATGAGTCTTATTTTAATAGCACGTTGCAAAACTTTTATGCAAAATATTGTCCAATTATTGGTGATAATATGTGGTGTTTGGTCAGAACTTCCGATAGGAGGTTAAACTTCGTGATTATAGGTATAAAGTGAAGATCTAATTAATTTAAAAAGTTTTAAAACAAGCCTGAAAATTTTTTCAGGCTTGTTTTTTATGTTCTAAATTAATCTGTTTTTTGATTTTATTAAAAGGTCATTTAATTCTTTATATAATAAAATCTCAGACTTTTTATCTGATTGTGGATAAGTGAGCCTTTTGTTTCTTGCAAAAAAATCGTTTGTGGTATATAATGGTATAAGGTGGTAGATTGTGGATAAGTGTGGGGATAATTTATTTGAGGTGTGGATAACTCTTGAAAGGGCTAGAATTTACCCCCACGCCTGCTTTTTTGAGTATATTTATAACTATTATAAGTACTTTTTGGGTAGGAGAAGTACTTATAAATTAAACATAAATGCAAAGTTAGGCGTGGGGGCGACGGTTGTAAACAAGTTTGGAAAAAACATTGAAAATTGAAGCCTCCAAAAATATGAGCTGTTAAAGTTAAACCTTCTTTTTTATTAATTTTATTTATTATTAAAATTTTTTTATCGTGTTTATTGGAGAATTTAAATATACTTTAGATAATAAAGGAAGATTAGCCTTACCGACTAAATTTCGTAAAGATTTTTTAGAAGGGGCAGTGGTGACTCGAGGTCTTGATAATTCTCTTTTTTTATTTACTAAACCTGAATGGGAAAAATTAGCGCAAAAAATAGCTGCTTTGCCACTTAGCCAGGCAGATGCTAGAGCTTTTGCAAGATTGATGCTTGGCGGAGCTATGGATATTCAACTTGATAAACAAGGTCGTCTTTTAATACCGGAATATTTAAGAAATTACGCCAAAATTTCTAAAAAAGTAGTGGTTGCAGGGGTCTTTAGCAGGGTTGAAATTTGGGATGAAAATCTTTGGAATGAATATAAGAAAAATACAGAGAGTCAATCTGATCAAATTGCTGAACGACTTAGCAATTTGGGCATTTAAAGTAAAGAAATTATTATTACAAATTAAACTTTTACCAATTTAGTATTAAAAAGCAACAGGAAAAATCGCAATTTAAAAAAATTAGTTTTGTTGATTAAAAGCTATTTGGCATAAACTAATAAAAATCATGAAATTGCAAGGCTTAAAATATGTTTTATGGAAATTTTTCATAGTCCTGTTTTATTAAAAGAAGTGATTAAAATTTTAGATTTAAAAGAAGGAAAAAATATCATTGACGCTACTTGTGGCGCAGGTGGTCATACAAAAGAAATTGCAAAAAAAATTTCGCCTTCGGGCAAAATATTGGCAGTTGATTGGGATCGAAATATGCTCAAAAAAGCTGAAAAAAATTTAGCATCTTACCAAAAAATGATTATATTTAAACACGGAAACTTCGCAGAGATTAAAAACATAATCAATACTAATCATAGTTTAAAAAAAATAAGTTGGCAGGGAATTTTGTTTGATTTTGGCTTTTCAATGGATCAAATCAAAACTTCAGGGAGAGGATTTAGTTTTTTAAAAGATGAACCCTTAGATATGAGGTATGATTTAGAGAATAATCTTACTGCTGAAAAAATTTTAAATAATTACTCTTTTAAAAAATTGTCAGAAATTTTTTTACGATATGGAGAAGAAAAAAGGGCACGACAAATCGCTCATTTAATAATTAAGTCTCGAAAAAAAAATGTAATTAAAAAAACTAGTCAATTAAATGAAATCATTTTTAAAGTTTATTCAAGAGGTTTTTATAAAATTCATCCAGCGACAAAAATTTATCAAGCTTTAAGAATAGCAGTAAATAATGAGTTAGATAATATTAAGAAAGGATTGTCTGATGGTTTTGATATTTTATCCAGTAGTGGAATCTTAGTAGCAATTACCTTTCATTCACTTGAAAGTCGATTAGTGAAAAATTTTTTCAAAGAAAAACAAAAATTAAATGAAGGAAAAATATTAACCAAAAAAGCAGTCAAACCAACTCTTCAAGAAATTTCTTCAAACCCGGCTAGTCGTTCAGCAAATCTTAGAGCAATAATGAAAATTTTTTAGCAAATGTGAAACCTAGCGAAAAAATTTTTGATTATTTTTATTATCAACGATGACTATCAAAGTTGGAAAAAAAAGACAATCTCAATCAGCAATAATTTTGAAGCCATTAAAAGATAGTTTTTGGATTTTTATTGGTCTTTTGATATTTTTTGCTTTTGCTTATATTATTAATTTTAATATGGCGCTTTCAGCAGGATTTGAAATTAGTAAATACCAAGAGTTATTAAAAACAAAAACGTTAGAAAATAAAAACCTTATTCAACAAATAACAATCGAACTTGCAAAGATGAATATTGATGATTTAGCAAAAGAGTTAAATCTAGTGCCAAGCGAAAATATCTCATACTTAAAAGAATCTCCAAAGGGGCCATTAAGTTTATTGCCAAATGACTCTTCTTTCGATTTTTAATTTGCGCTTTTTTAAAAAAATTCAAGTAAATGACAAAAGAAGAGATTGAAAAAAAATTAATTTATGATAAACGTCTCAAAATCGTTTTCATTTTTTTTATTATTGTGATTCCGGTTTTAGTTGGACGACTTTTTTATCTTCAGGTTATCAAAACAGAATATTACGAAAAGGAAGCTGCAGCACGTAGTCAGTTAAAAGAGATAATTACTCCTTTAAGAGGAGAAATTTTTGGTACCGGGCAGGGGATTTTAGGTTTTGCTCCTTTGGCTATAAATAAAAAAGTTTATAATGCTATTTTAAGCACTTATAACTTAAAAGAAGAAGAAAAGGATGAGCTTATTAAAAAAATTGTTGCTATTTTAAATTTAGATGAAGAAGAAGTAAAAAAGAAAGTTGAAATCAAAAACGATTTTTATATAAAACTTAAAAATAATATTTCTGAAAGAGAAAAAGATGATATCAACGCACTAAAAAGTAAATACCTCTTTATTGAAAGCGATTTTCAAAGAAGCTATCCAATGAATGAGGTGGCGGCAAAAAATCTTGGTTTTTACGGATTTGATATTGATAAAAGATCTGGTAAATACGGTCTTGAACAATTTTATGAACAAAAGTTAAAAGGTAAAGAAGACTTGTTGATAGGTCAAAAAGATGCTTTAGGCAGGGTTGTTCCGATAAGTTCTTTTCAATCTTTTCAAGGCATTGATGGTAATACGCTTATCACAAGTATAGATATTAATATCTCTTTAAAGGCCCAGGAAATTGCTCAGTCTCTTGTAAAGAAATGGAACGCACAAAAAGCTTTAGTAGTCGTTTCGGATCCCCAAAGTGGGCAAATTGTAGCCTCTGAAGAATATCCCTCATATAATCCCAATAGTTATAATTTAGTTTCTGATCAGAGAATTTTTTTGAATGGTTTAGCCCAAGAAAGTTTTGAGCCCGGCTCTATTTTTAAGCCAATTATCGCTGCGGCGGCACTTGAAAAAAAAGTTATTGAACCTGACTCTACTTATAATGATACTGGCGAGTTTAAAATAGGAAAATATACGATTAGAAACTCTACTTTAAAAGCTTACGGGACTCAAACAATGACTCAAGTACTTGAAAAATCATTAAATACAGGAGCAGTGTATATGCAAAAGTTAATAGGAAACGCTGATTTTAGAAATTTTGTTAAAAAAATGGGTTTTGGGGAAAAAACAGGCATTGATATTGCCGGAGAAATTAAGGGTAATATTAAAAACTTAGAGAGTGATATTGAGGTGAATTTCGCAACTGCTTCCTTTGGGCAAGGTATAACGGTTACTCCAATTCAAATTATTCAAGCCATTTCAGCTATTGCCAACGGTGGATTTTTGATCAAACCCAGTTTTGTAAAAAAAATTAAAACTTCAGACGGCAAAGAATTAAAAATTTTAAAAGATAAAAAAAGAGTTATCTCTGAAGAAACAGCTAATAAATTAAGCCAAATGCTAACTCAAGTAACTGAACAGGGGTCAGGTCGACAAGCTAAAATTAAGGGGTATTATATCGCTACTAAAACTGGAACAGCGCAAATACCAGCACCTGATAAAAAAGGCTATACTGATGAAACTATTCAATCAGCGGTTTTCTTTGGCCCAGTTCCTAATCCAAAATTTTTAATATTGATTAAATTAGATAGACCTCAAGGGGTTCGTTTTGCGGAAACATCTGTGGTACCTTCTGGTGGCCAACTTATGAAGTTTCTATTCGATTATTATCAAATTCCGCCAAATACTCAATAAGTTTATCATAGTTTTTAGTATTTAATATAATTTATAATATTTTTTATGAATTTGAAATTACAAACTGTCTCTTTTTATTTATAATGTCCTGATATAGATTTTGGCTTGCTATATAAAAGATTTATGCTAAATTAAGCCTGGTATGGTTTTTGATTTTATTTTACTTTTTTGGGGCAGTGCTTTTTTAAGTTTTTTAATTGCCTTTTTAATTAAACATATGAAAAGCGCTGATTTTTTGAAATTATTCACTAAAAGTGCTAGGGTTCAGGATATTCATAAAGGCGACATTTACCGTATTGGTGGGATCATTATCTTTTTTTCAATTTTGTTATTATTATTTTTTTACCCTGACTTTCCAATAAAAAAAGAGTGGTTGGCGCTTTTTATCGGTGCTTTGATTTTAGTAATTGGCGGCGTTTTAGATGATATTTTTGATTTAAAGCCACTATGGCAATTTTTATTTCAAGGGGCTGCTACTTCAACTTTTATCATTTTTGGCAATATTAAAATTTCCTTTATAAACGCGCCATTTTTAGGGCAGATTGTGTTTATTGATTTTTGGGGAATTTTGATACCTTTTATTTTAATAATTTTTTTTGTCAATATTTTTAATTTTTTAGATGGAATTGATGGGGTGGCGTCAGGAGTGGGTTTTTTGGCTTTTTTATCAATATTTATTATTAGCCTTTCACTTCCAATTAAACAAATACCCCCGGCTATTTTCGCTCTTATAATGGCTGGAGTGCTTTTTGGTTTTTTGTTTTTTAATCAGCCACCTGCTAAAATTTTTTTAGGCACAGCTGGGAGTAATTTAATCGGCTTTTTGTTAGGCGCTCTTTCGATTATAGCCGGTTCAAAAATTTTAACTCTTTTAATAGTATCTATTTTACCGGCAGTTGATGCCTTGATGGTTATTGTACGAAGATTTAAAAGAAAAAAAAGCATCTTTAAAGCAGATACTTCTCATTTACACCACATTTTATTTAAAAAGGGTTTTACCCCTCGAAATATTTTCAATTTTTACATTTTTTTTACCGCTTTCTTTACAATAGGGGCACTTTTTCTACAAAATTATTTGAAATTTATTTTTTTTGTCTTTTGGGCAGGTGTTATTTTTTTAGTGATTAACAAAATGGAAAAAGGAATTGAAAATTAATTATACTCTACCTAAAAAAGTTAGAAAATGACGCGTTGACTTTATCGTACTTTTATACTAAAATTGCGGTATGCAAGAAAATTTTAAAGACAAAAATGAACAAAATGAAAAAAAATCGCCCATTTCACAGCCTGTAAATTTTGTTTTTGAAATTATTAGAGTTCTTGTCATTTCTTTAGCGATTGTGCTGCCTATTCGGACATATATTGTTCAACCGTTTTTCGTCAGTGGAGAATCGATGAAGCCTAACTTTAACAATTATGAATATATTTTAGTAGATGAGTTATCATATCGTTTTCGGGAACCGCAAAGAGGAGAGGTGATAGTTTTTAAATATCCTTTAAATAAAAAAGATTCTTATATTAAAAGAATTATCGGATTGCCAGGAGAAACAATTAAGTTTGATAATGGAAAAATAGTCATTGTAAAACCAAATGGAGAAACGCTAACTTTAGATGAGTCAAGTTATCTTCCCAATCCTGCCCCGGTGAGTTTTCCCGAAATTACTTTAGCTGAAAATGAATTTTATGTTAGAGGGGATAATCGTATTCTTTCCTTTGATTCAAAAGACTGGGGCCCGATTAAACGAGAAGATATTATCGGAAGGGTATGGTTAAGAATTTGGCCTATTAATAAAGTACAGGCTTTTCAAGCTCCTGATTATAAATAGCAAAAAATATGGAAGATCAAGATTTAGACATAGATTCAGTTTCAGAAAAAAAATCTCAACAAGAGAAAAAACAATCTAAAATTATTTTTCAATCTCCTTCAGGAATGCATGATATTTTGCCGGATGATTTTTTAATTTTTGAAAAATTAAGATCCATAATGTTTGAAGAGGCTTATTCTTTTGGATTTTTACCAATAGAAACTACTATTTTAGAGCAGACTGCTTTATTTGAAAAAGGAGTGGGACAAGGCACTGATATAGTTGAAAAAGAAATGTATAGTTTAACAACTAAAGGAGGAGATAAGTTGACTTTAAGACCTGAGGCGACCGCGGGAATTATGAGGGCGTATTTTGAACATGGTTTTGTGAATTTGCCTCAACCGGTAAAACTTTTTTTAATGGGTTCAATGTTCAGACATGAAAAATCGCAGGCTGGACGGTATCGAAGTTTTCATCAGTTTAACCTTGAAATTTTAAATTCGGCTTCTCCAGCTTCTGATTTTGAAATTTTGCAATTAGTCTATAATATTTTTTATAAACGGCTTGGTTTAAAAGATATTATTTTTGAAGTGTCAAGTGTCGGGGATAAAAATTGCCGCCCGGATTATGAAAAAAACCTAAAAAGTTTTTTAAAAAACAAAAAAAGCCAACTTTGCCAAAATTGCAAAAAAAGAATCTCCAAAAATCCAATGAGAGTTTTCGATTGTAAAGAAGAAAAATGCGCTCGGGTGGCTTCGCTTGCGCCTAAGATAATTGATTATCTATGTAAGGCCTGTTTTAAACATTTTAAAAATTTTTTGGAATTTTTAGATGATTGCCAAATCCCTTATAATTTAAATCCGACTTTAGTCAGAGGTTTAGATTATTATACTAAAACAGTGTTTGAAGTAAAAATAGCCGAAAATACTAAAAATTTTGAAAATTTGCCTAAACTTTCTATTTGTGGAGGCGGTAGATATGATGAATTAGGTAATATCATTGGTAATAAAAGAATACCATCTGTTGGTTGTGCCGTGGGGATTGAACGATTAATTGATGTTTTGAAAAATCGTAATTTTCAGGCATCCAAGTTTTATAAACCTAAAGTATTTTTTGCACAATTAGGTTTTTTAGCTAAAAAGAAGAGTTTTAAATTATTTCAAGAATTTTTAAGAAATAAAATTCCATCTGCTATTGCCATTGATAAAGATAGTTTAAAAAGCCAATTAAAATTAGCTGACAAGTTAAAAGTGTCATATACTATTATTTTAGGTCAAAAGGAAGTACTAGAGGGTACAGTTATTGTGCGCGATATGACATTTGGCTATCAGGAGATTATTTCAGAAAAAAAAATAATAGATTATATAAAAAATAAATTAAAAAAAGCCAAAAATTCCCTTTGAAATTTTTATTCACTTTTAAGTCTTTTGATTTATAATTTAGCAAAAAGTATTTAATTTTATTATTAAAGTGTTATAATTGAACAAAGAAAGGAGTGTGTGAAAATTTTATGGTCGATGCCAAAAGAAAAGCTAACGAAAATGTCGCCGCCTTAATTAGAAGATTTTCCGAGTATGTTAAAAAAAGTGGGTTGGTCGATGAAGTTCGACAATCAAAATTCAGAGTAAAAGAAAAAAGCAGACGTCTTAAAAGAAGAGCGGCGTTAAATCGTTTAAAAATTAGGTCAGAAATAGAAAAACTTAAAAAATTAGGCAAATTTGATGAAATTAAACAATAAAAATTTTATTTTATTTTTAGCAATGGGAATTATTATTGGGGTGATAATTAAATTAGCCGCGCCGTTTTCGCTTTTAAATATTGGCATGGTTAAGACTTTTAAGATAAAAAATTTAAATTATTCAAGCAGCGCCTACCAAGGAAACGGTAATTCTAGTTTAGTAGGCGGAGCTTGTGGCAATTAAAATGAATATTCAAGACTTATCCAAAGCTGACAATTTAAATAACAAAGATATTCCTGGAAATTTCAGTTCTGATGTTTTAAATTTTTCTTTAAAAGATAACTCTTCAAGTATCAAAGAAAATTTTTATTCTGATAAAAAATTAAACAAGTGGAAAATTATTGCTTATTTGTTCATTGGACTTTTTGTAGGGTCTTTATTGGTCAACTTTATCCCGCCTTTTGCGGTACCGGTGAGCGCTTTAAAAAATAGCAATCTCATATCTTTTTCAGGCACTTCTTGGATAAAAATTGATCAACCAGTGTTTAATGCTTATATATTAACTGATAAAAAATGTGCTACCTGTAACCCTTCTCAAATTGAGCAAGTCTTGCGTTCAGCACTTTCGCCAACAGTCCAGACAAAAATTATTGATTTAAATGATAGTCTTGGTAAAAAATTAAGTACTGATTTTACAGTGTCTAGTTTGCCAATGGTTTTTTTTGATGATAGCATTAGAGGTTTTAAAAATTTTAATCAACTTGAACCATTATTAAATAAAAAGGGTCAATATTATACTTTAGATATATCAATAATAGGAGTATCTCCTGATATATTTTTTCAAAAGCCAAATATTACTCAAGATCATCCTTCGCTTGGATCCAAAGATGCCCCTTTAACGATTATCGAATTTATTGATTATCAATGCCCATTTTGCAAAAGATTTGCTGAGCAAACTTTACCCCAAATTAAGCTTAACTATATAGATACTCAAAAAGTAAAAATTGTATTTAAAGATTTCCCTTTAAATTTTCATGAAAACGCTAATATTACGGCTCAGGCAGCTAGATGCGCTCATATCCAAGGAAAATTTGTACAAATGCATGATTTACTTTTTTCTACCCAACCTGAGTGGTCTAATTTATCAAAAGATAAAATTCAGGATTACTTAGTCAATCTTGCTTCAAAAATCTCTTTAAATAAAAATCAATTTAAAAAATGTTTAAACGATGAAAAGATTAAGAATTTAATTTTGGAAGATTTGCGAGAAGGGCAAGAAAATTTCAAAGTAAGCGGGACTCCTAGTTTTTTGATAAATAACCAAGGATTATCCGGAGCTTTGCCCTATGAAGAATTCCAAAAAATCATTGACAATCACCTTAAAAATATTAATGCTCAATGAAAATTAGATAATTAAAATAGATGGATGAAATTGTAATTTGTAATTTTACAAAAAAGAAGTTCGCCAGGGGTTTTTTTTTAAACATTTTCAAGCTTGCTAAATCTCATTTAAAAGAAAAAAAAAGATGTATTTTATCAGTTGTTTTAGTTGGTAAAAAGTTAGCTCAAAAACTAAACAAAAATTATAAAAACCGAAATAAACCAGCAGATGTTTTAACTTTCGTTTACAAGTCAAGCGCCAGGGTTATTGAAGGGGAGATTGTGTTATGTCCTAAAGTTATACCCCCAAAAGATCTTTTAAAATATTTTATTCATGGTCTTTTACATTATTTTGGTATTCATCATCGAAATCAGAAATCTTATTTGAAAATGAAAAAATTAGAAGAACAAATAATTAAAAAAATAAAACAATGCTAAATTGATTAAGAATTTAGTATTTTTATTTCATTAAGGTTTTTTATGCTTAACATCATTACAGGGATTGACTGCGGTTCAAATTATATTAAAATCGCTACGGCGCAAATTAGCAAAGACAACCAATTGCAAATATTGGGAGCTTCTTTAGTTCAGTCTTTAGGAATAAGAAGAGGTATTGTGATTGATATTGCTGATGCTAAAGATGCTATCAAGAAGGCTGTTGTTGAAATTCAAAATTTAACCGGAGTCAAAATAAAAAATGTCAATGTTGCATTGAATGGTTCGCACATTAAGGCTCAAGAATCCAGAGGAGTAGTGGCGGTATCTCGCGCTGATAAAGAAATATCGCAATCTGATGTGGAAAGAGCATTAAAAGCCGCTCAAACTGTACATCTAAGTCCTAAT
Source organism: bacterium (assembly GCA_037443185.1). Lineage (GTDB taxonomy): Bacteria > Patescibacteriota > Minisyncoccia > 2-01-FULL-47-10 > JBBIMT01 > JBBIMT01. Next base: position 51,123 of record JBBIOV010000002.1, on the reverse strand, counting down.
AGGGAAGTTATTGAAGTTATTGCCAGATTTTTTAATATTGACGAAGAACAAGGTATCAAAAATCCTGTAGGAATGAGTGGTATTAGACTTGAAGCTAATACCATCATTGTAAGCGCTTCAACCCCCTTTTTACGTAATCTAACTAAATCAATAGAAGAATGCGATTTAAAGGTAATTAATGTTGAACCCGGACCACTAGCTTCAGCTGAATCAGTTATTGGAAAAAGACAAAAGGAATTAGGAGTAGTAGTGATTGATTTTGGAGCTGAGACTACCAGTATAGCGGTTTATGAAGATGGAGAGGTTTTTCATTTAAATATTTTTCCTGTAGGTTCAACGCATATTACTAATGATATAGCGATAGGTCTTCGCACTGATTTGGATACAGCTGAGTTAATAAAATTAAAATACGGATCGTGTTTACCTGGTCTAATTAGAAAAACAGAATTTATAGATTTAAGTGAATTGGGAGTTGATGAAAAATTGCGCGTTAAAAGACAAGATATTTCTGAAATAATATCAGCTAGAATGAAAGAAATATTCGAATTAATTAATCAAGATCTTGAAAGGATTAACAGGAAAGGATTTCTTCCGGCAGGAGCTATTTTTGTCGGTGGAGGTTCGAAGCTTGAAGGATTGTTGGAAATGGCTAAAGAAGAACTTATGTTACCGGCTCGCATTGGTTTGCCTATTAACTTAAAAGGTGTTACTGAATTTGCTTCTGATCCTACTTTTGCTAGAGCAATTGGATTGATAGCGTCATCTTTAAATCAACCGATTTTTTATGATTCTGAAAGAGGATCTGTTTTTGAACGAAGTGGAATTTCAAATTTTAAAAATCGTTTCGTCTCATTTTTTAAAAACCTTATTCCTTAGTTTTTTATTTATTTTTAATTAATCTTGACTTTCTTTTATTTACCTTTATACTTAAAATATAAAGGTTTTTAATTTTTTTGAAAAAAAGACTTCGTTGTCAATTTTAAGTTTTCAGTTTGTTGAAATTTAAATTATTAATCATTTTAGATACTAGATTTTATTAATATCTAGATATCTATTTGTTAAATATATGCCTTTTGTTAAACCCGAAGTTGAATCTTTTGCTTCTATAAAAGTGATAGGAGTAGGAGGAAGTGGAGGTAATGCCGTTGAGCATATGATTGAAAAGGGAATCCGCGGTGTTGAATTTATTGCTATTAATACTGATGCTCAGGATCTTCATCATACTAAAGCCAACACTAAACTTCACATAGGGAAAAATGTTACAAAGGGACTTGGTGCTGGAATGGATCCGGAGCTTGGCAGATTAGCAGCAGAAGAAAATAAAGAAGATATAGAAAAAATAATAGAAGGAGCTGATATGGTGTTTATTACTTGTGGTCTTGGCGGTGGCACAGGATCCGGAGCGGGGCCAATAGTCGCTGAAATTGCTAAATCTTTAGGAGCCTTGACAGTTGGTGTGGTAACTAAACCTTTTAGTTTTGAAGGATCACAAAGAACCCAAATTGCTAAAGAAGCTTTAGAAGAACTACAAGGAAAAGTTGATACTCTTATTACTATTCAAAATGATAGATTGCTTAGCATTATTGAGAAAAAAACTACCTTAAGAGAGGCTTTTGGAATCGTTGATGATGTTTTGCGACAAGCGGTACAGGGCATTTCTGATTTAATAACTTATCCTGGAATTATCAATGTGGACTTTGCGGATGTAAGAGCGATTATGCAAGATGCTGGATCTGCTTTAATGGGCATCGGCGTAGCCAGCGGAGAAGAGCGAGCGGTTAAAGCAGCTCTTGCCGCAATTCAATCGCCACTTCTTGAGATATCAATTGAAGGCGCCAGAGGAGTCTTATTTAATGTTAGCGGTAATGAAGATTTAACTATGGCAGAAGTGGCTCAAGCAGCAAAACAAATTACTGATTCTATTGATCCTGACGCTAAAGTGATTTTCGGAGTTACTTATGATGAATCTTTAAAGAAAGGGGATATCAAAATAACAGTTATTGCTACCGGTTTTGATTATCAAGGGCAAGCGCAAATGAGAACTGGTAAAATCAAGGAAGTAAGAGAAATTTATAAATCATCTGAGAAAACAAGAATGCCGCAAAAATTAACTACCTCCGAAAAATTACTTACTCCTAAACACGAATTGCCAAAAATTCGACTTGAATCTTCTGATCAACTCACTCAAATAGATTTTGACCAAAGTTTAGGGATTGAATCTCAGGAACAGGAGAAAAAAAATGAAGAACAAGATTTTGACATTCCCGCTTTTATTAGAAAAAAACTAAATCAACCAACAGATCAAAAAAAATACTGATGACTTTGGCTTTTATTTTAAAGCTTTTTTAAAACGACCTTGCGTTTTAAAAAATTCCCACTAAAATTTTTATGTAGGAATTTTTTTGGTTTTTTTGAATTTTTTCTTACTAATAAAAAAGATTATATCTGTTTTTTGTTTTTTTACTTTAATTGAGTAAATACTTCTATTAATTTTTTAATCCTACCCACTATGGACACCCAAAATTTTTTCCCAGGTTCTCTTATTGCCGCGCCAGGCATTCAAAAAATTAAAGTTGGCGATACTCCACCGGAAACCCTTGAATATTTTAAAGGAGATGATTTAAGAGTAAGAGTTTTTTTAGATAAATACGCTTTAAAAGATAAAGATGGTTATATAGTCGAAACTACTCCTCCCCAAATGTGGCGCCGTATCGCCCGCGAAATATCATCAGTGGAAAAACCTCATCTGAGAAAAATATGGGAAGAAAATTTTTATTGGTTGTTAGAAAATTTTCGTTTTGTTCCTGGGGGGCGTATTATGTTTGGGGCTGGTCAGCCGCGCCGCGCTACTTTACTGAACTGTTATGTTATTCCGATCAAAGAAGATTCAATAGAGGCAATCTTTGATTGGTGTAAAGAGGCTGCAAGAACATATTCTTTTGGCGGAGGAATGGGGGTTGATATTTCTATTTTGCGCCCTAAAGGTGCGCCGGTAAATAACAGCGCTATTTATTCTACGGGATCAGTTTCTTTTATGGAAATTTTTTCTACCGTTACAGGCACCATAGGCCAAGCTGGTCGCAGAGGTGCTTTAATGATTACCATTTCAGTTGACCACCCTGATGTTTTAGATTTTATAGATATTAAAAATGATTCTGAAAGAAGACGCGTTCAATACGCTAATATCTCAGTTAGAGTGACTGATGAATTTATGAAAGCAGTGGAGGCAAATGCAGATTTTACTTTAAGATATGAAAGTGAAAAAACTGGGCTCATTGAAAAGAAAGTGAAAGCTCGAGAAATTTGGGATAAATTAATTAAAGCCGCTCATGCTTCAGCAGAACCAGGAGTAATTTTTTGGGATAATGTTAAAAGTCAGTCCACTACAGAATACAACGGAATGGAAGTTATTACTACAAATCCTTGTGCTGAAATTCCTCTTGAGCCATATGGCTGTTGTTGTTTAGGAAATATTAATTTAGTTCACTTTGTCAAAAATCCATTCACCAATAAAGCTTCGGTAGACTGGGAAAATCTCGAAAAAGCCTTAAGGTACGCTACAAGATTTTTGGATGATGTATTAGATTACAGCGCTCCGCGACATCCCCTAAAAGAACAAACCGAAGCCTCTTTAAAATCTCGGCGTATCGGAGTTGGATTTACAGGATTAGGCGATATGTTTATTAAACTTAACTTAAAATACGATGATGATAAAACTGTTGAATTTACTGATAAACTTTTCGAAAAAATAAAAAATTTTGTTTATGATGAAAGCTGTAATATCGCTTTAGAAAAAGGCGTCTTTCCGGCTTTTGAAGCTGCCAAACATTTAAAATCGCCATTCATTCAAAGATTAAGCAAAACAGTTATTGCTAAGATTAAAAAAGGAGGAATTAGAAATGCTGCTTTATTGACAGTTCCGCCAGTTGGTTCTGGATCCGCCTTAGCCGGAGTATCAAGCGGTATTGAGCCAATTTTTGCTTTAAGTTATGTCAGAAAATCAAAATCATTAACAAAAAATGAATTTAAAGTTTATCATCCTATAGTAAAGGAGTATATGGATTTTCACAATATTAAAGAAGAAAAAGATTTACCTGATATTTTTGTGGTTAGTCACCAAATGAAGCCAGAAATGCGAGTCAAGATGCAGGCGACTATTCAAAAACATATAGATCATTCTATTTCTTCAACAGTTAACTTACCAAAAGATATCTCCCTTGAAGAAGTTGAAAAAATATATCTTTACGCTTGGAAACTAGGTTGCAAAGGAATAACAGTGTATCGGGAAGGTTCTCGTGAGGGTATTTTATTAACAGAAAAAGAGGCAGCTTTGCAAAAAGAAAAAAATTTTGTTCCTTCTCTTATGCCGGTAGGTCCGCGCCCAAGGCCAAGAGTAATTAAAGGAAAAACATATAAAATGAAAACAGAAATGGGTAGCACTTTTATCACTATCAATGAGGACGACAAAGGACTTTTTGAGGTTTTCATTCATTTAGGAAGATCAGGATCGGTGCCAATGTCATTTGCAGAAGCAATGGGTAGACTCATTTCTCTTGCTTTAAGATCTTCAGTAAGACCTGAAGACATTATTGAAGCTTTAAAATATATTCGTGGTTCTCGTCCTGTGGTGCAGGAAGATAATGAAGTTATATTTTCTGTTCCGGATGCCATCGCCAAGGCAATGGAGAAATATTTAAAAGGCGACCAACTACCTTTGATTAATTTAGACAATAAAAAAACAATTAATATACCTTCAAATCAGATAAATAAAAAAGAATCTCCTAATTCTTCATTAACAAACAGTAATGGCTTTTTATTTAATAGAGATAAAGACTTTTGTCCTCAATGTGGGGGAGTGTTGATGTTTACAAATGGTTGTTTTATGTGTCGCGATTGTAGTTATTCTAAATGTGAATAAAAAATAAATATAGATGAATTTTGAAAAACTCCGAAATTTTTCTTCGGGGTTTTTTATATTTTTGTAGCCCATATTTTGCAAAAAAATAGAATTAATTGCAAGCTATTTAGTTAACCTTATTTTTTATCAATAAGTTTTTAATTAAACAAGATTTTAGAAATTGTAAATTAATTGAAATTAGTTTGCTTTTTTGAGTATTTAAATCTAATTTTTTTCAAAAAAGTTTACTTTTTTAGTTAATTTTTGACATATCAAATATTATATCTTGCTATATAAGAAAAAGGGCTTATAATGATTGGTTTATGGCATTTTCTGTGCAACGAATTTTTTTATTTACTTTTTTAAGCTTTATTTTGGGAGCCGGCATTGGCCTAAATTCTTTGTTAAAGGGAAACTTCCTTTTTTATTTGTTTTTGATTAATATTGCTTTTATCTTTTTTTCTCTATCGTTTTTAGATAGAAGATTATTTTTTATTGGTATCTTTGTGGTGATTTTTCTGTTAGGGTTTTTAAGAGCTGATACTTACCAAAAAAACGAAAAATTTTTCTGGTCGTCATTAAAAATAAGATACATAGATTTATATAGGCAAAAGATACTACAGGCTATAAATGAAAATTTTTTTCCGCCAGAGTCTGAATTTATAAAAGGACTTTTATTGGGGCAGGAAAGTATTACTGATAAGAAATTTAAAGAGGATTTAAATAAAACAGGGACGCGACATATTGTGGCAATTTCAGGGTTTAATATGACGATTTTCGCGATAATTCTTCATTGGGTTTTTTATTTTTTCGGTTTTTCGCGAAAATTATCATTTTTCATTTTATCTATATTTTTAATTTTTTATACGATTTTTGTTCAAGCGCCTCCTTCAGCTGTTAGAGCAATGATTATGGTTTTATTTACAATAGGGGGGCGTTTAATATTTTCTACCTCAACTCCCTTAAATTCTCTTTTGATTACAGCTACCATAATGATTTTGCAAAATCCTGAAATTTTAATTAAAGATATTAGCTTTCAATTTTCTTTTCTATCAATACTTGGTATTATACTTTTTGCTGAAAAATTAGAATTATATTTCAAAAAATTGAAATTTCCTCAATTTATCCTCTCAACAATAAGTTTGTCAATATCTGCTCAATTGTTGCTGTTGCCGTTATTAATTTATTATTTCGGCGGTTTTTCAATCATTTCTCCACTCATTAATGGATTAGTTGTACCGTTTTCTTCTTTTTTACTTTTAATTAGTTTATTTTTTGGCGTTTTTTCAATAACCCTTCCTTTTTTAGCTGATATTATTAGTTTTCCAATGAATATTATATCTAGCTTTATAATTAGTTCTATTTCTTTTTTTGCTCAAAATCCAATAAGCTATATCAATTTAAATTTTCAAGGTAATATAATTTTTGTATTTTTTTATTACTGTATTTTTATCATTTTCGTTTTATTATTTAAAAACTTTCGTGGTTCAACTTCATAAATACTCATAGATAATATGTTATTATTATTTAAAGTAAAAGGAGTAAAAAAGATAATTATTACAGCCATTTTTTTGGCTAATATTTCTTTAATTTTTTTCATCAAAAACGAGCTTTCTAATATTAATTTTCTTAAATTAATTTTTTTCGATGTTGGACAAGGCGATGCTATACTAATTAAAATGCCAAATGGATATAAAATATTAGTTGATGCTGGAGCCGGTGAAAAAATCATTGAAAAAATAAAAAAAGAACTACCATTTTATAATAAAAGTATTGACCTTATTATCCCAACTCATCCCGACCGTGACCATATTTCTGGATTTATCAATTTACTAGATCAATTAACCGTTAAATCTGCTTTAATTGGAGGTAATTTTAGTGATACTAAATCTTATAAATTGTTAATAGAAAAGTTTAGAGAAAAAAAGGTACATCTTTTTAAAGCTATTAGTGGTTTAAAAATATTTATTGCAAAAAATATTAAGATTGAAATTATCAATCCAGAAAAAGATATTTCTCTTAAAGAAGTAAAAAATGAAAATAATTATGCGACTTCTTTTATATTAACTTTCGGTAAAAGGAAATTTTTGTTTACCTCAGATATTGAACAAGCGACAGAAAAAACGCTATTGAAAAAATTTAAAAATAACTTAAATGTCGATGTTTTAAAAGTAGCTCATCATGGTTCAAAAACATCATCATCTCCGGAATTTTTAAAAATAACCTCTCCAGGTATCTCCATTATTCAAGTTGGAAAAAATAATCCTTATGGTCACCCGCACAGCGAAGTTATTAAAAATTTATCTCCGAGCATTATTTTGCGCACTGATGAAAAAGGGGATATTACTTTATATTCTAACGGCGAAAAAATTTGGGTAAAATCAAAACTATAAAGCAATTAGCATTTTTATTAAAAATAAGATTAACTAGATAAAGTTACTTTTTAAAAATTTTTTTACTTATTTGTTTTTTGTAAAATCGAAAAATCACCATGAATGTATTACAAAATTATAAATATTAAAAATTATTTTTGTTTTAAATCATTTGACGAATTATTTAATAGGAATTATAATTTAATTAACTAAATTTTTAATTTTTTATTTTTAAATTTTTAGAAAAATATGGCGCATCCAAAGGAAGAAAAAACTTGTATTATCGTTAAACCTGATGGAGTCAAACGAGGTCTTATTGGCGAGGTATTAAGAAGAATTGAACAGCGAGGCCTAAAAATTATTGGTCTTAAAATGGTGACTCCTGATAGAAAGTTTATTGAAGAATTTTTACCCAAAAAAGAGGAATGGCTAATAGGTATGGGTAATAAAACTTTGGCGACTTATACCCAGTACAATAAAGATCCCATCAAAGAAATGGGAACCTCTGATGCTTTAGAAATTGGGGAAAAAGTAAAAGAATGGTTAATAGAATTTTGGACCTCAGGCCCAGTCGTTGCAGTTTGCGTTAGCGGTATTCACGCTATTGATATGGTTAGAAAAATAGTTGGAAAAACTATTCCAGCTCAAGCAGAAATGGGAACGATTCGAGGAGACTACTCTGTAGATTCGCCGATTTTGGCAAATATGGATAAAAGAGCAATTCATAATATTGTGCATGCTTCCGGAGACGCTACTGAAGCCGAACATGAAATTGCCCATTGGTTTAAAGAAACAGAAATTCATTATTATAAAAGAGCAGAAGAAGATACAATGTTTTAAATTTAACTCAGCAAGTAAAATTAATATGGTAAAAAAAGATTTTATTCCTCTTTTAATAATCCTATCGAGCTTCATTTTGGCGCTTTATGCTTCTCCTATTTTACCAAATCCTTTATCAATTCATTGGACTTATGAGGGCCAAGTAAATGGCTGGGCGCCTAAGGATCTGGTAATTTTATTTGGGCATGGTATCGTTTTTTTGTTTTTATTTTTATTGATGCTTGCGCCATATTACGATCCTCTTGAGAAAAATTATCATGAGTTTGCTGATGCAATGTATGGTTTGCGCTTAACTCTTGTGATATTTTTACTGGTTTTTGTTGATTTTGTTATTTTTTCAAACTTAATCGATTTTTACTTAAAACCTTCAATCATTATTGGGCTTAATTTTTCTTTTTTATACGGTGCTTTTGCTTATTATTTTCCTTTACTGAAAAGGAATTATTTTTTTGGTATTCGCACCCCATACACCTTAGAGTCAAATTCAGTTTGGCGCAAAACTCATAAAGCGGCTGGCGTGGTTTTTATGTTCGCTTCTTTGTTTAATTTTTTAACGATATTTACTCAAAGCGGAACATTGCTTTTGACCATTTTAATTTTATTTGCCTCTTTAACTATTCTTTATTGGTATTCGTATTTTGCTTGGAAGGCGGAGAAGTAATTTTCTCATCGTAGCTGTATTTAATAAAATTATTGACGCTAATTTATGTCAAAGCTTTTTTTTTAAGATGCTTTAGTAAGACAATAATGAAACAAGGTTTTTGCTGTAAAATATATTTTTTATAACAAAAAAAATATTGTAGTCTTTAGTAATTTAATTTTTTATATTCTTTAGTTTAGTAAGTATAAAACGATAAATAAGATTAAACTTAATCTTGACATAAAAAGAAAGGCGATTATAATTAAAAATAATTTTATGAATCGAAAAAGGAGATTGCAAATTTGGATTAAATTTATTATGAATTCCCTCATTAAAAAGAGGGTTTGTGTGATTTCGTAGTGAAAATAAATTGATAATTTATTGCGAATTTGCACAAACCCTCTTAAAAAAAGAGGGAATTTTTTTATCCAAAGGAGGTGGTGTTCTTTAATAAAATTGGCGTATAGATAAGGCCACAGATTATAAATCTACACAGGAGGGAGATGACGATGAACGATAATAAGATGACAGTTAAGGAATTTATAGGGGCGTTGGCAAGAAGACTCGACGTTACGGTGGAAGGGCTGCTTTCAATAGCCTATGCGGTTTGTTATTTAAATAGATGTTGTGGTGGCAATGAGGATATATCACGTGTCAGGACAAAGTTTTTTATTGGACCTGACATAAAGCAGGCTATTGAATATTCCCTATATTTTATAAGTATAGGGAATAGTTCAGATATATCTTCTTTGCCTGAACTTTGGTCAAGAAATAATGAAGAGGTTCAAAATCTCTTCATTCCCTAAGATTAAAGGAGGTTTTATGCCTTTTAGGTTTAAAGGTGTTACTAAGGAAGAATTATGCTCATATTTAGGAGATTTTGAAAAAGACAAGCTTGTTGTAGCGGACTGGGTACCTGAAGAATCAAGGAGTGCTTTTAAATCAATTACCCTTGAGCAGGCCATAAAAAGTGCGAATGTTTTTTCTTATTCTTTGGACGAATTGGATGGCTTGGCTCAATATTTAGCTAAGCTTCGTCAGAGTGTATATAGCGGTCGAGTAACTTTAGCAGAAATTAGTTTTTTGATTTGTAAAGATCGGCAAAGGCAAGTTAAACAATTAGTGGAAGCAATGAGAAAGGAGGACTTATGTTTTTAAACAGGGAAGAACAATTAAAGCTTGAAAATATCAGAATCGGAGAAATTAAAAAGTACCTCTCTGGTTCTGATAAAATAGCTTGTTACTTTCCTGAGGATCAACTTTTCGGAACATTGTTAGCTCGAGCGCCGGATTTCGAAAAGCAGACTTTGTGTCATCTTGGTAAAAGATATCTGGAGGCTGTTGCGAAAACAAAAAAAAGTAGGAAAGTAGGAAGTTAGCGTAAAAGGGCTTGCAAAAAAGCTGATAATCAGCAGCTTTGCAAGCCCTTGTTTATTTTGAAAAAATGGTTATAATTAAAAAAGAGCTTTGGGTTCTGAAAGATATTTTTCGGTTATGGATTAAAAATTCAAGTTGGGAGTCCTATATTATGTCTGGTCGTGGCCAGCCATTGCGGACACCCACCTATAAAAGAGATCTAAACCGAATTTCTCTTTCGTTCCCGAGGCTTTTTTATTTTTATACAGCTCAAATCTCATTAATTACTGGTCGGGCTGCCGAGAATCGAACTCGGGCTACACCCACCCCAAGGGTGCGGACTACCACTATCCTACAGCCCGTTGATATGCTATAAAGTTTGGTATTTGGCTATAAGATGACTTATAAAATTTACTTTAAATAAAATAAAAATTGCTTTTTAATTTATTATATGATATAAAAAATACTAAAACTATCCGATTGCAAAGGAGGGAAAATATGTTTGATGTTCTTTACCAAGCGATGAGGCTAACAGGACATATCTATACGAATTTTATTGATTTTTGTGCGGAGCGGATATTTTATTATGTTGAAACTCCGCTTTTTAAGAACCGTTTTAACCAACTGCTATTTAACAAGTATACAGAAATTTTACTTTGGATAGGTTCAGTAATAACTTTTACCTTTTTTGATTTTACTCAGATATTTTTAGCAGTAGAATTTTTTGCACCGGCGATCATTGCCAATGCTGCTCCGCCGATTGGAAAAAAAATTTGTCAAAAATCAAATTTTTGGATTTTGAGGCTACTGAAAGTTTTGTATAATGAATCAATGCATTTAAAAAAATTAGGATCGCATAAAACTTGGGGCGGTTTTATTTTCGGGATTAGTTCGGGCACAATTTTAGCGTTCCCTATTGTAAATGTTATAAATGCGGTTTTAAATACAGTACTGGAAACAGAATTTTTTTTCTTTAATGATTTTGTCTTGGCTTTTGCTTTGGCAACAGCAGCTTTAAGTGGTGATGCCATCGGTTCAAGAATTAAACGAAAAAATGGAATTTTACCGGGCGAGTTTGTGCCAATTGATTTGTATGGCTGGTCTTTTTCAGCTTTGTTGATATCAATGCTTTCTTATCATTTTTGGAGGAGTCCTCTTGTTTTAACATTAACCGCCTTAACAATTTTGCCTGTGGGAGCCTCAATTTTTGGATTGTTGGCGGTGATGCTTAAAATAAAAGAAAGCCGCTGAAAAACCGCTGTGCTGCGCGCAGCGGTTTTTTATAATTTTTAAAGAAAATAGATTGTTAAAATACAAAGTTTCTATTTGAGGTTTCTTTTATAAATTGTTTTTATACAATTTGTGCAAATTTTTTGTCTTTTGCCAGACGGCAAAACTGCCCATTGTAAATTAGGGTATTTGAAACTTTTTTTAGTGGGATTATAATGACCACGGAGTAGTTTTCTTTTTATAAAAACTTTCGGGCTTTTATTACACAATTTACATTGGCGAGGCATAGTGATAGTAAATAAATTTTTAGATGTTAAAATAAAGAAGTTTTTTAAATGGCAATTTTAAAATTATAAATCTAAGCGGGCAGCAGCTATTAATTACTTATTGAATAATATAACAATTTGTTGATATAATAACAACAATAATTATAATATCTTTGATATTGTAATAAATATATACGAAATAATAAATTTATGCAAGATCCAACTTTAATTTTATTTCAGATAATAGTTTTATTTTTTTCAGTAGTTATTCATGAGGTCGCTCATGGCGCAATGGCTTTAGCTTTAGGAGATGACACCGCCAAAAGAGCTGGTCGACTTACTCTTAATCCAATTTCTCATCTTGACCCAATCGGATCAGTTTTTTTTCCTTTTTTAATAGGACTTTTAAGTGCGGGGCAATTCTTTTTTGGCTGGGCACGTCCTGTGCCTTTTAATCCTTATCATTTTAAAAATAAAAAATTAGGTACTATTTTAGTGGCGTCTGCTGGACCTTTCATTAATTTTCTTAATGCTTCAGTTTTCGGTTTTTTAATTCGATTGTTTCAACCTGAAGGTTTTATTCATTTTGCTTTTTATTACATTGTTTCCATTAATATTGTTTTAGGAATTTTCAATCTTATGCCAATATTTCCCCTTGATGGTTCGAAAATTTTTTTCCCTATTTTTTTTAAAAATTATGAAGAACTGGAATATCGGCTAAGTCAAATTTCATTTATTTTTTTGTTTTTCTTTGCTTTTATGCTTTTCCGTTATTTAGAACCTTTGATTATTTTTTTAATTAAATTATTTACTGGGATTTAAAATTTTGAACTATTTAAAATTAATCGCCGCATTTTAAAAATATATTGACACTTGATTTTTTTTAGATTAAAATCAGAAATCATTTCAAATGAATAAATATTTAATCTAATAATAACCATTAATTTACATTTTAACAATTTAACTAACATAACATTTAAAATAAATTTTTAATATCGATAACAAATTTTAGATTAAAATACTGAAATTCAATTTATATTATGCCTACTATTAATCAAGTTTTAAGAAAAGGCAGAAAAGCAAAAAAATCAAAAGCTAAATCTCCTGCATTGCAGGTTTTTTTTAATACCCTTGAAAATCGCCCTATTTTTTACCCTTCTCCTTTTAAAAGAGGAGTTTGTATCAAAGTTGGCACAATGACGCCTAAAAAACCAAATTCTGCTTTAAGAAAAATTGCTAAAGTTAGACTTTCCAATAGAATGGAAGTTACAGCTTATATTCCTGGCGAAGGTCACAATTTACAAGAACACTCTGTAGTTTTAGTAAGAGGTGGTCGAGTTAAAGATTTGCCTGGTGTGAAATATCATATTGTGCGAGGAGTTTTAGATGCAGCTGGAGTAGAAAATAGGAAAGTTTCTCGGTCAAAATATGGCGTTAAAAAACCTAAAGAAGTAGATAATTAATTAAATTATTTTTAAAATTTTTCAATCGTGCCCAGAGGAAAATATAAAAATAAAAGACCAGCTCAAAAACCAGATCCGAAGTATAATAACATTGTACTTGAAAAGTTTATTAACCATGTTATGAAACATGGTAAAAAATCTATTGCCCGTCAAATAGTTTATCAAGCTTTAGAGTATGCTGAAAAACAAACGCAAAAACAACCAATGCAATTATTCGCTCAGGCTTTAAAAAATGTTGCCCCTACTTTAGAAGTCAAAACTCGTCGTATCGGTGGAGCCAATTATCAAGTTCCGGTTCCTGTGAAAAATGAAAGAAAAAAATTTTTAGCAATGAAATGGATTATTGAGGGAGCAAGGCAAAGAAGAGGAAAATCAATGGCTGAAAAGTTATGTGCTGAAATCATTGATGCCAGTCAAAACCAAGGCAATGCTATTAAGAAAAAACAACAAATGCATAGCCAAGCTGAAGCCAATAAAGCGTTTGCTTATTTGGCTTGGTGATTATAAAATTTTAGATCTAAAATTCAGATTTTTAAGATTTATAGATAATAATCTAACAATTTGACAATTTTTCGATTTCACTGAAAATGCGCGAGATTCCAATTGAACGAACACGCAACATTGGCATTATTGCCCATATTGACGCCGGTAAAACAACAACTACCGAGCGTATTTTATTTTACACTGGTATTTCCCACAAAATTGGTGAAATCGATGAAGGAACTACGGTAATGGACTGGATGGAACAAGAGCGAGAAAGAGGGATTACCATTACTGCCGCTGCCACCAATACTTTTTGGTATGTCAGTGGGGTGCCTAGAACTGATGAATATAAACATAGAATTAATATCATAGATACACCCGGGCATGTTGATTTTACTGTTGAAGTTGAACGGTCTCTAAGAATTCTTGATGGAGCGGTGATGATTTTTGAGGCTGTGGCTGGAGTTGAAGCGCAATCGGAAACTGTTTGGCATCAGGCTGATAAATATAAAGTGCCGCGTATTTGTTATATTAATAAAATGGATAGACTGGGCGCTAATTTTGATTTTGCTTTAAATTCTATTCATGAAAGATTGACTCCTAATGCCATAGCTTTGCAACTGCCAATTGGCGCTGAAGATGATTTTAAAGGAGTGATTGATTTATTTACAATGAAGGCTTTGTATTTTGAGGGAGAGAAAGGAGAGAAAATCATTCAAAAAGAAATACCGACTGATTTAATGGAACGCGCTATAAAAGAAAAATCTAAACTTGTAGAAAAAATTGCCGAGACCGACGATAGTTTAACGGAAAAATTTGTTGAAGGCCAAGAAATTACTATTGAAGAATTAAAAAAAGCTCTAAGAAAGGCAACGATAGCTGGGAAATTGGTACCAGTGCTTTGCGGGGCAAGTTATAGAAATATTGGGGTGCAGCCAATTCTTGATGCTGTTGTTGAGTATTTACCCTCACCGGCTGATTTAAAAATTATAAAATGTATCAATCCTGATACTGGCAAAGAAGAGATAAGACAACTCAACGATGAGGAAAAGTTCTGTGCTTTGGTTTTTAAAATTCAAACCGATCCTTTTGTCGGACAGTTGACTTATTTCAGAGTCTATTCAGGAGTTTTAAGAACAGGAGATTTCGTTTACAATACTACAGCTGGTACACAAGAAAGAATTGGAAGGATGGTAAAAATGCATGCCAATAAAAGAGAAGAGATTAATATCATTTATTCTGGCGATATTGGCGCTTTTGTAGGAATGAAAAGTGCTACGACTGGTGATACATTATGTGACCCAAAAGCTTTAATTATGCTTGAAAAACCAACTTTTCCTGAACCAGTAGTTTCTTTAAAAATTGAGCCCAAAACGAAAGCCGATCAGGAAAAATTAAGTTTATCTCTTAAAAAATTAGCTGAAGAAGATCCGACATTTAAAGTTAGCTTCGATGAAGAAACTGGCGATACAATAATTTCTGGTATGGGAGAACTTCATCTTGAAATTTTAGTGGATAGACTTTTTAGAGAGTTTAAAGTCAGTGCTAAAGTTGGTCAACCACGAGTAGCTTATAAGGAAACTATTATAGGAGAAGCTGAAGCAGAGGGTACTTTTATCAGACAATCAGGGGGGCGTGGTCAATATGGAGATGTTTTTTTGCGTGTTAGTCCATTAAAAGATAAATTATTCGAATTTGATAATCAGATTCGTGGCGGCGCTATTCCTAACGAATTTATTCCAGCGGTAAGAAAAGGTGTGGAAGAAGCAATGGCTAAGGGAGTGTTGGCAGGTTATCCAATGATTAATATTAAAGCAACTTTATTTGATGGATCTTATCATGAAGTCGATTCTTCTGAATTAGCTTTTAAAATAGCAGGTTCTATCGCTTTTCAAGAAGCTTGTAAAAAAGCAAAGGTAGTCTTGTTGGAACCGATTATGCGACTTGAGGTGGTAACCCCTGAACAGTATTTGGGAGATGTAGTAGCTGATTTAAATTCTCGCCGTGCTAAAATTACTGAAATGTCTGATAGAATGATGGTAAAAGTAGTGAAAGCCTATGTTCCATTGGCTCAAATGTTTGGCTATACTACTCAATTAAGATCTTTAACGCAAGGACGTGGATCTTCAGTAATGGAATTTGATCATTATGAGCAAGTGCCTGAAAATATCACAAAACAAATTTTAGGACTTGATGATAAGAAGTAAGTTGTCTTTTTTGTTCAATTAAAAATTAGCCCGTTCGTTTTGATAAAAATATACTTTTTTAATTTTTATACATTTATTTTACAAAAAAGCACTAACTATTTGTCAATTTTTCAAATTTTTTAAAAATTGAAAAAAGATTAACTTTAACAACAGAAAATATAAAAAACGATGTTCTTAAAAGAACAATTAACAAATATTTTGTAACTTTTTAATTTTTTTGTAGCTTTTTTGCTTTTAAGTGTCCTTTATGAAGATACAAAAAATGGTTTTATTGTATTTAAAGCGAATTTTTTTAAAAATATTTTCTTTTTGAAAAATTGATAGATTAAGCGCGTAATTTTGATATTAAAGTGATTAATTTATCTCAAAAATCTGGAATCAAAGTTTTTTTAAAAGAGAACGGTTATTTAGAATTCGATAAAAAAGTTTTATTTAATAGCCCTGAGCCGCGACTTTTTAGTGCTGTTAAATCTTTTTTTGAAAATAGTAACGCTTTTTTAAAGAGCGAGATTTTATATTTGATGTATCGTGATGTAAGAGATCAAGAAGATGATGCACTTTTGAATGAAAAAAATTTGAGATATGATTTAACTGTTATTTTTCCAGGATTAGTGGGTAATGAGTTTTATAAAACTATTGGCCATTATCATCCGTTTAAACCTGGCACTTCTGTTAGTTTTCCGGAGGTGTATGAAGTTATTTATGGCCAAATGAGAATGATTCTTCAAGAATTAGATTTTAAAACTAATAAGTTAAATAAAGTTTATTATATTGAAGCTCAAGAAGGTGATAAAGTTATTATTCCCTCTAAAGAAAATTGTCTTTATGGTCATACCACCATTAACATTAGTGATGATTTTTTGGTATTGGCAAATATTCAAGAGAGAAATTTTAAATCTGATTATTCAAAATATTTTGAAAAAAACGGCGCTGCTTATTATTTATTAAAAGAAAACCAACAGTTAAAATTACAAAAAAATAAAAATTATGAAATCATTCCTTCGCCCATTTTTTTAAAGCCAAAAGCAGACTTACTAAAATCATTTTTAAATAATTCACAAAGTCTTTATTTAAGTTTAGTAAAAAATATTAATGAATTAAGTCTATATTTGACTTTCCCTGAAAAATGCCTTAAAATTCTTTCAATTGAAGAAAATTATTTGGCACTTTCATTGCCAAATTTTTAAAATTTGCAATTCTTGACTTGATAAATATATTGATTATAATTAAAATTATTTAATTAAATTTTAAAATTTAAAATATCCATTATTTACGAATTAATCGTAGGTGATGGTGAAATAAAATATGACAGAAAAATTTACTAGAACAAAACCTCATATGAATATTGGAACCATTGGGCATGTAGATCATGGTAAAACGACATTAACCGCAGCGATTTTACATTCTTTAAATCTCAAGGGAAATAAAGTCAGGCTTGAAAGAGTAGAAGATATTGATAATGCGCCAGAAGAAAAAGCTCGGGGAATTACTATTGCTTTACATCATTCTGAATATGAATCTGATAAAAGGCATTACGCACACATTGATGCTCCAGGGCATGCCGATTATATAAAAAATATGATTACTGGTGCAGCTCAGATGGATGGTGCGATTTTAGTAGTATCAGCAGCTGATGGTGTTATGCCGCAGACAAAAGAACATATTTTGTTAGCCAGACAGGTGGGGGTACCGGCAATTGTTGTTTTTTTGAATAAAGTGGATGTTGCTGATAAGGAGCTGGTTAATTTAGTGGAAGAAGAAGTTAGAGAACTTTTAACTAAATATGAATATGATGGAAAAAACGCTCCAGTGATTAAAGGATCAGCTTTAAAAGCGCTTGAAGCAACATCTGTTGATAATCAATGGGTTCAAGGAATTTTAGAACTCGTTAAAGCTTGTGATGACTATTTCCCTGAACCAGTTTGGGAAATTGATAAGCCATTTTTAATGCCGATTGAAGACATTTTTTCAATTGAAGGCCGGGGAACGGTTGTTACAGGGAGAATTGAAAGAGGAAAAATAAAAATCAATGAGGAAGTTGAAATCGTTGGCATTAGACCAACAACAAAAACCGTGGTGATAGGTGTCCAAATGTTTAACAAAGATTTAGATGAAGGAGTAGCCGGAGATAATGCGGGAATTTTATTGAGAGGCACAAAAAAAGAAGATGTTGAAAGAGGTCAAGTTTTAGCAAAGCCAGGGACAGTTACACCACATACTGAATTTGAAGCTGAAGTTTATGTTTTGTCTAAAGAAGAAGGAGGAAGGCACACTCCATTTTTTAAAGGTTATAAACCGCAATTTTATTTCCGAACTGCTGATATAACCGGTGAAGTTTCTTTGCCAGAAGGAATGGAAATGGTGATGCCTGGAGATACTGTGAATTTAAAAATTAAACTCATTGCGCCAGTGGCGATGGAAGAAAAACAAAGATTTGCCATTAGAGAAGGAGGGAAAACTGTAGGCGCTGGTGTCGTGTCAAAAATTATAAAATAATTATATAAAAAGTTAAATTGAAAATATTGTTCCATTTAAATCTGTGACAAAGATTAAAGAAAGTCAACCACGAATTCGCATAAAGATTAAGGCTTACGATCACAAGGTTATAGATCAAGCCGCTTTGAAAATTGTCAATACCGCGCATCGCTATGGAGCTGAAGTGATTGGACCTATTCCATTACCCACTAAAATCGTGCGCTTTACTGTGAATCGTTCTTCTTTTATTCATAAAAACGCTCGCGAACAATTCGAAATGCGCACTCATAAAAGATTGATAGATATATTCCGTTTAACTCCTAAATTAATTGATGCGTTGATGAATTTAAATTTACCAGCTGGCGTAGATATTGAAGTTCAAAGTAATACGGTCGAGTCTTAAGTTAAGTAGATTTTTCAAGCACCGGTGAGATAATTTAAACCGGGTACTAATAATACCCGGTTTAAATTATCTTGCAAAAAATATCGATTCTCTTTTAACATTTTAGAATTATTAATATGAAATTTATATTAGGTAAAAAATTAAATATGACTTCTTTTTTTTCTGAAGATGGCAGAGCAATTCCAGCTACTATCATTGAAGCTGGGCCTTGTGTTGTTACTAAAGTTAAAAAAGCTGATGGGCCAGATAAATATGATGCGGTGCAACTTGGTTTTCGAGAAAGAAAAAAAGTGAACAAGCCGCTTGCTGGCATTTTCAAGGAATTTAAAAAAAATTTTCAGGTGCTTAAAGAATTTAGACTTTCTTTTCAAAATATACAGGAAAATTATCAAAAAAATGATCAAATTACAGTGGCTATTTTTGAAAATGTTAAAAAAGTAGATATTAGCGGTATTTCCAAGGGGAAAGGATTCCAAGGCGGTGTCAAAAGACATGGTTTTGCCGGCGGAAGGGCTAGTCACGGCGATCGTCATGTTTTAAGACAAATCGGATCAGTAGGTGCTTCCTTTCCTGAAAGAGTTTGGAAAGGAAAAAGAATGCCTGGACATATGGGAGTGCAACGCTCAACGATTAAAAATCTTGAAGTTTTAAAAATTGTACCAGAAGAGAATATTTTAATTGTCAAAGGCGCAGTCCCTGGGCATAAAAACGCTATTTTAGAAATAAGAGAGGCAAAATAACACGGATTTAGAAAGTAATAAATTAAAACTAAAATTATTAAATATTAAAATGGAAGTTGATGTTTACAGCTTCGATAAGCCAGAAAAAAAATCCTTAACTTTAGATAAGGAGTTTTTTGATATTCCTTTGAATCAAAATTTTCTTTATCAAGTTATCAGAGCTCAGAATTTAAACTTAAAAAAATCAACAGCACATACTAAAACACGAGGTGAGGTTCGTGGCGGCGGTAAAAAACCTTGGTCCCAAAAATACACTGGTCGAGCAAGACACGGATCCATTAGATCTCCTTTATGGGTTGGGGGAGGAGTTGTATTTGGTCCGCGTAATGAAAAATCATACTTTAAAAAAATAAATCGTAAATCCAAAAATAAAGCTTTATTTATGGCATTGTCTGCTAAATTAAGAGATAAAGAGGTTGTTTTTATTGAAGACATCAATCTTAATGGTAAATTAAAAACAAAAGATTTTTTAAATAAATTTAAAGATTTTGTAAATCGCATTTTTCAAAAAGATTTTGATGAAAAACAAAGTTATCTTATTATTACCCCTGTTCCAGATTTTAATTTAAAAAGAGTAAGCGCCAATAAAAAAAATATTCAAGTTATTTCCAGCCAGAGTGTTAGTGCATTGTTGATTTTATCAAAAAAATATATTATAATTTTAAAAGACGCTATCTCAGAATTATTAAAAAGAAGATTCAAAACCTCAAAAAGTTGATTTTGAGGATTTTTTTATGTTAAATCCATTATTAGTAGAAAGACCAATTTTCACTGAAAAAACAGAAAGGCTGAAAAATAAAGAATCAGCATATGTTTTTAAAGTTTCACAAAAGGCAAATAAAATTGAAATTAGAAAGATTATTGAAAGTTTGTATAAGGTAAAAGTCAAAAGTGTAAAAGTAATTAATGTACGACCTAAATTTATTTCAAGAGAAGGAATAACTGGTGTAAAGTCTGGCTATAAAAAAGCAATTGTTAAATTGCAATCAGGGCACAAGATAGAAAATATTTAATTATTAAAAAGAAATTTTTTAAATTATTTTATTTAAAATTAAAGTTTTAAAAAAATTAAATGGCTCAAGTTACCTTACAATCAAGAAGAAAATTAACTAAGAGGGATTTTTCGGTTATCACCAAAAAAGAACCTGAAAAATCTCTTTTAGCTAAATATTTTTATAGGGCTGGCAGGTCGCATGGCAAAATTTCTACTCGTCATAAAGGAGGTCGGGGGAAAAGACTTTATCGAGTAATTGATTTCAAAAGAGATAAAAGAGATGTCAAAGCTAAAGTTATAGCTATTGAATATTCGCCATTTCACTCTGCTTATCTTGCATTACTTCAATATCCTGATGGGCAAAAAAGATATATTCTTGCTCCAGAAGGATTAAAAGTAGACGCAGAGGTAATTGCTTCTGACAAAGAAGTACCGTTACAACCAGGCAATGCGACAAGATTAAAGAATTTACCCGTTGGAACAGTAGTTCATGCTGTTGAATTGATTCCAGGTCGTGGCGCCCAAATTGCTCGCGCTGCTGGTACTTCGGCAGTAATATTAGCACATGATGAAAATAAAGTTCACTTAAAAATGCCTTCAACTGAAATCAGGGTAGTTAATGCGAATTGTTTCGCTTCTATTGGGCAAACAAGCAACGTTGAATGGGCCAATATCCTTTGGGGTAAAGCAGGACGATCAAGACATTTGGGTATAAGACCAACAGTTAGAGGAAAGGCTATGAATCCTGTAGACCATCCACATGGTGGTGGCGAAGGTCGATCGCCAGTAGGATTAAAATATTCAAAAACACCTTGGGGTAAACCTGCTAAAGGAGTAAAAACAAGAAAAAGGAAACATACAGATAAGTTTATT
Organism: bacterium; assembly: GCA_037443185.1. Lineage (GTDB taxonomy): Bacteria > Patescibacteriota > Minisyncoccia > 2-01-FULL-47-10 > JBBIMT01 > JBBIMT01. The sequence continues at coordinate 29,884 of JBBIOV010000002.1, read as the reverse complement.
CTAAAAAGAAGAAAAAAATAATTTTTGATATCAATGTAAAACAATTTCATTAACTTAACTTGATTTAAAATACAGTAAAAAATCCAAAGCATTAAAAAATAATTTATTAAGCATTTCTTCACTATGGCAAGAAGTTTAAAAAAAGGAGTTTGGGTTGACCCAAAACTGCTTAAAAAAATTGAAAAAATGAAGAATACCCGTATTCCTATTAAAACTTGGTCGCGGGATTCGATGATAACGCCTGATATGGTCGGCCTTACCTTTGCTGTTCATAATGGTAAAATCCATGTGCCTATTAAAATTATTGAAGAAATGGTGGGACATCGACTTGGAGAATTTGTGCCTACGACAAAATTTATCAAACACGGTGGACAATTACAAAGAGCCGTAGAAAAGAAAGCAAAATAATAAAAAAATATTAAGAAATATTCTATTTGATATGCATGAAGTTTCCGCTCAATTAAATTACGCCAGGTTATCAACAAGAAAAACGAGACAGGTGGCTGAATTAATTAGAGGCAAGAAAGTGCCAGTGGCTAAAGGCATTTTATATTCTATTGCTAAAAAACCTTCCTATGCTATTTTAAAATTATTAGAATCAGCCATTGCCAACGCTAAAAACAAACAATTAAGTTTCGAAGATGCTATTATTAAAGATATTGTAGTAAACGAAGGACCAAAGTTAAAAAGGATTTTTCCTGGCTCAAGAGGTCGGGCAGAATTAATTAAGAAAAAAACAACTCACATTAAAATTATACTGAGCAAAATCCCTAAAAATTAAATTATAAAAATTATAAATATGTCTCAGAAAACAAACCCCTTAGCATTTAGATTAGGCATCTATGAGGACTGGCGATCACAGTGGTTTTCTTCTCGTTTTTTTAGATTTTATCTTGAAGAAGATAAAGTTATCAGGGATTTTTTAAATAAAACATTAAAAGAAACTGATATCGCTCAAATTAATATTAGACGCAATGGCGAAAGATTGTTAAATATTATTATTTATGCGGCTCGTCCTGGATTAATTATTGGTCATAAAGGCGCAAAAATTAGGGAAATTGAAAGTAAAATTAAAGAATTACTCGTTTCTTTGAGGGAAAAATATAAACATTTTCCAAAAGCCGCGATACCGCCAGCCGCTGACATTAAAATTGATATTCAAGAAATAAAAGATCCTGATGCTTCAGCCCAAATTGTTGCTCAGTCAATCGCTTCTGAAATTGAGCGACGAAATCCCTTAAGGAGAGTAATGAAAGCAGCGATTGCGCGTGTATCAAAGAATCAACAAGTTAAAGGAATAAAAATTAGAGTTTCTGGCAGACTTGATGGAGCAGAAATGGCGCGTTCGGAATGGATGAGTTATGGCAAAATCCCCTTGCAGACATTAAGAGCTGATATTGATTATGGATTTGCCGAAGCTCACCCTCCTTATGGTAAAATTGGTATAAAAGTATGGATTTATAAAGGAGAAAAATTTGATTGATTTTTTATTTTTTATATTAATTTTAGATTATGCCTGTTATCCCTAAAAGATTTCAATATAGAAAATATCATAAAGGCCGCAAATACGGTGGCACTAAAGGCATTGCTTTGACCAACAACCGCCTAATTTTTGGTCAGTACGGGCTAAAAGCGATGGAATCGGGTTGGTTAACGGCGCAGCAAATCGAGGCCGCGCGACGGGCTATCTCGCATTTTATAAAAAAAGAAGGTAAAATATGGATTCGACTCGTTGCTGATAAACCAGTTACTTCAAAGGGAGTTGAAGCCTCTATGGGTGGAGGTAAAGGAGATGTTGCTTATTATGTTTGTCCAGTAAAAGCAGGCAGAGTTCTTTTTGAATTGGAAGGCATTAAAGAAGAAGAAGCTAATAAAGCTTTTACCTTAGCTTCTTATAAGCTCCCCATAAAAACTAAATTTATAAAACTATCAAATTAAAAATGAAGCCTGGAGAAATAAAAACTAAAACTAAAGAAGAATTACAAAAACTCTTAATGACATTAAGAGATAATTTAAGAACATTAAAATTTCAACATTCGCGACATGAATTAAAAGATACAAGTCAAATTAAAAAAGTCAAAAAAGATATCGCCAGAATATTGACAATTTTAAAATTCAAATCTTTAAAATAAAAAGTAATTTTTAAAAATAAAATGGAATCAAAAAAAATAAATAAGAAAAAAGTTGGTATCGTTGTCTCTGATAAGATGGATAAAACCGCTGTTGTTTTGGTTGAGCGACTTTTAAAACATCCCCTTTATAAAAAATATTATAAAAAGCATAAAAAGTTTAAAGCCCATAATCCGGATAATAAATATAAAGAGGGGGATAAGGTTATCATTCAGGAAACAAGACCGCTTAGCAAAGAAAAAAGATGGATAATTGTATCTTATGCTTAAGTACTGAAAATGAAATTGAAATATTAAGGGTTAAATTGAAAAATTAATGAAATTATAATATCTATAAATTAATTTTAAATAAATATGATTCAGTTAGGTAGTTGGTTAAATGTAGCAGATAATACAGGCGCAAAACTTATTAAATGTATCCAAGTTTTGCGAGGAACTAATCGCCGTTTCGGTAGAATCGGTGATATTATTGTGGCCTCTGTAAAAGAAGCTGAACCTCGTAAAACAGTAAGCAAAAAAGAAGTCGTACACGCTGTTATTATTAGGCAGAAATATCCTTTTAAACGCGTTGATGGATCTTATATAAAATTTGACTCAAACGACGCAGTAATAGTGGATGGCAAAAAGCCTTTAGGCACAAGGATTTTTGGTCCAGTTCCACGAGAATTGAAAGAGAAAGGATTTGATGAGATTGTTGCTTTGGCCGAAGAATTAGTGTAAATTATTAAATTATAAGAAATTTTAAAAATTATATAAAAAATGTTAAAAATTAAAAAAGGAGACAATATATTAGTATTAAAAGGCAAAGATAGAGGTAAGACCGGAAAAGTGGCGCGGGTTTTTTTAAGCGAAAGAAAAATCATCGTTGAAGGAATAAATTTAATCACTAAACATATAAAACCAAAAACTCAAGGGCAAAAAGGAGAAAAGATTCATATTGCCGGTCCAATAGATATCTCTAATGTTAAATTGATTTGTCCCAGCTGTTTAAAAGCAACAAGAGTTGGCTTTGAAAAAAATAAGCAAAAGAAATTAAGAATTTGTAAAAAATGTAAAAAAGCAATAAACTAATTTAAACACTTAAATGACACCTTATCTCAAAAAAATTTATAATGAAGCGATAAAAGAATGGGTAAAAAATAAGAAATATCCCAATGTTATGGCTTGTCCTAAATTAGTAAAAGCAACTATCAATGTTGGTATTGCTAAATTTCGCAAAGATGAAAAAAAAATAGAATCAGTTATTCATGATATTGCTAAAATAACTGGACAAAAGCCTATTATTACCAAAGCTAAAAAATCTATCTCAGGTTTTTCAGTGAAAAAAGGAGAAAATGTTGGCGTTAAAGTAACTCTACGCAAAGATCGTTTATATAATTTTTTATGGATACTGTTTAATATCGCTTTACCTCGTACAAGAGATTTTAAAGGCATTAGCTTAAAAAGTATTGACAAAAAAGGCAACTTAACAATTGGAATGAAAGAACACACAGTTTTCCCTCAAATTAAAGGAGATGAGGTAAAACATGTCTTCGGATTGGAGGTTTGCTTAAGTGTTAATAATAATTGTACTCAAGAGGATGCTATCAAACTTTATAGGGCACTGGGTTGTCCTTTTGAGAAAAAATAAATTTAATTTCACATTCATGGCGAAAAAATCTCAAATAGTAAAGTCATTAAAAAAACCTAAATTTTCAACGCGTATCGTCAGGCGATGTTTTAATTGTGGTCGTAGGAAGGCTTATATGAGAAAATTTGGAGTTTGCCGTATTTGTTTTAAAGAAATGGCATCTTATGGACAAATCCCAGGAGTAAAAAAAGGATCGTGGTAAATATTTTTAAAAAGTAAATATTTAAAAATCAATTTTTATATGTATCCCATCGGAGATTTTTTAACTAAATTAAAAAACGCCCAAGACGCAAAAAAAGAAAGCGTTATTTTCAGTTATTCAAATAAAATCTTTAATATAGCCAAAATATTGGAAAAAAATAATTTCGTCGCTCAAGTTTCTTTAAAGGAGAAAAATAATAACAGATATATTAAAGTTAAGTTGCAATATATTGAAGGTTTTCCGGCTATTAATGGAGTAAAACTTATTAGCAAGCCAGGTAGAAGGCTATATATAGGCTATAAAGATATAAAACCCATAAAACAAAGATACGGACTGGGTATTATTTCGACTCCTTTAGGTATTTTAAATGTTGAAGAAGCGAAAAAATTGAAAGTTGGCGGCGAATATATCGCCCAAATTTGGTAAAATTATTTTATTTTTTTATTTAATATGTCAAAAATCGGTAAAAAACCAGTTTTAATTCCTCCAAAAACTTCAGCTTCAATCAGCGAAGATAATTTATTAATTTCTGGACCTTTGGGGCAATTAAGTTTAAAAATTCCCCAAGATTGTATTGATGTTTTTATTGAAGAAAAAGAAATTTTGGTAAGGGCGAAAAAAGATACAAAATTAGCTCGAGCTTTGCATGGTACAATAAGAAGTTTAATTAATAATATGATTATTGGTGTAAATCAGGGTTATCAAAAATCTTTAATAATTGAAGGGATAGGTTATAAAGCTGCTTTAGAAGGCAATAAAATTAAACTTGAAGTTGGTTATTCCCATCCGATTTATGTTTCAATTCCTGAATATTTGCAAGTGAAGGTAGATAAGAATAAAATTACCATTTCAGGCGTTGATAAACAAGCAGTGGGAAATTTTGCAGCAAAAATCAGAAAGATAAGACCCCCGGATTCATATAAAGGCAAAGGCATTCGTTTTGAAAATGAGATTTTAAAACTTAAGCCTGGCAAAAAAGCAGGTGTAGCTGCCGGCGCTTAAAATTTAAGAATATGACTGACAAAAAAGTAAGTTTTAATAGAGAAAGAAGAAAAAGAAAAATACGCACACGGATAAAAGCTTATTCAGGCGATAAATTGCGTTTAAGCGTTTTTCGTTCCAATAAACATTTTTACGCGCAACTTATTGATATCAAAAGCGGTAAAACAATTTTTGCTTTATCAGATATGAAATTGAAAGATAATCGAAAAGAAAAATTATCTGAAAAAATAAAAAGATTAGGAAAAGAATTTGGTAAGAAAATGTTGGAAAAAGGAGTGCAAGAAGCAGTTTTCGATCGTTCTTTTTATAAATTTCATGGATTGGTAAAAAATTTCGTCCAAGGAGTTAAAGAAGCAGGTATTAAAATTTAATAATAAAATTTTATGGAAAAAATAACAAAAATTTTACAACCTGAAAAAACTAATTACGATTCTAAATTATTGTTAGCCAGAAGAACGACAAGAGTAACAAAAGGCGGCAGACGATATAGTTTTCAAGCTCTCGTAGGAGTTGGTGATAGAAACGGACAAATAGGTTTGGCGCGCTCCCGAGGAGCGGATATTTCTATTGCCTTGGAAAGAGCTACTATCAAAGCAAAAAAATCTATGAAAAAGATTCCGATAGTAGATGGCACAATTCCTTTTGAAATTACTACAAAATATAAATCAGCTAAAATTTTATTATTACCTTCAAAATCAGGGGGTATTATTGCCGGAGGGGCAATTAGAAAGCTATGTGCTTTGGCAGGAATTAAAAATATTAGAACAAAAATTATAAGCCGAACTAAAAATAAAATAAACCACGTTCAGGCTTTATTTAAAGCTTTTAAAATTTTAGATGAGATTTATAAAGCTAAACAAAAAATTATTAAAAGATAATTTTATATAATTAGTTTTTTGAAATATGCAGTTACATCAAATTGTTCCAAAAATAAAACCCAAAAAGAAGCGTTATATCGGTCATGGTGGGAAAAAGGGAACTTATGCAGGCAGAGGAATAAAAGGGCAACGTTCAAGAACTGGAGCCCGAATCAGGCCCCAAATCCGAGATTTAATTAAAAAAATACCTAAAATCCGAGGGTATGATATGGTTGCCCTTAGAGCAAAACCAGAAGTAGTTGTTATAAATTTAAAAACCCTTGAAAAAAAATTTGAAAACGGTAGTGTTATTAATAAAGAAAATTTAATCAAAGCAGGTATTTTGAAAACAAAGAAGCAAGCAGTAAAAATTTTGAGTGATGGAGATTTAACTAAATCTTTTAAGGTTGAATCATTACCAGCAAGTAAAAAAGCAATAGAAAAAATTCTAAAAGCCGGAGGAAATTATGTTTGAAAAATTAAAACAAATTTTTAAGTCCCCTGATTTAAGAAACAAAATATTTTTTATTTTGTTTATTTTTGCTATTTTCCGTTTGTTTGCCGCTGTTCCAATTCCTGGAATTGATATTTCGAAATTAAAAGATTTTTTTGCGCAAAATGAACTTTTTGGCTTTATTGGGCTTTTTACCGGGGGGCGTTTTGACAATTTTTCACCAATGATGTTAGGACTTGGACCATATATCACCGCGCTTATTATAATGCAGCTTTTAACTATGATATTTCCAAGATTAAAAGAAATGTACCAACTGGAGGGAGAAGCCGGGAGACGAAAATTTAATCAGTATTCGCGACTTTTAACAGTTCCTTTAAGTTTTTTACAGGCATTTGGGTTTATTACTTTGCTTACTAGACAAAATATTTTATTACCTCTTCCTTTGCCAGAACTTATTTTAAACTTAGCCACCATTACTGCTGGTACTTTATTTTTAATGTGGTTGGGGGAATTAATTTCCAATAAAGGATTAGGTAATGGGGTATCTTTACTTATTTTTGCCGGTATTATAGCTAGTATTCCTGAATCAATTAGTAGGGCTTTTGCGGTTATTTATAATTTTGAGACTGGGGTTTTTGATACAGAAAAAATTATCGAATATTTAATCTTTATTATAGTAGCGATTTTGATTGTGGCTGGGGTAGCTTTTGTAACTGAATCAACAAGGCAAATTCCAGTTAATTTCGCTAAAAGAATTAGAGGCCGGAGAGTTTATGGTGGCGCTTCTACTTATTTGCCTCTTAAAGTTAATCAAGCTGGTGTTATCCCGATTATTTTTGCCGTTTCTATTCTTATTTTCCCAAATATGATATCTTCATTTTTTCCTCAATCATCTTTAGCCAGGAGTATTAGCGCTTTTTTAAATCCAAGCGGTTATGCTTATTCAATTTTATATTTTTTACTTGTTTTTGCTTTTACTTATTTTTACACTCAAATTACTTTTGATCCTCAAAGTATTGCTGAAAATTTGCAACGGTCGGGAGGATTTATTACTGGTATTAGACCAGGAAAGGAAACTGCTTCTTATTTAAATTATGTTTTAAACCGAATTACTTTAGCTGGAGCTTTGTTTTTGGGGGTAGTTGCTGTTTTGCCTTCAATGATGCAAATTTTAACTAATTCACAAAATCTTATCTTTGGCGGAACTGCTGTTTTAATTGTTGTTTCAGTGGTATTAGAAACTATCAAGCAAATAGAGGCGCATTTGGCCATGCGAACATATGATTAAATTTTGAGATTTTCAAAAATTGTAAAATTCTCATTTTTCGTATTAATTTTCGAAGCATTATCTTGATTAAAGCTATTATTTTTTTAGGTCCGCCAGCATCTGGCAAAGGAACTCAAGCAATGATAATTGCCAGCAAATTAAATGCTGAATATTTTAGAGTTAGCAAAGTAATTCAAGACCAATTTAAAAATTGTCCACAAGACCCCGATGTCTTAAAAGCAAGAACTTTTTATGATTCAGGAGAGTTAATTCCTTATCAGATTCTCATTAAATGGATTAGTGTCAAGATAGAGCAGTTATTACAAAATCAAAAAGTTGTAGTGTTTGATGGTATTTTTAGATCTTTAAAAGAAACTAAAGTAATTTTTCCAATTTTTGAAAAATATCTAAGATTAAATGAAATAAAAGTTTTTTTTCTAAATATTTCAGAAAATACTGCAATAAAAAGGTCAGCTTTAAGAAAAATTTGTTCAGTTTGCGGGTTTCCGGTTACTTTGAGCCAGAACACAAAAAAGATAACAAAATGTCCTTTATGCAATGGTTCTTTAATTATACGCGCAGATGAGGAAAAAATTCATAAAAGGCTTACGATTTATAAAAAAGAAACTTTACCAGTTTTAGATTTTTTCGAAAAAAAAGGAATTTTAGAAGAAATTGATGGAGAAGCAACAATTGAAGAAATTACTAAATGTATTTTAAATAAAATAAAAAATGCTCAATTATTATGAATTTTGAAAAAATAAATGCAATGCGACAAGGAGGAAGAATTTTAGGCCGGATTTTAAAGAAAATAGCCAGTTTTACAAAAGCAGGCGTCAGCGCTCAAAAGTTAGATGAAATGGCTTATAAGGAAACATTAAAAGTCGGTGCTATCCCGGCTTTTTTAAATTATGAAGGCTTTCCAGCTTCTTTATGTGTTTCGTTAAATGAAGAAATTGTTCATGGAGTGCCAAAAAAAGATAAAATTATTCAAGAGGGAGATTTAGTAAAGTTAGATTATGGGATATTATATAAGGGATATTATACAGATGCTGCTTTAACCGTTCCTGTAGGTAAAATTTCTTCTTTAGCTGAAAATCTTTTGAAGGTTGCGCAAGGTGCTTTATATTATGCGACTCAAATTTTAATGCCTGGGATGTCCACTGGTGATTTAGGGTGGGAAATTGAAAAATATGTAAAAAAAAGAGGTTTTTTTGTGGTTAAAGAATTGGTAGGACATGCTATTGGTAAAAAACTTCACGAAGAACCAAAATTGCCTAACTTTGGCATGAAAAATAAAGGCACGTTGTTAAAAGCAGGGGACACCTTAGCTATTGAACCAATGATTTCAGTAACTGATACTCCTTTAATAAAAGGAGAAGATGGTTTTGTCTATAAAACAAAAGATGGCTCTTTAACAGCTCATTTTGAACATACAATTTTACTAACCAATTCCGGAGCAGAAATTTTAACAATATGGTAAAATAAAGTTAAAAAATTTCTAAAATTACACTAAAATATCAAATAAAAGCTAAGTTTACAAAGTATCAATTGTTGATTATATTAGTTATATTTCAAAAAGTATTATAGCATTATTTTGTTTATTTTTGTTCATTGAGTTCGTAATTATTTTTGGCGGTATTTAGGCGATACAAGATTAATAATATCAAAAAATCGTAAGTTAATATAATTATGACTGGTAAAATTTTTTTAATTTCAGGACAATCCGGGGTTGGCAAGGATACAATTTTGCATAAACTTATCGCTAAACATCCAAATTATTATAGGGTTATAACTTATACTACAAGAAAACCGCGTCCAAGGGAAATAAACGCTAAAGATTATTTTTTCATAAATGAAGAAGAGTTTTTTAGGAAGGTAAAACAAAACGAGTTTTTAGAATACGCTTTAGTGCATAATCATTATTATGGCACACCCAAAGGTGAGGTTGAAAAGGCTTTAAAAGAAGGTAAAATTATTTTTATAGCAGTTGATGTCCAAGGAGCAATGAGGCTTAAGAAAAAAATACCCGCTACTTCCATTTTTATTAAATATGAATCAGATGATTTAGAAAATTTAATTAAAAGACGACTTTTAAATGATAAAAAAAGAGGAAAAATTAGCCAAGAAGAAATTTCAAGACGCATTCAATCGGCAAAAAAAGAAGCTTTTTATCAAAAATATTATGATTACATAGTTGTTAATCCAGAAGGGAAAATCGAAAAAGCAATAAGTGAAATCGAAAAAATTGTTGGTTGTTAAAGTAGTAAACAGCTGTTAATTTATGGAATTAAAGAAAAATTCACAATTTAAAATAAAGCTAGTTTTTTAACAATTTCTATTGACTATCAATAAAATTTTAATAATTTAAATATTTACAATAATAAATAATATTTATGTTAAAAAATCAAAATAAAAATAAAACAGTTTTTGTGGCTTTAAGTGGCGGAGTCGATTCTTCTGTTGCGGCTTTGCTTTTGAAAAGAAAAGGTTATAAGGTAGTAGGAATTTTTATGCGTAATTGGTCAGAAAATATTGGGCAAAAGGGCTGTACCTACAAAGAAGATGAAGAAGATGCGAGGCTTGTTTCCAATCAGTTGGGCATCCCTTTTTATGTATTTAATTTTGAAAAAGAATATAGAAAAGAGGTGGTAGATTATTTGATTAAGGGATATCAAAGTGGGATTACACCAAATCCTGATATTATGTGTAATAAATATATCAAGTTTGGCTTGTTTTTTCAAAAGGCAATATCACTTGGCGCTGATTTTATCGCCACGGGGCATTATGCGCGTGTTAAGCAAATTAAAAATAAAAAATTGGGAATCATCGATTTTAAATTGTTAAGAGCCAAAGATTATTTTAAAGACCAAACTTATTTTCTTTATCAGCTTAATCAGGCAATTTTAAGGCATATTTTATTTCCGATAGGCAATTATCTTAAAAAAGAGGTGCGCCATATTGCCAAGAAAAATAGACTTATTACTGCAACAAAGAAAGATTCACAAGGTATTTGTTTTGTTGGGAAAATTCCTATGCGGGATTTTTTAAAAAGATATATTGAAATAAAAAAAGGCGATATTTTAAATGAAAAAAGTCAAAAAATCGGCGAGCATAATGGGCTTTATTTTTATACTATAGGGCAAAGATGGGGATTAAATATTACCAATGGCAAGGGACCATATTATGTAGCCCAAAAAAATACTCTAAATAATACCTTAGTTGTGGTAAATAATAGAAATCATCCTTTATTATTTACCAAAGAGCTACTTGTTAAAGAAGTTAATTGGGTCTCAGGCAAAGAACCCCAATTTCCTTTAAAATGTTTAATTAGAATTAGACATCAGGGAGATTTATTAAAAGCGAAAATATTAAAGATGGAAAAAATGAAAGATTGTGTTATAATTTCCTCAAAGGAACCTATCTGGGCGTCGGCGGAAGGTCAGGCGGCGGTGTTTTATAAAAAAAATGAATTATTAGGGGGGGGAATTATTGCCAAAAGTTTTTATTTTTAAAAAAGCCTTTATAAGCAAAATTCCTTTTTGCGTAAAGCGCTTTGACTATTATGGACGATTTAATTAGAAAAATCGAAGACTTAAAAAAACTTCAACAACAAGTATTTAATGAATTTATTAGGAAAAAATCTGAGTTTGACAAATTGAAAGAGGAAATTGAAAAATTGCAAAGCGAATTACCAGAAATTAAGAGAAAAAAAGATCAAACAGCTTTGTCCTTAAATTCATTAGAATCAAAAATTAAAATACTCCAAAATGATTTGCAGCAAGCCGAAAAAACCAAAGAAGAAGAAAAAAGACTTTTTGAAGAATATAAAAATGAAGAAATAAAAATTAATTCTCAATTAAAAGAAAAAAGCGCAAAATATAATCTTTTAAAAACAGAAGTTCATGGTTTAAAATTAAGATCAGAGGAACTTTTGCGTCAAATTGAAAAATTCCGAAGTGAAAAATTTAAATTCTAAAGAGATAAAAAAATCTTTCTGCGATTTTTTTTTAAAAAATGGGCATAAAATAATGCCATCATCTTCTTTATTACCCAAGGACGATAGCGGTGTTCTTTTAACAACTGCTGGTATGCAGCAGTTTAAGCAATATTTTACCGGCGAGCTTGATGCGCAAAAAGAATTAGGAAATAAAAATATTGCTTCTATTCAGAAATGTTTTCGTACTTCAGACATTGAAGAAGTAGGTGATGATAGGCATTTAACTTTTTTTGAAATGCTTGGCAATTTTTCTTTTGGTGGATATTATAAAGAAGAAGCAATAAAGTATGCTTTTGAATATATCACTAAAATTTTAAAACTAAATATAGATTATGTCACTGTCTGTGAGGGATTAGGAGTTATCCCTAAAGACAATGAATCTATTAGTATTTGGAAGAAATTGGGAATTCCTGAAAAAAAGATAAAGATGGGAGCTTTAAAAGATAATTTTTGGGGTCCGACAGGGAATTTTGGGCCCTGTGGACCAACGACCGAGATTTACATTGAAGGAATTGAAATTTGGAATATAGTGTTTAATGAATATTTTTGTGATAAAAGTCGCGAGGTATTAGAAAAAATTGATAAAGAAGAACAAATTTTTTTAAAAGATTTGCCCTTTAAAGGTATCGATACTGGAATGGGCTTTGAAAGATTAATGTATGTTTTATATAAGAAGCAAAATAAAAATATCAAATCATTTTATGAAACAGATATTTTTTTAAATTCAATTAAAATATTACAAAATGAATCGGGCAAAAATTATTTAAATTTTAAAAAACAGTTTCACATTATCGCTGATCATATCCGAGCAGTGGTTTTTTTAATTAACGATGGGGTTTTGCCAAGTAATATCAAGGCAGGCTATATTTTAAGAAGAATTATCAGAAGAATGATAAAATCTTTAATGGAAATTAATTTAGAAAGTCAAATAATTGAAAAATTAATAAAAGATGTGGTAGAGCGATATAACGATTTTTATTCTGATTTAAAAAAGAATGAAAAAATGATAATAGAAGTGACATTAAAAGAAGCTACTGCTTTTTTTAAAGCCTTAAAAAGAGGACTGAAACACTTTGAGAAAATGCTTTCAATGAATAAAAGGATGATAAGTGGCAAAGAAGCATTTGATTTATTCCAATCTTTTGGATTGCCTTTGGAAATGATAAAAGAAATTGCTCAAGAAAAAAATATTCAAGTTGACGAATCGGGTTTTAAAGAAGAATATTTAAAACATAAAGAAGCATCTAAACCAAAGATTGCATAGTTTTTTATCAATGTTATAATATAAATCCTAAATTATTTGAAATATTTGATGGGAAGAAAAGTTTGTCTTTAACTTCATTTTTATTGCCAGATTTACTAATTTTAACCCTGTCAATTAGAAACATCTTTTAAAATATTAATTTACAAACGAGTAAAATAATAAAGAATTAATATTTTAGCATCAAATAAAATTTTATTTTTATAATCTTTTGCAAAAGAGATTTTTTTAAATAAGACATATAATTTAAAGAAAGATGTTTGTTTAAAAATTGGAAAATTTCTAATACATAGTACTTATTGGTTTACAGAGTAGAGTATCTGTATTATTTAAAAAAAAGAGATAAAGGGCTGGTAGGCTAAAATCAAAAAAATTATAAAATTTATAATTTTTAATTTTTAAAGTTTTATTTTAAAAATGCCTTCCTATAAAATCATAGATGTCCCAGAGAATGAAAATCCGGTAGTGACTATTAATAATTTAAACTTAATTGCCGAAGATGAGGTGCATTTAATTATTCACGAGAATTCGGCTTTTTTTACGCATCCTGCTTATTGTGAACTTTTGAAGCGGGAAGCTGATTTTTTAGGCAAAAACCTGAAAGTGTTTTTGCCTGCAAAAGTAAAAAGTGATTTATTTGAAAAATGCGGTATTTTTGTTGAAAGAATAGATTTATCTGGAGAGTCTTCTGCTTCGAATCGACAAACAATAGAACATAAAAAGATAGTAGACATTTCACAGCCTCAGTTTACTTTTTCTGAAATTGAAGATTTAGCAGGCGATAAAGCATTAACTGAGTCTATTGAACAACCTAATGAAATCGAAATAGATAAAAACCAAGAAAAAGAGATAAATCAATTTTTGCAAAAATCTAAAGAAATAAAAGACAAATCTTATTTTATGATGCCCAAGGAACAACCTTTTTATCGGAGAAATTTATATTTAATTGGTGCGGCGCTTTTTTTAATATTAGGGTACTGGGTTTTTAATTATTTACCGCAGGCAAAAATAGTTTTAGTTTCTACGCGAAATGATTATCAATTCAACCTTTCCTTTCGGGTGGACAAAAATGCCACTACTTATGATATAGAAAATAAAATTATTCCTGGCGGCAAAGTTGAACCAATTAATTTTTCAAAAACATTTGAGTTCCCTATCATTGCTTCGAAAAATATAAAAGAAAAAGCAAAAGGCAAGATTATAATGTATAATCTTCAAAATGAAGCGCAAAGCTTGGTAAAAGGTACCCGTCTTGAGGCATCAAATGGAAAAATTTATAATTTAAACTCAGCGATTACTATCCCGGCCGGTTCTCAGATTGAAACTGAAATAAGCGCTTCAAATCCAGGAGCAGAATATAATTTATCGTGTTCAGCGGACAAACCTTGCGATTTTAAAATATTTTTATGGAAGGATATTCCAAAAGGAAAACGAGTTTATGGACAAGCTAAAGAAAATATCAGTGGGGGCTTAATTGGAGAGGGCAAAATTTTGACAGCAACTGATTATCAACAAGCTAAAGAAAAAGCCGAAGCTCAATGGAAAAAAGAGGGAGTTGATGAATTAAAGCAACGGTTGATTTCCGATGCTCAAATCTTAGACGAAAAAGCTATCAGCTTTAATATAAAAGAAATAAAAAGCGATATCTCTATTGGTCAGGTGGCTGATAAATTTAAGTTATTTATTCGCGGAGAAATCAGTACAATAGCAGTGCTTGACAGCGATATTAAAGAATTTATTAATAAAATAGTGCAAAAAGCTTTAAGTGATAACCGTCAAGTATATCCTGATAAAATTCAAATCACCTATAAAAATATTTCCGTTAATCCGACAGACGGAATAATGGATGTTGATGCTGAAATCATAGCTGAGATTGGTTATAAGTTCGATGAAAACACTATTAAAAAAGAAATTGCTGGTAAATCACGCGCAGAAATCAAACAATATTTAAATGATTTAGTGAAAGCAGGCGAAATTACTGGTGGTTCTAAAGTTTTTCTATGGCCTCCTTATATTGCTCAATCAATTCCTAATGATTTTAAAAGAATCACCGTTGAAGTTAGATAAATGCAAAAAAATATGACTTTTAAATTGCAGGTTGACTTTTTTAATTTACAATGTTAATATTTCAATCATAAATAAAAATTAGTGAGCCAAGATTGTCCATTATTGAATGGCATATTTTATGGCATTAAAAAAGGATATAATCAGAAAAAAAGGAGTAGTGATAGAAAATTTACCCAATACAACATTTAAAGTAAAATTGGAAGATGGCAATGTTATTTGGGCTCATTTGTCTGGTAGAATGCGCCAAAACAAAATAAAAGTATTAACAGGAGATACTGTTGAAGTGGAAGTTAATAATTGCGATAAAACTAAAGGTAGGATCACTTATAGATTTAAATAGATTTTTTTAGTTTCAAGAAGTTTATAATATGAAAGTTAGAGCATCAGTGAAAAAAATTTGTATCCAATGTCAAATTGTAAGGCGCAAAAAGCGCCTTTATGTTATTTGCGAAAATCCTAAACATAAACAAAGACAAGGTTGAGAAAAGTTTAAATGATTAGATGATAAATCGAAGTTGCTGGCAGTTTTGAGATATTAGAAAGTTTTTAAATTTTTTAATATTATTTTTAAATTTAAATATCTTAAATATAAAATTTACTATTGATAAATATGTTTAGAATAGTTGGAGTTGATATACCTGAAAATAAAAAAATAGACATTGCGCTCTCTTATATTTATGGTATAGGAGTTCCTTTGGCTCGAAAAATTCTAAAGGAATGTAAAATTAATCCAGATATTAAAGCAAAAGATTTAAAAGAAGAAGAAAAAAATAAGATAAGACAAATAATAGAAAATAATTACAAAGTTGAAGGTCAATTACGACAAGAAATTAGAGATAATATTAAAAGACTTAAAGATATTAGATGTTACCGTGGGCTAAGACACGAAAGGCGTTTACCTGTAAGAGGGCAACAAACTAGAACTAATTCTCGGACGGTTCGAGGAAATGTTCGAATTACTGCCTCAGGCACTACTTATAGAAGATCGCAACCTTCACCAACATAATTTTTATTTTTCTATGAATTAATAAAAAGCAAATGATTTGCTTAATAAAGTTATATTTTTAAAAAAATGGGGAAAAAAAGATTAGTTACTGAAGAAAAATTATCTAGTATAGATAAAAAATATAGAGAAGTAGTCCAAAAGAAGATAAAAGGGAAAAAGTTCCCTCTTATTAATATTTATATCCAGGCAACTTATAACAATACTTTAATTACCATTACCAGTAACGATGGTAAAGTAATTACAAGGCTTAGCGCTGGCGCTTTAGGTTTTACAGGACCAAAAAGAGCTACTCCTTATGCCGCAACTCAAGTGGCGAAGGCTTTACTTGAAAGAATTTCTGATGTTGATATTGAAGAAGCAAAAATATTTGTTAAAGGAATTGGTGCCGGTCGTGAAGCTGCTATTAGAGCTTTCGGTAATGCTAATTTAAATATTACCTATATTAAAGATATAACTCCTATTCCTCATAATGGCCCCAAAAGACCAAGGCCTAGGAAAGTTTAAAATGTATAAAGGACCAAAAAGAAAATTTAATCGACGATTAAATAAAACTCGGAGAATGTCAGAGTATGGATTGCAGTTTGTTGAAAAACAAAAGTTAAAAATGTTGTATGGTTTGCGGGAAAAAGATTTAAAAAATTATTTTTTAAAAGCAAGAAAAGTTTCAAAACCCACTGAAGAAGTGCTGGCTTCGTTGCTTGAGGCGAGACTTGATAATGCAGTTTATCGTTTAGGTTGGGCAAAAACAAGAATTCAAGCACGACAAATCGTCAATCATGGACATATTTTAGTCAACGAAAAAAAAGTTAATATTCCTTCTTATCAAGTAAAAAAAGGTGATAAGATTGAAATTAAAAATAAATCTCAAGCGAGTCCATTGTTTTCTGGATTAAAAGAGGCATTAAAACAACACACCCCGCCTCTTTGGCTTAAAAGAGATAAAGATATTTTCAAGGCAGAAGTATTGTCTGGTCCAGAAGCTAAAGATTTTACTGAACCTATTGATATTAAACTCATTGTAGAGTTTTATAGGAGATAATTTTTAAAATTACCCGCTTTAAATTTAAGTCGGGTACAAAAAATTATGTTTGGCATTACTTTACCTCAGCAACCTAAAATCGAAAAAATTTTTCCAAATCAAGCCATCATTGAAATTGATGCTTGTTTTCCAGGATATGGTTATACTTTAGGAAATCCTTTAAGACGCGTTTTATTATCGTCTTTACCTGGCTCGGCTATAACTGCTTTTAAAATTAAGGGAATTTCACATGAATTCACTACTATTGATAATGTGGAAGAAGATGTTATTCAGATTATTCTTAATTTGAAAAAGATTAGATTTAAATCTTATACCAATGAACCAGTGATCGGAAAAATTTCAGTCAAAGGACAAAAAAAAGTTTTAGCTAAAGATATCGTGCTTCCTTCTGATATAGAAATAATTAATAAAGAGGCGCCCATTGCCACATTAACAAGTTCCAAAGCTGAGTTTATAGCAGAAGTTTTAATTGAAAGAGGTATTGGTTATGCAACAGCCCAAGAAAATAAATTAAGAAGAACTGTAGCCACAGATATGATTAATATTGATAGTATTTTCAGTCCCATTCAAAAAATGAATTTTCGAACCGAAGATGTTAGAGTAGGAGCTAGGACTGACTTTAACAAGTTAATTTTTGATATCACCACTGACGGCTCGATTTCTCCTGAAGAAGCATTTCGTTATGGTGTTGAAATTTTAATAAATCAATTTGAAGTTTTTCTAAAGGAAGATAAACCTTCAAAAGTTGCTGATAAAACAAAACAAAGTATTGATGAAGAAGAATCTAAAAACAAGGGTAAAATTTTAGCAGCTCAGATTACATCTGCTGATGTAGAAAATTTAAAGATGTCGACCAGAACAATTAATGCCTTAAAAGCTAATAAAATTATAAAAATAGAGGATCTTATAAAATATAGCGAGGAAGAGTTATTAAAACTTGAAGGAATTGGACAAAAAGCAGTTAAGGAAATCAAAAGGAGATTAGGTAGAGTAGGTTTAGCCCTTAAATAAAATTAAATACTAAATGTTTTTCAAATTATGCGACATAGAGTTATTGGCAGGAAATTTAGCAGAGAAAAAAAAGTAAGAGAACCCTTTTTACTCAGTATTTGTAAGGGGCTAATTGATAATGGCGAAATCCAAACAACACTTGCCAGAGCAAAGGAAATAAGATCGATTATTGAGAAGTTTATTACAAAATCAAAAAAAGACTCAATAAATTTAAGACGGTATTTAAGTGCTCACTTCCCCCCAGCTACTATTAAAAAAATAATTTCATTAGGTTCACTATACAAAGAGGTAAAGGGGGGATACACCCAAATTTTAAAAATACATAAAAGAAAAACAGATGGAGCTCAAATGGCAATTATTAGATTCGTCAATGTTAATAAAAATCAACAATTAAACGATAATCTTAATAAACAAAAATGAAAGAAAAAAATCAACAAAACAAAGAAATTATTATTGACGCCGCTGGTAAATCTTTGGGCAGAGTGGCAAGTTTGATTGCTTCAAAATTAAGAGGTAAAGATAGCCCTTATTTTAAGCCCAATGTGATTTTAAAAAGACATATTGTTGTTTTTAATATTGATAAGATAAAAATATCACCCCAAAAACTCAAGCAAAAATTTTATTGGCGTTATAGTGGTTATCCTGGCGGTATGAAGATAATACCTTTAGAAAAATTTTTCAAAAAGGACCCCAGATTAGTTTTAAAAAAAACAGTTTACGGGATGTTGCCTAAAAATCGGTTAAGAGCAAAATTAATAAAAAATTTAATAATGTTTAATCAGGAAATTACTAAATAATATGTCTGATTCTTCTAAAGAGATAAAATATTTCGAAAGTGTAGGTAGGCGCAAAGAAGCAGTGGCTAGAGCTAGACTTTTTTTACAAGAGAGTAATGGAGATTTAAAAGAACTACCGGCTGATTCTTTTATCATAAATAATAAATCATACCTCCAATACTTCCCAAAGGGCGAGCTCCAATCATTAGTGTTGGCACCATTGGAACGATTGAAATTGACCAATAAATTTAAAGTTTCTATTAAGGTCAAAGGCGGAGGGATAAAGGGACAAGCTGAAGCTATAAAATTAGCTGTGGCGCGAGCTTTGATTAAATTTAATCCAGATTTTAAAGCGGAATTAAAGGCTTTGGGCTTTTTAACCCGAGACCCGCGAATGAAAGAAAGGAAAAAATATGGTTTAAAGAAAGCGCGCCGCGCACCTCAATGGTCGATTAGATAATTTTCGTTTTTTATGAAGTCTCAAAAAAGTAGCGATTATTTTTTAATTGAAGGTCCAGCGAATCTTAATGGTCAAGTTATATTAAGCGGTTCCAAAAACGCTTCTTTTCCTGTTTTAGCCACTGCTATTTTGAGCGATGAAGATATGATATTTGATAATGTTCCTAAAGTTAATGATGTGCTTCTTTTTATCAATATTTTAGAAATAATGGGCGCTAAAGTCAGTTGGCTTAATCAAAACAAATTATTAATAAATTGTAAAAATATTAATCCTAAAAAAATTGATCAAAAACTTATTTCTCAGCTTCGCGGCTCCATAGTTTTAATTGGTCCTCTGTTGGCACGATTTCATTTTGTAGAAATTAGCGAACCTGGAGGTTGTTATATTGGCGTTAGACCAATTGACACGCATATTAATGCTTTTTCTGATTTAGGAGTCAAGATTACCAAAAAGCTTATTTTTGAAAAAGGAATTGCAAAAGGTTATCGGTATCTTTTTTCTTTAGAGCCAAAAAATTTAAAAAAAGAGGTGATGTTGGAAGAATTTTCAGTGACCGCCTCTGAAAATATTATTTTGTTTGCAGCCGGTACAAATACAGAGATAAAAGTTTGGGGTGTCGCAAGGGAACCTCATGTTGTTGAACTTTGTAATGTTTTGTCAAAGATGGGAGCTCAAATTTCAGGAATTGGTTTAAATGAACTTAAAATAAGAGGGAAAACAAGACTTAATAATGTAAAACATAAAATTAGACCAGATTATTTAGAGGCTGGAACTTTTGCGATTGCTTCGGCTTTGACAAGGTCAGAGATAATTATTAAGCCCTTTCCTTACGATGATTTAAAAGCAGTGTTAGTTGTTTTTAAAAAAATGGGGATACCCTGGGCTTTTGAATCGAAAACTCAAGAGTTTATGATAACTAATGTTTCAGCAATTAAAGCAACTTCTATAAGAACTGATATTCATCCAGGTTTTCCAAGTGATCTTCAGTCTCCTTTTGCGGTTTTAGCCACTCAAGCCCAAGGAACTTCCATTTTATTTGAGACTTTATATGAAAATAGATTAAAATATTTAGGAGAACTACAAAAATTTGGCGCTAATGTTATTATCGCTGATGCGCATCGTGCTTTAATAACCGGTCCAACGCCTTTTATCGGTACTGAAATAGAAAGTTTTGATATCAGGGCTGGAGCTACAATGATTTTAGCTGGTTTAATTGCCAAAGGAAAGACTTTAATTAAAAATGCTCAGCAAATTGATAGGGGATACGAAAATTTCGATGGCAAATTAAAAGCTTTAGGAGCTAAAATAGAAAGAATCAATGCAAAAATTTAAAATCGATTGGATATTTTTATATTCGGTGAATAATTTTACTTTAAAATATGATTTTGCCCAAAATTGGAATTGATTTAGGGTCATCTTATATTCGTGTTGCGGTAGCAAAAAAAGGTATAGTGGTAAGTCAACCTTCAGTGATTGCTATTGATAAAAAAAGACAAGTTGTAGTTGCGGCAGGGGCTAAAGCAGCTGAGATGATTGGCAGAGCGCCTGAAAGTATAGAGGCAGCAAGACCTGTTGAGCATGGGGCTATAGTTAATTTCAATTTTGCGAAAACTTTACTCGATGAAGCTTTAAAATTAAGTTTGGGAACTCGTTTTTTCTTTAAGCCAGAAGCAATAATTTCCGTTCCTACTTCAATTACTACCGCTCAAGAAAGAGCAGTGATTAAATCGGCAATGTTAGCAGGTATAAAAAATGTTTATCTTTTAAGACAATCAGTCTGTGCAGCTTTGGGTCTTAATATTTCTACCGATGATCCAAAAGGAAGGTTAATTGGTATTTTAGGCGGTGGTGTAAGTGAAATTTCAGTTATGTCGCTTGGCGGCATTGTTGTTAGCGAATCATGCAAAATTGGTGGCAGAGATATTAATGATTTACTGTCTAATTATTTTACTCAAAAACATAACATTCATTTGGGGGACAGTTCAATAGAAGAATTGAAAATTACTTTAACTTCAGCTTATATCTCTCCGGAAGAAGAGGAAGATGTTATCGAAATTAGAGGCCGTAATGTAATTTCTGGACTTCCTCAATATATTCAAATTACAAAAAAGGATTTGTTATCAGCTATTTCACCGGCAATTCAAACGATTTTAAAGACAATAAAATTAGTCTTACAAGTTGTCCCTGCAGAATTGGCTGGAGATATAATGGATTCTGGTTTGATATTAACTGGAGGAACCGCTTTATTAAAGGGCTTGGCGCATTATACTAGCGCCTCAACTAATATACCAGTTTCGGTGGCAGATGAACCGGAAAATTCAGTTATAAAAGGTATAACTAAAGCATTGGAACAATTCGATCGACTTAAAAATTATCCCATTTTCCATGGTTATCGGTTTTAACGCCAAAGCCGCTTTTACAAAAAATAGAACAGGTGTTGATGAGTATGTATTTTGGCTGATTAAGACATTGATTCAATACCCGCTAAAGGGAGTAAAATTTATTTTTTATACAGATTATTTACCTAAAGATAAAACCCTTTATGATTTTTTTGAGGTTCCAATTCCAAAATTTATAGAAATTAAAGTTTTGCAATCTAAATATTTATGGACCCAAGGTCGTTTAGCAATAGAACTTCTCAAAAATCCAGTAGATGTTTTTTTTACCCCTACACATGTTTTACCTTTATTTGCGCCTAAAAAATCTATTGTAACGATTCATGATTTGGCTTATGAATACTACCCAGAACTTTATAATCCTTTTTCGCCTTTTGGCCTTCATTATTTAAGATTTGTGACAAAATACGCTGTTAAAAAAGCATCAAAAATTATCGCTGTTTCTGAAAACACTAAGCAAGATCTTATTAAATTATATCAAGTTAATCCTTCAAAAATTTTCGTTATTTATCATGGCGTGCCGCAGCTTAAAAATATTAACAAAGAAAGTGAAGATATTAAACCTTTAAAATTAGATACGACACCTTATATATTATTTTTAGGCCGAATTGAACTTAAAAAAAACTTGAGAAATTTGATTTTAGCATTTAATTTGTTAAATGACAGATTAATTTCCTTAAAATTTAATCCTGTTAAATTAGTGCTTGGTGGTTTGCCTGGATATGGTTATTTTAAAATTTTAAAAGTCATTCAACAGAGTCCTTATAGGGATAAAATCATTTTGACCGGTCATTTGCAAGGAGCTCAAAAGGAACAAATTTTAAAAAAAGCTTCTCTTTTAGTGCTTGTTTCATATTATGAAGGGTTTGGTTTGCCTATTGTGGAGGCTCAAAATGCTGGCGTTCCTGTAGTCTGTTCTTCAGTGGCTAGTTTGCCTGAAATTGCAGGCAGGGGGGCGCTCTTTTGTCCAGTAAATGATATTGAGGCGATGCAAGATTGTTTTTTTAAGATTCTTACCGATGAAAATACTAAAAATAGACTTGTCAAATATGGTTTTGAAAATGCGAAAAATTTTTCTTGGGAAAAATGTATAAACGAAACTTTAAATATTTTGTTAAATTGATAAAAAATATAAAATTCATTAAATTATGCACAGCCTAATAGGCCATCAGATTCAAAAAAAAATTTTACTAAATCATTTTAAAGAAAAAAAAATTTTCCCCGCTTATTTTTTTTATGGTCCTTCAATGATAGGTAAAAAAACTTTAGCTTTGCAATTTGGCAAATTAATCGTTGGCGATAATATTTTAAATCTAAAAGTTTATGATTTTAATACTTATCTAGAAGATTTTTTTTCTGTTGAAAAATTCCAAGAAGTAAAAAGACAATTTTATTTAAGTCCTTTAGGAAAATCTTTTAAAATAATTATTTTCGATAATTTTGAGTATTGTTCAGAGATTATTCAAAACGCTCTTTTAAAAATAATCGAAGAACCTCCTAAAAATAATATTTTTATTTTTATTAGTCAGTTTGATATTGCTATTCCTACTCTGGTGTCAAGATTTTTTAAAATCAAATTTAACGCTCTTTCATATAAAGACATGGAAAGTTTTATTCAGGCGCAAAATAAAGGTATTGAAAGCAAAATTTTACAAAAAATTATGATTTATTCTGGTAAAAAACCAGGTCTGGCGCTTCATATGTTGACAGATTTAAATTTTTTTAAAAAAGTAGATATTTTTTTAAATAATTATTTAAAAATTATAAACGCTCCTTTTATAACGAGACTTAATTTTTTTGAGCAATATTTAAATACAGAAGATAAATCTCAAGCGATTTTATTTCTTGATATTTTACTTGGTTTTTTAAATTACTTAATATATAAAAATCCACTCTTTGAATTTACACAAGAAGCTGAGTTTATTTTAAAAGCAAAATCAATTATAATTAAAGATAAAAGCGTTTCGTTCAAACTTTTAATTGATGCATTGGCTTTTAGGACCTTGCCTTAGTTTTGAAGTTAACAAATAATAAATGTGGCATTTGCATTTTAATTTATAATTTTTCTTATTTTGTATGAATTTTGTTTTGAAAATAATTATTATTTTCATTATCATTTTAAGCTTTGTGGCGCTTATTATTACTGTCTTGTTTAAACCGCAAAAAGAAGTGCAAACACAAGCTCCAGGAGTTTTATTTGTCTCTCAAGATGGAGGTTTTTCTTGGTCTGATGTAATGGATACTAAAGTAAAATTACCTTCGCGTTTTAATATTTCAAAGATTATGGCTTTTAATTTGAATATTTTTCTTTTAACAAAAGAAGGAACTATTTATTTATCTAAAGACAAAGGATTAAGTTTCGAAAAAATGCCAATCGATAAAGTTATTGACTTTGCAATTTTCCAAGACGATTTTTCTCACATTTACTATTTAACATCTACTTCTCGAAATCTCGCATCGATTAGGAGCCTTAATTTAAATAATAATGAAATAAAGGAATTATATCGTCCAATATCGCCAGCTGTTGGCTTACGTATTTTCGCTTTAGGGTTGAGTGAGATTGTTGTTTTTTTAAACGATGGCCAGGTGATAAAATCAGAAGATAAAGGAATTACTTGGCGGACGATTTCGTTTTTAAAAGAAAAAATTTTAAGAGTTTTTTATAACCAGAAATTTAAAGCCTTTTTTTTAATTTCTAAAAATTCTTTTTTAAGATCAGATGATGGCCAAAATTATCAAAATTTAACTGAATATTTAACTAATTTCGAAAGATTTAAACATAATTTCACTGCTTTTTGGGCGCAAGATGATATTTTAATTATATCAAGCAATGAGCTTTTTATTTCTAAAGATGGCGGCTACAATTTTACTCGAAAAAAAATTGTTTTATCTAAAAGCACTTCTCCAATTAATGGCATTACCGAAGTTAAATATAACAACAAAAATCACATAATTTTATATTCGCGATTTAATATTTATTTAAGTGATAATGATGGAGTAAGTTGGCGTTTAATAAAAAATCCAAGCAAATTTTTTATTAGTATTATTACACCGGATACACAATCTTTTAGTGAATTATATTTAGGGACTAGCAAATGATTAATATCCTTAAAATTTAATAAAGAATTAATAATATGATTTTCGATCAAACAAAAATCAAAGAAAAATTTAATGCCGTTATCTTGATGCTTGAAGAAAAATTAAAAAATGCTGCGGTTTTATCGGCAAGTCCGGCGCTTGTTGAGGATATTCAAGTTAAATATCAAGGATATATTATGAAATTAAAAGAATTATGCGCTATAAGAGCGCAAGGGCCAAGGACTTTAATTATTGAACCTTGGGATAAAAATATTATTAAAGATCTTATTTCTGCAATTTTTGAAGCTAATATTGGAGTTACACCACTACAGGAACAAGATTATATTCGCCTCTCTTTAGCGCCTATAACCGGTGATGATAAAGAACGTATTGTAAAAAAACTAAAAGAGATAAAAGAGCAGTCAAGAATTAATGTGCGTCGTTTAAGGGAAGAATTTTTAAAAGAATTCGAAAAAGCGCAAAAAGAAAAAATTATTTCCGAGGATCAAAAGTTTAAATATAAAGATGCGCTCGAAAAAATAGTCAAAGAATATAACCAAAAAATCGACGAAATTACAGAATTAAAAATAACTTCAGTGTTAAATGCTTAGTAATTCTTTTTTTACTTTATTTTTAATCCTAATTTTAGCATTTGAAGGGGCGTACTTTTTTATTTTTTCCGTTGGGCCAGAAAAAATAATTGTGTCAAATGCAACAGTTGATGCTGAGGAAAATTTCATTCAAGGCGATTTTTTTGGCGTTATTTATCAAGACGATGACAGTATTCTTGATATTCAGTCACACTTTCCTAAAGTTGAAGAATTAAAGGCAATTGAAAGCGATTTGAATGGCCCTTGTTCTGAGATTAAATTTGGAAAATGTATTGAAATTGATATATCAGATCAAAAGTTTTACACTTATCAAAACGGTTTTTTAATTGGGGAATATTTAACTTCAACCGGTGCACCAGGCCGTGATACCAAAATAGGTCTTTTTCAGGTGCAATCAAAATATGAAATGGCGCACGGTTACATAGGGGGAGTACATTATAAAATGGCCTATTGGTTAGGCATTTATCATGCTGGAGGAAGCGAAAACGGGATACATGAACTTCCTTATATTAATGGCGTAAAAGAAACCAGAAAAGATTTAGGTAAGAGAGTTTCTCATGGCTGTGTAAGACTTGATGAGGGTGTCGCTAAAAAGGTTTATCAGTGGGCCGAAATTGGTACTCCAGTAATAATACATAAATAATAATACATAAATGAAGGCATAAGCAAACAAGTAGTTATACTTTTGATGTTAAAATATTTTTGGTTTCACTTTTAAATCCTTAACGCTAACTAAAAAAATATTATTTTCCTTGTTAATTTGGAGTTTTTAATAATTTTTTTAGTTTAGTTTACGCGATAAAAGTAGTATTGATTATTTTAAAACTTATGAAAGCAAACCCTGGTAAAAAATTGGAAATTCAATTAAATGATAAAATATATCTTCGTTTTCCTATAAAAACTCATATTATCACTGACAAAGATGATATTTTAAAGGTGATTCAAAAATATGTTTTGCCATTTTATAAAAAAGGAGATGTTGTTTTCATTTCTGAAAAAATGGTTGCTATCACTCAGGGGCGGGCAATAAAAATTACGGATATTCAACCATCATTGTGGGCGAAATTTTTATCTAAGTTCGTTTATAAAAATCCTTACGGTATCGGCATTGCAATGCCTGAAACAATGCAGTTGGCGATTTCAGAGGCTGGTCTTTGGCGAATTTTACTTGCTAGTTTTTTTTCGTTTATTACCAAACCCTTTGGCATTCGTGGCGTATTTTATTTAATTGCTGGTCGAGCTGTAGCCGGAATCGATGGGCCGGTGCCTTATGCTTTACCACCTTATAATCAATATGCTATTTTGGCTCCCAAAAATCCACGAAAAATAGTAAATCAAATTAAAGAAAAACTAATGGTTGATTGTGCGATTGTTGATGCTAATGATTTGGGGGTGGAAATATTAGCCGCAAGTCCAGGAGTTAATACAAAAATTCTTCAGATGGCAATTAAAGATAATCCCCTTGGGCAATCTTCAGAACAAACTCCAATTGGCATTTTGCGTCTTAAGGAGTTAGACATTTAGATAGATTCTTGAAAAAAAGCGCTATTTAAACTATACTTTTGATTATGATAGTGAATATTTTAATATTCATTTTTATTTTGGCGTTACTTGTTCTAACCCATGAAGTTGGCCATTTTTGGGCTGCCAGGCGCGCTGGTATGAAAGTTGAAGAGTTTGGCTTTGGTCTTCCGCCTAGGATTTGGGGGAAAAAGATAGGGGATACTATTTATTCAATCAACGCTTTACCAGTGGGAGGATTTGTCAAAATTTTTGGCGAAGAAGGGCAGTACGCTGATAACCCTGAGAGTTTTGCTTCAAAAAAACCTTCAGCGCGAGCGATAGTTTTAATTGCTGGAGTAGCTATGAATTTTTTGTTGGCAATGTGGCTTTATATTATCGGTTTTACTATTGGGATTCCAGCGCAGTATAATGAAAACTTAAAAGAAAATATAAGAGATATAAAATTACAAGTGATATCAGTTCAAGCAAATTCTCCCGCAAAAGAAGCAGGGATAAAAGAATTAGATATAATTAAAAATATCGATGGGCAAGTTTTCAATGAAGTTGAAGCAGTGAGAGATTATCTTTCTTTTGCCGGTGGTAAGGAGGTTTCAATAGACATTATTAGATCAGGAAAAGTCTTGAATTTAAAAGTTGTGCCCCGCTCAAAGATTGATGAAAATCAAGGACCTACCGGGATGTTAATAGCTAAAATCGGACTTTTAAGCTACCCTTTTCCTCAATCAATATTTTACGGAATTAAAGAGACATTTAATGCAACTTTTGGCATTGTCAACGGATTTTATTATATTGTTAAAAATTTAATCACTACTGGCAAAACGCCTACTGGGGTAGAATTCGGAGGGCCTGTTAAAATTGCATCTTTGACTTTCGTTATTAGTAAGATAGGCATTGGGTATTTAATTAGTTTTATCGCAATATTATCTTTAACTTTATTTATTATCAATATTTTTCCATTTCCGGCATTAGACGGAGGTCGCCTTTTATTTGTAATAATAGAATGGATTAAAGGGCGTCCATTAGATAAAGAACTTGAGAAAAAAATCCACGCTGGCGGTTTCGTTATTTTACTTGTGTTAATTATTTTTCTAACCCTTAGAGATATATTGCAAGTTTTAAATAAACTATAAATACAAGCTTGAAAATTCATTTTTAGTAAGTTATTTTCAATGTTACGAGGTATTGTGAAATTTTTAACTTTATAATAATCTTTATAATCCTTGTTTATGTTGCAATCTAAACTTTTTGCCAAAATTAAAAGAGATATTCCGGCTGATGCTAAAAATATTTCACACCAATTGCTTTTAAGAGGAGATTTTATTGAAGCCTTAGCTTCAGGCATCTATTCTTTTTTACCTCTTGGTTGGAAAGTGCATAAAAAAATAACTCAAATTATAAGGGAGGAAATGGATAAAATTGATGCCCAAGAAGTGCATCTGCCGGTGCTTCAACCTAAATCTTTATGGGAGAAAACCATGCGTTGGAACACTTTCGAGCCCCCACTTTTTAAATTTAAAAATCAGCATGGAAAATTATTTACTTTAGGGCCTACTCATGAAGAAGTTATTACTGATTTGGCTTCGCGACGAATTTCTTCTTATAAAGATTTGCCTCTTGCTCTTTATCAAATACAAATAAAATTTCGTAATGAAATCAGGCCAAGCGGGGGGCTTGCAAGAACATTAGAATTTTATATGAAAGATTTATATAGCTTTCATATTTCCAAAGAGGATTTAGCTAATTACTATGAAGAAGTAAAGAAAGCATATTTTAAGATTTTTTCTCGGTGCAATCTCCAAGCTTTAGCAGTTGAAGCATCAACAGGTTCCATAGGAGGAACATTGTCTCATGAATTTATGATTTTAAGTGAAACTGGCGAAGATAAGGTAGCTTTGTGTCAACATTGTAATTTAGCCGCAAATATTGAAATTATTGGTAAATCTGAACATTGTCGGAGTTGTGGTAATAAATTGGAAATTAAAAACGCTATCGAGCAAGGCCATACCTTCAATCTTGGCAGAAAATACTCTTCAGTGTTTAATGTGAATTTTTTAGATCAATCTGGAAAAAAACGAACAGTATTTATGGGTTGTTACGGTATAGGTGTTGGAAGACTAATGGCAACTATTATAGAAGTAAACCATGACCAAAAAGGCATTATCTGGCCTAAGGAAGTTAGTCCATTTGATGCTCATCTTTTAGTTATTAACCAGGAAGATTCAAAGATTTTTGATAAAGCAAAAAAGATTTACCAGATTTTAATAAAAAATGGCTTTGATATTTTATTTGACGATCGTTTTGCGATGAGCGCTGGTGAAAAATTTGCCGAAGCTGATTTAATTGGTATTCCTATTAGGATTTTAGTTTCTAAAAAGACATTTAGTCAAGAAGCAGTTGAAATTAAAAAAAGAGATTCAACTCAAACTAAAATGGTAAAAATAAAAGAAATAGTTAAATATTTAAAAAAAGAGTTACATGTTTAATTGAAGCTTAAGTTAAGAAATATTTAAATTAATTTTTTGCAATGTGGCATTTTTTCTCAAAAGATTTAGGTATTGATTTAGGTACAGTTAATAGTATTGTGTATGTTAAAGGAGAGGGAATTGTTCTTAATGAGCCCACAACAATTGCTATTAATACAAAAACAGGTGAGATTGCGGCGATTGGAGCTGAGGCTAAAAAAATGAGCGGTAAAACTCCACCTTCTATTGTTATAAAAAAACCCTTAATTGCCGGTGTAATCTCAGATTTTGAAGTGGCGGAAAGTTTTTTTCAATATTTTGTTGAGACAGTGCATCAAAAATCATTATTTAAGCCATTCGTTAGGCCTCGTGCGGTAATTGGTGTACCTTCAAATCTTAATGAAGTGGAAGCGGAGGCTTTGAAAGATGCGGCAATTTCGGCTGGCATTAGAGATGTTTTTTTAATGCCTGAAACAATCGCGTCAGCTCTGGGTGCAAATTTAGATATTATGGAGTCCAATGGAGTAATGGTAGTAGATATGGGAGGCGGAACCACAGACATTTCAGTGATTTCGCTAGGAGGAATTGTAATTGGCAAAACAATTCCTATTGCCGGCGAAACATTAGATAATGACATTATTCAATATATTAG
>JBBIOV010000001.1:0-106748 GCA_037443185.1 bacterium | reverse complement strand
GAATCGTTCTTTTTAATATCGCATCATCCTTAAAGCCAGTCCCTCGACACCAATTACAGGGCGGTAAACTTTCATATTCAGCATTTGTTAAGGGTCCCGTCAATCCCATCCCTATTGCCGTCTCGGCGCTTTTACCGGTCCCTCCGCAATGTGGACATCTTTGGAATCCAGTATTTCTTTTACGTCTTTTGCAACTTTCACATTCAATCGGTACTTTTTTTTCTACTTCTATACTTCCTGAACCATTAATTTTGGACATTGCTTTTTCTTCTTAATTTTATCTTTAAATAACTTATAAAGTCTACGTATTAATTTTAAAATCCATACCCAGAATTCTGGATTTAAAAAATAAATTAATCCTCCTGTTAGAACTAGAGCAATAAAAATAATAGCGACAACTAAACCTGGAGATAACGCTCCTTTTTCTCTTAGCGCAGGTGAAGGTATTGGTTCTAGAGTTGGTTTTGCTGTTTCTTCTGACGGTTTACTATTTCTTCTCTAGGTGTCTCAGTTGGAACTTCGGGTAAAGGATAGGGGGCCGCAACATAAACTCTAATGGTTAAAGAATCGTCACCAGTAATTTCTGTGCCTTGATAGGTTGCCTGCCAGTTGTAATTTACCGGAAAATCTTGCCAGCCGGACTTGAGTTTGCTTTTGTCAATAGAAAAATTGATTTCGGTTGGACCTTGACCACTTGTTTCGGAAAGAGTCAATATTTTTTGGTCAATGGCTGAGGAGCTTACTTGCCATTTTACAGAAGGATGGGCAGAAATTTTTATATTTGCCAATGTTTTTTTTCAGCGTCCAAATCAATAAAGTTGGTTTCAAGATAAAAATAAGGGGCTTCTGCAGGTGGAACATCAGCAGGAATATCACTAATTTGAGCTAAAGCAGGATTTAAAAGGAGAAAAAAGATAAATGTGAATGCTAATCCAAAACTGGGTAAGGTTTTAGAATTGTATTCCATAGTTATCAATTATTAGTTGTTTAGCTTTTAGCTTATTATATAAAATTTTCTTTTTCAGTGCGAGCCTTACACTCGCCTATGATATAGTTGACGCTCTTCCGATCTAAAATGTTGAACAAAAATAGGGAATATGATTGATTAAGGAGATAAGGGGTAAAAACCCCCCTTCTCACGGGGTTTACGATTACTCCGTTGGTGTTAGGGGAACTCCTGGCGTCGTTTCTACTTCCGCGCCCAGTTTTTAATCTCTTTAACAATCTGAACTAATTGAGCGTGGGCTTGCCTGACGTATTGATTTGCTTCTTTAATGAATTGATGGTCTTGGCGGAATAATTGATCGCTTCGGCAAGTTCGGTGATTGGATCAAAACCGGGTTCACCCTTGATTGCTTTCAATTTTTCCTTAGCAGCTTCGTATTTGTGTTTTACCAAGACGAGCTTCTGATTGAACTTTGTTAACCAAGCTTCTAGCTGGCTCCCCGGGTTGGATTCGAACCAACGACCTGCCGGTTAACAGCCGGACGCTCTACCGCTGAGCTACCGGGGAATAATACAATGAAAGTAAAATAATTTAACTCAAATATTTCGATAACGCTTAACTTGTTTAATGATATTATAAACCTACAAAAAAATCAACTAAGCATTTAAATTTCTTTTTTTAACTATAAAGTTGTTTCATTATAACATAAAACAATCTTTATTAATGTTTTTGTTATTGAGTTGTTTTTAAACGTTTTTGTTTAAACGTTAAATTAAAAACAAATCCTTCTCTTTCTTGGTCAGCTAATTTTAAAGAGATATATTTTATTTGTTTTTCCATGTTGGGAATAGTGATGTCTTTTAAAATATTTACTCTGCGACGAGTTTTTTCAATAGCTGAAGCCATTTTGATCAGGGCGTCTTCTAAAGATGAAACAGCGATTAATTCTGGTATCAAGGAGGAAAATCTCATTACTGACTCAAAAAAAGTTGGGGGGCAAAACTTTTCTTCGATTTCGCGAGGAGACAGTTTTTTTAACAAAAAAATAGTCGTTTTTACCCCCATTATTGATTGATTTTTGGATTCAATTTCAGGGGCGTCTCCGGCTTTTGAAGAAATAAATTCTATTAAATTTACAGGATTTAATTTTATAGTTTCCTCTAAAGTGCCGATAACTAACTTCAATTCTTCGTAAAGTTTTTCTTTACGCTCTAAGAAAGCCTCCTTCAGTTCCATAAAAGTTTTAATAAGACTGTCTCTTTTTTGTTCAAGCAATTTATAACCAGCACGAACCTCAGCTAATCTTTTTTTCAATTTCAAAAGTTCTTGTCTGGTGACTGCGTTGGCAGAATTCATAAATTTAAATTTCAATGGTTATAAAATTTTTCTAAATCTTCTTGTCTGAGGCGGCGCAATTCTTTCTTTGGTAAAATTTTAATAAGCTCCCAACTTAAATCTAAACTCTCCAAAATAGTACGATTTAAATTGTCTTTTTGATTGATAAACCTTTCTTCAAAGGCATCGGCAAATTTTAAATATTTTTTATCTGTTTCACTTAATGATTCTTCTCCTAAAATTGCTGATAATGATCTTAATTCTTTTCCTTGCGCATAAGAAGCAAAAAGCTGATTGGCTAATCTTGGATGCTCAAAACGAGTTTTTCCTTCTCCTATGCCTTTATCTCTTAAACGAGAAAGACTGGTTAACACATCAATAGGAGGATAGATTCCTCTTTGGTGTAGTTCGCGAGACAAAA
The DNA here is from genome assembly GCA_037443185.1 of bacterium. Classification (GTDB taxonomy): domain Bacteria; phylum Patescibacteriota; class Minisyncoccia; order 2-01-FULL-47-10; family JBBIMT01; genus JBBIMT01. Next base: position 104,046 of record JBBIOV010000001.1, on the reverse strand, counting down.
TTATTTGTCCTTCAGTAATATAACCTGTTAAATCGGGAATTGGATGAGTTTTGTCATCTTCAGGCATTGTTAAAATAGGTAGTTGAGTAATAGAGCCTTTTTTATTTTTTATTCTTCCAGCGCGTTCATAAATTGAAGCTAAATCTGTATAAAGATAACCAGGATAGCCTCTTCTGCCTGGCACTTCTTCTCTGGCGTTAGCAATTTCCCTTACTGCTTCAGCATAATTAGTCATATCAGTTAAAATTACTAAAACATGAAATCCTTCTTCAAAAGCCAAATATTCAGCGGCAGTTAATGCAAATCTCGGTAGAGCAATTCTTTCAATAACTGGATCATTAGCTAAATTTAAAAATAGCACTGAACGCGTTAAGGCTCCGGATTTTTCAAATGCGGTAATAAATTGCTGTGATTCTTCAAAAGTAATTCCCATAGCACCGAAAATGACACTGAATTTTTCTCCTTGAGAAGCTACGGTAGCTTGTCTTGCAATATCAATAGCCAATCTATTATGAGGTAATCCGGCACCAGAAAAAATTGGCAGCTTTTGGCCTCTTACTAAAGTATTTAAAACATCTATAGCGGATATGCCTGTTTGAATAAAATCATTAGGGTACTGTCTAGACCAAGGATTAATCGCAAAACCATTAACATCAAGATGTTTGTCAGAAAAGTGAGGTTTTAAATTATCAAGTGGTTCTCCAATGCCATTGAAAATTCTGCCTAAAATTTCCTTGCTGACAGCAAAATCAAGAGTTTTACCCAAAAATTCAGCCCTAATATTCTTGTTGCCAATTCCTTGACTTTGTTCAAAAAGTTGAGCCACCGCATACCCTTTTCCTGTTTCTAAAACCTGACCAAGATAATGATGGCCTGCTTGATCGGTAAATCGAACGAGTTCTAAATATTTAACAGACGGAATTCCTTTTATAAAAACTAGCTGACCTTTGATAGAATGGATTGTTTTATATTGAATAATCATAATGTTTTATTATCAATTTATCATTTTAATGATTCCAAGATTTTTTCAAAAACGGAAAGATTATTTTCTGGCACGAATTTCATTTTTTTAATAAACTCTTTAATTTCTGGTTTATTGCATTCTTGAAAAGATTTTCCTTGCGCTATCTGGTTTGCTTGCCAAGTGTGATAATTAATAATTGTTGAAAGCATCAAGTATTGTTTTTTTAAAGAAGTAAAACTGTCAATTTCATCAAAGGCGTTTTGCATTAAAAAATCTTCGCGGATGAATTCAGCTGTTTGTAATATTAGTCTTTCAGCATCACTTAAGGACTCAAAACCAACAAGTTTTAATATCTCCAAAAGTTTTTCCTCTTCGCTTAAGATGGACATTGTCTGTTTTAATATTTTCGGGTATTGAGGGGAAATATTTTTTGAAAAATAACTGTCGGTATTTTCACTATAAAGGCTATAACTTTTAAGCCAATTAATTGCTGGAAAATGTCGTTTAGCAGCTAATTTATCATCAAGCGCCCAAAAAACTTTTGAAACGCGTAAAGTGTTTTGAGTAACTGGTTCTGATAAATCACCTCCAGGAGGCGACACAGCACCGATAACAGTTAAAGATCCTTGTCTTTTTGGACTGCCTAAACATTCTACTGCTCCTGCTCTTTCATAAAAAGCAGCAAGACGCGACCCCAAATAAGCCGGATAACCTTCTTCACCAGGCATTTCTTCGAGCCTTGACCCCATTTCTCTTAAAGCTTCAGCCCATCTTGAAGTAGAGTCAGCCATTAAGGCAACGCTTAATCCCATATCTCTGAAGTATTCAGCGATTGTAATTCCAGTATAAATAGAAGCCTCTCTTGCCGCTACCGGCATATTTGAGGTATTGGCAATTAAAACAGTCCTTTCTATTAAAGGACGTCCAGTTTTAGGGTCTTTTAGGCGAGGAAATTCTTCTAAAACATCAGTCATTTCATTGCCTCGCTCGCCACAACCAACAAAAACAATAACATCAGCATCAGACCATTTAGCTAGTTGATGTTGCACAACTGTTTTTCCTGAACCAAAAGGTCCTGGCACAGACGCTGTTCCTCCCTTAACTATTGGAAAAAGAGCGTCGATAATTCTTTGACCTGTAATTAAAGGAATCTCGGGTACTAATTTTTTTGAAACCGGACGCGGCTGACGGACAGGCCAAAGTTGAATAAGAGATATTTTAATCGTTTCTCCTAAAGAATTTTTTATCAGCGCTGCCTGATCGGTAACTTTCAAACTTTTCTTTTGGATATCAATAACTTCACCTTCTGAAATATTGGGCGGCACCATAATTGCGTGTTTAATAAAGGCGTTCTCTTGGATATATCCTATAATATCTCCGCCATGAATTTTTTGACCTATTTTTACTACAGGCTCAAAATTCCAAAATTTTTCTCGAATTAAAGATGGTATCGCTAAACCTTTTGGTATATAAATACCTCCGACTTTTGCAATTTCGTTTAGAGGTCTCAAAATACCATCAAAAATATTGCCTAAAAGTCCAGGGCCCAATTCAACACTTAATGGAATACCTTGATTGACTACCTTGTCCCCCGGGGCTAACCCGGCTGTATCTTCATAAACTTGAAGATAAGATAAATTGCCTTCGATTTTTATGATTTCACCTATTAAACCTTCTTTACCAACTTTACAAATATCGCCCAATTTGGCATTAGCTAAGTTTTCGGCGACGACCAAAGGACCAGCAATTTTTACGATTACTCCAAAATTGTTTTGGCTTGAAGATTCATTTTTATTTGAAATTGATTCTTTTTGAGGATGTTGATTCATAATGTTGAGTAAGTTTTATTTGCTTATTATGCCGAAAGCTTTTGATAATAAAAATTCAATCTCTTTTTTGTTGAATGAAGAGTTTTTGGTGCCTGGTAATTCTATAATGACTACCTCGTTTTCTTCTACTTTTTTCCTTAAATTTTCAATTTCCTTTAATTTATCGTCGCTAATAAGTAAAATCGTTTTTTGCAGCTTTGAAATTTGCTCGGGAAAATCCAAGTTTTTGACATTAAATGCCTTTAAGAGATAGGCCCAGTTTTTATTACAAAAAGCATACATATTTTATAAGATATATTGATTTATGATTTTCCAAATTGTAAATCTTTGGGTAAGATAATAAAAGATAAATTCAAATGGATTAGTTAAAAAATTCACTGATCCACCGCTTATTAAATAAGGTAGATAAAAAAGGAATAACTCTTTCTCATTATTTTTATTTTGGGGAATAAATTTTAAGGTTTTTAAAGGCAATAATGTTTTTAAAATATTTTTTTTATCTTTTTCAAGGTAATCTATAATTTGAAAATATTTATTAATCAAATTAAATTTAGTTGCCTCTAAAACTTTAGGCTGATATTTTTTTATACTTTTAGCGATAAAACGATTTTTATCCTTTTTGCTTTTTAAATTTTTATATTGATTTAAAAATTTTATTGTTTCTTCAATAATCATTATATGGCTAAATTTACCTTGAACTATTTCTTGTAATTCTTCTTTTGTAAAATAACCTTCAGTAATATTTTTAATGTCTACTTTTTCAAGAAGGAGAGATAGATTATAATAATCAATTGGCATAGTAATTCCCTGAAGAAAACGAATAGTTTGAAATTCTTTCTCATTACGAATGGCGCTTTGATGAAACTGAATATCTTTTTTAAGGAAATCATTTTTCTCGTTTAAAGAAGAAAATTTTTTATTTATCAACTCGCGAAAAAAAGTATCAAAGTTTTGGAGAGTATCTTGAAAAAATAATTGTTCAAGGTCATCAATCTTGATAAAATCCTGTAATTTCAGAAAAAATAATCCTTGAAGATAATTAACAGACATATTTTTCAAAGTATCGTTTAATAATTGATTGCTCAGTAGCATCTATTTCAATGAAGTCATCAGTATATAAAAAACCAAGTGCTAAATCATCTCGTATTTTGATTTTGGCATTTGGAAAATGCTTTTGCAACAAAGGTACTACTGATTTTGAAGCAGAGAACTCGCCTTTTAAATCATTATTGAACTTTTTCTTTAAAGAGGAGATTAAAGCAAAATTTAGTTTATCTTGAGTTTCTTTATCAATTTTTTTTAAAAGTTCAAACGCTTCTTTCAAAAAACTCTCTTGTAAATTTGCTTTTTTTTCGTTTAACAATCTTAAAAAATCTTGCTCTGTTTTTTCGTAAGTGTAATTAATAAAATTTAACTTTGCTTTAGCAAGTCGTTCTTGAAGATTTTGCTGGGAATGCTTTATTTTTTCTTCCCAAAGTTTTTTAAGTTGATCTTTTTTCTTTACAAATTCGCTATCTAATTTTTCTTTTTGAGCTTTAAATTCTTTTTTTAAGTAATCTTCTAAAGTTTCCATTTTTTTTGCGAAAATCAGTAATTAATACTGGTAATTGATAAAATGCTAATTAATAATCCTAAAACAGCATAGGTCTCTACCATCGCTGACATAATAATCGCCTTACCGACTTCTTGGGGTTTTTTAGCAAGAATTTGCACACCTTGCGCTGCTACTGCTCCTTGATAAATAGCGGAAAATAACCCAACCACGCCAGTAGTTAAAGAAGCGGCCAATAGCGCCACTCCAACTTCCAACGGCAATGTTTTTGCACTTCCTCCTAAAAGTCCTGCTTTTTGTAATATCATTATTGCCGTTAAAAAACCGTAAATTCCCTGAGTGCCAGGCAGAACCTGTAAAAATAAAATTCGACCGAATTTCTCAGGTTCTTCTGAAATTAAACCAGCGCCCACCTCACCAACTTTTTTAACGCCAAAAGCTGAACCGATACCGGCAAGTCCAGCTGATAAAGCTGCTCCTAAAATTGCAAAAGCTATTGAAAGTGACATTTTACTTGAAAGCGTTTTTGTTTCTTTTAAAATTAAAAAGAAACAAAACACGCTTAAAAATAAAGAATTATTTAATCTTTATATTTTAAGGGTTCAAATTGTCGACCACCACCTTCTAAAAACTTGGAGAAAAACTCAACAAACTGTAATCTACTTGAATGGATAAAAGCACCTAAAACGTTAATAGCAATATTAAATAAATGCCCCCCAACTAAAATCGTTAAAAACACTATTTCTGAAATTATTGGTATATTTATCATATTCTTTAAAATACCCGCAACTAAATTTATAGTATAGGCAAGTACTCCAGTAGCAAGACCCAACGCAAATAATCTTGAGTAAGATAGAGTATCAGCTAAAAAACCGACTCCATTATAAAGGCTTCCTAATCCCTTAAACAATCCTAAAATTTTTTTGGGCGAGAATAAAGTATAAGAGATAAGATTAAGTAATAAAATAAATAAAACGGTTTTAAGTAATACTTCATCTTGGATAACTTTCATATTAAAGATATTTTGAACCAGCAAAACAAAAATCGAAATCAAAACTAAAATCCAATATCCTGACTCATTTAAAAGATTAATAAATTTTGTCTGATGTTTTGCTTTGTGAATTAAGTTTATAATCATACCAGTAATAATTTGTAAAAGTCCAAACGCAAAACAAATTAATAAAATAAGTATTGGTTGAAGTTGCGGATCTATAATTTTGCTTAAGTTTATGCCACCGAAAGTCCCGAAGGCATAACCAAAAATAACAGTACTTAAACCTAAAAAAATAGATAATTGAGCAATATGAATAAGATTTGGCAATTTCTTTTTTAAAGCCAGTAAAATTGTTCCAATTAAAAACAAAGCCAGTCCATAGCCTGCATCAGAAAGCGCAAAACCAAAAAAAATAACAAAAAATGGTGCAAGATACGGAGTTGGGTCTAATTCGGTTGGTTTTGGCATTCCATAAAGTTTAGTTACTACCTCAAAGGGCTTCACTTTCTTGTTTAAAAGTTTTACCGGCGCTTCTTCATGGGCAAAAGGAACTTTCTCGATAATGATATACTTGGAAATCTTTTTTAATTCTTCAATCAGTTTAGGCAAAACCTTTTTAATTACCCAGCCTTCCAAAATGGTGAAAGATTTAGTTTGCGGCACTTTTGATTGAAGAGATAAAACTTGGCTTTGCCATTTAAGCTCAAATAAAAATTTATTCCAACTCTTAAGAGAAGGAGATTTTTGGGAAATTTGATTTTGTATCTGTATTATTTGCCCTTTGACTGTTTTTAAATTTTTCTTTAATTTTTTTAGCTCTAATTTTGGTGAATATTCAGGTAGAGGGATATTTTGGAGTTTTAATTGTGAAATTTTTTCTAAAATTTCATTAGTTTTGTTTGCTGGAGATAAATAAAGAAAAGTTTTTTTGTTGTCAGTTGAAGAACCAACTTCTTCAAAAACAAGATGCGTGCTAAAGGTTTGTTGAAATTGAAGTTGTTCTTTTATTGGTCCATTTAATAAGAAAGCATTTAGCCAAATTAATTTTTTGGCTTCAGAACTTGACAAATGAAGATTTTCTAATGGCTTAAGTTCTTGAATTTTTTTTATCAGTTCTTCTTTTTGGTTAGATAGATTTTTTAATTCATTTAATTTTTCTTTAGCGAAATTAAAGAAAAGAAAAACCGAAATATTTTCTTTTTCAAAATTAACAGTGGGTTTAATATAAGAAGTTAAAGACTTTGCTAATTCAAAATTATTTTTAACTTGCTCTAAAGTTTCGCTATTACGATCGGGGAGTTTTTTTAGCTCATAAAAATCCATACATTCTAAAGAAGCAATCTTCTTTAAAATGTCGTTTAAATTTTTTTTTGGAAAAATAAGTCTAATTTTTTCTACTTGTTCAATCATAGAAATCTGAATCTAAAATAGTTTTTATCAATAAAGACAATTTTTGTTCTTTATTTTTTTCCCACTCAGTCTTTACTTTTTCAAATTCTTGTTCAAATTTTTGTTGAAATTCCTTTTTAATTTCTTCAGTTTCTTTTTGATAAGTTTGCGGGATAAGTGTAATTTGTTTTTCGAGATCTTCATTCATTTGTTTGATTTTTTCTTCAAAACTCAAAGAAAAATTCTCAAGCTTTTTTTTCAATAAGCCTTCATAATCTTTAAGTTGTATTTGATATTTTTTTTCTTTTTCGGCTAAAAGATTAATGGGATCGTTAAAATGTAAATCTTTTTCATCCCTTCCCATAAAATAAAAAAAATTCTAAAAAATAGAATAATTTTTAATTTTAATTTTTTTTGCGAAAAAATCAATAGACTAATTTTAAAATAAAACTTTTTTTATTTTGATTAACAAAAATAGACTTTCAGTTTATTAAGATATTAAAGTGATTTTGATGAAAAATATAATTGATTAATTTTATCAACAACTTTTGGAGCCAATTGCTTCTGAAACATTTTTAAACCCATCTTTTTTCAACAAATCAATTAAATTTAAATTTAATTTACTAATTAATTGGGGGCCTTCGAAAATTAACCCGGTAATTAATTGAATAAGTGAAGCGCCTCTTTTAATTTTTTCGTAGGCATCTTGGGCACTAAAAACTCCGCCACAACCGATAATAATAAATCTTTTTTTAAAATGCTTATAAGCCAAAGAAATTAATTCATTAGATCTTTCAAAGCAAGGTTTACCAGAAAATTTTCCACGAACATATTTTTTTGCCTCTTCTTGATTAATAGATGGGTGATGACGATTTGTTTGCAAATTTCCCAAAATTACCCCTTTCACAAAAGAAAATTGCGACGAAACTTTTAACATTTTTAAAATGGCATCATCGCTTTCACTAATAGGCATCTTTATGAAAATTGGTTTAGAAATTTTTAAATCCGTTAAAGCCAAAAGGAGTTCCTGTAGATTTTGTGGAGGATAAAAAGAAATGGTTTCACCATATATTAAATTTGGGCAACTAATATTTAATTCATAATAAGAATTTTCGATTCGAGCTTTTTCGAATTTTTTAAAAGCTGAAATTATATCTTCAATACTTTGTTTTTGGGTTTTAAGGAGTGGTGAATTGGTTCTACCAATACTGATGCCAATTGGAATTTCAAATGTTAAATGTTGAAGTTTTTTAATAATTGCATCCGCGCCAGAACTTTTAAATCCTTTATTGACTAAAAGAGATTTGGATTTAACTAATCTGCCGAGTCGCGGTGGCGGATTACCTTCATAGGGCATATTAGTAATTGTTCCACAGGTGCCAAAACCAAAATTTAAAATTGGTAATAATTGAGTTAACTTTGCATCATAATCAAATCCCGCAGCCAATCCAAAAGGATTTTCAAAGGAGATGCCTAAGTATTTTTGTTTTAAAATTGAATCATCATAGCGCGTAAAAAAATGCACAGATTTTTTAATAATATTTTTTAAAGGAGGCGATTTAGTCATTTTTTCTCCTTGTGATACTAGTGCTTCGTGAATTTTTTCTGAATCAAATTTAAATAATATCGGACGAATAAGTGCTTTGTATAACAAATCGCATAAATATATAAACAATTCCTTCCGCTCTTTTTTAAAAATAAAATTAAAAAGAAAAAATAATATAAAACTAATCAGCTCTGAAGCTATGCAAAAAAAACAAATATTTTTTAAAATAACAAATTGAAGAAACAAAAAATAAAGTGAAGCTATAAACCCTACTGTTCCTAAAATAAGAGATAAATATTTCCAAAATTTTTTTTCGAATAATTTTGTAAAAATTATTGTTAATGCCAAAACACTATAATGAATTAACCCGATTGAGGCTACTGACATATTGCCTAAATAAGCGAATCGACTATTTAACACATTAAAACAATTTGTAAAGGAATTGATTGAGCAAAAAGAAGATGTCAAAACAGAATCGCTGTAAAAAGTCAAATACCCTGCATCAAGTATTCCCAAAAAAGAAAATAATAAAGGCCAAATAAAATGTTTTTTGGTCATATTTTTAAAGTATTTTTAGCCTGTTAGTAAAGTAGAGTATAAAGGAAAATTAAAGATTTGCAAGGGTTTTGCATTTTTTAATTTTGCAAACTTTAAACTAAAAATTTAAAATTACTTTTCAAATCTTACTAATAAAATATTTTTTAAAATTAAACTTTGGAAGTTCCTTTTTTTAAAAAAATATGATAAATTTAAACTGCTTTTATAAATATAAGGTCTTAGTTATTTTTACTATGAATTAATTTCGTTAGTAAATATAAAATGTATATTAAAATTAATAATCAAATTATTTATTTTAAGTTTTATCAAGGAGTTAATCAAAAGCCCTTAAAACCAATTTTAGTTTTTTTACATGGTTGGCAAAGAAGTCACCAAGATTTTGATATTATTGCCCAAAATTTTAACAAAATAGGTTTTTCTACTTTATTAATTGATCTGCCGGGTTTTGGAAAATCTAATTTGCCGCAATTTGCCTGGACTATTGAAGATTATGCTGATTTTTTAAGCGATTTTCTTCAAAAAATATCAAAATCAAGTAGATTTTTGCAGGAGCATTTATCCTACATATTAATTGGTCATTCTTTTGGAGGTCGCGTCGTTATAAAATTTGCGGCAAAGTATCCGACAATGGTAAAAAAAATGGTACTAATTGCTTCAGGAGGAGTCAAACATAAATCGTTGAAAATCGTCTTGCTTAGATATTTAGCAAAAATTATGAAATTTTTTTTAAAAACATTAAGACTTTCAAAGTTAAGCCAAGCTTTGCAGGCAATGTTCAGTTCACCTGATTATTTGGCGTTATCGGGAGTAATGAAGCAAATTTTTTTAAATGCCATCAATGAGGATTTAACTTTGCAGGCCAACAAAATCAAATGTCCTACTTTAATTATTTGGGGAGAAAATGATGAGGAACTTTCGCCCCAAGACGCTTTTATTTTAGGCAGAACTATTTCTGATAGTTCTGTCAAGATTTTAGAAAATGCTGGCCATTTTGTTTTTTTGGAAAAATCTGAAGATTTTTTTAATATTTTAAGAAAATTTATTTAAAAGTTTTAAGCGCATCTGCCGCTTTTTTCAAAAACTTTACAGAAATCAAAAAAATATGATTTCTATTTTGAAAAATCTTTTATATATTTTCCAGCTTTCAGAATATGATTCTGTTTATTTTTCAAATTGGGTCTCATTCCATCCCAATCCCTCGCAGTGGCTAAATTTAGAAAAAAAAGGAAAATTAAAATGGACTTATAAGGCGCGCCTTATTTTTTCAATCGCTTTGATTTTGCAATTTGCTGCTATTTTTAATAAAAAAATAGTTCCTAAAACTTTAATTTTAGCGCAAAAGTTATTAATGCCACTTGAGAGAATATGGATAATTTTTCTCGCAAAAAAAGCAAGACGAAAATTAACAAAATATAAAAACTTAAAAATCGTTGGTATTGCTGGCAGTTTTGGAAAAACCACTGCCAAAGAATATATCTCTCATATTTTATCGCAAAAATTGAAAGTAGTTAAAACACCAGAAAATATCAACACAATTTTAGGAGTTGTCAATTTTGTTTTAAAAACTGATTTTTCAGATATTGATGTTTTTGTAGCGGAAATTGGTGCTTATCAAAGGGGAGATGTAAAAAGATTATGCGACATTTTGAAACCAGATATTGGCGTTCTTACAGGCATTGGTAATGAACATTTAGAAAGATTTGGCAGTTTTAAAAATATTATTGATACCGAATTTGAAATCATTTTATCCTTAAATCAAAAGGCTGTCGCGATAATCCCTGAAAATCAACAATCAAAAATTAAAATTCAAAAAGATAAATTAAAGTTAAAAATTTTTGGGTTTAATAATTATAAAGATGGTTTTTATGCGAGAAATTTTTTGTGGGGGATAGGGGAAGTTTTGATAGATATATATAAAGGAAAGGAATTTTATTTTCAGGCGAAAATTCCGATCATCGCTGAACACCAATTAAATTTAATTTTCGCTGCGTTAACTGTAGCGGAGCAATTTAATTTAAACAAAGTTGAAATGAAATTAGGGCTGGAATCTTTGCCAGATATTCCGCGTCGGTTAAGTTTCACTCAAACATCACAAAATATTTGGATTATAGATGATAGTTATAATATTACCATTGAAGGAGCTAAGGCGGCATTAAAGGCTTTAGATAGATTAAGTAAGGTTAACAATAGAAGAAGAGTCGTTTTATCAGCCGGCATTCCAGAAACTGGGGCTTTTAAAAAAAAGATTCATCACCACTTAGGTAAATTATACTTTAAGTACAGTGATTTATTATTGCTATTGGAAAATTCTACAAGTTCATTTATAATAGAAGGGATAATAAGCGCTCAAGCGTCCAGTCAAAAAAATTATCAAACGACAAGTGATTTTCAAAATAGTTCTTTAGTAAGTAATAATTTAAAAATATTTAAAAGCGCAAAAGAAGCGCAAGAAGCGTTACCAAATATTTTAAAGCCAAACGATATTATTTTAATTCAAGCTTTTGATTGGCCTGACCATTATTACTAATTTTTAAATTTTAATAATTTATTTTACTATTATGAGAAACAAAATAATATTTTTAGGGGTTATTTTGGGCACTGTAACCTTTTTTTTGATAATATTAGTTGGAATAAATCTTACCAAAGAAAATACTAATCGTTTTTTAACGCCGCCACCCCCGCCAAAATTAGATAATAAAAATCTTCAAAAGGAGCCAAGTGCCACAGAGAAAAATTATAAAGATTCAATAAATTCTTCAACTTCAAATAACTCTTCGCAATCTCAAGCAACGGTTGATTTAACAAAAGCCAAGCTTAATTTATCTTCTAAAATCGGAAATATTTTGGGGGTTTTATATGTCAAAGAAGATTTTGCACAAAATAATTTATTGGTAGGCATCGAAAAGAGTAAGGCTTCAGAAGTTATTCCTCAAATTCCTAAAACACAAGATAATTATAACGTTAAAACTGAAATTAAAGAGATAGTCTGCTCGAAAGAAGTTAAAATATGTTCTAACGAAATAGAAGTAAAAAGAAATCCGGCTCGCAATTGCGATTTTGATCCTTGTCCAAATCAAAATAATCAAGCAAATGAAGCTTCAAGTTCTGGTTTTGCCATTTTAGCAGGAGGGCAAATTTTTTCTTCAGATGTAAATACAAATCAAGGACAAAGCCCTGAAGAGCAATCATTCAAAACTTATCGCAATGAAAACTTTAGATTTGAACTGACTTATCCAGCTTTTTTGGATTTTGAAGAAAACATTATCTTGGGTCAACCAGAGCTTTTATTTGCTAATAATAAAGAATATGCAGAAATTTTAGCGATAAAAGTTTGTTTAAATAATTGTGGCAATCCCGGTTTTGTGAAGAAAGAAGATTTAGCCAACACTAAAGAAGGTCAAATCGGCAATGAGCCAGCTAAAATCATTACTTACAGTGGTGGGACATCTTTTTGGTATTTTGCTAAGCAACGAATTCAATATCAAGATGATATTCCGTTGTTTTCTGAAGGTTATATTGAAGTGCATACAGCTGAAAATAAAAAAAATGAAGAGTTAACGAAACAAATTTTATCAACTTTTAAAAAAATTTAATTTGATATGGAAACAATTGGTGTTTTTTTTGGTTCGCGTTCGCCTGAGCGGGAAGTTTCTATAGTTACCGCAATTTTAATAATGAAAGGTTTGCGTAGTCTTGGTTATTCTGTAGTGCCAATTTATATTTCAGCCGGTGGCAAATGGTGCAGTGCTTCGGTTCTCGAGAAAATAGCATTTTATCAAAAAGATAATTACGATAAAGAAGCTGAAAAATTCGCCAATTGGCTTTTAAAGACAAATCAAAAAGGAAAGCTTTTTTTGGTTAAAAACAGTTTTTTTAAAAAAGAAATTATCATTGATGTTGCTTTCCCCAGTTTGCATGGCTCCTTTGGTGAAGATGGAACAATTCAGGGATTATTTGAGATGTTTCAAGTTCCTTATGTCGGATGCGACACGACTTCTTCAGCAATCGCTATGGATAAAGTTTTAACAAAAAAGCTTTATCAACAGTTAAATATTCCTACAACTAATTTTGTTTACTATATCAAAACAAATAAAGATTCAGATGAATGGCGTGATACTATTTTGGGTCTTATTAAAAGAAATCAATTAAAATATCCGCTTTTTGTTAAACCTGCGCGGCTTGGTTCATCAATTGGTATTTCAAAAGTAAGAACTGATGAGGAGATGTTGTTTGCGTGTGAAGTTGCTTTTCATTATGACAGAAAAATCATCATTGAAGAAGGCGTTGAGCCGGTCATCGATATTACCTGTGCGTTGAGAGAAAAATTAGATGGTGAAATTGAAGCTTCACTTTTACAAGAATCTTTATTTGAAGCGCCGTTTTTATCTTATGAGGAGAAATATTTAAATAAAGGCGCTACCCAACTGGGTAGTGTAAAAGGCAAGGGGAAAAATTATCAAATTCCGGCTAAACTTGATGAAAAATTGACAAAAGAGATTCGCGATTTATCAGTGAAAATTTTTAAAGAATTTGGCTTGTCGGGAATTTCGCGAGTTGATTATTTAGTAAATAGTTCAACAAAAGATTATTACGCTAACGAAATCAATACCCTGCCTGGTACCTTATATCATCATCTTTGGCAAGCAAGCGGTATTTCATTTAAAAAACTATTAAAAGATTTAATTATTGTTGCCCAAAAAAGATTTGATTATGCACAACAATTAAAATATACTTTTTCTTCTAATATTTTAAAGAAAGTTAGCGGGGTAAAATTTATAAATTAATTTGCATTTTTAAAACCTTAAACTTATTAAAATCAGTCCTTGTAAAAGCCTTTTTTGTTTATTTTAAAAAATTTAAAAATGATTTCCATTTAAGGCGGGTTTCAATAGGAAAACCGCCTTTTTGTTTATAATAATTTTTTAGAAATTCTATAGTTTTTTTATCATGGCAATATCCTGAGCCAAAATCGCAAAAATATTTTCTATGAAGTTTTTTTATGTGGTTATCTCGCGTTATTTTAGCTATAATTGACGCTGCAGCAACTATTGGATAATTTTCGTCAGCGAAATTTTGACAAATTAAAAATCGAGAGCGTAAAAAATTTTTTGGGGTATTTTTGCTTTCATTTCGATATAAAGTTTCAATTTTACTTAACAAATCAGTTCTATATTTTTTAAGCCCTTTAGGATTGACGCAGGCATCGATATATATTTTTTGAGGTTTATATTTTTTTATAAAGTATAAAACAGATTGCTTAAATAACTCATTTAAAGAATAGTTATCAATAACTTTAGGAGATATGCTTTTGACGCTAAAATCGGCAGCACCGCTTTTTTTTAATTTTAAAAATAAAGTATAAAATTTTTTTCTTTTTTCCGGAGATAATAATTTAGAAGATTTAATCTTGATTTTTTTAAAATACGAGATTAGACTTTTATCTTTTAAAAAAAAGCCAGCGATAACCATAGGACCGATAATTGGTCCTCTGCCTGCTTCATCAATACCTAACACCGATTTTTTATAAATCATAAATAAAAAATTAATGCCAATAAAATGTTTAAAAAAAACTATCTAAAAATTTATATTTTAATAATTTTTTTATCTTTTGTCATTCCATTTGCAGCAAAAGCAAATCTCTTAGAAGTCGTAATCTCTGAGATTGCTTGGATGGGAACTTTAGCTTCTGATGATGATGAATGGATTGAGCTTTATAATAACACCGCAAACGAAATAAATCTTTCAGGTTGGATTTTAAGCGCGCAAGATGGAACGCCAAAAATAAATTTAACAGGAAAAATTCCCGCTCAATCTTTTTATATTTTAGAACGAACTGATGATACCACAATAAGAGATATTGTCGCTGACCAAATTTACACCGGCGCTTTGAATAATTCAGGCGAACATTTAATCTTAAAAGATAGTTCCGGCAATATTATTGATGAAGTAGATGCCTGGTATTTCGGTGATGTTACCAAGAGAGCAACAATGGAAAGAATCAATACTTTCAACGTTGGTACTTTAAAGGAAAATTGGACATTAGCGCAAAATAATTCTATCTATAAAGATGCAAAAGGCAACTATATTATTGGCTCTCCAAAAGCTTTGACAGATGTCAAAGAAAATAACAATCTCAACAAGGAGGAAAATTTAACTTCCGATGAAAATAATCAGGACTTTAGTATTCAAGAAAATACGCAAAGTCAAAACCAAGATTTTATAACCTCCCAAAATATTCCGCTAAACCCGATTTTAGAGCTGCGATTGCAAGTTAAAAATAAACAAAATAACTTCGTTGATGCCGATGAAATATCTTTATTTACCAACGATTCTTTAATAATTAGAGCATTGGCTAATATCTCTTTAGATGCTAGTGATTTATTATGGAGTGATGGGAGAGGTCAACTTATTAAAGGTGGTTTTGAATTTGAAACTATGTTTCAATTTGCTGGGACTTATATCATTACTGCTTTAACTAATAAAAATGGATTATCAGATTCAGCTCAACTAAAAGTAAATGTTTTTACGAAAGATTTGATTATTTCAGAATTTTTACCAAATCCAAGTGGTACTGACAAGGGTAACGAATGGATTGAGCTTTATAATCAGAATAATTACGCTGTGAATTTAGCAGGGTATGCTCTTAAAATAGGCGATAAAAAATTCGTTTTCGCAAACCCTACATTTATTTATCCTGAAAGTTTTTTGGTAATTCCTTTAAAAAAGACCGACATCAATTTAAGAAATAAAAATGGCAATATTTCTTTAGTGACTCCAAGTGGCGAAATTATTGATTCCGTGTTATATTCTCAACCACCCAAAGAAAATTACGCTGCTGCTCGCGATTTACAAAATAAAGGCAAATTTTTTTGGACCTCAAAACCTACCCCTGGCTTTAGCAATCTTATAAATCCAACTTTAAGCGTAGGTGAATTAACATCTTCTAAAGCAGCCACTGTTTCTCTTAAAAATAAAAATGTTATAATAATAAAAAATATGCAAGATCCTTTTGTTGTTGAAGATATATCGCTAACTCAAAAAACGATATCTGAAAATCAACTTAAAAAAACTATTCAGCTTGTAGAAAATGAAGAGAATGTTCAAAGTTTTGATTTAAAAACCAAAGTCAGCAGTTTAATTGATAACAAGAATAATCAAAATGTTAATAAATTATTTACTCCATTTAATATTATCGTCTTTGAAATTATTATTTTTACCGCCTTTTGCGCTTTGGGAACTATTATTTATTTTAAAAGAAAAATTTAAAAAGAACTACTTTGTAAACTTAAATTTTATCGTTGTATTAGTAGTTTTTTTTCATTTTTACCCTTTTAATGTAAGCGCTCAAATTATCGGCCAGCACCAGACTTTCAAATTAGAACCAACTTACGATTATGAGCTAAAAACTGAGCGCCAAGCAACTCTTATATATATTTCCCCAAATGCTCTGTTTTTTGTGGCTCAAGGACAACAATATAATATTGTTGATATTCAAAATTTAGCAGAAGAATTTGAAAAAAATATTCTCCCTTCTTTTTTAGAAATTTTCGATGTTAAAAATGATCCTTTATTAAAAACTGTTTTTCCGATTAAGATAGTTTTAACAAAAATGCCAAATAATATTGCCGGTTATTTTGATAATGCAGAAATAAGAAATGAAATATTTTTAAATTTAAATAATTTAAGAGATTTAGAGCAAATTAAAATATATCTTGCTCATGAACTCCAACATCTTTTAAGCGCTTATTTTAAGGATAAAAAGTTCAATACTAAAGATGCAATCTGGTTAAATGAACTACGAAGCGAATATATTCCATATTTACTTGGATATTTTAATAAGAAATCAGATAATTTGCTAATGCAGCGTGTCAAGGAATTTTTAAATAATCCTTTCGAATCTTTTTATCCTTGGAAAAATGCCCAAAACAATTATGGTCAAGTTGCTATGTTTGGTTTTTATCTTTTAGACAAACTCGAGAAAACAGCGATAAAAGATATGTTAAAAAGCGCTAACACAGGACTTAATTTGATAGATGAGATAGCGTCCAAAAAAGGTTATCAAGGTTCATCGTTATATCATTATTTTGCGATTGCCAATTTGCTTAACGACCCTAAAACTGCTGATGGCTTATATGCTTATAATAATGAAATTTTAAATTTTAAATTAAAACCAGAACTGATTATTTCAAATATTAGTAATTTTCAAATCGTTATTAATGCTTTCGATTTTACAATTATAGAACTTTCAGAATCTTTTCAAAAGAAATTGCTTGAAATTCAAAGCTTCGATGAAGTTAAAAAAGAAGCAGTTTTTAGTTCTTTAGTTTTTGTTAAAAATGATGGACCTTTAGAAATTACTACCAAAAGTTTTTATCCTCAAACAAAAAATTATTTTTACATTCCAAAATTAAATTCAAACGAGAAAGTTTATATTGTTTTATCATCAGCCATTGAACTAAATCAAATTTTAAAATTTAACTTTGGCGCTTTAGAAAAGTTTTCAGAAGAATTTCAGATTACTCAATTTGATTTTCCAATAATTAAAGAAAATACTCAACCCTCTTTTGAGATTTTCGGTAAAGGATTTTTAGAGCCAGAGATTTTATTTTCAAATGAAGTCAAAATAAAACCGATTTTAATGTCAGATGGAAGAATGATTTTTATTTTTCCAATTTTGGCAAAAGGACAATATAATGTCCAAATCAAAAATTTGGACGGCAAGGTAATATCTTTACCACAGCCTCTTTATGTTATTGAAAATTTACCTGATGGATCATTAATTCGAAATGCGAAAAACGAAAAATTTATTACTCAAAAAAATTTAATTTTACCTATAGATAAAAAAAATAAAGTATTGTATAATAAAAAAAATGTAATTTCTGTGTCTGAAATGGCATTTTTGTTTTATAAAATTACCAATTTAGTTAAGGTAAAAAATGACAACAAAATTTATGAAATAGATAAAAACGGCTATCGTCATTTAATTAAAATGACTCCTGAACAATTTATTGCTTCTGGGAAATCTTTGGATGATGTGTTTGAGTTATCTCAAGAAGAATTAAGTGGATATCCGCTTGGTCGGGCTATCGTTAGATAAGTGAGTGACATAATGATTGACAATTTATGTATTGATAATTTATTTCAGTTAACATAACGATTAATTTGGAAGCTGTGTAGATTGTTGTAGAGCCATTTTTTAACTAAATTTTTTTATACTTTTTAATTTATAAAATAATTGGTATAATACTAATCTATCCTTTGTTTAATTTATCCTTTTCTTTTTAATGAATTTTTTATATAAAGAAAATGTACCGTTGAAAGATTATACTTATTACCGCATTGGAGGAAAAGCGCGTTATTTTGCTTTTGCTCAAAGTGAAGAAGAAATTGTTAAATACTGCAGCGAAGCGCAAAAAAGCCAAATTCCAGTATATGTGATTGGTAATGGCAGTAATCTTTTAGTATCTGATGATGGCTTTGATGGACTGGTAGTTAAAATAGAAAATAAATATATTTTATTTAACGGAGAAAGAGTGATTGTTGGAGCTGGTGTTGAACTTTGGCACCTAATTAAAGAGTGTTTAAAAAGAGGGCTATCAGGGCTTGAATATTTAAGCGGTATTCCTGGAACTGTAGGAGCGGCTATTTACGGAAATGTTGGGGCGTTTGGTAAGGAAATAAAGGATGTCGTTTTAAAAGTCACTGTTTTTGATCCCCGAGACTCTTTAGTTAAAACTTATTATAACCTTTTATGTGGTTTTTCTTACCGTTCAAGTATTTTTAAACAAACGGGAGAAATTATCTTATCAGCGGAATTTAAATTAAAAGGCGGTTTCAATTCTGAAGATTTATTTCGTAAAGCTGAGCAAATTTTATTTTATCGCGAGTCTCGCTATCCAAAGGAACCAAATGCCGGTTCTTACTTTAAAAATATTTTAGATAAAAATTTTATTCATCAGTTTATTGAAAATGATTATGAAGCGCGAATGAATTATATCAATAAATGGCACGGTAAATTGCCAGCTGGCTATCTTATTGAAAAACTCGGACTTAAAGGGAAAAAAATCGGGGGCGCAGAAGTTTCTCATTTACACGCTAACTTTTTAGTAAATCAAGATAATGCATCGGCTGAACATATTATTATGCTCGCTGGTCTTATCAAAGAACGAGTTTGGAATAATTACGGTATTTATTTACAAGAAGAAGTTCAACACTTATGGTCTGGAGTAGTTTAATTTTTGAAGCGTTTAACTGATTGCAAATTTTGGTAAATATTGGAAAAATTAATAATTAGAATTTATAATTTTTAATTTATAGTTCGTCTTATGCATTTAAACATTAAATCAACTGGTTTTGAATTAACTCCAGATATAAAAGAATATATTAACAAAAAAATAGGCTTGTTAGGAAAGTTTATTTCTGATTATCACAAAGAAGCTCTGAAAATCGATGTTGAAATTGGGCGAACTACTTTTCATCATCAACATGGGAATGTATATAAAGCTAGAGCGCATTTTATAATGCCGCGTCGAAACATTTTTGCTTTGCAAGAAGCTGAAGATGTTTTTGCCGCAATAGATTTATTAGAAGCAAAATTAAAAACTGAACTTATCAAAACTCGAGCCCAAAAAAGAGATATTCTTATTGATGCTATGCGTCAACTTAAAAAGATGATGCGCCTGCCAAAATTTTGGAAAAGGGGGAAAAAGTAACTATTTTTTAAAACACAATTAAAGATAAATAGCTAAGAGCAAAAAACTTAAAGATAGAAATAATAAATCTTATAATGAAGCTTTAAAAAAAAGTAAGGATTGTTTTAATAATAATATACCGGTAAATGTTGCAAAAAACCGTAAGATAAAGTTGAAGGTAAATTGTTATTTATGCAATAGGACTATAATTAAAAATATAATATTTAAGCGGAAAATTCAAAAAGTTATTAATATTGTTATAAAGGTTGACAGATTAGTTTATGTAAATAAAAAATTTCGATGATATGCCGCTTTTTTTACTATCGAGGCCCGGCCTAGATAGTTCAATTAATTTTATTATATCTCAAAGTGTTTTATATGTGCTCGTATATTACTGTTTTCTTTTGACAAGTGATAAGATTTTCGCGGTAATGGCATCGGCTCTAAAAATTAAAAATTCGACACAGTAAATAAAATCAAAAATAAAAAAATAAAAAATTTGCATCTTGAAAAAAGGGCCTTAGAAAACCAGGACGACCTCAACTTGGTTCGTTTTTGACAAGAAAAAATGTCTAGTCTGGGGTCGTCTGGAGACAGTACCTAAAAAACTCAAATCCTGGCTAATCGGGATAGCCAGGAAATATAGAAAATATAAAGAAAAAGGAGAGTAAAAGGTGCGTCCGATCACCAAGGAATGTAAGGACAGATTGATTGGCCAACGATTCCGCGCAGGAGAAAAGCGCAAACTCCATAAGACCTGAAACCTTATGCCCCGCGATTTAATCTCTGACGCCTGCGACAGCTGGTTGTACCTCAGTTAAACTCTGGTCGCTATGTTAACCGTAAACGATCAAGCCAACAGATTCGGAATACACCCTAAATCAACGAGAGAACGGTTGGCGACTTTCGGCTTACTTGTTGAACCTCAGGTGATGCGAGGACGGAATAACGCATCTTGCTTACTGATCCAGCTTTGGCGATCTTTGATCGGCTCATTCAATTAGAGAGAGAAGGCTACCCAACGGCAACTGCTGTTAAGCTTATTCAGAATGTCGGTTTCCATCAACATCAGACCAATGGACAACTATTAGGCAATGAGACTTTAACACTTCAAAAGAAGCTAATCGCGGAACTGCGTGCCCGGATCGAAGAGCAAGCAAAAATGATCACATACTTAAAGCCAAGCTTGATGAAGCATTAGCAAAACTACCAGCGCTCCTCCTACCGTCAGAGCTTCGTCGGTCGTGGTGGAGGAAGTTGTGGGGAAGGTGAAAGAAGTGAAAATAACTTTCCCAGATAAGCCGACAAAATCAACGATTCCTATATTACTCTTGCAATACCCGCTTAGTGCATTTATAAAAACAAGAAATCTAAAAAGGAGGTTCGCTATCAGACAGCAAAAAGCTTGAATGGTAGCGAAAAAGTTCTTTGAGTAATCCAGTTGTCGTTACAATTTGCTTTCACCCCCTGGCTTTGATTTATAATTCTGATACAGGGGCGAGAGAAATCAGATTTAAAAATATTCACTGCTCATTTGTTCTTTTTTATGTCGCTCACAATCTCCACTTCACCCATACCAACATAAGGAGGTAAGAAAAATGAATGGCTACTAAGTTCCGGAGTTTATAAAAAAGGGTGAGTATTATATCAGATCTGAAGAAGAAGAGCTCGCATACCGTGAGTCATACCGTAAACGCCTTTTTGATAAAGATAAAGCCATCAAGCTTCTTACGATCCTTATGGCTTATGACGTTCAACCTTTAACAGCAGATGAAATTCTGGCTCGTGTCAGAGCTTGGAATAAAAAAAGAGACGAAAGCGGCAGGCCTTTTTATTTCTATTGGGGTAGAGATTCAATTAGAGAGTACCTAGATGATTTGTCAGATGATGATTCAGATGATCTGACAAAATGGGGTGTTTATGGTTATTTAGTTCGAATACAAGACGAAGACATTGTAAGATATAGAGCGAGTAAATTCGGCCTAAAAATACTACAAGCACACCAAAAATGGTTAAAAGAGTATCTCGGAGAGACTATTGAGCAAATCCGACAAACATTTTTACCAATCCCTACGAAATAATTCGTAGGGATTTTTTTTGATTAATTAAAAGGACCAAGTCTTTCTCATGTTCAAATAATGATTCAAAAGTGTGGGAATAAAGAAGATGTCCAATATCGTGAAGTAATCCCGCTAGCCGTATAAGTTGATAAATTTGCCCGGCAGTCTCTTCTAGGGTATTTGTTGTAAAACCTAACGCCTCGAACATCTCCTTATAGGCTGTTAAAAATTCATCTATATGTTAATCAGAATTTTGCAAAGCAGCCTCAATCATTAATCCAGCCAAATGCATAGTTCCAAGATAATGTTCGAATCTCCCCAAAAACGAATTTTTGGACTCTTTAATGCTATCTGCGGTCGAATGGTGGTTGTGAGCTGTCGCTGTCTTAGCTCAAACCGACGCAGGCGCTTTTTAAAAAAGCAGGTAGGAGAAAAAGGGAAAATAAAGGTTAGAATTTTTTGAATTAATGCTAAGTTTAGCTAAGGGTCTTCAGGCTTTTGGGGCACCGGTGTACATAATGGAAGATAAGAGCGGGGTAATTTTGATTATTATTACTTAATCATCGATTTTCGCATCGCGTTCACTCCTCAAGGATCTAGTCTTTTTGATTTTAAATTTTGAGAAAAATAACGTAAATTCCACGTTGAGTCAACGATTACCCCACAAGGAAAAGTTCGTGAGGAAGCTGACATCGAGAAAAACGTTAAATTATGATCACAATTGGATAAAATATTGGGTTAGAATCTAAACGACCTTGAACTGTTAAAAGAGAAGATAAAGGGAAGTTTCTTTTACGAAAGGCAAACCACAGAAGACAGAGGGTCGATTTCCCTTAAGTTAAATCTTTAAAACGAGGATATCTCTAGGGCTCTTAAAGCCTTGAAAGTTATGGTAGAGAGATATGATACAATTCGATGAAGTAGAAAAGAAAAAGAGGGCAGTTTGATGAAAATCGGCTTGGCTTTTAAGCTGATCCTTTTTTTATTTCTTGACATTGTTTTTATTCAATTTAAGAAACCGGTCTTCTTGATGAGGAGAAGAGTTTAAGATTAAGATATTGAGTCTATTTTCCATAGCGGATTTTATCCTTTAAAATGTTTTCAGGGCGCTGATTTAAAGCGTTTTACTTGTATTTTAATTAAAATATTGATAAGATAAATAGAATCCAGTAAATATTCAATTTGAAAATCATATTTTTAATTTGACTTCCAATGAATTTCTTTTTTAAATTATTCAGCGGTTTTCAAAATAAATATTTAAAATCTTTTGAAAAAAAGGTTCAAAGGATAAATGTGCTGGAAAAAGAATTAGAAAAATTAGATGATGAGACAATTAAAAAAAGATTTCTGTCTCTTAAGGAGAAAGTTTTAGAAAAAAAAATTGATTTAGATGAGGCGCTTGAGGAATCATTCGCTTTAACTCGCGAAGCTGCCAAGAGAACTTTAGGTCAGCGTTATTTTGATGTTCAATTGATGGGTGGAATCGCTTTACATGAAGGAAAAATAATTGAAATGAAGACAGGTGAGGGAAAAACTTTAGTAGCGACTTTACCAGCTGTTTTAAACGCAATGACAAAAAAAGGCGTTCATATTGTAACCGTCAATGATTATTTGGCTCGTCGCGATACAGTTTGGATGGGGAAAATTTATAATTTTTTAGGACTTTCAGTAGGTTGCATTACCCAAAACGAAGCTTATCTTTTTGATCCGAGCCATCAAAAAACTATAGACGACAAAGAAAAAACCACAATAAATTTCAAGGTGGATTATGAATTTTTAAAACCTTGCTCTAGAAAAGAAGCCTACGAAACTGATATTACTTATGGTACTAACAACACTTTTGGGTTTGATTATTTAAAAGACAATTTGGTTCAAAATTTCCAAGAAATAGTTCAAAGGCCATATTATTATGCAATCATAGATGAAGTTGATAGTATTTTAATTGATGAAGCAAGAACTCCTTTAATTATTTCAGCTCCTGATAGAGAATCGACGCAGATGTATAAAAAATTCGCCTCTATTGTACCTTTTTTAAAGAAGGATATTGATTATAAGGTTGATGAAAAATTTCACGCTGTCACTTTAACTGACGAAGGAATAAAAAAAGTAGAAGAACTGCTAAATGATTCGGGAATATACAAAAGAGGTGATATTGAAAAAATATTTCATTTAGAACAAGCTTTAAAAGCGCATTGCCTTTTTCATAAAGATAAAGATTATATCGTTAAAGACGGTCAAGTAATTATTATTGATGAATTTACTGGAAGATTAATGCCAGATCGTCGGTATTCTGAAGGCATTCATCAAGCGATAGAAGCTAAAGAAGGAGTGCTTGTCAGAGAGGAAAGTAAAACTTTAGCCACCATTACTTTTCAGAATCTTTTTAGAAAATATCCTAAAATTGCTGGAATGACCGGTACTGCTTTGACTTCCGCTGAAGAATTTTATAAAGTATATAAATTGGAAACTGTAGCTATACCCCCCAATAAAAAAATAATCCGTATCGATTATCCAGATCGCATTTATAAAACAATGATGGGTAAATTTAAAGCGGTAGTAAAAGAAATTAAAGAAGCTTATGTTAAAGGACAACCGGTTTTGGTAGGTACAATCTCGATTGAAAAGAATGAACTCTTAAGCGCAATGTTAAAAAAAGAAGGAATCCCCCATAATGTGTTAAACGCTAAAAATCATGAAAAAGAAGCAGAAATAATCGCCCAAGCGGGAAAACTTCATGCAGTGACAGTGGCGACCAATATGGCTGGGCGAGGCGTTGATATTATTTTAGGAGGAAATCCTTCTGATGAAATTGAAAAAGAAAAAGTGAAAGCGCTTGGCGGTCTTTATGTGATTGGCACTGAAAGACACGAGGCTCGTCGAATTGATAATCAATTGCGTGGTCGTTCAGGACGACAAGGTGATCCTGGGCAGTCTCGATTTTTTGTATCTTTAGAAGATGATTTAATGAGAATTTTTGGCCCGGAGAAATTAAAGAAAATGATGGATACATTTAGAATACCGGAAGATATGCCCATTGAAAATAAATTTGTTTCAAATGCTTTAGAAAGCGCGCAAAGTAAAATCGAGGGGTTCAATTTTGATATCAGAAAATATGTTTTGGAATTTGATGAAGTTTTAAACAAACAACGCGAAGCAATTTATAGACAAAGGAGACAAATTTTGGAGAAATTTTTTTATGGTGAATCTTTAAAAGATGATTTATTTGAAGTTTTTTTAACTGAAATAAAAGAGATAATTTCATTTTATAATTTTGATGAACCTACTTTTAATATTGAGGAAATAGCTAAAGAGATTTATTCATTAATCGGAATTCAAATTCAAGTATCTAACTTAAAATCAATGGATAAAAAAGAAGCAATAGAAGAAATTTTTAAACAGGTTAAAAACAGTTTCATTAAAAAATTTTTAAATTTCGAAGATAAAATTGTAGAAAATATCATAAAATCAATTTGGCTTAACACTATTGATGTTTTATGGATGGCGCATTTGGACGCAATGGAACATTTACGCGAAGGAGTTAGACTGCGCGCTTATGGTCAACAAGATCCTTTAGTTGAGTATAAACGCGAAGGATTAAAAATGTTCGCTGAGCTTAACTCTAATATTAGACAACAGTTTATTAGCGCTCTTTTTAAGGTAGGGGATAAGGTGCAACAAAATCAAACTACTCAAAAAGAAATAATTTTTGGATTTGACAATTCATTATTAAAACAAAACAAATCAACGACAGAAATACCATTAAAAGCCAGGCTAACTCCTTTAGGTGAAAATAAATATCAAGGGGTGGGACGAAATGATCCTTGTCCATGCGGTTCGGGCAAAAAATTTAAACGTTGTCACGGAGCCTAATAAAAGTTCCTTTTTAATTGATTACGAAAGGCTACTTTTATAGCAACAGTTTATTTTGTTTTTGTCAATATTTAAAAATTTTGATATTGTGGTACACTACAAAATTAATTTTTAAGATGATTCAAGATTAGTCATATTTGAAAAATTTCTTAACTTAAAAATTATAGCGGTGATTTATGATTCGGATTTTACGCAATCGAAAAACCATCTTAATATTGATTTTAATTTTTTCTCTTTGGGCGTCTGCTTTTAACTATCCTGAGGGTTTTAATAAGGCAGCGGATTTGGTTAATAAAATTCTTGCGCTTGATAAGAAAGAATTAATTTTCGATATTCCTCCTATTCCTCATATCAATCCACGACCTTTTAAATTAGGTCTTGATCTTCAAGGTGGAGCGCATTTAATTTATGAAGCTGATGTCAGTCAAATAAAAAATATCAAGCCTATTGAAGCAGTAATAGCTTCGCGTGATGTGATTGAAAGAAGAGTTAATAATATTGTTGGGGTAGCCGAACCTAATGTTCAAATTGCTGGTTCAGGCAATAGTTGGAGAATTATCGTTGAACTTGCAGGTGTTAAAAATCTTTCCGAAGCCATAGAACAAATTGGCGCTACTCCATTTTTGGATTTCCGCGAACCTTGTTCAGAAGAAAAACTAAAACAACAAAAAGAAGATTTTTTGAAATTAGGAAAAGACAATATCAAGCAACTTTTAAGGATATCAGAAGATAAAGATTTTGATAGCACAGTTGACAATTTTATCAAATTAAATTGTTTTGAGCCGACAGGATTGAATGGACGACATTTAGTGAAAGCTGAACTCCAATTTGGACAAAGCGGATTTAATCCAATTGTTGGACTTAGTTTTAATGAGGAAGGGAAGAAGCTTTTTGCTGAATTAACAAAAAAATATGTTTGTAATAATCCAGATCGCTCTAAATGTCCTGTAATTGCTATTTTTCTTGATAAAGAAATTATTTCAGCTCCTACCGTTGAACAAGAAATTACCAGTGGCCAAGCAGTGATAAGTGGAAATTTCACCTTAAGTGAAGCGAAAAAATTAGTGCAAAGATTAAATGCTGGAGCTTTGCCATTGCCCATTAAACTTATTTCTCAAGAGACAATTGGTGCTTCTCTTGGCAAAGAATCTTTGGAATTAAGTTTAAAATCCGGTATAATTGGCGCCTTATTAGTGATTTTATTTATGATTCTTTACTATAGATTGCCGGGTTTTTTAGCAAGTATCGCTTTAGTTGTCTATATTTTAATTACTCTTACCTTATATAAAATTATTCCGGTAACATTGACTTTATCTGGTATTGCTGGATTGATTCTTTCTGTGGGAATGGCAGTAGATGCTAATATTTTGATTTTTGAAAGGATAAAAGAAGAGATTAAAAGAGGATTACAGCTGAAAATAGCGGCCCAAGAAGGTTTTAAACGTGCTTGGCCTGCTATTAGGGACAGCAATATTACTACCATCATTAGCACATTAATACTTTTTTCTTTTGGTTCATCGTTCGTGAAAGGTTTTGCTTTTACTTTAGGCTTGGGGGTTGTTATTAGTATGTTTACCGCAATAGTAATAACAAGAGTAATGCTTTATGAAGTTATTGAATCAAGAATAGCCAAATATTCTTGGCTTTTTTTGGCTGGCTTTACTTTCAAATTAAGTTTGCAAAAAAACAAACAGTCATAATGAAAATAAAATCAAGTTTAAAAATTTAGATTTTTAAATTAAAATGAACATTTTAAAATATTCAAAATTATATTATCTTTTTTCAATAACTGTTTTGTTAGTTGGAGTTTTAGCTCTTTTTCAGTTTGGGCTTAAACTTTCAATTGATTTTACTGGGGGTTCTTTGTTGGAGATAAAAGTTAATGACCAGACTGATACATCAATCACAAAAGAAGCGCTGCAAAAAGAATTAGAGTCAAAAAAAGTAGAAAATCTTCAAATTCAAAAAACAGACCAAGGATTTATTTTTCGTTTTAAAGAAATTGACGAAAAAACACATTCGGAAATTTTGACATTACTAAAAAATAAATGGCCCAGCATTGAAGAAATTCGTTTCGATTCAATTGGTCCGGTAATAGGTAATGAATTAAAAAGAAAATCAATCTCAGCAACGATTGGCGTTTTATTGGCTATTACTTTTTATGTCGCTTTTGCTTTTCGTAAAACATCTCAGGTTTTCAGTGGTTGGCGTTATGGTTTGATAACTTTACTGACTTTAGCTCATGATGTTTTAATAACAATTGGACTTTTCGCTCTTATTGCTTTTTATTTAAATTATGAAATTGGAACCCCATTTATTACTGCCTTATTAACGGTACTTGGTTTTTCAGTGCACGATACGATAGTTGTTTTTGATAGGATTAGAGAAAATATTTTTAAGCTTTATCCAAAAGTATCTTTGTATGATATTGTTAACTCTTCTTTAATTCAAACATTGGCAAGATCCATTAATACTTCTGTTTCAACCATTTTGCCTTTAATCGTGATATTTTTATTTGGTGGCGTTACTTTAAAAGCATTCGTTTTAACTTTAATAATTGGAATTGCTTTTGGTACTTATTCTTCAATTTTTATTGCTAGTCCATTATTAATTACTACTTTTAAAATAAAAAAAGCAAAATAACAATTAAAAAATATCTTGAAGAGTTTTTAATAATGCAAAAAATTTAGAGATAGCGAAAATTTATTTTAACATATTTTGCGATCGTCTTAATTTTATTCTAATTTAATACCTAAAAAATTCTTGACAAAAATAATTTGTTGTTATATATGTAAAGCATGCGGCAATTAAAAGATAAAATTAAAGATTTAACAAAGTCCCTCAATCAAAGATCTTATGATATTATAAAAAAAAGGTTTGGATTAGAGGATGATAAAATTCATACTCTACAAGCAATAGGTAAGAAATATAAAATCACGAGGGAAAGAGTTAGACAAATAGAGGAGGCAAGTTTACAGTTGTTAAATAAAGAAAAGTTTTCAAGTTTTTTAAAAAATGAGATAAAAATCATCCGCGATTATATTAATGAGCATGGCAATGTTGTTGCCGAACATTTTATTTTTAGGGAACTAGGAGAAAAAGGGGCGCATAAAGGGGCGCTTTTATTTTTATTAAAGTTAATGCCTGAACTTAATCGTAATCAAGGAACAGAAGAATTTCATCCTCACTGGTTTTCTCAAAAAGACCGTTTAACAATTATGAGTGAAGTTACTCAGCTGGTCAAAGAAGAATTTTTGCGGGAGCGCGCCATAAAAACTCTTGAAGAGATTCTTAATTTGTTAAAAAACCGCAATTTAAAAATCGACTTGAAACACGCTAAGTCGTATCTTGAAGTATCTCGTCATATCAAGAAAAATCATTTTGGTTACTATGGTTTAAAAGATTGGCCCGAAATTTCACCTCGAGGGGTTAGAGATAAATCGTATTTAGCTTTAAAAGAGATTAAAAGACCTTTGCATTTTACCGAAGTCGCTAAAGCTATTAACACTTTGGGGCTTTCTTCAAAACCCGTCCATATACAGACAGTTCATAATGAGTTAATTAAAGATAAAAGATTCGTTTTAGTGGGACGGGGAATTTATGGTTTAAGGGAATGGGGGTATGAACAAGGGACAGTTAAAGATATTATTACTCAAGTTTTAAAAACAGCAGGTAGTCCATTGACTAAAGATGAGATTTTACGAGAGGTTTTAAAACAACGGTTAGTCAAGCCAAACACTATTTTGCTTAGTTTGCAAAATAACAAATTGTTTAAAAAGACCACTGATGGAAAATTTATGCTTCAAGACAAAAGTTAAAATGATAGAGATTTAATTTTCTGCGTTTTTTCTCAAAATATTTTTTTAAAAAGGGTAGGAAGAAAATGGACATTTTTTTAGAAAATTTTTTTAAGTTATTGTCTGATTGGTGGTGGTTAGTGTTACCGATAATTTTATACGGCATTTTTTTTGAATTATGGGTTGAATATGCCTCGAACAGATTTGTCGAAACCACGCCGCGTCATTTAATAGAAATTAGAATACCAAGAGAAGTACCTAAAAGCCCTAAAGCAATGGAAGCATTGTTTGCTCAAATGCATGGAATGCATCGGAATTTATTAAGAGTGGAAAAATATATAGATGGCGAATTTCCATTAACTTTATCATTGGAAATAGCAGGTTTTGATGGGCAAGTTCATTTTTATATCAAAGTTCCGGAAGTTAGAAAAAGATGGTTGATTTCTCAAATTTATGCTCAATATCCCAGCGCTGAAATTATTGATCCAGCAGAAGATTATACATATAAAGTGCCTCTCGATGCTGGAATTACTGAAGAATCCGGTTGGGCAATGATAGGGACTGAATTCCAATTTAATAAACCAGAAGAATATTATTTACCTATTAGAACTTATGTTGACTGGGAACTTGATAAAATTACCGAAACTGAAAGTAAAGTGGATCCAATTGCTAATATAGTTGAACTTTTCTCTTTAACAAACATTAATGAACATTTTTGGATGCAAATTATCATCGAGCCATATTTTGGTTGGGAAAAAAAAGGACTTGAGAAGATTGAAGAATTGTCAGATCGCTCCAAAGAAGAAATTCCTGCGTTTATGGAAGCTCTTAGTGCTGGTCTTAAAGAATCATTAAACGCTCTTAATCCTTTATCAAAAAATAAATCTGAAAAAGAACAAAAGCTTGAATTTCGTTGGCCCACTGAAACTGAGGTTCAATTAATGAGAGCAATTTATCGAAAATGCTCAAAGGTTGGTTGGGCAACTACTTTAAGGATTATTTATCTTGCACAAAAGGACCGTTTTGTTAGAAGACATGGCTATGCTTTTTTGGGTATTTTAAGAACTTTGGCTTCACAAACTGAAAGCAGCATAAGACTTGATCCTGATACTGTTACTAAATTAGATTATTTTTTCAAAGATTATAGAGTATTTGAGCGTAAAAGAATGCTGCTTAAAAAATATCGCTGGCGTAGTCCCGATTTTTCTAAAAATAAAAATTTTATCTTAAATATTGAAGAATTAGCAACAATTTATCATTTCCCTGGTCGTGAAGTTCCAACCCCTACTGTTGAAAGAGTTCAATTTCAAAAAGGCTCTCCTCCAGCAACCCTGCCAACAATATAATAAAAAGATATCGATAATCAATTAAATGAGTGATAAAATTTGTAAAATGAATTATTTATTAAGAGCTAATAACTAAACATTTTACAATTTAATAAGTTTCAATTTATAATTTTTTAAATTGATATTTATAATTGTTGGCGATTATCTATCCTATTTTTTATTTAAAGTTTGATATTTGATAAATCTTTTTCATAAGTTTTAATCTGTTATTATATGGATATTACCCCGATTGGTATTACAACTTTCAGAAATCAAAAGAAAGTTTTTGGTATTAAAAAAGACGACCGAAGACGGCATATTTATATTATCGGAAAAACTGGCGTTGGCAAAACTACTCTTTTAGAAAATATGGCAGTTTGGGATATTCAAAATGGCAACGGAGTGGGCGTTATTGATCCTCACGGAGAGTTTGCTGATAAATTATTAGATTATATTCCTTCAAACAGAATTAATGATGTGATTTATTTTAATCCAGCCGACATTGAGTACCCCATAGGTTTTAATGTTTTGGAAAATGTAGACCCTGAAACTAGACATTTAGTGGCAGCAGGAGTAATGAGTGTTTTTAAAAAAATTTGGCCTGATGTTTGGTCGCCGCGAATGGAATATATTTTGAACAACGCTATTTTAGCTTTACTTGAATATCCGGGTTCAACTTTGCTTGGTATAATGAGGATTTTATCCGATAAGGAATTTAGAAATAAAATCGTCAATCGCTTAACCGATCCGGTAGTCAAAAGTTTTTGGGTTGATGAGTTTGCTGAATATTCTAAACAATTTGCCACTGAAGCCGTCGCTGCTATTCAAAATAAAGTAGGACAATTTATCACCGCTTCCATCATTCGAAATATTATCGGACAAACAAGAACTGCTTTTGATTTAAGAGAAATTATGGATAAGAAAAAGATTTTAATCGTTAATCTCTCCAAAGGTAAATTAGGCGAAGATGTTTCAAAGCTTCTTGGTGGACTTATAATAACAAAACTATATTTAGCAGCTATGTCAAGGGTTGATATACCCGAAGAGCAACGAAATGATTTTTATCTTTATGTTGACGAATTTCAAAATTTCGCCAATGAATCTTTTGCTAATATTTTATCTGAAGCAAGAAAATATAGGCTTTCTTTAATTTTAGCGCATCAGTACATTGCTCAACTTTATAGCGAAAAAATGGGAACTACTTTAAGAGATGCAATTTTTGGTAATGTTGGCACAATTATTGCTTTTAGAGTTGGCGCTGAAGATGCTGAATTTTTAGAGAAAGAATTTTCACCAATTTTTACGATGAATGATATTATCAATTTACCGAAATATAATATCTATATCAAATTGATGATTGATGGAATTGTTACCGATCCTTTTTCGGCTCATACATTGCCAAGTCCTCAAAAATTGAAAAAAAGCAACAGAAACAAAATCATAAAACAATCTCGTTATAATTTTGCTTTGTCTAAAAAAGAGATAGAGGCAAAAATTAATAAATGGGCTGGTTTTGAGACTGAAGAAAATCAAATTTTAAAAGAAAATCTTCCTTCAAAAGAAGATAGAAAGAAAAAACCAGAGATAAAACAAAAGGAAGAGATTGATGTTTCAAGTTCTGAAAAAAAAGGCCATCCCCTTGTTAAATTAACCCAAAAATTCTTTGCTGCTTGTTGGAAATGTAATGGAGCTGTAAAAGTTCCTTTTCAGCCTGACGGAAAAAGACCTGTTTTTTGCAAAAAATGTTTCAAAAAATCTCAAAATTTGAAAGCCAAAGGAATTATTCCGACCCTGTCAAGTTATTTATTTTATGATGATAAAAATCAAAGATTGTTAACCGATATCAAATTAACACCAAAAAGCGCAAATCTTGATATTTTACAAAAAATTAAAGAAGAGATAGAACAATCAGATATTAAACAAAAAAAAGAGGTAACACCCAAAGAAGAACTTAAAAAAGTGTTAAGCGAAATTTTAAGTAATAAAAAAAATATAAAAAGCACAAATAATTTAACAAAAGATACTACGATTGACCAGAACCAAGAGCCTGAAGAAGTAATTGCTGCGTCAAAATCACTAAATGATAACAAAAAGAAGATATTAAAACCAGGCCAAACCATCAAACTTAAATAAATTTAAATTCCTCAAATAATTTTTTTAATATAAAATTTTAAAAAATTAAAATTTTTTATAACAGACCAAAAGTGATGAAATTTTTTTTAAAAATTTAAAATTAATTATTATTTTTTTAAAAAAATTATGTGCGGTATATTTGGTTATATTGGCAATAAAAATGCAGCTTCTGTTATTTTAAAAGGATTAGAAAACCTTCAATATCGCGGATACGATTCGGCAGGAATCGTTGTTTTTGATGGCACGAAGCCTCAGTATATCAAAAAAAAAGGTAAAGTTGCTGTTTTAAAAAAAATTTTAAAGAAAAATCCTATTCAAGGTTTCCTTGGTATTGGACACTCCCGTTGGGCGACCCACGGTACGCCTTCAGATAAAAACGCCCATCCTTTTTGGGATTGTAAAAAGGAGATCTGGCTCGTTCATAATGGTATTATCGAAAATTATTTAACTTTAAAAAAACAATTACTGAAAAAAGGGCATCAATTTTCTTCAGAAACGGATACTGAAGTTATAGTTCATTTATTAGAAGATGTTTACAGAGGCGATCTTAAAAAAGCGGCCAAAGAAGTAGTGAAAATGTTGGTTGGCGCTTATGCGCTTGCTTTTTTCTCCATTAAAGAACCTGACAAAATAATTGCTGTGAGAGTATCCTCTCCTTTATTGGCGGCAAATAAATATCATCAAGGGTTTTTAAGTTCTGACCCAACGGCTTTAACAAACCATACTAAAAAAGCCGTTGTACTAAATGATGGTGAAATGGCTATTATCACAAAAGATAAAGTTGATATTTATAAATTGAATGGAGAAAAATCGAAAGTAAATTTAGCGACATTTCAAGATATTCCTACCAAAGTTTCTAAAGCTGCCTTTAAACATTTTATGTTAAAAGAAATTTATGAAATTCCTGAAGCTATAAAAAACTCTATTAGAGGAAGGATTATTAATAATAAAATAAAGCTTGGGGGTTTAGAGAGCGTCTCTAAAGATTTAAAAAAAATCCAAGAACTAAAAATTTTAGGTTGTGGTTCAGCTTATTATGCGGCTTTGTATGGTAAATATATTATTGAAGAGTTAGTTGGGATATTGTGCGAAGCCGATATTGCTTCTGAATTTAGATATCGACAGACCCCTTTTTTAAAGAAAGATAAAGTAGCCGCCTTATTTATTAGTCAATCAGGAGAAACTGCGGACTCGTTAGCCAGCTTAAAAAAGATTAATGAAGAAAAAATTTTAAGTTTAGGCATTGTTAATGTAGTTGGGTCATCTATTGCTAGAGAAACAAAGGCTGGTATTTACAATCACATCGGGCCTGAGATTGCGGTTGTTACTACAAAAGCTATGATATCCCAGATGATCCTTTTAAATCTTTTTGCTTTGTATTTAACTCAATTAAAGAACATAGAAATAAAAAATAAAAAGGAAATCATAAAATCCATTTTAAATCTTTCAAGTCTAACAAACGAAATTTTAAAAGAAAGTAGCGCAATAAAAAAATTGGCGAAAAAATATTTTAAATATAATGGTTTTGCTGTTTTTGGTCGAAAGTTTAATTATCCAGCCGCGCTTGAGGGCGCCTTAAAATTAAAAGAAACTGCTTACATCAATGCTTCAGGTTATAGCGGAGGTGAATTTAAGCATGGCGCGATTGCTTTAATAGATAAAAATTTTCCTTCTATTGCTATCATCCCTCAGGATTCATTGTACAAAAAAATGTTTTCTAATGTTCAGGAAATAAAAACTCGTAAAGGGCCTGTTATTGCCATTACCACCAAGGGAAATCAAGAGATAAAAAAAATAACAGATGATATTATTTATATTCCGCAAACTCTTGAATTATTTTATCCCGTTTTAAGTATTATGGTTTTACAGCTTTTTGCATATTATTGTGCTAATTTTAAAAAACTGGAAATTGATAAGCCTCGCAATCTTGCTAAGAGTGTAACAGTGGAGTAGTATTATTAAGATTTAATTTACTAGTATGATGAATTTAAATAAAAAAGTTTTATTAGGTTTTAAAAAAGCTTTCGTAAACAAAGATGAAATTAGTTTAAGCGTTTTGAAAATGCTGAAGGCTGCTATTGAAAAAAAACAGAAAGAAAAGTTTTATCAATTGGCGAAAACAAAAAGCGATACCACTCAAAAAGAATTACAAGAAAAGAGTTGCTTAAATGACGAGGAAATTTTAGCAGTGATTGCTTCTGAAATAAAAAAAAGAAACGAAGCTTTGCAATTATTTAAAAAAGGCAACAGAGACGATTTGGCACAAAAAGAATTAAAAGAAATAGAAATTTTAAAACAATATTTACCTCCGCAATTAACAGATGACCAGTTAAAAGAAACGATAAAAAATGTTATTCAAGAATTAGGAATATCCGGTCAAAAAGATTTTGGAAAGGTTATGAAGATAGTTATGGAAAAAGTAAAGGGAAAAGCTGAAGGCGCTAAGGTAGCGCAACTAGTTAAAGGATTTTTGGGTCAGTGATTAGATTTAAAATATACTTGCCCTAAAATTTTCAAAATTTAATCGATCAACAACTAAAATATTTTCATCAAAGCCGCCATCGTCTAGTCTGGTTTAGGACACATGGTTCTCAGCCATGAAACACCGGTTCAAATCCGGTTGGCGGTAAAATAAAAATGACATTGTTTTTTTTATTTTAATTAGTAATTAAATAAGCCTTCTTGTATTTTTTATAATTTATGATAAAGTTTAGTTAATTCGGGTAAATTTAATATTAGGCCGGTTATATAGTAGTTAAAAAAGTAATTAATAGAAATATTTCAATTATAATTTCAGGAGGCCATATATTAAATAACCGAAAAAAGAAAGTGAGGTGAAAATATATGGCCTTCCAAGATAGATCACAGAGCGGCTTTCAAAGACAGATGTTCGATGTAACATCGATGAATTTAAAGTGCGCTCAGTGTCAGATTCCAATTACGGAACTTCCTTTTCAGCCAGATGCAAATCGTCCTGTTTATTGTCGAGAATGTAATCAACAAAGGCGCCAGAATTTTAGTAGAGGTTTTCGCAAAGGGGGGAAAATGTAATTGGGTATATTTAACAAAAAGCCCACGATTATATCAAGGGCTTTTTGTTTATAAAAAATTGATAAATTTTTTATAAATTCGAAAAAATTATTTTTGAAGCAAATTTTTTAAATACATTATCCCGCCTAAAGTTCCTGCTTCGTCTTTTAGCTCAGAAATTTTAATAGTTGGTAAAGCAATTATCTTTAAATTTTTTTTTAAAAAATACTTTAAAGGCTGCCAGAAATAAATAGGTTTATTTAACATACTACCCCCCAAAATTAAAACTTCTGGTGACCAAAATAAAATGACATTAATTAAACCTTGTCCTAAAAATTTTGCGTATTGATTCCAATAATCTTGGTTCGAGCATTTTTTTGGTTCTTTGTGAAATATGTTTCTAAAACCTTTTCCGGAGGCATACGCTTGAAAGCAGCCTTTTTGGCCACAACTACAAAGTCGACCTTGTAAAATGATAATGTGATGACCAGGTTCAAATCCTGAAAAATTTTCATCTAAATTACCATTAATTACCCTGGCGCCTCCGATACCAGTACTGATTGTGATATAAGCTACGATACTATAATTTCTGCCTGCCCCTAAAATTGCTTCTCCTAAAGCAGCAAGCGCCGCATCATTTTGACAATAAATCTCTTTGACAATATTTCTGAAAATTTTTTTAAAAGATACATTGATCCACGCCTTATTCAAATTTGGAGATTTTATGAGAGTTTCTTTATTTTTATCTAAAACTCCTGGTAAGCCTAAAATTGCTGCTTTTATATTTTTAACCTTTAATTTTTTCAAGAAGTTATTAATTATTAAAGATAACTGCTTTGGATTTTTAGGGGTGTTAAAATGTTTGTGCGAAATTTTGGCATCAGGTGTCAGATTAGAAAATAATTCTAATCTAGTGTTAGTTCCGCCTACATCAATAGCTAAATACATAAAAAAATTATTTTTAAGCTTTTTTAAAAAATAATAGTTAATGTTTTACATAAAAGATTTTAAAAATACAAGACATTTGATTTTTATTTTCTTTTATTTATAATTATAACATAAAATAAAACTATCTAAAGTTTTAGAAAATATTATGAAAATTGGTTTTTTTGAAATAGAAGGCTGGGAAAAAGAAATAATATTAAATTCCGATCTTGCTGAAGATAACGAAATTATTTTTCAAGAAGATAGTATTAGTGAAATAAATATCCCAAAAGAAACAGATTTTGATATCATCTCCATTTTCGTTAATTCGCGCCTTAATAAACCAGCTTTAGTTAATTTTCCAAATTTAAAACTTATTTGTACTCGTTCTACCGGTTTTGATCATATTGAACTTAACGCTTGCAAAGAAAGAGGAATAAAAGTTGCTTATGTTCCTGGATATGGTGATAATACAGTGGCTGAATTTACTTTTGGTCTTATTTTAAATCTCACCAGAAAAATATATCAAGCAATAGACCAAATCAAAGAGTTTGAATTATTTTCCTTAAAAGATTTACGAGGCATAGATTTAAAAGATAAAACCTTAGGGGTGATTGGAACAGGGAGAATTGGAAAGGAAGTTATCAAAATTGCTAAAGGTTTTTCAATGAATATTTTAGCTTTTGACCCTTTTCCGGATAATGCTTTTGCGTCTGCCTATAATATAAATTATACGACCTTAGAAGATCTTTTGAAGAATTCCCAGATTGTCTCTATACATTGTCCTTATACTCTTTCAACTCACCATTTAATTAATAAAAATAACATCCGACTTTTTCAAAAAGGTTCTTATTTAATCAATACTGCCAGAGGGGGCATCGTAGAAACAGCTGCCGTTGTTCTTGGTCTAAATGAAAAAATTTTAGCTGGTTATGCCACTGATGTTTTAGAAGCTGAAACAGAAATAAAAAATGAAATTAATTATGTGGCAAATGAATTTTTAAAAAGGGACGAATTAAAAACTATTTTATATAATCATATCTTAATGAAAATGCCAAATGTTTTAATAACTCCTCATAATGCTTTTAATACTTCTGAAGCGCTCCAAAGGATTTTAAATACTACTATTGAAAATATTAAATATTTCCTTAATAATAAGCCTCTTAATCTTTTAAATTGACTTATTTTAAAAGAATTTAAGTAAAAAAATTTTCGATTATGTTTGAAAAAATAGATAAAAGGACCTTGGAGACTTTGCTGATTGTTTCGTTGATTGTAATTATGGGCTTATTTATTTTGTTTGATTTTTCTTCAAGAATAAAAAAATTAGAGCAGGAAAATAAAATTCAGCGCGGCCTTTTAAAAATATATGAACAAAAAGTAAAAGCTCTTCAAGAGTAAAGTATGCACTATTTTTATTTAAATGATTTGTCACTGAGATATGAAGAATCTTTAATTATAAAAGATTATGCAATAGTTCATCAAGTTTTCAGGGTTTTAAGATTAAAAAGTGGAGAAAGAATTTTTCTTATCGATGGACAAGGATTAAAATTTGAATGCTCAATCAAACATATTAATAAAAATTATATTTATTTAGATATTTTGCAAAAAATTGAATGTACTACGTCTAAAAAACGCATCATTATCGCTCAATCTCTTTTAACGAAAAAAGAAAAAATGGAATTGATTTTTCAGAAATGTTCAGAACTTGGCGTGGCCGGTTTTCAAATTTTGAATGCCGAAAAATCAACTGCAAAGTATCAACCAAATTTTCCGCGTTGGCAAAAAATTATTATTGAAGCCATTGAACAAAGTCAAAGATGTTTTCTCCCGAAAATTGATTTCAATATCATAACCTTAACTCAAATTAATCAAAATTATCCACAATTTAGAAAAATTTTCTTGGAACCTAATATAACAAATAGTTTTTCGTTTGTTGATTTTTTAAAAAGCCTTCATCAAGATAATCTTTTAATTTGTATAGGCCCAGAACAGGGATGGAGTCATTTTGAAAAAGACTTCGCCAAAACCAACAAATGGGATATAATAAATATCAATGATGGGATTTTAAGGGCAGAAACAGCAGCTATTGTAGCCTGTGGTATATTGAAAGCTTTTTTGAATTAATTATCTAAAAAATATGAACAATGGTCAGAATCAACAAAAAATAGAAGTAAAAATTACTGAGGTTTTTATTGATCCTAATTCAGGAGTCCCTATTGTTTTTTTGGTTAATAATGATGCAAATATTGTGATTCCAATCTGGATAGGTTTTTTAGAAACTCAATCAATTCTTGTTTATTTAAATAAAGTAAAAACTCCAAGGCCGCTTACTATTGATCTTTTTTTAAAAATTTTAACTGAAGATTTACAGGTTATTGTAAATGCCGTTGAGATTACAAAAATTAAGGATGGGGTTTTTTATGCGTCCCTTTTCTTTCAGGATAAATTTGGTAAGGAGTTTATTCGCGATTGTCGTCCTTCGGATGCTTTGTCTATTGCCTTGGCTCTTAAATTACCGATTTACATTAAACAGCAAGTTATTGATAATTTCAAACCCAAAGAGCGCGAAAATTTTAAAAAAATGTTAGAATATTTACGATTAGAACAATCTCCTTAAAGTCCAAGTTCGTCTTTGATCTCTTTCATTGCTAATAAGGTTAAATCTATTATTTCATTTAAATCAACTCCTAACTCTTCTGGTGCTTTTAAAATTAGTTCGCGGTTAACTCCCTTGGCAAAAGATTTTTCCTTCATTTTTTTTAAAACAGATTCCCTTGAGACGCCATTTAACTTTTGGGGATTAACTAAGGCGCAAGCAGTGATAAGTCCAGTAAGTTCTTCAACATAATAAAGCGTTTTTTCAAGCAAAGTTTGGGGTGGTATTTTATGCACATAATTATGAATCTTAATGGCTTTAACAATTTCTTGGTTAACCTTTAGTTCATTTAATATTTTTTCAGCCACTAAAGTATGTTGTTCAGGATTGCTTTGAGTAATTTCCCAATCTAAATCATGTAAAAGACCAGTTATCGCCCATAAAGATTCATCACCGTTAAATTTTTTTGCAAATTTTTTCATCACCGCTTCAACAGCCAATGAGTGTCTGATTAAATTTTGATTTTGGATGTATTTATGTAGTAAATTTAAAGCTTCGTTGCGGGTCATAAAAATATAATTAGGATTTATGGATATTTTTATTAAAGCAAATTAATTTAAAATTATAATTCAAATATGAGAATTTGCAAATTTGTAATAAAATTAAATAAATCAATTACCAATAAAAACTTGATTGTTTTATAAAAAATAATATAATATTAAAGTAAAATTAAAAATATAATACTATGAAAAAAGTTTCTCAAAAGATTTTCGGCGTCATTTTTTTTACTATCTTTTTTTTAGTAATCCCTTTTTATTTTATCAATGCTCTTTCAAGCGTTTTAAGTACTGAGGAAAATATAAAAAGCAATATAAATATATTAGAAAGTAGTCCTATTTTTACCTGTAGTGATAGTGATGGGGGAGACAACATTGATGTTCAAGGAGAAATTGATGCAAAAATATCATTCAATCGCTCTTTATTTAAAGCTAAAGATCGGTGCGTTTTTTCAAAATATTTGTTAGAATATTATTGTAAAAATGAAAAATCCTCTTCTTTAAATGAAGTTCTTTGCGTAAATTTATATTCCTGTGATTGCGATAATGCAACTTGTAAGGGCAATGCTTTGAAAAAAAATTCAAAATGCGGGGAGCCTTTAACTGACGAAGGTAAAAATGCGTTATTCAACGAGATTGTATTAGAGAATAACAAAAAAATTTCTCAAGTCAAAGAGGTTGAAACAGAAAATAACCTTCAAAATCTTTCAAGTAGCGATGATAAGATTGTCGATAAAAAAATAAGTGCAATTAGAGATGTGCAGTCAGTATTAGACAGTGGTGAAATAAATCAAATGTCTTCTGCTAGTCAGTTATCGAATCCTATAGAAAATCAATTAAATATTAAGAACGATATCAAGAATAATATATTAGATGTATCAGGAGGTACTTCAACAAGTAATAATATAAATATCAAAGAACCCATTTTTAATACTAAATTTACTCAAAATTTATCAAAAATATCAGGTTTTTTAGGAGCTGAATTTGAATATGAATTACCTGTTGATGAAGCTGAACTTTTTTTGCAGAGAGAAAAGAGTGAAGATTTATTATTTGTTGGTCGATTACAACCAAGTAATGGCAAATGGGTAGTTCAATTTGACACTAATAATTTCCCAAATGGCAAATATAAACTTTTCGTGAAAACAAAAGTTAAGGGTGTTACTTTTGAAAAAATAAGTGATGAATTAAATATTGCAAATGAAATTAAAAAAGAACCTGAGAAAATTATTGAAAAAATTCAGGAAAAAATAAAAAGTCCGCCGTTGATAGATGATCAAAAGAAAAATGAACTTACAAATGTAATTAAACAAGAATTAGAACGAGTCGGCTTGCAACCCAATAAAGTGTTAGAGGAAATTAAAACTCAAAAATTGAAAGAAACTAATAAAAAAGAAGAACAAGAAAGCAGTAAAATTCTTCAAGAAAATCTAAATATTAAAAATTTACGAGAATCTAAAGTATTCAAAGAACCACTAAAAGCAACTGAATTGAAAAAATTGAGGGATAAAGAATTAAAAGAAATAGAATCGAAAGCAAAAGAATTAAATGAAAGAGAATTAAAAGAAAAAGAACTGAAGGAAATAGAAAAACCACAAAAAATCAAAGAAACACCTGTGCCTCCTACTTCCGAAAAAGAAAAATCACAAGAAAATGAAAAATCCCAAGCGATAATCAGTCCTTCAGAAG
This sequence comes from bacterium, assembly GCA_037443185.1. Lineage (GTDB taxonomy): Bacteria > Patescibacteriota > Minisyncoccia > 2-01-FULL-47-10 > JBBIMT01 > JBBIMT01. The sequence goes on along the minus strand of JBBIOV010000001.1, from coordinate 62,539 downwards.
TAAGCACATTACCTTCCAGTTCGGAAGAGGTAAAAGATATTATTCCTGAAATCCCGCCTATTCAAAACAAGATAGAGGATATTAAAAAAGCCATAATCGATTTTGATAATGATGGTATGTCTAATGAAGACGAGTTAAGATTTGGCACTGATCCATTTAATGTGGATTCAGATAACGATGGCTATATTGATTCAGTAGAAGTCCAGCATAACTTCAATCCAACATCCAGTATTCCTGAAGAAAAAATGAAATTTGAAAGTCCTAAAGAAAGTGGACAAGTTAATGCAGAAGTTTTGGCAGTAGAAAAAGTAGAAATAGTGACTACACCTGTTCAAAAGGAAAAGCCTCAAGAGCCTCCCAAGATTCTCCTAAAAGGCAAGGGTCTCCCGAATAGTTTTGTGACTATTTTTATTTATTCTGAGCCTATTATTGTAACTGTTAAAACAGATGAAAACGGGGATTGGTCTTATGTGCTTGATAAAAATATTGAAGATGGTAAACATGAAGTTTATATCGCAATCACAAACAATACTGGCAAAATAATTGAGAAATCACCAGCTTTATTATTCATTAAAACTGCTCAAGCAGTCTCCATTGTAGAATCTGAAAAAAACGCCTTCTCACCACAAGAAGTATCAGATAGCATTTCTATTGAGCCTGAATCAGCAATTCCTATCTCGCCCCAAAAAGCGCTTTGGCCCTTTATTTTCTTTATAACTTTAACCAGTATTTTATTGGTTTTAATTATCTTGACGATTATTGCAAAAACCCATGCCGGACAACCGAAAGAATAAGTTTGCTCTTTACGAGGGAATTATTTTTATTAAACAAAACCCCCAAATTATTTATTCTCTTCTTTTGATCGTATCTATTCCGGCGCTTTTTTTTATTGCAACAGCTTATATTTTGAATATTTTTAATAAACAGTTAGATCGCAATCTTCAGCAACAAGGTGTAATGCTGGCGCGATCTACTGAAAAATTCATCACGCAAAGTATTTATGCTCAAAGTATTCAAAAAGAAGAAGATTTAAGTCTACAAGAAAAAATTATTGCGTTACAAAACTCTTCTGATCTTATTAGAGATATTGCGGTTTTTGTTCGTTCAGAAACTAAAACTGATTATTTCAAAATCATTGCATCTTTAAATCCAAAGGATACTAATTCTGAGATTCAATCGGTTATTAACTCTCTTGCGTGGCAGCACAATCAAACATTTGCTCGATTGCTTAAAGACAAAAGAAGCGGCGAAAAATATTGGTTAAGCGCAACACCAATTCATAATGAAAACAATGAAATAATCGGTATTGTTAGCGTGGCTTTAAGCCGTTTAGAAGCAGATCAAGTCGTTGGTTATTTAGGCAGGATTCTTTATCTTTTTTCTACTGTTTTTAGTTTAATACTTATTTTACTAGTCGCTAATCATGCTCGTCTTTTTCAATACGCTGTTTTATTGATGAAACTAAAAGAAATAGATAGATTAAAAGATGAATTTCTTTCCATTACTTCCCATGAACTGAGAACTCCTTTGACGACAATAAGAGGTTATCTTTCAATGATTCAAGAAGGCAGTTTTGGTGAATTGTCAGAAAAATTAAAGCATGGCATTGATATTGTAATGCTTGAGGTGCAAAGATTATATGATTTAGTTGAAGATTTACTTGAGGTCTCCAGAATAGAACAGGGCCGTATAAAGATCGAAAAGGAAAAAATTTTATTGCCTGATTTTGTATCAGAAATATGCAACGAAATTTCGCCAAAAGTCAAAGAAAAAGGTCTCGTATTAAATTTTGTAAATCATTTAGAAGAAAATAAAAAAATAGAAATAGAATCGGATAGAGATCGTTTAAAGCAAGTTCTTATCAATCTCATTGGCAATGCGATTAAATATACTTTAAAAGGTGGTATTGAAGTTGGTTTAACGTTAGAAGAAAAAAATTTTATTTCCATTTATGTTAAAGATACTGGTATTGGCATTTCGGCTCAGGATCAGGAAAAATTATTTTCTAAATTCTTCCGTGTCCAATCGGAAGAAACATCAAAAATATCAGGAACTGGCCTTGGTCTTTGGATTACAAAAAAAGTTATCGAACTTTTAGGTGGTAAAATATATTTAGAAAGTATTAAGGGGCAAGGGTCAAAATTTACTGTATTTTTACCAATGACTACCTCCTCAACTTAATTTTTTATTTAATTTCAAATCAATCATTAAAATAAAATTTGAAATAATTTAAAAAATTATGAAAATTGCGATGTTTACAAATAATTATTTACCACGTGTTAGTGGTCCAGCTCATTCTATTTCTGTTTTGCAAAATCAATTAAAAAAATTAAATCATAATGTTATCATTTATGCTCCTAAATATTTTCAGCAAATTAATGATTCCGATAATATTATTAGAATCCCTTCACTGAATGTTCCTCATCATATCTTTTACCCCATTCCTTTACCTAATTTTTCAATAGAAAAACATTTTTGCCAATATCGTTTTGATATTATTCATTCACACCATCCTATTTTTTTGGGTCAATTAGCAATGCATTTTTCAAAAAAATATGATATTCCCTTAGTATATTCTTACCATTCTCAATGGCATTCTTATTTGTTGCGGTTTTTCAATTTTTTTCCATTTCATTTAGTAACCAAAATCGTTGGTCAACTTTGCGATGAATATGCTTTAGTGGCCGATGCAGTTATCATACCTCATCGAATTTTTAAAACGGTTTTTTCAAAAATAGATAAAAAAAAGGTTTTTGTTATTCCTTTTCCAATTAGTGATAAATTTTTTGATAAAAAAATTAAAAACGCTCAAGCGAAATTGAGAAAAAAACTTAAACTGCCCTTCAAAAGTAAAATTATTTTAGCTGTATCGCGAATTTCTTTCGAAAAAAATATTGATTTTTTAATTGAAAGTTTTGCTCTTTTGAAAAAAAAGAATATTTTTTTGGTTATTATTGGAGATGGTGTGGCGATTTTAAAAATTAAAAGCTTAATTAGAACATTGGATTTAAAACATAGGGTGATTTTATTAGGACAAATTCACTCTGATAAATTACCTCTTTTTTATCAAGGATGTGATATTTTTGCCCAAGTGTCAGATTTTGAGACTCAATGTTTAGCCTTAAATGAAGCAATGGCGTCAGGATGCATTATAGTTGCTAAAAAAGCTGATTATTTAAAAGGAGTGATCATAAATCAAAAAAATGGATATTTAGTAGATGGCGGAGTAAAAAAATACGCTGAAGCGTTAAATATAGCCCTATCAAATAATAAATTTTTTTTTTTATTTTCATTAAGAATAAGAGCTGATGCTAAAAAATATTCAGCGGCTTTTGTCACTTCAAAAATTGAGAAGGTGTACAAAAAAATTATTCGCTAAAATTAATTAAATATCAAAATGCGGAATATTTTAAAACACTTTAAAAATTTTTTGTTCACACTTCAATCTTCGAAGAAAGCTAGAAAATTGATATAATTTTTAACTTGTTTTTTAGTGTATTTTTGATAAAATAATTTTATGAACTTAAATGATAAAAAAATTTATATTTGGTTTTCTTTACTGGCAAGTTTTTTGATAGGTTTTATGCTAGGTTATGGCGTGGCTTTTAACAATTACGCGGGTGGTTTTTTTAACCAGTATCTTAACTTTCAAAACCAAAATCTTAAAGATTTCAATAAAAATGATTTTGAGAAAGTGCCCAATGCATTAAAAAACAATTTAGAAGAAGAAAAACCTTTAATTGAACAATGGTTAAAAGAAAATAATTTAAATGAATTCGGTGATTCAAAAGATACAATATATGCCGGAGGAACTCCTCTTTTTGATGAAAAAACAGGGCAGGTAATAGATAGATTTGAATATCTTATCCGAAAGTATCCTGATAAACCATGGCTTAAAAGAAAATAAACCTATTTTTTAACAACTTTTCGGTTATGAGCAGTTTAATTGATGATCAAGATAGGATTGTTTTTGATTTAGAAACACAAAGAGATTTTAAGGAAGTTGGTGGGCGAAACAATTTGCATCTGCTCAAAATATCTGTTTTGAGTTTTTTTTCTTTTCGTGAAAATAAATATTATATTTATGAAGAAAAAGAAATTGCCAAATTTTTGAAGCTTTTAAAGCAAAATCCTTTAGTGATTGGTTTTAATATTAGAAATTTTGATTTAGAGGTCTTAAAACCTTATGCTGACTTTAATTTACAACAAATTAAATGCCTCGATCTTATGGATGAAATAATCAATCATTTGGGTTTTCGTTTATCACTTGATGCGGTTGCTTTTGGCACTTTAAATAAAAATAAAACTACAAGCGGTATTCAAGCAATAAAATGGTTCAAAAATGGAATGATCGATAAGATAAAACAATATTGTCTTCAGGATGTCCAACTAACAAAGGAGATTTATGAATTCGGGCTTAAAAACGGATATATAAAAGCTTTTTTAAAAAATAATACAGAAATTATTAAAATCCCGGTTAGTTATGCTTTACAAAATGAAATTTCAGAAAAAAACAAAAATATTAAAGAAGCATTTCAATCTCAAAAAAGATTAAAAATTTGTTATGTAGGCAATGAAAACCAAAGGGTTCAAGAATTTACCATTGAAATTTATCAAATGAAAGGCAGTTTTATTGAGGCTTTTGATACTAAAGCCCAAAAGATGCGGCTTTTAAGAATCGATAGCATTAATCAATCGCAGATTTTAAATGAAAGATACGAAATTCCTAAAGAATATAAACCTAAAATATGAACTTGTGCTGGTCGCAAGTAATATTCGAAGCCGCTATAATATTGGTGCTCTCTTTAGAATTGGTGATTGCGTCGGATTAAAAAAAATTTATTTATGTGGCATCTCGCCAGCGCCACCGCACCCTAAAATAGAAAAAGTTTCACTGGGTTCTGAAAAAACAGTTCAGTTCCAGAAAGTTTACAGCACTTCAAAAGTGATAAAACATTTAAAGCAAGAAGGGTATAAGGTTTTAGCCCTTGAGATTAATAAAAAGGCAAAAAATATCTTTAATTTTCATTTTGAGCTAAAAACTGCTTTGGTAGTTGGTAATGAGATTGAAGGTCTTCCGCGAAATATTTTAAAAAACTGTGATGATATCATTTTTATTCCTATGTTTGGCAAAAAAGAATCGTTAAATGTATCTGTATCTTTTGCAGTAGCATCATACATTTTTTTACACAAATTATCACTTTTTAGTAACTTCAAATAAATTTTTTTAAAAATTTTTTAAAAAACAATTTTTTCGGTAAAACGAAAAACAAATTTAAATATGATGAGATTAAAAAAAAGTTTTTACTGGGCGATTGAGGGAGTGGTTGAGGCTTTTAAAAAAGAACCTAATTTTAAAATTCAATTGATTATTGCATTGGCTGTATTGTTACTTGGTGTTTTAGCAAATATTAGTGCGTGGAAATGGGCGGTTTTATTGATTACTGTAGCATTTGTTTTGTCTTTTGAATTGGTTAATACTGCCTGTGAAAAAATACTGGATATTTTAATTAAAGAACACCATCCTTCAATTAAGTATGTCAAAGATATTTTAGCCGGTGCTGTTTTGATATTATCAATTATGGCTATATTAATTGCAATCATCGTTTTTTTGATATAATTAATATTTTCTTAAAAAATTTAAAAATGAATCAATCTAAAAATATTAACAATTTATTAGGAAAGTTTGTCAGTCCTACTTTTGGAGTTTTATCTTTTGAGGAGGTTATAGAGTCAATAGTGAAGTTTATGGATGAAAGCCCTAAAAATAAGTATAAAATAGTTGTTGGCAGCGACTCTCAAACAAAGTATAATTATGCCGATTTTGTTTCAATTATAGCAATTCACAAAGTAGGCAGTGGTGGGAGATATTTTTGGAGGAGAACTCATCATCACAAACAGATAAATTTGCGCTCTAGAATTTATAAAGAAGCAATTGATTCTATGGATATAGCTTCCAAACTGATAGAAGCGCTGAAAAATCATTTAGGCAATAATCATTTTGTTTTTAAATACAATATTGAAATTCATGTTGATATTGGCAATGGTGGACCAACTCGTGAAATGATAAATGAAATTGTTGGAATGATACGCGGATCTGGTTTTGATGTAAGAACTAAACCTGAAGCTTATGGCGCTTCCGTCATTGCTGACAAATACACTTAAAAACCATAAATATATTTTTTAATTTAATCTGGATATTTTTAATAATTCAATTTTAAAGTTATTATTTTTTTTATGCCTATTTATACAAAAAAAGGTGATGAAGGAAAAACTTCACTGCCTGGGGGAAAAACTACTAAAAGTGACTTAAAAGTTGAAGCATTGGGCAATTTAGATGAACTCAATTCGTTTTTGGGATACTGCGTTGCTTTAAGCGGGCGAAAGTGGTTCAAAGATATTTTAACAAAGATTCAGAATCAAATTTTCAGAGTTCTTTCTGAAATAGCCTTGATGGATGTAAAAAAAATAGACCATATAAATCCTATCAATGAAGAAGATGTTTTAAAATTGGAAAAAGCAATAGATAAGCTGGAAAAACATTTAACACCTTTAAATAAATTTATTTTACCTCAGGGCGCTCGCGATAGTGCAGCGTTACACTTTGCCAGGACTATTTGTCGACGCGCTGAAAGATCTATAGTAAGGTTAAATGAAAAGGAGGTTTTACCCAATAGAACGATATTAAAATTTATAAATCGCCTTTCTGATTTTTTGTTCGTTTTAGCCCGATATTCAAATAAAGTGAATAATACTGAAGATATTTTTCCTGATTATTATCAACAAATTAAAAAATAATAAAAATCATCTAAATAAATCGGTAAATACTAGGTATTTTGTGTGTGGTAAAATAAGCGCGCTTTAATTATTTATCTTTAAATGACATTATTTTAATTTGTACATTTTAAATCATTAATAATTTTAGTTTGAATATTTGCTTAAATAAGTGGTTAATAGTAAAATATATTATTAACCAAATATTTTGCCGTCAATTTTTATTCTTAATAATTAATAGCAATTTTGCGAGTGTAGTTTAGTGGCAAAATGCAACCTTCCCAAGGTTGAGATGGGGGTTCGATTCCCCTCGCTCGCTTTTATGAAGCCAGATATTTTATTTGAAATATCATGGGAAGTTTGTAATAAAGTAGGTGGCATCTACGCTGTTTTAACTACTAAAGTTGCTGAGATGCAAAAATATTATCACAATTCGTATTTTGGTATTGGCCCTTATTTCCATAACAATATTAAGGGTGAATTTAAAGAAATGGCGCCACCTGAGGAATTCAAAAGTGTTTTTAAAAAATTAGAAACTGAAGGCATTGTTTGTCATTTTGGTCAATGGTTAATTCATAAAGAAATAAATGTTATTTTGATTGATTATAATGGTTTATGGAACAAGATTAATGATTACAAAGGTTGGTTTTGGCAAGAATTTAGACTGGATACGTTAGGTTCTCCGCGGGATTTTGACGAGCCTTTTTTGTGGTCAATAGCTGTTGGTAGATTTTTGGAAGAATATTTTAAGGAAGCCCTAAATAATAAATTTAAGGCAGTAGCTCATTTTCATGAATGGTTAAGTGGTGGTGCTTTGCTTTATTTATATTTAAAGAAAATTCCAATCGCCACTGTTTTTACCACTCATGCTACAGTGCTTGGTCGCGCACTCGCAGGAGATAATAAACCTTTGTATGAAGAGATAGAAAAATATAATCCTGAGCAAGAAGCTAAAAATTACGGTGTATTACCCAAACATCAACTTGAAAAGTTATCAGCATCACTATCTCATATTTTAACAACCGTCAGCTCAATAACCGCTATTGAAGTTGAGCATTTCTTGGGGCGTAAAGCTGATATTTTGTTGCCAAATGGGCTTGATATCCAGCGTGTTTTATCTTTTGAAGATATTTCTTATAAACATCATCTAAAAAGAGAAAGACTTCGCGAGTTTTTGTTATATTATTTTTTTCCTTATTATACTTTTGATATTAAAGAAACTTTATTTTATTTCATTTCTGGCAGATACGAAATACACAATAAAGGAATTAATGTTCTTTTAGACGCGTTGGCTAATTTAAATCAAAGATTAAAAAAAGTTAATTCAAAAAAAACAATAGTTGCTTTTGTTTTTATTCCGGCACCGGTAAGAGGAATCAAAATCGAGTTGGTAGAATCTCGGGAAAATTATTTGAATTTTAAACAATCGGTGTTAGAAGAAGAACAATCTATTGAAAGTATGCTTTTGTATAATTTAATATCGGGTTTGCCTTTATCTGAAAATATTTTGTTTGAGTCAAAAAAAATTGAATCATTAAAATACAAGTTATTAAAATTCAGAAACCCTGCTGATTTTGTATCAATTACCACTCACGATCTTTTAAACAGTAATGATCCTATTATAGCACAAGCTCAAAAAGTTAAACTTTTGAATCATAAAAACGATAAAGTCAAAATTATAATTTATCCAATTTATTTAGGAAGCTCTGATGGTTTATTAAATATGACCTACGAAGAAGTTGTGCAGGGGTCGCATTTAGGAGTTTTTCCTTCTTATTATGAACCTTGGGGATATACCCCGCTTGAAACAATTGCCCAAGGAGTACCAGCGGTTACTACTGATTTAGCTGGGTTTGGAAGATTTATCGAGGATAAAATAAAAAATAAAAGTCATCCAGGCATTTTTATTGTCAAAAGATATAAAAAAGAGTATAATGAAATAGTGACCCAACTGGCTGATATCTTATTTGATTACTCCTGTCATAGTCAACAAGAAAGGGTATTAGATAAAATCGAAGCACGGCAATTATCTGAATATGCCGGATGGGAAAATTTAATAAGATATTATCTTGAGGCTCATAATAAAGCCATTGGAATTTTATGGAGATAAGAAATGATTATTTTAATCTTTATCAGACAATAATTAGCACCAGCAGAAGTAAAAGGCCTAATGACTTTTTGATAGACGAAACAAAAGAAAATAAAGGTTTAATTTGCCCCTTTTGTCCTGGTAATGAAAATCAAACTCCACAAGAGTTAGGTCAAATTTCAGACAATGGCAAATGGAAAATCAGATGGGTTTTAAATAAATTTCCGGCATTCAAAGAGCCTTTTGGTAAAAATATTATCATTATCGAAACTAATCAACATGAAAAACAACTAGGTGATTTTAACAAAAATGATTTCATTGAAGTACTAAAAGTTTATAAAAATATCGCTGTTGATTTTTTGCACCAAAATTATCAATATCCTTTTATTTTTAAAAACCACGGCAGCCAAGCTGGCGCCTCCAGATTTCATTCTCATTCCCAAGGCGCTATTTATAAAAAAATACCTCCTTACATTATTTATTTATCAAACATAAATAATAAAAATAATTATTGTCAATATTGTGAAATTATAAATAACGAACAAAAAAGCGAAAGGCTTATTTCAAAAAATCAACATGTTGTGGCTTTCTGTCCTATAGCACCTAAATTTAATAACGAGGTGTGGATTTTTCCGATAGAACATATTGTATCTTGGAAAGATTTTAACGAAGAAGTTTTTTTAGATTTTGCGGATATTTTTTTAAAAATTCTAAAAATTATTCATCAACAGTCATGGCCTTATAATTTTTATTTTGAATTTGGTTCAATAGAGCATCCCCTTCATTTCAATTTGAAAATTTTGCCACGACTTAATACTTGGGCGTCAGTAGAAATAGCAAATCAAAATTACATTATTTCTGTTACTCCTGAGGTATCGGCTAATTTTTATAAGACACAAATAGAAAATTTATCTTTATAATTTACCATTTTACACTTTTATTTTAGTTAAATTATGAAGATAACTCATCATTTTTTAAATCGTTCTGTCACTTTTGACTCAGATTTTATTGGTCTTTTGAATTGCGATAACATCGGTGGGTATTTTTTATTAACTTATAATAATCAGACAAGATATCAAGGTTGGCATATTAATATTGACGGGACAATGTTTAAAATTATTGATTCTTTCAAAGTCTTGTCTCAAGGCAGTCTTATTGGCTTTGAAAATCGTATCTGGAAAATTCGAAAGTCCTATGAAGGTTTTTTTGAAGAGGTTATTCTTCCTTATGGTTTTATTGGTATGTTTTATAAATTAAGCAAGCCACTAAATTTTGAGATTAATTTCGATATAAAAAAAGGATATGAAAATCCTACAGAGGGGAGGTTGTATAAAATTAATTTATTAGATAAAAAAACTTTTCATCTTGTTTTTCAACAAACTAATAGCCAAAAAGAAAAAATTTTTGAAATCAATGTTATCGGCAAAATCAATGCTGGAAAAATAGAAAAAAAAGAAAATTGGACTCGGATTGAATATAATTATGATAAATTCAGAGTATCTAATCCCTTTGAAAAATGGGTATTTTCAGGAATTTCTATTTTAGGCGCTAAAGAGTTGGTTTTATCAGCTGGTCGAAATTTCGAGGAGGCTCAGAAAAATTTCAATAAAATTTATAAAAATAAAAAAGTAATTTTTGAAAGAACTCGAAAAATTAATCAACGCCAAGTCATTTTTCATAAGAATATTCCTGAAAATATATCCTGGGCGCTTACTTTATGCAAAAGCGCATTGAAAAATCTCAGTGTTTTATCTAAAGACAGAAAAACTCTCATTGGTTTATACGCTGGACTCCCTTGGTTTTATCAATTTTGGCTTCGTGATGAAGCAATGGCTTTAAAGGCACTTACTTTTTTGGACAAAAAATTAGCTAAAGAACTTTCGTTAATAAGGTTGCAAAGTTTTTTAAGGATGAATAGCCTAAACTTTGAAGGAACTCAAAGTTTAGATGGATTATTGCTTTATCTTAAAAAAATATTCGATATATATGTTGAAAATCCTTCGTTTTTTAATGTAAGGGAGTCAAAACTTTTCTTAAGTGTTTTCATACACATTAGTAAACTTCTTAAAGAATCTGAAATAAATGGGCTACTTTTTTGTGATGGCAAAAAAACTTGGATGGATTCTATAAAAAGATCTGATTTTGCACTTGAGATACAATTTTTATATGCCGCATTTTTATCAAATTTATTCAAATTAACTAAAAATACCACTATTTTAAATTCACTAAATAAATTAATTCGTGTTATTCGAAATAAATATTACGAAAATGGAATTTTGAAAGATGGAGTCGATGATTTGACAATTAGACCCAATGTTTTTTTAGCTTATTATTATTATTCTCGGGTATTTCGTAAAAGTGAATGGGAGAAAATTTTTGATATTACTTTAGAGAAAATTTATCTTGAGTGGGGAGGTATAAGTACAATTGATAAAAATAGTCCTCATTTTACATCTTTTTATACGGGAGAAAATCCTCGCAGTTATCATCAAGGCGACTCTTGGTTTTATCTAAATAACATCGCCGCTTGGTGCCTTCTTGATGTTAATTTTCAAAAATATTCCAATAAAATCAAATCAATTATTCAATCCTCTAGTGAAGATATATTGAAAAAATTGATACCAGGTTATTCTTCAGAATTAAGTTCAGCAGGAGCATTCGCGCCAGCTGGATCATTTTGTCAACTTTGGTCAAGCGCAACTTTTATTGAATTAATTAAAAAGATTTATCCACAAATATAAAATTAGCATTAATAGTTTTTATGAATATATTAGTTCTAGGTTGGGAATACCCACCATTTAACTCAGGCGGACTTGGCGTTGCATGCCATTATTTGACAAAATATTTGTCAAAAAAACATAAAATTATTTTAGTTTTACCACAGAAAATGAGAATTAATTTTCCTTATGGCAAATTAATATTTGCCGAAGACTTTTTAGCTCAGAGGTTTTCAGGTAAAATTTTAGACGGCTACAAAACTTTTTGGCATTTAAATCATAGTTCACAGTTAATCGAACAAGTAACGCTTTATCGAGAGGCTATGAAAGTCATTTGTCAACAGTTTGATTTTGATATTATTCATGCTCACGATTGGTTGACTTACCCTGCTGGTATTGAGGCAAAAAATATCACTAAAAAACCTCTCATTATTCATGTTCATGCTACTGAATTCGATCGCGGTGGTGGTCAATTTGTAAATTCAGCAATTTTTCATATAGAAAAAGAAGGATTAGACAAAGCGGATCAGGCTATAGCAGTAAGTCATTTTACTAAAGATAAAATTATACGACATTATCAAATAAATCCTGAAAAAATCGCTGTGGTTCATAATGGAATTGAGAATTGTTTTCAAAAAAAAGTTCAAAATAGTTTAATGAATAAAATACTGGGCAAAAAAATAGTTATTTTCGTTGGTCGTTTTACTATTCAAAAGGGTCCTGACTACTTTTTAAAAGCAGCGAAAAAAACTTTAGAATATTACAAAGATGTTGTTTTTGTTATGTCTGGAGCCGGTGATATGGAAAGATATTTAATAGAAGAAGTGGCGCGCAGTGGACTTGCTGACAAAGTTTTTTTCGTTGGTTTTTTAAGGGATGATGATTTAAATAAATTATATCAAAGTGCTGATCTTTTTGTAATGCCGTCTGTCTCAGAGCCTTTTGGAATTACTACTTTAGAAGCAATGGCTAATGGCACTCCGGTGTTAATATCAAAACAATCTGGAGTTAACGAAGTTGTCAAACATGTTTTGAAGGTTGATTTTTGGGATATTGATGAAATGACTAATAAAATTTTAGCCGTTTTAAAATATGAGTCCTTGAAAAATATCTTAAGTCAAAACTGCTATCGCGAATGTTCAAAAATAAATTGGGCTGATGCGGCTGAAAAAATACATAATATATATCTAAAGTTTGCACCAGCAATGATATATGCTTAAAAACTAAATAATCATCCAATAAAAATTGTAAACCTTTTGACATTAATATGGTTCTTACTCTTTATTTTAAAGTTCACCAGCCTTATAGACTAAAAAAATACCCTTTTTTTGCGATTGGAAAGGATGATTTATATTTTGAAGGAGTTGTAGATCGTTACAATCAAACCAATGAATCAATATTTAAAAAAGTGGCAGATAAATGTTATTGGCCAGCCACCAAATTAATTTTAAAGCTTATCCAAAAATACCCCCAATTTAAAGTTAATTATTCTTTATCAGGAATTTTTTTAGAACAAGCTCAACTTTATGATCCAGGTCTTATTGATTTATTTAAACTTTTAGTTAAAACAGGGCGGGTGGAAATTTTAGGAGAAACTTATTATCATTCTTTGGCTTTTTTATATTCTTTAGACGAATTTTCAAGTCAGATAAAACTACAAGAGGAAACGCTACATAAATATTTTCATATTAAGCCTAAAGTTTTTTCAAATACCGAAGCGGCTTATTGTGATGATATTGGTTTGTTTTTAGGCAAAATGGGGTATAAAGGTATCATTACTGAAGGAGCGGATAAAATTTTAGGCTGGCGTAGTGCTAATTTCGTTTATCATCATCCACAAACAAAAAACTTTAAAATATTGCTTAAAAATTATCGTCTTTCAGATGATATTGCGTTTAGATTTAGTGAAAGAAGTTGGGTAGAATACCCATTAACAGCCGATAAATTCGCTTCTTGGATTTCCGCGCTTGATGGAAATTCCGATGTTGTCAATCTTTGTATGGATTATGAAACTTTAGGAGAACATCAGTGGGAAGACACTGGGATATTTGAATTTTTTGAACATTTAATTCCTGAAATTTTAAAAAATAAAAATATTACTTTTTATACTTTTAGTGAAGTTATAGAAAGAATTAAACCAGTTGCGCCAATTAATGTGCCAAATTATATTACCTGGGCAGATACTGAACGAGATTTATCAGCTTGGCAGGAAAATGATATGCAAAAAGAAGCCTTAAAACTTCTTTTTGAACTTAAAAAAGAATTAGATGAAGTCAAAGATGAAAAACTTTTAAATAATTGGCGACGCCTTCAAACTTCAGATCATTTTTATTATATGTGCACTAAATGGTTCGCTGATGGAGATGTTCATAAGTATTTTAATCCTTACGAATCGCCTTATGAAGCGTTCATTAATTTTATGAATATTTATCAAGATTTAAAATTAAGACTTAATAAATTAAAATCAAGAAAAGAAGATTTAAATTAAAAATTAATTGCTTTGGAAAATCGCAAGAAAATTTGATGCTTCTTGTGAGTTTTCTTTAAAAAATATGAGAAAACATGCTAAAATCGCACAACAATATTTACGAATCATTCCTGAAAAATCTAAATGCTTCTTTTGTGTTGATGGAAAGATTTTTTGTTCGTTATACGAATTTAGGGCAGGACTTGAACAAATGTCTGAAGAGACTTTTAAATACCATTCAAATAAAAAAAAGTCTGATTTTGCTCAATGGATTTACGATGTTATCGGCGATAAAATTTTAGCAAGAATGGTAGAAAAATTAAAAGATGATAAAAATAAAACTTTAATTACTGTTAGTCGCCGAATAAAAAAATTGGAAGATAAAATAGATGATTTAGCCCGAACACTTGCTTTTTAATCTTGTCTTGTTACAATCTACTTAAATAATAAAGCTATAAGTAATGCTGATGTCAATAAAAATTATATCAGTATTAATTTTTATTTATGATTAATATTGATTATATCATTAACAATCGAAAAGAATATGAAAAAAGCATTTTAGACAGAAACTTAAACCCTGCCGATTTTAAATTGGATCAAATTATTATTTTAGAAAAAGAAAGAAAAAAGATTGCCACTGAAATCAGCACTTTAAGAAAAAAACGCAATCAATTAAATGAAGAGATTAAAAAAGACCTTTCAAAAATTAAAGATGTAAAAATTATTGCAATTTTAAAAGAGATTAAAAGCGATATTTTAAAAAAGGAAGAGATTTTAAAGAACGTTGAGCAAAATTTAAAAAATCTTACTTTAAGACTACCAAACATTGTAAGTCCTAATATGCCTCGTGGCAAAAATTCCAAAAAAAATGTTGTTATAAAAGAATGGGGTAAAAAAACTAAATTCGATTTTACTCCAAAAGATCATTTAGCGCTTGGGACTTTACATAATTTAATTGATACAAAAACTTCTGCTGAGGTTTCTGGTTCGCGGTTTTATTATTTAAAAAACGATCTTGTTTTAATGCAGTTTGCACTTTTTTCTTTTGTATTAAAAAAATTAATTAATAAAGGATTTATTCCTATTATTCCCCCGGTAATCGTAAAAAGTTTTGCGCTTGAAGGAACCGGTTATTTACCTTTTGAATCTTCAAATATTTATCGACTTGAAATCGGGGATGAAAGTTATAAAGATAAAGAGATTGAAAAAGAGCCGAAATATTTAGTAGGCACCTCTGAAGTTTCAATTGTAGCTTATCACCATAATACAATTTTTGATATTAAAGAACTACCCCGAAAATATGTCGGTTATTCGCCATGTTTTCGCACAGAGGTTGGTTCCTGGGGCAAAGATGTTCGCGGTATCAAGAGAGTCCATCAGTTTGATAAAATAGAAATGATTTTATTTACTAGTGAGGAAACTTCCGAGAAATTAATATTTGAAGTTTTAGATATTGAAGAAGAAATTTTACAAGATTTAGGTCTACCATATCGTATTCTTGATATGTGTTCAGGGGATGTAGGAATGCCAACTTATCGCAAATTTGATTTGGAAGTTTGGGTGCCTTCTTCTCAAAGTTATATGGAAGTTATGTCTAATTCTGATCTTTGGGAATTTCAGGCAAGAAGATTAAATATAAAATATAAGGATAAAGACAAAATAAAATATTGTCATACAATTTCTGCCACAGCTATTACCAACACTAGACCGCTATTGGCTATAATGGAAAATTATCAAAAAAAAGATGGCTCAATAGAAATTCCAAAGCCACTTCAAGAATTTATGGGCAAAACTGTTATTGCTTGAAAAAAATAGTTTTTGAAGTATTATACTGTCAATTTGTGTCTACCCTTTTTTCGTCGTCGTTTTAGAACTTTTTTTCCGGATTTCGTTTTAGAGCGGCTTAAAAAGCCATGGTCTCTTTTTCGTTTAATTTTTTTTAATTTCGAGCCTTTTACCATATTGTTTCTATTATAATTAATTTCCTTTAAAAATCAACAAAAATATTTTTATAAAAATGAATTTTTATCAAAATGTAAACCATTTTTATAAAGTTAAACTTAAAAATGTTGAAGTTTGCAAATTTTAGAGCTTGCCAAACCACGAATTTTATTAACAAAGCTTGCTTAAAATTATTTTTGTGGTATTATAATTAAAGAAGGAAAAATAAAGATAAATAAAGGAAATTTTTCAATATCTAATTAAAATGGAAATTTTAAAAAGGAAACATTTTTTGGAATTTTTTAAAAATTTCCACCAAGCTATTAAACAAAACACACAAATAACTTGGGCTTTATTTTCATATAACACTATTAATTACAGACATCAGTAATTTGATGTCTGTTTTATTTATGAATTTAATAGATTCTAATTATTTGAAAAAATTTAAAGAATTCGATAATCATAAATTAGTCATTAAAATTGAAGATGCCTCAGTAAATCTCAAAGGATTTATTGCAATACATAACGATGATTTAGGTTTGCCTGCTGTTGGAGGTACAAGAATGTTTGCTTATCAGTCAGAAACCCAAGCCTTGAAGGATGTTTTAAGGCTTTCTCAGGCTATGACCTATAAATGTGCTATCGCTAAAGTTCATTTCGGAGGAGGTAAGGGTGTTATTATTGGAAATCCTAAGACAGATAAAACTCCCAACCTCTTAAAAGCCTATGCGAAAAAGATAAATGAACTTGAAGGAAAGTTTTATACTGGCGAAGATGTTGGATTGACTGAAAATGATGTCTCATTTATGTTGAAATATTCGAAATTTTTTATTGGTAATCCGTCTTTAGCTGGAGATCCTTCGCCCTACGCTGCCTTAAGTGTTTTTTACGCTATGCAAGGTGCTGTTTCGTTTGTTTTTAATAAAGACTCCTTTTCTGGTTTAAAAGTCGCTATTAAGGGAGTTGGAAAAGTTGGAAGAACTTTGGCTAAACTTTTGTTTGACGCTGGAGCGCAAATATATATTGCTGACATTGATGAAACTGCTCTCATTCAAACAAAGAAAATAATTAAAAAAGTAGAAATTGTTAACCCAAGAAAAATCCACTCTTTAGAAGTTGATATTTATTCGCCTTGTGCTTTAGGAAACGAATTTTCATTAAAAAAAGCTCGTGAAATTAAAGCAAAAATTATTTGTGGCGGGGCAAACAATCAATTAGCTGAACAAAAGGTGGGCGACTGGTTTTTTAGACAAAAAATTGTTTATGTTCCTGATTACGTAGCTAATGCAGGTGGTTTAATTAATGTAGTAGCTGAATTAGAAAAAGATGGATATAATAAAAAAAGGGTATTAAATAAAATATTTCAGATAAAAAAAACCGTCATTAATATCCTCAATCTTTCCAAACAAAATAATAAGTCTACCAATAAAATTGCCGATGAAATAGCTGAAAGCTATTTTAAAGGCACAAAAATGAAATGATTTTTTTAAAAAACACTTCCAAAACAAAAAAAATCATAAACTCAATTACCAAAAAAAAATCTGACTATTGGTCTTTAGAACAGAGAAAATTGTCCCTTCGCCTTTTTCATTTAGCAAGTCGTTATGTACCAGCTTATAAAAAGTTCCTTAAAAGCAAAAAAATTAATCCTTCTTTGATTCGTAGCTGGAGAGATTTTAAAAAAATACCCTTTATTAACAAAAAAAATTATTTAAGAAGAAATCTGTTAAACGAACTTTGTTGGGAAGGCCATTTAAATAAGCCTTTAATCTTTACATCGACTTCAGGTTCAACAGGGGAACCATTTTATTTTCCACGCAATAATCAATTAGATTGGCAATACTCAATAATACTGGAACAATTTTTGAAAAATTATAATAATATTAAAAACAGTAATTTCCCTGTGTTAGTTATAGTTGCTTTTGGAATGGGTGTTTGGATTGGAGGGCTCATAACATATAAAGCATTGGAACTTGCTGCATACAGATTAAATTTTCCTTTATCGATTATTACTCCTGGCATAAATAAGCAAGAAATATTTAAGGCTTTGAAAAATTTAGCGAGATTTTATAGACAAGTAATACTTATAGGTTATCCTCCTTTTATTAAAGATGTCATTGATGATGCTCAAGCTGAAGGAATTGATTTGAAAAAATTAAACTTAAGATTAATTTTTGCGGCAGAAACCTTTTCTGAAGATTTTCGAGATTATTTAGTTAGCAAAGCAGGCCTTAAAAATAGATTTTTAGACACAATGAATATTTATGGAACAGCTGATATTGGGGCTATGGCTTTTGAAACGCCTTTAAGTATTTTAATAAGAAGTTTAGCGGTAAAAAATAAAGCGTTATTTAATGACATTTTCGGCGCTATTAATAAAACACCAACTTTAGCGCAGTATAATCCTTTATTTATAGGATTTGAATCGGAAAATGGTGATATAATATTAACTGGCAATAATGTTATTCCCTTAATAAGATATAAAGTCGGGGATCATGGCGGTGCTTACTCTTTTAGTGAACTTATTGAAATACTGCGTCGCTATGACATAGATATTTTTTATGAAGCCAAAAAAGCCGGCATTGCTTATACTTTAAATGAACTTCCTTTTGTTTTTGTATTTGAGCGCGACGATTTTTCTACAACTCTTTATGGTTTGCAAGTTTATCCAGAAACAATTAGAGAAGTCCTTTTAGAAAATCCGTTCAACAATTATTTAACTGGTAAATTTACAATGTTAACGAAATTTGATAAAAAGCAAAATCAATATTTGGAAATTAATATAGAATTAAAGAGAAGTATTGAGTCAATACCATATCATCTAAAAAATCGTTTATTAAAGAGATTAGTTCAAAATCTGCAAGAAAAAAACGCTGAATATCGTGAACTTTCTAATTTTTTAAAAGAACGAGCTTTTCCTAAAATAGTATTTTGGCCTTACGAGCATCCCGAATTTTTTAAACCAGGCATTAAACAAAAATGGGTAAAAAAATGATCAGAAAAATTAACAACATTAAAATTTTCAAAGAGGGCAATTATAACTTTAAAGACGTTCAAAGATTAAAGGATTATTTTAAACCCAAAGTGATTGATATTTATCAAAAACAACTTAAAGAATTATTTGAAATAAAAAATCCTCAATCGATTTTTAAAAAAAACTTTAAGAAATTTATCAAATACAAAAATAAAAAAGATGTTAAAATTAGCGGCGATTGGATTTATTATCCTTGGAGTAATACTTTGATTCATACTCTTTCAGAACAAGAAAATTATCTTTTAAGAACCAATAGAAATCAAAATATCATAACAGCCAAAGAGCAAAAAAAGTTAAGAAATTTTACGGTTGCTATTGCTGGTTTATCAGTTGGTGGTAATATTGCTACAACTTTAATCTATAACGGATTTTCTAAAAATATTAAGTTAGCTGATTTTGATACTTTAAGCACCACTAATTTAAACAGGGTAAAAGCTTCATTAAAAGATATCGGCAGACATAAAATTGATATTATAAAGGAACAAATTATGGAGATAGATCCATATATTAAAATTTATTCTTATCATGAGGGTCTAAATAAAAAAAATCTCCAAGATTTTATAGAAAATTATCCAAGACCAAAACTTATTTTTGAAGTAATAGATGACTTTAAATTAAAAATTTTAATTAGGAAATTAGCTAAAAAAAATAAAATACCAGTTGTTATGCTTACGAATTTAGGAGATAATGTCTTGATAGACATTGAAAGATACGATATTGAGCCAGATGTAAAATTTTTCAACGGCAAAGTGAATGAAAATATTTTAAATGCCATAATGCGTAATCAGATAACCGAAAAAGAAAAGAAAAAATACGCTATTGATTTGGTTGGAAAAGAAAACTTAACTGAAAGGGTTATAAATTCGGTATTGAATATTGGAAAAACCTTAGTTGGTAGGCCTCAGGTAATGAGTACCGTTGCTATTAGTTCCGGGATCGCCGCTTTAATTGCACGCAAGATTGCTTTAGAAGAAAATCTGCCAAGCGGACGAAGTTTAATAAAATTTGATGAGATAATGATAAAATAAATAACAAAAGGAAATAATCGAAACAATATTTACGATATTTACTTTTTTTAAAATAAAAATTAAATTTATAATTAATTTTATAAAAAATGAATAATATAAGAAATATCAATCCTGACGATTTTTTTACCTTATCTTCCCCAAAAGAAAAAACTAAATTTTTATTACGTTATGCAATTTTAGCTCCTTCTACTCATAATACTCAACCTTGGTTGTTTCGTATTATAAAATCAGGATGTGAGGTCTATTATGATCCTAAATTACTTTTACCAGAAGGAGATCCACAAAAAAGAGATTTACATATTAGTATTGGTTGTGCTATAGAAAATATAATTGTGGCGGCAAAATATTTTGGTGTGTTCGATTATATTTCAATGAAATCTACAACAGATAGTAATCATTTGGCTACAATATATTTTAAAAATTTAAGTAGCAAAGTAAATGATAATTATCGAAAAATTTTGAATACAATTCCAAAAAGAGTAAACGCTCGGGGGATATTTCAACCAATCAAAGTTCCGGTAGAAATTTTAAATGAAATTTCTACAATTATTAACAATGAGTATCAGTTAAACAATATAACTGTTCATTGGATATCAAACGAAACTCAAATTTCCGAAATAGCAAGACTTACTGCTGAAGGCTTGAAAATAGCATATGCAAAAAAATCCTTTAGAAAAGAAATGGCTAGATGGTTACGTAGTAGTTTGACAAGACGCAAAGATGGAATTCCTGGCTATGCATTAAAAATGCCTTTTCCTTTTTCATTTATTTTCCCTACTTTAGTAAGATGGTTCAATTTAGGCTTTTTTTTGTCAAAACTTAATCAAATGAGTTTAAATTCGGCGCCTTTGGTAGTAATTATAACTGCCAATGCAAACAATCCATTAATCTGGCTTAATGTTGGAAGAATTGCTCAGAGAATTATGTTGGAATTTAATGCAAGGGGTTGGCAGACATCAATTTTTGTAGCATCAATTGAAATGGGGAAACTATATCAAAGATTGCAAAAAATTATTAATACAAAACAGATTCCGCAATTTTTATTTGCAGTGGGAAAAACTGGCTCAACCCACAAAACTACTCCTCGACATCCATTAGAACAAAAAATTATAAAATAAAATTTTTATAATAATTTCTTTCTTAAAAAAATGATAATAAATGTTGACTTAAAATTATTAAGTACTTTTATTGTTTCACTTGTTTTAACCTTTTTAGGATTTTTCGTTTTCCTTCACGATTATAAAAGCGCAACTAATCGATTTTTTTGGGGGCACACAATTTTCACTATTGCATGGGCTATAGCAAATTATATTTCAATTAACGTTGTTGGTGAAAAAGTTCTTTTTTGGATTCGAATAGTGCTTTTATTGGCAACACAATTGGTTTTTCTGTTATTTTTTTTCGTAACTAATTTCCCATCAAAAAAAATTATTATACCAAAGTCAAAAATTATATTTATATTATTACTAATGTTAATTGCTAGTAGCATTATATTAAGCCCCTATGGATTTAAGGGTATTGATACAGTCGATGGTAAAATTTTGCCTCGTCCAGGATTTTTTATGCCAGTTTTTAGTGTTATATTAATTGGGGTTTCTGTTTTTTCCTTTATTCATATAATAAAAAATTATCTTTCAGCTGTCGGGCTACTAAAAAAACAATGGTTCCTAATTGGACTGGGTTTAATAACTACTTATTCTTTTTTATTATTTTTTCTTTTCATACAAACAGTTTTTTTTCATAATCCAGCTTTTGTTCCTTATTCTCCATTATTTATCTTACCATTATTTATTTTTATTGGAGGCGCTATTATCCGTTATCAATTATTTAATATAAAAGTTGCTGCAACTGAATTGTTAATTTTTGTTATTTTAATTATAAATCTTGTTCATTTATTAACAACTAAAACAATTTTTGGGTTTATATTATTTTTAGGCCAAACAATATTTATTTTAATATTTGGTTTTCTTTTAATTAGAAGTGTTTTAAAAGAGATATCAACTCGTAAAAATATAGAACAATTAGTAAAAAAGTTGGAAATTACCAATAAACAATTAAAACAGGTCGATAAGTTTAAAAGTGAATTTTTGTCTATTGCTTCGCATCAATTAAGAACTCCTTTATCCTATCTTAAAGGTTATTTATCGGAAGCGCGGGAAGGTGATTTCGGTCCTTTTACAGAAACCCAAGAAAAACTTATCGAGAAATTATCAGTGACTACCGAAAGGTTAATTGGTTTGGTAGAAGAATTGCTTGATATTTCTCGACTTGAAAAAGGTAAAGTTGAATATCATTTTGCAATAAACAATATAGAACTCCTTGTAAAAGAAATATTTGAAGAATTAAAACCAAAAGCCGAAAGCAAAAAACTGAATTTCGTTTTAAATATGCCAGATAAGCCACTATCAAAAATTAAGTTTGATTATAAAAAAATGTATGAAGTTATTTATAACATTATTGACAATGCCATAAAATATACAGAGCAGGGAAGTGTAATTGTTGAAGTTAAACAGATTAATTCATTGATCACAATTAATGTTACCGATACAGGAATCGGAATTAGCACTGAAGAATTATCAAAATTATTTGAAAAATTTTTCCGCGGCTCTAGAGTGTCGCAACTTTATACTGAAGGAACAGGGCTTGGGCTTTATTATGCTAAAAAAGTTGTCGAAGACCATCAAGGCAAAATTTATGCGACTTCTCCAGGTATTGGCAAAGGAAGTACTTTTCATATTGAATTGCCAACTGCCATTTAAATTAAAATGAATATTAAAAAGCTTTTGCGATTTTTTGTTTATTATAATCTCAAGCAACAATTTACAGCTAGCTTATTTTATGATAGAATAAAAATATTATGCAAAGAACTTACATAAAAGATACTCCCCAAAAAATCGGGGAAAGGGTTGAAATTTCAGGTTGGGTTATTTCACGTCGCGACCACGGAAAAATAATCTTTTGCGATATTAAGGATGTTTCTGGTGTTTGTCAAGTTATTTTTTATTTAAAAAACGAAAGCCTAAAAGATGCCCAAAAACTTCGTGATTGGTTTGTGGTGAAAATTGAAGGGATTGTAAATAAAAGACCAGAAAATATGATAAATGACAAAATGCCAACCGGAGAAATCGAAATATCAGCTGATAAATTAGAAATCTTGAATCAGTCTCAAACTCCACCATTTGATTTATTGGGCGAGGGAATTGAGATTAATGAAAATTTACGCTTGAAATATCGCTATTTAGATTTAAGACGTAATCGCCTACAACAAAATATAAAAAAGCGAGCAGAAATTCAACTTTTTATTAGAAATTATTTATCCAAAAGAGGATTTATTGAAATTGAAACTCCAATTTTATCAAAAAGTACTCCTGAAGGAGCGCGAGATTTTTTAGTGCCTTCTAGACTCCATAAAGGAAAATTTTACGCCTTGCCCCAAGCGCCCCAACAATATAAGCAGCTTTTAATGGTTTCTGGTTTTGAGAAATATTTTCAATTTGCTAAATGTTTTCGTGATGAAGATTTACGGGGAGATAGGCAATTTGAGTTTTTACAACTTGATATGGAAATGAGTTTTGTTACAAGAGAAGATGTTATGGATTTAAATGAAAAATTATTGATAGAAATTGTTACTAAATTATATCCTCATAAAAAAATCCAAGAGATACCATTTCCTAAAATCACTTATAAAGAAGCTATTCAGAAATATAATATTGATAAACCAGATATTAGAAAAGATAAAACTGATCCTCACTTGCTTGCCTTTTGCTGGATTATTGATTTTCCTTTTTTTGAAAAAAACGAAGACGGAAAATGGACTTTTACCCACAATCCATTTTCAAAACCCACTGAAGAACATATGGAAAATCTTTTAAAAAAACAAAATATAGATAAAATTTTAACTACCCAGTATGATATTGTTTTAAATGGATTGGAGATCGGCGGGGGGAGTATTCGCAACCACCAGCCTGAAGCTTTAAAGGCTGTATTTGAAATTATTGGTTTATCAGATGAAAAAATCAAGGAAAATTTCGGTCATATGTTAGAAGCTTTTAGTTTCGGAGCTCCACCTCATGGTGGTATCGCTTGGGGCTTTGATAGACTTTTATGTGTTTTAAATCATGAACTTAATATTCGTGAAGTAATCCCTTTTCCAACAGACGGCAATGGTAAAACTTCTATTATGGATAGTCCATCAGTAATAGAAAAAGAACAGTTAGAAGAACTTGGAATATATGTTAAACACAACAAAGAAAAAAATAAATAACATTTCTATTTATTTTGTTGCTTTGCTTTTGGGATTTTGTGTTCCGATTCTTTTTATTTTGGCTATTTTTTTCTTATTAACAGATAATGCTTCTGATTCATCAGCGGTTGCAATCGAAAACGTCCTAGCAAAAAATGTTCAAAACAATAATGCATTAAATGAAAATTTATCTTTCGAACTGGAATCATTTTTAAAACCTATTTCCTTCCCAATTTTAAAAACCGACACACTTGTTCCAACATTGAGCGCAAAATCGGCGATCGTCATAGATTTTAATACAAGTAGGATATTTTTTAAAAAAAATCCACAATTAAAACTTCAAATTGGTAGTTTAACTAAACTGATGGCAGCATTAGTGATTTTAGATAATATTGATCTTCAAACTATTATCCAATTAACACAAGATGATGTTGCTTATAAAGGCAGTTTTTTAAGATTTTATGCCGGCGAACGATATTCTGTAGAAACTCTTTTAAAATTCGCTTTAATTGAATCAAACAATAATGCAATTTACGCCATTGCTCATCATTTTGGCATTGAAAACTTCGTCGAAAAAATGAACGAAACGGCTAAACGCCTTAAAATGGATAATACTCATTTCCAAAATCCGATAGGGTTGGATGATGAAAAAAATTATTCCACCGCTGAAGATTTGGCAACTTTATTGCATTTTATTAGCAATCAGCCTGTTATAAAAAAAATTCTCTCTATTAAAGAAATTGAACTTTCATCTTTAGCACAAAGGAAAATATTGATTAAAAATACTAATCAATTAATTGATAATCCAGATATAGTTTTTGGGAAAACTGGTACGACTCAAAAAGCACTTCAAAATTATGCCGCTATTATTAAAGTACCTGACAACAGGGAATTAATATTAGTTGTATTGAATTCACAAAATCGCTACGCAGATACCGAAAATTTGATTTCGTATCTTAAAGATGGTTTTATTTGGCAATGAATTTTTTAACTTATTATTTAATTTTTTATGAACGAGTTAATTTTGATAAAATTAGGAGTCTTAACAGTTTTTTCGTTTCTCTTTACCATCTTTTTAACGCCGGTTTTTACTGATTTTGTTTTTAAACATAAACTTGGTAAGCAAATTAGAATTTCTCCAGAAACCCCAGTTTTTACCCAAATACACATCAAAAAAACAGGCACACCGACAATGGCTGGAATTTTAATTTGGGGAACAGTGCTTATTTTTGCTGTTTTTTTATCATATACCCCCTTTAATTTCCTTTCGCGCTCTGAAACTTTTTTGCCTCTGGGAGTTATGGTTTTAGCTGGTATAATTGGTTTGATCGACGATTTGTATGGAATTTTTAAAAAAAGCAAAAATGGTCAAGGAATTTCGCCACTATCAAAAATTATAGCCTCCGGGATTATCAGTGGAATTTGTGCGTGGTGGTTTGTTTATAAACTTGAGTTCACTTCAATATTTATTCCGTTTTGGGGAAATTTAGAAATAGGAAGTATTGCGGCGTTTTTGTTTTTTATTTTAGTTTTACTTGCATCTTCTCTTTCAGCTAATGAAACTGATGGGATTGATGGTTTAGCTGGCGGAGTTTTGCTTTTTGCTTTAACTGCTCAAGGCATTATCGCTTTTATTTTGGGAAGATTAAATTTAGCAGCATTACTTAGTGTAACTATTGGTTCATTGCTTGCTTTTTTGTGGTTTAATATCCACCCGGCAAGATTTTTTATGGGAGATACTGGTTCACTATCATTGGGCGCTATTTTAGGAGTTGTCGCAATTTTAACCAATACAGTGATTTTACTTCCTTTTTTTGCTCCGGTATTATTTTTAGAATCATCGTCTGTAATCATTCAATTATTAAGTAAAAAATTCTTAAAGAGAAAAGTTTTTTTATCTACTCCAATTCATCATCATTTCGAAGCTAAAGGTTGGCCAGAAACTAAAATTACAGAACGATTTTGGATTATCTCTGTAATGTCTTGTGTTATTGGTTTTATTATTTGGTTTTTATCACGTCAATAAAAATTTAAACAAAAAAAATCATTTATTATGGAACTTAAAACTTTAAAAGATATTAAAGGCAAAAAGGTAACGATTTTTGGGCTTGGACTTCATGGTGGAGGAGTGGGGGCTGCTGAATTTTTTGCCCGCTATGGAGCAAAAGTTTTGGTTACTGATATTAAAAAAGAAGAGGATTTAAAACCAAGCCTCGAAAAATTAAAAGCATACAACATTGAATATGTTTTAGGAAAACATCTACCAGAAAATTTTATTGACACAGACATTGTTATAAAAAATCCAGCTATTTCTAAAACATCACCTTATTTAAAACTTGCTAAAGATCATGGGGTTTTAGTGGAAAGCGATATTACCATTTTCTTTCGATTTTGTCCATCTTTCATAATCGGAATTACTGGCACCAAAGGCAAATCCACCACCGCCGCTTTAACAGCAGAGCTTTTAAAAAGCAAAGGGCCGGTTGCTTTAGCAGGCAATATTGGAAAATCGGTTTTGAACATTTTACCTCAACTTAAAAGTGATACTTTAGTGGTTTTGGAACTTTCCAGTTTTCAACTTGAAGATCTGGCTATTATTAAAAAAAGCCCCAATCTTGCTGTTATTACTAACATTTTTAATGACCATTTAAATAAATACGGCACCTTGGAAAATTATATCGCTGCTAAAAAAAATATTTTCAAATACCAAAAAAAAGACGATTTTTTGGTTTTACCATTCGATTATAAAAATGTTTTTTCATTAGCCAGTGAAGCTAAATCGAAGGTATTTTTATTTTCGAGTAAATTTGACTTAAGTGAAGTTATTAGTAAAGAAAGTATTTATCAACCTGGTGCTTATTTATCTGATGGTTCTATTTTCTTGGGCCACAATAAAAATTTCATTTCCAAATTAGAAGAATTAAAAATTTTTGGTCAGCACAATGTTGAGAATCTTCTTTGTGCTGCAACAACTGCTTTCATTTTAGGAGCTAATTTTAAAAATTTACCGATTTATTTAAAAAATTTTAAATGGCTTCAATACCGATTAACTCTTGAAAAAGAATCCAATGGAATTTCATTTTTTAATGATTCTTGCGCAACAAATCCTACAGCCACAATGCGTTCATCAAAAACTATTATTGAAAAATTTGGCAAAACAAAAGTTGCTTTAATTTTAGGAGGGGAGGATAAAAAATTGGATTTTACAGAATTAATTGATTATTTAATAGAAAATTTTTCAGGCGCTTTAATAATGATACCAGGCAGTGGTTCTGACAAAATGACTAATCTCATTGAAATGAGAAATAATAGAAATTTTCTATTTAATAAAGCGAATGATTTAGAAGATGCTGTTAAAAAAGCGGTTGCCTATTTAAATAGCATCAAAGGAGGGGTTTTATTGTTTTCACCGGCTTGTGCAAGTTTTAATGCTTATAAAAACGAATATGAAAGGGGAGAACATTTTTCTAAAATAATCAGTCATTGTTAAAGATTTTAAATTCAAAAATGAGTTTAGGACGAACAATTTTCTTTGTAACTTTTGGACTTTTTGTTTTTGGGCTTTTAATGCTGAGTTCAGCTTCTTCGGTAAAGGGGATTTCTTCCTTTGATGATAGTTTATATTTTTTAAAAAAACAATTTATAGGGGGATTAATCGGAATAATTGGATTTTTAATTGCTGCCGTTTTACCTTATAATATTTGGAGACAGTTGGCTCTTTTGATTTTCATTTTTTGTTTAATTTTACTAGTGTTGGTGTTTTCACCAGCGGGTTTAAAAATCGGCAACTCTTCAAGTTGGATTAATTTAGGATTTATATCTTTTCAACCAGCAGAACTTGCTAAAATAGGGTTAATTTTTTATTTAAGCGCTTGGTTAAGTAGTAGGAATAAAAAAATAGAAACATTTGAAGAAGGGACAGTTGGTTTTATTTTTATCGTGGCTTTGGTTGGAATATTAATTTTATTTCAACCTGATTTTGGCACATTGTTTATTATAGGCTCAATAGCCCTTGGATTATTTTTTTTAGGAGGCGGTAAGTTTTCTCATTTTGTGGCAATGCTGCTCGTTGGTTTTTTTCTTTTTTTAGGAATAATTTCTGTTTTTCCCGAAAAAGCCCAAAGATTAAATACTTTTTTAAATTATGAAAAGGATCCTTTAGGTAGTGGTTATCAAATAAAAGAATCTTTAATTTCTTTAGGATCTGGTGGGTTATTTGGGAAAGGTTTCGGTTACTCAAGTCAAAAATGGAATTTTTTACCTGAGCCGGCTGGTGATACTATTTTTGCGATTATTGGTGAAGAATTAGGATTTATAGGCGCTTTAGTGATATTAGGTACAATAATGTTTTTGGGACTACTTTGTTTAAGTGTCGGCAAAAAATCCGATGATTTTTTTGCTAAATTATGTGCTGCCGGAGTTGGGATTATGATATTGGTCCAATCAATAATTAATATGGGCGGGGTTTTAAATGTATTTCCATTTACCGGTGTTACTTTGCCATTGATTAGCCATGGCAGTACTTCATTAATCGTTACTATGTTTTCTTTGGGTGTGGTAGTAAACATAGCAAAAAGCCAGAAGATATAAACGAAGTAGAATATTTGCTAAAAATAATGTAAAATGGTAAAAATACCGTAAAAACAAAGGTGTTAAAGAAAAAATGAAAAATGTTAAATTAAAAATAAAAAATAGGATTATAATAACTTTTATTTTAATTTAATCATCAAATCATTATTTTACGATACACCATAGAAGCAGATATAATAAATACTAAATTAATTTTTTAACAATATGCGTATCTTATACACAGGTGGTTCAAGTGGAGGACATACTTTTTCCATAATTGCCTTGCATAGAGAATTAAAAGAAGAAGCCCAAAAAAGGAAAGTGCTTTTTGAACCTTTTTATTGTGGGGCTGATTTTTTGGGGTCTGATTTTTATAACAAAGAGGGGATAACAGCTTATTTTATCGCTAAAGCAAAATTGCGTCGTTATTTTTCATTAGTTAACTTTATCGATCCTTTTAAATTTATTTATTCTTTGATAAAAAGTCTTTTTGTTGTTTGGCTAATTATGCCTGATATCGTTTTCGTAAAAGGTGGCTATGATAGCGTTCCTGTTGGATTGGCTGCCTGGATTTATAGAATTCCTATAGTTATTCATGAATCAGATAGTATTCCTGGTTTAGCCAATAGAATTTTATCAAGATTTTCATTAAGAATAGCGGTATCTTTTTCTTATACAATGCAATTTTTTCCTGCTCAAAAAACTGCTTTAATTGGCAATTTAATTCGCAAAAAAAAGGAAAATATCAAAGATATTAAGAAAGAATTAAATATCAATGTTCCTTTAATTTTAGTTTTAGGAGGCTCACTTGGCGCTCAGGCGTTAAATGCGCTTATCGCTAAAAGTTTAAGTCATTTATTAAATGATTATTTTATCGTTTTACAGTGTGGTAAAAATAACTTCGATGAATTTTCTCAAGAACTGAATCTTATTTACCAAATTGATCCTTCAGAAACGAAAAATTTTAAATTAGTGGCTTTTTTAGAAGAAGATGAGCTTGCAAGTTATTTAAACGCTGCGGATTTAGTAATTAGTCGAGCAGGGGCCGGATCCATTTTTGAAATCGCTCAATGGGGAAAACCAAGTATTTTAATTCCTTTACCTGAATCAGCCTCTTTACATCAACAAAAAAATGCTTTTTTATATGCAAGAACCGGAGCAGCGCTTATATTAAATCAAAATAATTTAACCCCAGAACTCTTAATATCAGAAATCAAAAATATTTTAAATGATATTCCTTTAAAAGAAAAAATGTCCAAAGCCGCCTTTTCTTTTGTTAATCAAAATGCAACGCAAATTTTAGCCAGCGAGATTTTTAATATATTAAATATTAGCAAATATCAAAACGATTCCTCACCTTACTCAAATGAACAATCTACTCAAAATACCACGCAAATTCATAATGATCCAAGTTTTACTTCAGAGATTCAAGCTCAAGATAAAATATTTTTTAAATAAATTTGAGTATTTATATTCATTTAATTACATAAAAAATTTAAATTAATATGACCATTACACGGTTTGCCCCTTCACCAACTGGTTATTTACATATTGGAGGAGTTAGAACAGCTCTATACAATTTTCTTTTAGCCCGTCAAAATAATGGAAAATTCATTTTAAGAATTGAAGATACTGATAAGGTACGCTCTAAAAAAGAATATGAAGATGATATTATAAAAAGTTTAGATTGGTTAAGTTTAAAATGGGATGAATTTTATAGACAATCAGATAGACGAAAAATATATTCTGATTATTTATCTTTGTTATTAAAAAACAAAAAAGCTTTTTATTGTAGTCATACAAAAAACGAACTAGAAACTGAACGACAAGAGGCAAAATTAAAAGGAAAACCACAGGTCCATTGGTGTAATCAAAAAACAAATCGTTCTTTAAGACCCGCTAATGCGGTAATTAGATTAGCAGTAGAGCAGGGAAGAGTAATCAAATTTAAAGATTTAATAAGAGGCGAAATTGCTATAAACACTAACACTTTAGGCGATTTTGTGATTGCTAAAAGTTTAAATGAGCCTTTATATAACTTTGCTGCTGTTGTCGATGATTCGGAAATGTCAGTCACTGATGTAATAAGAGGGGAAGAGCATATTTCTAATACCCCAAAACAAATTTTAATTTTAGAAGCCTTAAATAAAAAAGCACCAAATTTCGCTCATTTACCTTTAATCTTGGGTCAAGATAAAGCTAAGCTATCTAAACGACACGGCGCCGCTTCTTTAAATGAATTTAAGAAAAAGGGGTATCTTCCTGAAGCATTGATTAATTTTTTAGCTTTGCTTGGTTGGCATCCTTCAGATAATAGGGAGCATTTTAGTCTTTCAGAACTGATTAAAGAATTTTCTTTGAATCGAATTCAAAAAAGTTCAGCTATTTTTGATTTAAAAAAATTAGAAAGTTTGAACAGTTATTATCTGAAAAAATTGAACTTCGATGATTTCTTTAAATTGGCAATTCAGTATTTAAAGGAGGATAATTTAATTGATTTTAAATGGATTCAAGATGCTGGTATTGATTTAAACAAGGCTCTGTTATTAGAAAAAGAAAGAATGAAAAAATTATGCGACATTAAAAGTGTTGTTGACATTTATTTTAAAAAAAATCTTGACTATAAACCGGAGCTATTAGCTTGGAAAAATCAAAATTTTAAAGAAATAAAAATAATATTAAATGAAATCAAAGAAGTTGTTGGTAAATTAGATTTTTTCGATAAAATTTCCATTCAAAAAACTTTAGAAGATATTTCAGTAAAATATCAGGATAGAGGAAAAGTCTTTTGGCCTTTTCGAGTTGCTATTTCTGGAAAAGAAAAAAGTGCTAGTCCAACAGAAATAGCCGATGCTTTAGGAAAAAAAGAAACATTAAGAAGAATTGATATAGCTTTGAATATATTAAATGATAAGGAAGGTTAAACGATAATTTTTTATTGGCAATGAATTTTTTATGCTATAAATTACAAAAAAATTTTTCAGAAAAATTAATTTTATTTTTTTCATTTATTTTTTTTATATTTTCGTTAAGCTTTATTAAAGCGCAATCCATAGACCAACTTGAAAAGCAAATTTCTGATTTAGTAAAAAGAAAAAAAGAATTAGAGCAAAAAGCCCAGCATTACCGTTTTCTTCTTGAAAATAAAAACAAAGAAATTACTTCATTAGAAAATACAATTCATTATTTAACGATTCAGATTGAAAGGTTGGAAAATGAAATCAATAAAACCACTTTAAATATCCGACAAGCTGAATTTGAAATTAAAAAAATGGATTTGAAAATTTTAGCCTTGGAAGAAGATATTTCTTATAAAAAAAAGCACCTCGGGGCTTTAATAAGAAAAATTTATGTTCATTCCCGTGCTTCACTTTTAGAAATTTTTTTGACCAATAAAACATTTTCTGAGTTTTTCAATCAACGCCAAAATTTAAATTCTCTGCAAGCGGAAATAAGAACTTTAATTCTGGAACTAAAATTAAATCAGGAAAAAATAAAAGAAATCCAAGATGGGATTAAAGAAAAAAAATTAGAAATGGAAAATTTAAACAAAAAACTTTCTTTTCAACAAGAAGATCTTTCCCAACAAAAAGAACAGAAAGATAAAATATTAATAAAAAGCAAAGGGCAGCAAAAATTATATTCTCAAATGTTATCTGAAATTCAAAAAGAAGAAGCAAGTTTACGAATCGAAATAGCAAAATTAGAAGCATTAGTCGAGAAATCGCGCGCATTTATTATTTATTTAAAAGCCGGCAAAATTCCCCCAAAGGGCATAAAGTGGTTGTCCTGGCCCTTAGATAATCCTATCATCACTCAAAGATACGGGATGACACCATATGCCAAAACTGGAGTATACGGAGGAAAAGGTCATAACGGTATTGATATGTCATCTGGTTTAGGCTCAGAAGTAAAGGCAGCAGCTGATGGAAAAGTAGTCGCTAAAAATCAAAGTCCTTGTCCCAACTATGCTAAAACTAGAGAAGGTAGGCAGTGCGCCGGAGGCTGGGGCAATTGGTTAGCTATTGAGCATGAGGGTGGCTTTGTAACTGTATATACCCATCTATATTCATTATCCCATAAAAAAGTAGGAGAAGAGGTTAAAGCTGGAGAAGTGATAGGACAAGAAGGTTCAAGCGGTTATTCAACTGGTTCGCACTTGCATTTTAGTTTATATTCAGAATTTTTCACTTATAAATCTCCAACGGGAGAACTTTTATTCAAATATGGCGATGGCTCTGAACCAACTGGTACTTTAAATCCACTTGATTATTTATAATAAGTGAGGTATTATTAATTTAACTTCAATATCAATTGATTAATAAGGAGGTTGTTCTTTATGATATTAAGTCCAAGAGGCAAAACAATTATGGCCGTAATATCGGAAAAGATAATTCAGGCGGCGCAGCAAAATTGTGTTTTTATTTGTGACTGCGGTTTCATTTTTCAGTCAGCTTTACTGAATAGGCGATTTGATAAGTTAAATGATGATATAAATAAATTTAAAAGAGGAGTTATTGAATATTATTGCTCAAAATGTCGTAAGACCTTATCGTTAAAATGCATTAATCCTCAACATATAATTGCGCATAATATGACAAAGGAGGAAGTATGGACTGTTTAAAACACTATGAATTGGTGCTTTTAGCTGAGGGAAGGGCAAGTGAGATATTAGAAGAAAATTTTAAGAAACACGAGCAACATTGTCCAAGATGTTCTAAAGAATATAGAAATTTGAGCGCGATTCATAAAACAATGAAACCACTTTTTGATTTACGCGAACTTGATAGAAGAGGTTGGCGAGTATCAACGCAGAAGTTCTTTGATTTTTAATTAACTTTTTATCTTAAAGTAGAGAAGGGGCTTTTATGGCCCCTTATTTGTTTAATTTAATATGTCGCACAATGTATCTTATGCGTCATATAAAATTATGTAAAACAAAGCATAAAAAAACTATATTATAAATCATAATTAGCAAATTTTGGATAATTTAAAACAAATTTTTTTGCGTTTTTTTAAAGGTAAATGATTTTAAAAGCACAATTTACTAAATAATATTTTAAGCTATCAAGTTAATCATTTTGAACTTTTCGTGTATCTTTATAATTAGTATCTTTAATAATTACTCTTTAATTTAAATAGTTTATCCATTTGAATAAAGAAATTTTCCTCTAATTCCATATCAAATCCTTCAGGACTTGTAAAAATAGCTCCAGTAAGTTGTTTTTGGCTTATACCAAGGGAAAGCCCTAAAATAAAGGCAAAAACAATGATTAAAGTTAGTATTATGGCTTTTTCGATTAATTCTTTGTATATAAGAATATTATTTTTGATTTTTTTAAATAGACTCTCTAATGAATTGAAACATGATTCCCATGAGCTAATCCTTATTAATTTACCGAATTTTCTATTGATTTTTTGATTAATTTCGTTTATCATTTTATAAAATTAAATTTAATTATCATTTTTAATAAACTTAAAAATATTATCAATATGGCCGGAAAAGGAGGTAAAACAACTACAACTTTAGGAAGAGATTCTATATCAAAACGATTAGGAGTCAAGATTTTTGGCGGCCAAAAAGCGCAGGTTGGCAATATAATCGTGCGACAAAGAGGCGAAACATTTAAGCCAGGAAAAAATGTGCGTATTGGCAAGGATTATACTATTTATGCCGCAAAATCAGGTATTGTTAAGTTTTATGAAAAAAAAATTCGCCTCTTTGACGGACGCACCAAAAAAGCAAAATTTGTTAGCGTCAATTAACTTTAAAAGCTTTAGAGCTCAAAAGTAGAGTTTCTTCAATTTTTGGTGCGTTTTTTACTTCTTTGAAGGGCTGCTTTTATAAAAGCCTGAAAAAGAGGGTGCGGTTTTAATGGTCGGGATTTAAATTCAGGATGAAATTGTGTCCCTAAAAAAAAGGGGTGGTTTTTAAGTTCCATTATTTCCACTAAAGATCTTTCTTTGTTGATGCCAGAAAATATTACACCCGCACTTTCAAAAATGCTTTTGTATTGATTATTAAATTCATAGCGATGGCGGTGCCTCTCTAATATTTTATTTTTTTTATAAGCTCTAAAAGCAATAGTCCCGTTTTTAATGTCGCATAAATATTGTCCAAGTCTCATTGAACCTCCGAAATATTTTTCTTTTAAAAATACTTTTTGTTCTGGCATTGTGTCAATTACTGGGTTTTTTGTATTTGGGTCAACCTCTGTTGTATTGGCATCTTTTAAATTTAAAACATTACGCGCTATTTCAATACAAGCAAGTTGCATCCCGTAACATAATCCTAAATAAGGGACCAATTTTTTCCTCGCGAATTCTATTGTTAAAATTTTACCTTCTACTCCCCTACTGCCAAATCCACCAGGCACGATAATGCCATCGAAATCTGCCAGTTCTTTTACTAAGGAAGGATTTTTTTCATATTTTTCTGAATCTAACCAAATTATTTCCGGTTGAATATTATTAGCCCAGGAAGCGTGCTTTATTGCTTCTATAACAGAGATATAAGAATCAGACAAAGTATATCTTCCGCTACGAAAATATTTTCCGGAAATACCGATACGAACTTTTAATGCCGAACGCGAATTAATCTTTTTGACTAACTCCTGCCATTTTTTTAAAAAAATTGATTTTTTTAAATCTTTTTTAATGGGTAAATTAAAATGTCGCAGAATAATTTTAACAATATTTTCTTTTAATAATTCTAAAGGCACCTGATAAATTGATTCCATATCAGGCGCAGAAATGATATGATTAATACTTACATTGCAAAAAATTGAAAGTTTTTCTTTTCTTTTTTCATCTATTTTGTTTTGTGCTCTTGCGATTAAAAGGTCTGGCTGAATGCCAGCCATATTAAGAGTTCTAACGGCATATTGAGTTGGTTTAGTTTTCATTTCGCCGATATGTGGAGGAGTTGGCAAATAACCTACCAAAATGAAAGCGACATTTGTTGGATTTTGAATTTTCATCATTCTCGCGGCTTCAACAAATAACATATTTTGATATTCCCCTACTGTGCCCCCAACTTCGACGATTAAAAAATCTAATTGAGATTTTTTTACAGCTAATTTGATACGTCGTATAATTTCATTAGGAATATGCGGCACAACTTCGACGCATCGGCCATCATATTTTAAGGTTCTTTCGTTATCGATTACTGTTTTGAAAACAGAACCTGAAGTCATATAATTTGCAGCGCTTATCTCTTCATGTAAAAAACGCTCATAACTGCCTATATCTTGATCAGTCTCCATACCATCATAAGTTACAAAAACTTCTCCATGTTCAGTCGGATTCATTGTGCCGGCATCAACAT
Organism: bacterium; assembly: GCA_037443185.1. Taxonomy (GTDB): domain Bacteria; phylum Patescibacteriota; class Minisyncoccia; order 2-01-FULL-47-10; family JBBIMT01; genus JBBIMT01. The sequence continues at coordinate 26,350 of JBBIOV010000001.1, read as the reverse complement.
TTAAATAAGGATCAATTTTCATACAAGATGTTCTAAAACCAGCACTTTTTAAAAGTGCACCAATAGATCCAGAAACTATTCCCTTCCCTATTCCAGACATTACCCCTCCAAAAATGAAAATATAATAAGGACCTTTCCCTTTTTTGCGATTTTGATAATCCATCAAAAAAATTATTTTTTATTCTTAGAACTTTTTTTACTGAAAGAAGCTTGAATTTTAATTTGAAGTTTTGTTTTAAAATTATAACCTAAATCTATTGAAACACTATGTTCTCCAGTTGTTTTAATATGTGAATCCATTAAAATATTTTTTTCGGAGATTTTTATATTTTTTTCGGCTAATGCCTTAACTATGTCTTTTGGTCCTATGGATCCATAAAGATGCTCTTTTTCCGCTGGCATCTTAAATTTCAAAGTGATGCTTTTAAGAAGTTTTTTTAGTTTTTTTGCTCGCTCAAAATCTTTCTTTTCTTTTTGAGCTAAAGCTATTTTTTGTGCTTCTATTTGTTGCAATTTAGCTTCGGTCAAAACTTCTGCTAATTTTTGTGGTAAAAGATAGTTTTTAAAGTATCCAAAGGTTACTTCTGTTATATCTCCTTTAACTCCTAAAATAGACACATCTTTTAAGAGGATGATTTTGATTTTTTTCATTTTACGAAATGGATTTTAATTTCAATCCAATTTTTAATTTTTATAAATAAAAAAATAATGACAAAAAAGTTTTTACTATTTTAAAATTTGTAAAGCTTTTTCCAGTTGAGGATCTTTTTTTGATTCTAAATCTTCTTTACTGATTTTAATTTCAATATCAGGCGTTATACCATTGTCCTGTATAGATTTACTGCTTGGCGTCAACCATTTAGCAACTGTAAGTTTCAATGACGATTTATCCGGTAATATTTCATAAGCTTGCACAGAACCTTTGCCAAAAGATTTCTCTCCGATAATCGTAATATTTTTAATTTCTTTTAGAGCTCCTGCTAAAATTTCCGCTGCTGAAGCTGTTCCTTTATTAATTAAAACAACTATTTTTTTATCTTTTAAGGGCGCATCAATTCTGTTAGATCGATGTTCTCTGATACTGCCATTTTGAGTTAATTCCTTTACAATGAGAGAATCTTTTTCAACAAAATAACCTGCAATATTTACAGCAGTTTCTAAAATTCCCCCTGGGTTATTACGAAAATCTAAGATGATTTTTGTAATATTATTTTTTTTGATTTCGGACACAGCTTTTTGGAATTCAAAAGATAATTTTTCGTTGAAATTATAAATTGACAGATGAGCAATCTTTTCATTGCCATTGGCGCCATTAATAAGCGTTAAATCCATTACTGGGATATTTATTAAATCTCTTATAATTTTAATATCGATTGGCTCAGATTCACTTTCTCTTAAAACATTTAAAGTGACTTCAGTCCCCCTTTTTCCTTTTATTCTACTTACCGCTTCATCTAAACTCATTTTATAAGTAGAAACATTGTCGATTTTTAAAACTATATCGCCTGGCTTCAATCCTGCTCTTTCTGCCGGAGTATTTTTTAATGGAGCAATTATGACAATATTTGAATCCCTTTTTCCGATTTCGGCGCCTATTCCTTCGAAAGAACCCTGAAGCGAATCATTAAAATTTTTTGTCTCTTTTGGGTCAAGATAAGCCGAATAAGGATCACCCGTTGCATCTACCATTCCCTTTATTGCCCCAAATAAAAGTTCCTGATTATTTAATTTATCTTTATCAATAAATAACTGATGCACTTTATCCCAAACATACCAAAACATATCAAGAGGCGGTTTATCTTCTAAATTTCCAGTATATTTAAAAGTGGGCTGTAATTGTAAAGGTAAGTTTAAATCAGGATAAACTCGCGCTGTCTGAAATCCAACGATAAAAAGTATTACTCCTGAAATAAAAAATAATATTTTGCGCATTGTTTTAAAATATAGTATTTAATTTTTCTTTACCCTAAACTATGTTTACTCTAATCTTATCATTCTTAATTTTTAAATTAAAAACAAATTCAACAAATGATAAAAATCAAAATGGCCAAATCATAAATTGTTTATAAATAAATATAAATTAGTGAAGTGGCAATTTTTTAAAATTTGCGATTTTAAATTTCATTCATCAGATTAATTCGGCAACTCCCGTTTTTAACAATTTTTACCAGCATTTTAATTTTTCATTATAACCAATTTTTTAAAAAAAGAAAGGGGTAAAAGCAAAAAGATATAATGATAGCTTTTAAAACAATTTGAATTAGTATAGTTAAATCGTCTATTTTATTTTTAAACACATTTAATGTATCGCTAAACTCTTTTTATTACTTTAGTCATATTTACTAATTTTTTACCATAAAAATCGAAACTTCAAATACTTTTTATAAAATAATTAAGCACACACTGTTTAAAAATCCAAATTAACTTTTTATCATTTAAAATAACACATTTATAAAAACTAAATAGCCTCCTCCTTGAATATTTTTAATAATAAATCTAAAGCCAATAAAATTATCCTTGAATTTTTTTTATTTCAATAGAAAAAACTTTGTGACTGCAAAAATTGTATTAAATTTTTCTTGAACATCCACTTTAAGGTATATTTTATATAACTTACAATATGAATTCTTGTTAATGGATTTTTGAAGATATCTATCACTCCCCTTTTGCTATCTGAAGATTTTAGATGATGATGTATAAATATTGCTTCAGGAAAATAAACTACCTTAAAACCAGCAAGCCAGACTCTTTTACAAAAATCTACATCATCAAAATACATAAAAAACCGAGAATCTATCAAGCCAACTTTCTGAATAACTTTTTTTGAGGTTAAAAAAGCCGACCCCATTACCCAATTGACTTCGCGAGGATGTTTTTTGTCATAATCTTCCATTAAAAATTTTGCTAAAACTTTTTTTCCAAAATTTGTTTTGCCAAAACTTGTTCGCCGAGCAAGCACTACCCAAAAATCATACCACCGAAAACAACTATTTTGCAAAGTACCATCAATGTTTAAAAGTTTAGGACCTAAAACGCCAATATCAGGATTATTATTGAAATAATTAAGCATTTTTTCAATTCCATTGACATTGACGATGACATCAGCGTTTAAAATCAAGTAATAATTTCCTTGAGCGGCTTTTATGCCAGCATTAACTAGTCTACCATATCCGACATTTTCAGTAAATTTTATATAGCGTACCTGTGGATAATTGTTTTTTATAATTTGTTTTGTTTTTTTTTGAGCCTGAGAATCACAAACGATAACTTCAAAATCTCTTTTACCTTCGCATTTTTTAATTGAATCGAGGCATTTTATTAATAAATTTAAAGTTTTATAATGAGTAATAATAATCGACAACATACAGTTAAACCCAATTTAATATCAATCGAAAATTTTTTGAACTTCTTCTTGCATTTTTTGAAAAGTTCCATCTTTTGGCAAAAGCACATATATACCGTTAATTAATTGAGAAATAAGTTCTCCGTCAGGAGCATCAGTGAAAACTTTCGTTTTGATACTTGAAAAATCGAAATGACTGTATGCTAAAAAATATTTTTTCATTTGAGCAATACTCATATCAGTTCTTACATGCTCTCCCAAAATATTCAATACTTCGTTGATTTTCCCGATGTTAAATAAAGTCTTATCTTTTAAAATTTTATCTTTAATGGCTATTAAAACTTGTTGGGTTCTTTTTGCTCTATCGAAATCGTTTGTGGAATAACGTGACCGCACATAATAAAGAGCTTGTTCGCTATTTAAAATATTTTTTCCTGCTGGCAGATAAAAAGTTCCGGCTCCTTTGAATTGTTCTTTTTCTTCAAAAGGTTTATCTAAATAAATTTCAATTCCGCCAACTAAATCAATTGTTTTTTTGAAAGCTTCAAAGTCTATTCGCACTACATGATCAATTGCTACTCCTGTTATTCTTTGAACTGCATGACGGGCAAGTTCAAGGCCACTTCTTTCGCTTCCAAATTTTAACCCCTGCGCATAAGCCTCATTAATTTTCACCCAATGATTTTGAAACGGTAGTTTAATGTAAATATCTCGCGGTATTGAAATGAGCGCTACTTGCGACGAATTTATTTTATAAGAGATAAGCAAAATAGTATCGGTTAATGTTCCACCATAGAGATCATTAATACCTCTTATTCCAAGCAATAAAATATTAATTCTATTTGGATCTTTGGTTGGTTCTTTATATTCTGATAATTTTGGTAAATAATTATCTAAAGTCTCAACCTTCGGAAGATAAAAATCTGTACTTATTTTATCTTCAGAAACAGAAATTTGATCTAAAACGATATTTGTTTTAAATGTTAAATAGCCAGTAAGAATTAAAATTATAAACACGATAATAAGAACGACAAAAAAGGTTTTAATCAAAATTGACTTGAACATATCATTGAAACCATTGCCTAATATCTTGCGGTTTAACTTTTAAATTATTCATAATATATTTTCTTTTCTTAAGCGCTTTAGGAGCCATTGAAAAAAATTCAGGAATTGCCTTAAGGGTTTGTGGTTCAAAAAAAAGAATATAAATTAATCCCAAAACTTCTTTTATTAACCAAAAAGGAACATCTTTTAAAATATTTAAAACAAATTCATTTTTAAGCTGCATTAATCGTCTATTACGCCAGGAGATTTTTTTTACAAAAGAATTAATATTTTTTCTTGTTAAAAATAATTCAAAGAGATTAAATATATTTTTGACATCTTTAGCGCCTCTCCCATGATAGCCAATCGCTTTTGGATTATAAACGATTTTCCAGCCTGCTAGTCGTAAACGCCAGGAGATATCAACATCTTCTAAGTAGGAAAAAAAATCAGAATCAAAATATTCATCATTAAGAGACTGAAAAATAAATGGCAATTTAATATCTTCTAACGCTTGACGACGATAAAGCGGCGCCGCACCGTCAACTCCGAAAATTTCTTCTATATTTTCATAAAGTCCCAAATCAGGTTGTCCTTGTCCTCTATTAATGACCCGTCGTGATTTCAAAATTATCAATCCAGTAGTATCAATAATTTTCCTACCTTCGTTTTGCTGAATTTCATTTTTATCCCAATCAAAACGATAAAGTTTACCCTGCATTGCCCCGATAGATTTATCTTTAAACAAAGGAACAGAATTTTTAATATAATCTTTTTCTAAAATTAAATCCTGATTTAACGATAAAATTAAATCGCCTGACGAAATTTTTATTAACTGATTGTGTCCTTGCGCAAATCCGATATTATTTTTATTTTCTATCAACTTTATTCCTTTATATTTTGGTAAAAATTCTTCTTTTAAAATAGCGACCGTCTTATCTTTTGAACCGTTATCAACAATATTAATTTCAAATTTATCATACGATTGACTAAAAACGCCATTTAAACATTGGCGGATGTATTTTTGGGCATTCCAAGTTAAAATATTAATAGAAACAAGCATAGAAACAAGCAAAGAATTAATAAATGTTTAAAGATAAATAAAAAATTATAAATTGCTACGAAATTTTATATTTGTCAATATGTCAGACTTATACAATAAAATTACTAATATCGTAAAAATGATGAAGATTCTATCATTCAAAAGCGCGATGTCAAATAGATTATATGCCAAAAGCCATAAGAAGGCAATGAAAAAACTAAAAGCATAGAAATTATTTTTTTTCAAAGATAATTTATGATATGTTTGGTAAAAAATCCGATAAAAAAGAAAAAAAACGTTAAAAAGCCCTAACAAACCATTTTCAACCAAAAATTGAAGATACAAATTATGAGCGGAAGCGCCCTTTTTAGCATTAAAAACTTCCTCGTTTAAAGCCACTGGAAAGTTTCCTGGTCCCACGCCAAAGAAAGGATTTTTTATTGCAGTCTCTATGCTTTTTTTCCAAATTTCTATTCTACCCTTATTGGAAATTTCATTTGTATCAAAAGAACTTTTAATACGCTTAAAGGCAAGCAAAATTTCTGCCGGGGGTTTAATGGTATTTTGTATATAAATTTGAGCAACCCATAACCCAGAAGCAACAAAAAAACAAGCAGTAAAAATAATGATTAATTTAAAAATATCTTTTTTGTAAGACGAAAATATTTCATTTTTTAAAAAATAGCTTAAAGCAAGAAGTATCGGGGCTAATACTAAATAAAACGACACCCACAACCCTCGTGTGCCTGATAAAATTATAAATAAAAGAGATAAAATAATAATAAAATAAAATTTCAATTTTAAAAACAATGCTACTTTTTTAGAATTTTCGCTTTTTTTCGAAAAATTAAAAAGCAAATAAATAGATATGACCAATAAAAAAACCATCATTAACCCAAAAGAATGAGAATCTTGAAAAATTGAAAAAGCGCGTAAAGTTGCGAAATCCCCAGGCCAATAAGAAAACCAAGTATTAGATTGCAGTAATAAGTTTGAAAGATTTTCTCCATAATACACAAGTATTGGACCCTTAGCCCAAAAATTCCAAAATTGATTTAAAGAAACAATAAAAACAGCAATTTCTTGTAAAATGGCAATAAATAAAATAATGACACTGCTTAAAAAAATAGATTTTATAGTTTTATCAAAGACTATTTTATTTTTGATAATACTCCAGGACAAAAAACCAATGATGACAATATTAAGATAATATAAAATTCCTCTTATAGCAGCGATTTTATCTTGCGCGATAAATATTCCAAAAAATAATAAAGTAAAAAAAACAACTAAACTAAAAACTTCCGGGCTTAACTTTTTAAAAGTAAATTTTTTATTACTAATATTTTTTAAAAGATTAAAAGATTTTCTAATCGTTTGAGTACTTAATAAATATTTTATTATCAATAAAAGCGAAAAAGATCTCCATAAACTTAAAGATTCAAAAGAAAAAAAGGGCGTCGCAATGAAAAAAGGCAATGAACAAATAAAATAATAAAAACATTTTTCAAGACTTTCTTTATAAAAAAAATAAATAGCAATAGCAACAATAACCCATGAATAATAAAGTGGCAAAATATTCAAAATTAAAAGAAAGATAATTACAATTTGAAAAAAATATAATTTAGATAAATTTGTCCCAAGTAAGCCAATCATATTATTTAAGTTTTTATTTCTTTGATTTTTGCAATAGTAATTTCAGCGGTTTTTTGCCAGGAAAATTCTTTAACTCTTTTTAAGCCACGCTTTTTCAAATCTTCTCTTAAGTCTTTATTGTCCAAAATCAACTTAATTTTATCATAAATTTCCCCCTCAGAGATATTCTTAACAATCAAAGCAGAATCTCCTGCTGTTTCTTTCAAGGCTTGAGCTGGCCCGGTAATGACAGGACAAGAGGAAGCCATCGCTTCAATAATGGGCAAACCAAAACCTTCATAATCAGAAAGATATATTAATGCTTGCGCCTTATAATATAAAAAAGTCAAAATTTTTGAATCAATATATGGTTCATAAAAAATCACTTTTTTATTAAATGCTTTATTAATATTGGAAGCGATAGAGGCAATATCTTTTTTTTCTGTTAAATCAGGTCCGGCTATCAAAAAGCCAATATTATATCCCCTTTTGATTAATTTTACAACAGCAAAAATAATTTCTTTAATATGTCGTCTTTCAAGACAAGCACCAGCAAAAAATAAATAATTTTTCGGTAAATTAAATTTTGAAAAAAAAATTTTTTCGCTTAATTGACGGGGAATTGTATCAATAAAAAAACATTCATCGGCCGCCAGCGGCGTAACAATAATTTTTTGTGAATTGATTTTATAAAATTTACAAATTTCTTCTTTAGTAAATTCAGATGGAGTAAAAATGATTTTAGCTTTTTGAGCTGATAATTTGGAAATTAATTTTAAATTAAATAAATCAGCTTTCGAAGGCCAATTATATAAATCAGGACGCGCTTCGTAAATGATATCATGTAAAGTTAAAGCGGCTGGGGTGTAAATAAATAAAGGGAGAATATAGCCAGGTGAAAAGAAAATATCGCACTGATATTTTTTTATCAAATGCGGCAAGGTTTTATGAGTAAATAAAAAATTACTTTTTGTTTTTTGTAAAACTAATTGAAAATTATCTGTTTTTAGAAATTTCTCCTGCGGAATTTCTTGTTTGAAGAATAAAAAAAAGCGGCAATCTTTTTCATAACGCCAAAATTTAAGCAGATTTTCCAAATATCGCCCTACCCCAGTTCTTTTGCCCTCTAAACTTCGCGCATCAATACCAATTTTCATGAGTATGTTAATTTACCCTTTTAAAAATCATTTTTGGTGTCACAATATCATTGCCCAAATCAATGGTATACCACCATTTTATTTTAGATACCGCATTAATTATTCCTCTATTTTTTACATTCATATTTTAAATATCATATTTTTTAGATTTTACCTTTATGATTAATTAGATAATCCCATATTCCTTTTAAAATAGCTTTTGCCCAGAGTCTTTTTGAGGGAACAAAAATCAATTTGAAAAATTGTTTTATTATTTTTTGGATAATAAAAAAAAATAAATAAATTTTGATAAAAATATTGCCGTGTTTTTTTGCCATCATTAAAGCGTTGCGGGTGTGGTAATAAAAGTAATTATAAGAAAATTTACCAGTACTTACTGATTCTTTATGATAAATAATAGAAGAAGGCACGATAAAATGTTTATATCCCTTTTTTGAAGCTCTTAAAGCCCACTCGGTGTCTTCATAATAAAGAAAAAAAGATTCATCCATCAAACCGATATCATTTAATACATTTTTATGGATCAACAGTGCTGTTCCAGAAACATAATCAGTTTCAAATGGCATTTCTTTAACACCTTTATTCCTTGACTCTTTTTGATTTTTAACAGCAAAAGGCGTTACAAAAGCAATATTTTTAAAATTTTCCCCATTATCTATTAGCTTGCCTTCTGTAAAACTCCAGTTGATTTTTCCACCGTTTGAATAAATTAAATTTCGGTTATGATAATAAAAAATGCGAGGACCAACAAAACCAATTTTTTGTTTTGACAAGTTTCGAGTTTTACTTTTTAACGAATTTTCATAAAATTTTACCATCTCGCTTAAAAAATTTTTTTCCACCTCAACATCCGGATTTAAAATTAAAAAATAGTCGGCTCCTTTTTTGGCAGCTATTTTCATACCAAAATTATTTCCGCCAGCAAAACCATTATTGACTGGATTTTGTACTAAAAAAAATGAAGACTTTAATTTTAAACTAAAGCTTCCGAAAGTTGCGTACCATTGATTTAACTTTTGCCAAGAATCATCGGTAGAACAATTATCAACGACAAAAACTTCAAAATTTGAATAATCATTTTTAATTACCGATTGGACTGTTTCTATCGTATGCTTCCAGCAATTATAATTTAAAATAATTATAGCGACTTTAAGCATTTTGTTTCGATTGTTTCCAAACTTCATTTATTAATTTATTAATATCCCCAGCACCCATTGTTATAATAATATAATTTTTCATAAAATTTCGACTATCTATGATGAATCTAAACAAAAATACTGCTGCATCTTTTATAGTTTTATGAAAAGTCGCTCCCTTAATTTTTCTAGAAATATTTCGAGCAGAAAATCCTTTCGTTTCTCTAGCCGATGCAAATGTTTCTACAATACTCACTTTATCTGCCAATTGCAGCGCCTTAATAAATTGTGAAAAATAAGCTTTAGTGCGCGAGTAAGTATGAGGCTGAAAGAAAACCCAGATTTTTTTATTTTTGAATTTTTGCTTTATTGCCGTTAAAGTTTCAGCAATTTCAGTTGGATGATGAGCGTAATCATCAATAAAAAAAATTCGCAGTCGAGTTTTTAAATAATTAATATCCAGATAATGTTTTTCCATTCTTCTACGAGTTCCTTTAAATTTTTCAAGCGCTTCTTTAATTAAAAAATCTTTAATACCTAATTTTTTGGCAACTTTGTAAGCGCCATTTGCGTTATATTGATTAAACTCACCAGCAACTTTTAGATTAAACTTCAGTTCCCTGTCATATACTTCTATAGAGGTCCAACCTTGAAAGTTGTAAAGTCCAAGGGTTTTTAAAGCGTCTTTAAATAAAATTACTTTACCGCCATTTGTAATGGTTTTTTGAATAAACTTCTTAAAAGCATTAATATAGTCTATTTCTTTTTTAAAATAATCAGGATGGTCCCAATCAATGTTTGTTATCAACAAAATTTTCGGAGTATAGTTTAAAAATGCCTCTTTATATTCATCTGCCTCAAGAACAAAGAACGGAGAACTTGGAATTCGTTTGTTCAAAATGTGTCTAATCCTTGTAAAAAGTTTGGTGTTTGGAGTTTTTACTATTGCATTACTTTTTACATTTAAAATTTCTGAACCTACCAGTGCAATAAAAGGTAATTTCGCATAATTTAAAATTTCAGCTATCATACCACTAGTTGTGGTTTTACCGTGACTTCCGGCAACAGCGATTCCAAAACATTGGTTAAAGAGCGTTGCCACAGCTTCCGGGTAACTTAAAACTTCATATCCTTTTTCTAAAGCCTCAACATATTCGGGATTTTTATTATTTAAATAAGCATTTGAAACAATAATTAAATCATAATCAGAAGTAATATTTTCGGCTTTAAAACCAGGCAATATTTTTATTTTTTCTTTTTTTAAAATATCATCACTAAAAAATATTTCTTGAACATCTGAGCCCAATACCGTAGCTCCTAATTTTTTATAGATTAAAGCCAGGGCGCTCATTCCAGCACCCTTGATTCCAATAAAGTAAATTGATTTGGCAATCTTCATCCTAATTTTTTTGGTGTTTTTTAAAAACTTCCTTTAATACAATCCAAAAAAATTTAAAAGTTGCATTATAAATTCTTTTCATTCTTTTAGGTTCCAGGCTTAGCCGCCACAACCATTCTAAACCAGAACGCCGTAAAAATAAAGGAGCACGAGGCTTCAAGCCAGATAAAATATCAAAAGCGCCACCGACTCCGATAGCCAATTTTACACTATTTAATTTTGGTAAATTATAATAAATCCATTTTTCCTGCAACGGTGAACCAAGCGCCACAAATAAAACATCAGGTTTTGCCTCATTAATTTTATTGACGATTGTTGGTGTCGTATAATCTATCAAATCTAAAGCTTGAACCTCAGGAGTTTTTTTGCTTCTAATTTTGTTAAAATAAACTTTTTCGAGGGTTCGAAGGCGATAGATTAAATCGATTTCACCAGGATAAAAACCGACAAAGCGAGGATCTTTAAAGTTTTTAGATTGAATTTTAAATGCCAATTTTTTTAAAGTTTTTTGGCTTGCTCCAAAAAAATAAAATAAACAATCTTTAAAAAGATTGCTTTGAAGCATTTGTTCTATGATATCAACTCCAGGATATCTTTTAAGCTGAGATCTGCCTAAAATTTTAGATGCCAAAATAATACCAAACCCGTCAGGGATAAGGAGTGATTTTTTCAAAATGTTAAAAAAAATAATATCTTTTTGAGCGCAAACTAACATTTCAGGATTAAAAGTTACTATTTGGCTCTTGTTTTTTTCTTTGATTCTATTTTTTAAGTGTTGAAGCAATTCTTCCCAATCTTTATAATTTTGAATATCTAAATTAAAAAACGTCATAAAAAATTTCTCAAATTTTATAAAACCCCACTAAAGCATTAGCATTAATTAAGTCTTATTGTAAGATAACATTTGCATTTATTCAACGCCTTTACTATAATCAAGATATGTTTATTTTGTCCGTAGCGCCATTAACCAAAATTTCTTTACCCAATCCACAAACTTTAATCTATTTTAGCAGCCGTCAATTAAAAATAGGTTCAATTGTTTTGATTTCTTTGAAAAATCGCGATATCGCCGGGGTGGTTATTTCTAATGAAAAACTTATCCCTTCAAGAAAAATACATTTAAAAAAAACGGCTAACTTTACTTTAAGGAAAATAAAAAAAATATTGTGCGCAAAACCGTTTTTGCAAAAATGGCAGATAGAAATTGCAATTGAGATGGCAAAATATTATTATGAACCCTTGGGTTTATTTTTGCAGCTTTTTTTTCCAAAAATAATTACAAAAAAAATGTTCTTTAAAAATTATCTTTTTAAACAAAATGAATTTACTCATCAAAAACAAAAGATAATATTCCAAGCATATGATTTTAACAAAGAAGTACTTTTACACCAAATTCAACAAAATCCAGGGGTAACTTTATTTTTAACTCCTGATATAATCGCAGCTAAAAATTGGAGCAACTATCTAAAAAATTTTTCAAACACTGTTTTAATTTACTCAAAACTATCTCCTCAAAAAAAACTTCAAAGTTGGCAAACTTCTCAAAAACTTACAAAAGGAGTTATTGTTGGCACAAAAACCGCGCTATGGTATCTAAATTCTAAAGTTAATCTTATTATTTTATACAACGCCAACAGCGATTATTTTAAATCTTGGGACCAACACCCAAAATATGACGCCAGAACAGCGCTTAAAATTTTTAATCAAAAACTGGGCATAAAAGTTTTATTAGTGGATCAAGTATTAGGTTCTCACTTTATATCCTTAAAAAATCACCAAAAAAAAGAATTTATTGCTCCATACCAATTTATCAAACTTAAAGACAATGATTCATTGATAAATGAAGAAAAAATTTTTTCAGAGGCACTTCAAGAAAATTTAAATAAGATTATCAATACTAAAAAAAGAGCGCTTTTATATCTCAATAAAAAAGGGTATGCTAAAGTTGTTTTATGTAAAAATTGCGGCTTTGTGCCAAAATGTAATAGATGTTTTTTAAGTTTACATTTACAAGATAATCATTTAATATGTCATATCTGCCAGAAAATAGACAATGCTTTTAATTTTTGTCCAAAGTGCAAAGGTCATAACTTTGGCTATTTTCAATTAGGTGGTGAATTTATTTATAAAAAAATAAAAGAAAATTTTCCTCAGTTGAAAATTTTTAAATTTGATTTAAATAACGCGCTAACAAATAAAAAACAATTAGAGATAATCAAAGAATTTTACGCTTCATCTCCCGCTGTTTTAATTGGTACCTCCTTGTTATTTAAAATCACACCAGATTTTTACCCTCCAGTTGATTTGGCAGTCGTTTTAAATATAGATTATGACTTATTTTTTCCTGATTATAATGCAAAAGAAAAAACTTATCTTAATCTATTGAAACTAAATAGCCTTTCCCAAAAATTAATAATTCAATCATTCCAAGATTTTTTAGAACAATTTGATTTCAATGAGGAATTAACATTACGAAAAATGATGAAATATCCTCCTTTTTATAAGATTGTCAAGCTTACTCTTGTTGCTAAAAAAATGAATCTTTTACCTCGCGCCAAAATGCTTTTTGATGTTTTATCAGAAGCAGTTAAGTTATGTATAAAAAAATTTAACTTGACAGAAAATGACATAATATTACAAGGTCCTTTAAAAAAAATATCTAAAAAAAACTTAAGTTATAATATTATAATGAAATTTTCTTTAAATTCATTTAAGTATAAAAATAAATTATTGCAATTAATTCCTGTTAAAGCTGATATTGATGTTGAACCTAAAACGATTTTATAGTGTTTATTTTTTTAAAATTAAATAAGATAATTTAAAATAAATTTAACGCTATGGAACTTGAAGTTGGACCAAAAAATAAAATATTGCGAAAAATATCGGTTGATATATTAAAAATTACCCCGGAACTTCAAGCGCTTTTTCCTTTAATGATAAAAAAAATGAAAGAGGTAAATGGTATTGGTTTAGCCGCTCCTCAAATTGGTAAAAATATTAAGCTATTTGTCATTGATGAGATGGCTTTTGATAAAGAGTTGTCAGGATGGAGATTCGAAAAAATAACTCCCAAGCCGATAGAAGGGGGTTATGTTTTCATTAACGCCCAAATAAAAAAGCTTTCAACACAAAAGCAATTGGATGAAGAAGGTTGTTTAAGTTTACCAGGCAAAAAAGGAGTGGTTTTAAGATCAAAAAAACTCGTTTTAGTCGCCCAAGATCAAGACGGAAAAAAGTTTAAATTACATGCTAAAGGATTACTAGCAAGAGTTATTCAACATGAAACAGATCATTTAAATGGTATATTAATTTGTGATAAATGGCAAAAATAATAAAAATTTATGAGGTTTATTTTTTGGGGCACTTCCGAATTTGCCGCTGATATCTTAAAAGGGCTACTTAACATAGGATATAAGCCAATTTTGGTTATTACCCAGCCAGATAAACCCTCAGGAAGAGGATATCAAATTAAAGAAACGCCAGTTAAAAAAGAAGTAAAAATTCATAATTTGAAATTTAACGATAAAATTGAAATTTGGCAACCATTGAAATTAGATAACAAATTTGCTAATCTATTGAGACAATTAAATGTACAATTTGGAATATTAGCGGCTTATGGGAAAATAATCCCACAAGATATTTTAAATATTTTTGAGCCTTTTGGTATTATAAATATTCATCCGTCACTTTTGCCAAAATATCGTGGACCTTCACCAACTCAAGCGACTATAATAAATAATGAAAAAGAAACAGGTATAACTTTAATTAAAATATCAAAAGAGTTAGATGCCGGTCCAATCATTGCCCAAGAAAAAATTGCTATCACCCAAGAAGACACAACTGGATCTTTAGAAAAGAAAATGGCAATAGAAGGCGTTAAACTTCTAAAAAAAATTCTTCCTAATTATCTAACTGGTAAACTAAAAGTTCAACCCCAAGATAACTTAAAAGCAACATATACCTCACTGATTAAAAAAAATGAGGCTCAAATTAATTTCAACGAACCAGTTGATTTAATAGAAAGAAAAATTCGCGCGTATCAACCTTGGCCCATTGCTTACACTTATTTTGAAAAGATCAGAATCCAAATTTTAAAAGCATCGGTTTTGAAAAAATCAATTCCGCAGCCACCTTCTATTTTCTTTGTTTATAATCAAAAGCTATGCTTAAAAGTAAAAGATGGCGTTTTGTTAATTGAAAAACTTAAACCTGCAGGAAAAAAAGAAATGACCTCTGAAGAATTTTTACGAGGCTTTTTAAATAAAAACAACAAATTACTCCCACAGATAAAGAGTACGCCAGAAACGACTTGAAAAAAGATTTTCTAAAGCATTGAACTTATTCATTAAAAGCCCTAACAATTTCTCAATGGGACTTTGTAAAAAATAATAACGCTTATAAGTTAAAGGCGTTTGAGCGCCCAAAAGCTCTTCGATTTGCTTTTTAGCATCTTCAAAAAAACCTACTTCATCAACTAATTTTAATTCTTTGGCATAATTGCCAGAAAAAACGCTGCCATCAGCTAATTCCCTAACTTGAGCAAGAGAAAGTTTTCTGCCTTCAGCAACTGAACCAACAAAATATTCATAACTTTCATCAACTAATTTTTGTAAAATATTTTCTTCTTCCGCAGTAATATCTTTAAAAGGCGAAGTTATATCTTTTAATTTGCCGGATTTAATTGATACAACTTTAAAACCAATCTTATCAGCAAACTCTTTTATTTTAGGAAGTTCAATTTTTGAACCAATACTTCCAACAAGCGCCTGGGGATGAGCGATAATTTTATGGGATTGAGAAGCTACCAAATAAGCCCCCGAAGCACCGACATTTTCAATATAACTAACGATCTTTTTATTGAGTTTTAATGATTTGATTTTAGAAGCAATAATATCTGAATCAACAGCTGTACCGCCTGGTGAATTTACTAAAATGATTATTCCTACAATATTATCTTGTTTTTTCAAATACTCCAAAAGTTTAATAAACATTCCACTTGATAAAGTCCCAAAATTAAATCCGTTATCATTATCTGGCCCAATTATTCCTTTTAAATCAATAACCGCTATCTCTGGAGCGCCTTGATACATTGTTAAAATTTCTTGGTTTGGATATTTTTTATAATCACTAAAAATAACTGAAAAACTACCCCAAAAACTAATTAAAATAAAAATTAACAGCACTGTTGGAATTAAACGGTAAAGAAATTTGGTAATATGTATAATTTTTTCGAAAATTACTTTAATTTGTTCCTTTTTGACTTTCATCTTTTTTAAATGATTTATTCATTTTTGAATAATTAACTACCCTGGCAATTTGTCCGTTGGGAACATAAATCAATTCGCCATTTTGTCCTAAAATAACTGTCCTTCTTAAATTAAAGCCATAAACTTTCCCTTTAACTCCAAGTCCTAAAAATTCAACAGTATCACCTTTAACAAATTGATTTTCAATCAACACAAAAAGTCCGGCAATATAATCCTCGACAAGTTTTTTTGACCCAAAACCAACTGCTAACCCAGCTATTCCTGCTCCAGCCAAAATGGGACCAATGTTTACTTGAAATTCGGCTAAAATCAAGGTGATAGTTATAATATAAATGATAGTACTGGAGACATTAATAACTACGCTGCGAATTGTTTTAAGCCGTAATTCGATTTCTTTCTTTTTATCTTTTTTTCTATTTTTATCTTTTATACCAATATCAGCGACGAATTTTAAAAATCTCTTATTAAATAAATATCGTATAATATGAATTAAAATTTGTGAGCCTATTAAAATTATTAAAGCGCGTCCGCCATGGCCAATTA
The DNA here is from genome assembly GCA_037443185.1 of bacterium. Lineage (GTDB taxonomy): Bacteria > Patescibacteriota > Minisyncoccia > 2-01-FULL-47-10 > JBBIMT01 > JBBIMT01. Next base: position 9,787 of record JBBIOV010000001.1, on the reverse strand, counting down.
TCCAAATTTTAATAAAATCATCTAAAGTCATATTACAAATAAATTCAAAATATTCGATTTCTTTTTTTTATTTAATTTAATATTTATAAATAAAATCATTTTTCATTGCAAGAAAGCCAAATAGTGATTAACTCACTACTTAAGTAAGCACCCTCTCTTATTATCTTTGCGTCTTCATCACATATATCAATAATAGTTGAAGTTTGACTTTTAGGCAACATTCCGAAATCTAAAAGATAATCTGGTTTTATTTTTTCATTTTTAAATTGATTAACGATTTCTCTTGCACTTAAAGCTTCTGGCATTCCAGAAATATTAGCCGAGGTGCCAATAAGGGGAAAATTGATAAATTCAAAAATTTTTGAAATAATATAGTGATTAGGTATTCTTAAGGCGATTGTGTCTTGATGATAAATCTTCAAAATTCTTTTATTTTTAATTTTTAACACTACTGAAACCTTGCCAGCCCAAATTTGGCGCAAAAATTTTTTTTGACAATTATTTAAAAAAACAATTTCCTCTGCCATCGCAAGATCCTTGACAAAAAGTGGAAATACTTTATTAGGGGTTCTTTTTTTAATTTGATAAATTTTTTTATGAACTTCTTTTTTAAGTCCATTGCCGCATAATCCATAAACCGTATCAGTCGGCAATACAACAATTTTATTGTTTTTTAAAGCTAAAGCGGCTTGATAAATTTGAGATTCATTGTGATATTTGATAATTTGCATTTTTTTTAAAACTTTTATATTGTAGTCACACTTTGATAGTTTTTTTATATATCTAAAGTTTTCAATTAACTAAATCTTCCCTGATATTTTAATTGTCAAACACTTTTTAAAATATTAAAAACTAATTTTAATGTCTCCGACAGGAATCGAACCTGTATCTTAAGCTCCGGAGGCTTATGTTCTATCCATTGAACTACGGAGACTTATTAATTTAAATAAAAAACAAACACAGATACTCAGGTCAGTAATTTTTGATAATTTTATTAATTTGAAAGTTTTGACTAAAAATTTTTTATTTTTGATATTAAATTTATTTGTTTTTAAAGGATGCTTTAAAAAGATATAAATTTTAGGATATATAAAAATAACTTTTAACAAAAATCTTGCCAATATATCAAAAAATTTTATATATCGTTATTTTTAACACTATATTTATTTTCTTTAAATTATTTTCTCTGTAGAACAATTTTTAAATTTTAATCATTTTTAAAACGCCACTTAACAAAAAATATCCTTTATTTGCCGCTTTTAAATATTTATCAGCAAAATATTATCATTTTTAATTAATTACCTTTATTTTTTCGCCTACTTTTTTGACTTAAAAAAATTTTATTTTGTTTTATTATCTGTATTTTGAAGATTATTTAGAGAATCTTGTTTTTCATTAGCGCTATCCATTTTTTCAATTTCTGCCTTTAGTAAAGCCCTGAATTTTTCTTCAGAACTTATTTCAACTTTACTAGGATTTAAATATCTGCCATTTAGAAAAAAAGAAGGTGTGGCATTAACTTTTAAACTTAAACCACCTTGAAAATCGCTTTCCACTTTATCAGCAATTTCTTTTGAATTAAGATCACTTTTGAATTTCTCTAAATCTAAACCAAGATCTTGGGCATATTTAATGAATATATCTTTGGCATTTTTTTCTTCGCCCCAAAACTTTTGGTTCTCGAATAGTTTATCGTGCATTTCCCAAAACTTTTCTTGCCTTGCCGCTGCCTCAGACGCAATAGCAGCTAATTTCGCGTTTTTATGTTGAGGTAAAGGAAAATGACGATACACAAAAACAATTTTATCTTTATATTCCTCAAACAATCTTTTAACTATAGGGAAAAAAAAGGCACAAGCGGGACATTGAAAATCGCTGTATTCAATTAAAACTACTTTGGCTTCTTTATTGCCTTTAATTAAATCGTTTGGCTTAATTTCAATTTGAGAAATTGAGGAACCGGAATTTTTTTCCCCTTTAAAAAGAAATGATAGAAATACTATAATAATCAAGCCTATAAAAAAATAACTGACAATTTTTTTAATCATTTTTTTAGTTTTTTCTTTTTGCATAAACGCCTCTTTTTCTTTTCTCTTTAACTCACGACGTTCTTTCTTTGATAAAATTTTTTGGTCATTTCCATTCATAATGTTAAAATATTTTAATTAAAATAAATTAATCATTATATATAAAATTACCGCAAATCTAAACTTTTTATTTTTTTATTTTTGCATAAAAAATTATCAAACGCAAGTTTAATATATAATTAAAAAACAATTAAAATATTTATTGTTTTATTATTTAAAACCAGTTAAACATAGCATTAAAAACTAAAGATGCCAAAGATATTGCAAATATAACCAAAGTGTAGCGAAATATTTTTAGATTATAAAGATATTTTTTAGGAATTATTCAAAAAATTCATTGACGCTATATCGTTCAATCAACAAAAAATTTCCACTTAAACAACCAATGGTAAAAATAGCAAAAATTTTTATTTTAGTATTTTTTTGTTAATTTTTATTTATTTTTCTGGTATTTCATTTAAAAAAAATGGGCAATGGTTTTTGATTTTTCATCGTCAAATTTTCATTTAAATTTGTGCTTGCGAAAATAAGTAACATCTAATACATAGAAATTACAATTTTTCAAGCGAAAATTTTGATAAAAAACTTTTTTTAAAAAATTTTTGTTATTAAAAATTAAGATAAAAAGTTTATTTAGTCTCTGTATCTTGATTATCAGGCTTGATAATTTCGCCGCAAGCAACATAATTTTGAAGTTCCTCTTCCGATTTATGAACAAACAAGGAAAGCGGCAATTCAGACAAAATGCGAGAAAGAGGAACATCTAAAATAGTTTCTGAAAAACCGTCTTTTACTGGATGTAAAGAATATTTAGCGTGTTGAGGCTCTTGACAAGAACCAAAATAAATATTAGCTGGTTCTTCGGTGTCTTTGGGTTGATTATTTAAAGTAATAACAACAGTTGCCTTGCCTTTTACTTCTTTAAACATTGCTGTACCACTTTGACCTGATTTATTTAATTCATTTAAAGCAATAGCAAATGGTTCAGGCACTTGAGACTCAAACTGTTTTTTAGTGCCTGATAATACCCATAAAACTAAAAGAATTATCACTATAATTATTCCCCAAATTAATTTTTTATTCATTTTTGTAAAATAAACCAAATTAACTTCTTAAAGATTATTTTATTCGACCTTTATTTTGATTTATTTTATAATTATTTTATAAAAAATCAATCTCCAATTTATAAATACAGTCGAAATTTAATTTTTGGCATTTAATTTTAAAAGTTACTACCAATAGAACATTAACTAACACAATTTTTAAAGATTAAAACGATTGCAGATTAATTCTAATAACCTTATCATCACCTAATTTCGCAATTCCCCTACCATCAGTATTTGATGTTAAAATATAAAGAAAACCGTCAGGCCCCAAAACTACATTACGAACTCTGCCAAAAACACCCTTAAAATATTCTTTTAAGGCGACAATTTTATTATCTTTAATCACTGCTTCATAAAGTGCCTCACCTCGCAAAGCGCCAAAAAATAATCTTTCCTTTACGAAAGTGGCTCCAGAAGGTGCCCATGTATTATGTCCTGAATGTAAAAAAGGAGCCACGGTGTTATTTGTCACTTTATCTCCGAAACTTTTTGGCCAGCCATAATTTTTTCCTTTTTCAATAAGATTTATCTCATCTTGACAGCAATTTGGTAAAAAATTTCCCGAGGGCCCATGTTCTGTCGCAAAAAGGCGACCTTGGAAATCCCAGGCAAGTCCTTGGGGATTACGATGGCCATAAGACCAAACAGCATTCTTAAAAGGATTATCAGATGGAATTGAGCCATCGTCGCGCAATCTTAAAATTTTTCCTGCTAAAGAATTAATGTCTTGAGCTAAATTGGGATTTTGCGCATCACCGGTTGTAATATAGAGCATTTCATCGGGACCAAAGGCTATTCGCCCTCCATTATGAAAAGTACTGGCAGGAATATTATCCAAAATAATTGTTTTCTCCAAAAGTCTGTCATTTTCAAATTTATATCGTTCAACTCTATTTTTTAAACCTCTGTTCCCTTTTGTTGTTAAATAAAGATAAATCCAATGATTCTTCCGATAATTTGGATGTAGTGCCATCCCCAAAAGTCCACCTTCGCCAATATGTTCTACTTCTTCAATAAAAAAAAGTTTATCTTCATTTTTATTAATTTTTTTTATCATCCCAGGTCGTTGACTAATTAAAAGACTTCCATCAGGTAAAAAAACTAACTCCCAAGGAATTTTTAAATCTTCCGCCACTGTTTCAATGCTGGCTTTATCAACTTCTTGAGTTTTTAAAGATATATTATTTAAAGTCAAATTATCACTTGTTTTATTCAATGAAAAATCTAAATAATCTTTTTTTGTTGTATCATTTTTAAAAATCACTAAGACAAAAAGTCCAAATCCAGCAGCAAAAACAAAAATAATTATAAAAATTATTTTTTTGTAAAATAAAGTCATCAAAATTGTCTGTTAATGTTATTTAATTTTAATGTTAAAAAATAAGAAAAAATATCTCTTCTTTATTTTGTAAAGATTTGATTTAAAGTCAATAAAAAAGTATTTGCAAAAACTTAATTAATTTTTTTAACATCAAAAAATGATGCAATTTTCATAAGCTTTTTTACTATTTTTTGTTTTTCTTGTTTAGTTTTTGCAAGCAAATATTTTTCTTTTAATTTTTTAATTTTTCGACGCCGTTTTTGTTTAATTTTGATTTCAAATTTTCTTCTTTTAACGGAAATTTTTGACATGTTCGGTTTTGTTTTTTTTTATTTTAATAGACTTTTTTAAAAAAACCAAATTATTAAAAATTCAATTAAATGAAAAACAAATTTTTAATTTAATTGTTTATTTTTCTTTAAAATTAAGGGGTTAAAATAGAATTATTTTTTTGATTTTATATTAAAATTGTAGCATAAGTTTTGATATTGACAACTTGGCACTTTATAACGCAAAAAATAATTTTTATTTCAGAAATTAATTATTTTTGAGAGGTGAAACGGAAAAAAATTTTGCTTGCCTCCATTTTTATTTTTGTTTGCCTAACACGAGCTTCCACTTCAGGATTTTTTTTGTAAAGCTAATGATAAACGTAGCAATTCTTATTTTAGCTTCAAACTGAGATAATCTGCTCTTTGTACTTTTATATTTACATCAATAAATATCAGATTTTCTAAAACAGTATCTGTTAGCCAAACACTATTGTTGCCATCATCGTGTAAAATAGCGACGATATTTTTCTTTGATAAAAATTCTTCCAAGGTAAATGTCTTTAAATTGAGTTCATATATCGATTGACTTTTGATTGTGGGTTTGTCTGATGAAAGGCTTATGATTATCTTTTCAGCAACTGATTTATTATCAAAGTAAAGAGGAAATTCATTTGTTTTTTGAATTTGTTTAATCAATTTGCCTAATACATCATAAACACCAAGCCTTACTACTAGATTTTTTCTTTCCCTCTTATCCTCATCATTCCCGGCAAGCAATAAATTATTTGTCAAAAATCCGATAGCATGAGTTCATCCTTCAACATAGCCATTATCGAAGGCGCCTTCGATTTTTTTTGTGGCCACATTAAACACTACTTGAAAACTACCCTCGTAACAGGGCTTTTGTGCTAAAATACGCTGGCCATCCATGCTTATATCTTGGAGCAAATAAATATTACAAAAACTGTTTTTTCCAAAGTTGCATATTTTTTTAGGCTTTTGGTAGTTAAATCTGCTATCCAAATTCAATTGTTTGAAAAAAACAATTTCTTGTCATCATGAGAAAATAAAATGCTACGAATTTGCATATCTTTTGAATTTTTATAAAATACAATTCAAATTCAGAATAATTTTTAAGATTTCTAATTAAGAGTGTATCTCCTGCTGCAGAAAATTCATCATCGTTCAAAACAAATTCATCATCTTTCGAAAAATTACGTTTGATAGAATATGCTAAAAAATCTTGGTTATTGGAAATATCAAAAGATAAAATTTCTTCTTTGATATCAAGCAAGAGTTTTGGGTTATTTTGTGGCTGCGCTAAATCTGCAATCCAAATATCTCCATTTTAAGATAGTAAGCTTTTTTGTGTTTTAATACAGGAAAAGCGGTCAAAATTTTATCCAGATTAAATAACCTGTTGTTTGGTTCTGTTATATTGTTAAATGAATTTTCAGAAGACTGAATAGGAATATCTTGTAATGATTGAAAATTAAAAAGTGGTATAACTTCGACTTGTTTTTTTGTTGATTTACTAAAATTAACCCAAGCAATCACAGTCATAAATCAAATTACCAAAAATCCCAACAAAGCCCATATTACTTTTGTAGAAGCTTTACTTTTTAAATTATTTGAGGCTCCTTCTTGATTATTATTTTGTGGTAGTAGTTTTTGTTCCATATATTTTTTAACTATCCAACCATTTTGGCAATGAAATGATTAAAATTTTATAAAAGATTAATTTTTAATTCTTTCATTACCAACTGGTCAACCTTGATTATTTTAAGCTGATAATTCTTTACTTCACTCATAAGACTTTAAAGTTAAACTCTTTTTATATCGTTGCTGAATTACCTTTTTATCAAACTGCTTTTAGAGAATTAACAATTACAAGTAATTTAAAATTCATTTTAAATTTTTCAATATTATAATAATCAATATTATTATAACATCAAGTTAAAAAAATTATATTTTATTAAAAATAAATAAAGTTGATGATAAAAAAAATTATTGCAAAAACGAAAAAATATCCAGATAAACTAACACCTTGACAATTTTTACGAATGTTTCAAAGAGAAATAAAAAACTATGCAGGAAAACTCACAAAAAATAAAATAAATCCCGCTTATAAAAAAAGTCAGCACAACTGCAAAGTAGCCAAAAACCTCTCCCTTAAAACTAATTCCTTTTTGCTTTAGCCAAGCGCAAGAAAAAACGAAAGTTTATAAATTGACTACCTCTCTTGGACAAAATCCGAACCTTTTTCCGCGAAAATCCCGATGCTGATTTCTGAAATTTTACGCTCGGGTGGAGCAAGAAGGAAAAGGGGTTCGGGGAAAAGGAATGCCCGCCCCGCCCTCGCTTCCATTTCCGCCCGCTTTGCAGGCGAACTGCCGTTTAGGAAATTAGAAATTTTAAAAATTTAAAAATTTCGGAATTAAAAATTTTTTTTTCGTTTCTTTTTAAAAATTTCGTTCCAATATCGACTGATTATACTTGCCATAATTTTACCTAAAATACTTCCAAATTTTGCTTTATTAATTTTTATATTATATTTTTTCTCAAATGATTTTAAAAATGACTCTTTTTGAGAAATTAAATCGTTCAAGTCTTTAATATCTAATTTAACTTTTAGCTTTGTAAATCTTTTAATATAATCTTCTATTGCATATTTTAAAATTTCTGGGGGGAATGAACTTTCAAAATCTTTTTTAAAATAGAAAAATTTTTCTATTTTACATCTCTTTTTAATTTTTTTATTAAAAGAGGTTGATTGTCTGTCGGTATCATAAGCAATAAAAACCCTAACACCCTGACGATTCTTTTCTTTTATAAAGTGAATTAGATTCTTTATTTCTCCCTTTCCTTGATAGTTATAAGTTGAAAAATCAAAATTAGATATCCTTGTGGTTAAGTATAATGTTTTTATAAAATTACTCTCTGACTCTCCTTCTACACAAACAATTTTTGAATAGAGCCGATTTTTATCAACTGTGCCAATTTCGTAGCGTAAAACCTCGAGCGGTTCTATCAAATGAGATAAAGTTAAAAAATAAGTCGGAACACCTTTCCAGTACCAAGAAGCGTCATCTCGAGATAATTGAAATTCCCATATTTTCATCGATAAAACCACATCAAAAAGTTTGCCGAGGGCGCGTAAAAAATGAAATTTCTTTTTAGGCGATAACTTTAAATAATAATCGTAGCTAATTTCTATTACATTTCTAGCGACTTTATGAGTAAATTCGGTTTCCAAATCGGGGTGTAGGAAATTTTCATAAAATAAGTTAAATAAACTTTCTTTAGATGGACTTCTATTATCCCTCAGGAAATTCTTGATTGCCTTATCTTGTTCTAATTCCCAATAACTTATTTATTTTGTAATAATTAAAATTTTTGAAATTGTTGTATAAGTTTTCTTTTTAAAACTAAAAACAATTTCATCTTTTATTGATACCGAAGCATTGTTAAAAAATTTATCAATCTCACTAAACACAAAATCAAAATCTCTTTTTAGTTTCCAACTTTCTTCCAAATTATTTTTGCTTGCCAAAACTACAAAAAATCTGTTGTCAGCACCAAATCTTTGTGCTCCTTGGTTTTCGTAAAGCCAAACAATCAAATCTTTTGGATTTTTCAAAACTTGTTCAAGTGTAAAATCTTTTGGTAGATATGTAATTTTCAAGTCAAACGGTTGGTTATCAAAAAAGATGTCAACGCCAAAATTATTTTTAAGCGTCGGAATTATTTTTGGATGTTGGCTAATATGATCTTCAATTAAAACCGTAGTCCAGTGGTTATACCAAGTAGCTATCACATAATGTGTTATATCATCGTGCAATTTACTTTTTACGCCATTTATCAAATCTTCATATCTTACAAATCGCCGGACATACTCGGTTTGAATTTTTTGGTCCAATTGTCCTTGAACAACGCCCCATCTAAACTCCTGAACCTTTAATAATTCCTGTTTTAATGCCTCATCAGATATAAGTTTCTGTCTCTCTTTAACTTGTTCTTGATATCTCTTTTTAATAAATTCATCAATTTTATTTTGCGAAACGTCAATTAGCTTTTTAATAAGATTTGAAGCGGTGTCTTTCGCGTCAATACCTAAATTTTCAGCTAATTTCTTTAAGTCATCAGACCTAATAGACTTTAACTTTAGATTTGCTAATTCTTTTTTTGAAACTAACATATTTATCTTTTTTGAAATAATAAAATGTACTCGTGCCTAAAAATATAGAAGCCCCCGACCAAGGCTCTATAACGCCATAAGTGTTCCTGATTTCTTTTGGCGCGATTATTAACCATATTTTTAACTAAAATGCTCTTCAATATTAAATTGTTTCCTCCTCGTTGTAGTACTTCTTGCATAGTCATAAATCCTAAAGGCACCCATTCAGAATTTGTATACTTATCGCCGATTACTACTGCTAAATAATGTTTCCTTTCAAGTAAATCTAAAAAATTAGAAACAACATCACCAAAAAGTTTTAGAAAATCTTTTACGGATTTAGCATTACTTAAGTCGTCTGGTCTATCACTAAATTTAATAATATCGTGATAGGGCGGGTGCATTATAATTAACTGTACATTTTGTCTGCCATGATTTCTTAATACTTCTTCAACTTTTTTCCGCGTAGTTTCTTTAGTGCTATCAGCAACTAAAATTATAGAAAAAATTTTTTCTTTAGAATTAAATAATGTTTCTTGGCTAATTCTTTGTTTCGCTATTTCTGCAACTTTTGGTAAAAGTTCAACCCCGATGCCATTTCGGCTCAATCTTTTACACTCAATTAAGGTTGTTCCGCTTCCTAAAAAAGTATCCAAAACAACATCGCCCTTCTTGGTAAATCTTCTCATTAATTGATTTGGAATTTGCGGAATGAAATTTCCATGATAGTCGCCCTTATGCGAGCCCGACTTGTCTCGTTCGTCAATAATCCACAAACTATCAGTTATAATATCCTGATACTCTTTCCAATTATTTAAATTTAA